>NZ_VPEE01000001.1:0-631289 GCF_013417345.1 Acinetobacter sp. YH16032 | reverse complement strand
GGGAAGAAGTATTAGGAAAAGACTAATATCGCATAATGCGAATTAATGTTAAATAACGCTGATTTGCTTATAAAAATATTCAAGCAAATCAGCTATGTAACATAATTCCGCACACATTATGCGAAATTGCGTATTATTAAATATAAAAGAATACCAACCACAAATGATGATAAATAAAAAAATTTTGATGGCTTCTGATCCGTTTTTTTCTCTTGTTCAAGAATCTTTAATGCTTCTTCTGGTATTGGTTCAGGTTTAACATCACGCATTTTTCCACCTTAATACAGCAAATAATAATCCAAACATTACCACATCAAATATTCCAAAAGTCATAATAATTTCCATCAGTTCGCGCCATACGGACGCTCTGTTTCTAAGTCTTAGGTTTTAATGGGAGCTTGTAATCAAGGAGAAGAAAATTTAATTCATTCTTCCTTTGTGTCGCTCGTAGACACTCGCTAATCCCTACCAAATAAATAATAAATACAAGCAGCTAAACAAATACATGCTGTTAAAAAAACATATAAATAATGGATTTGTATAGCTCCTAGAATGTTGAGTTAAAAACTAAATGATGATGAATTTGCACCATTTACAGTTTTTGCTTGTAAGTGTGGTTCGATGTAATTTTGCGCTTGGTACGGTTGTTCCTGAATAGATAATTCATTAGTCGGTTCAGTAAGTTTCGTATCAGTTGCTTGAACAGATAATTGAGCATTGTTATTTTCCTTAAAATAATTAAATGGTCTGTCACCATCTTCTATAAGTTTTCTGCAATCAGAAGTTGATACATCAAGCAATGTACCTTGTTGAGTGTAGCCGTAATATTTACCATTTTTCTTTATACATCCTGAAAATAGAGGCTTTTGTGTTACTTCATAACGTACAGTTTTTTGAATATCTTCTAAGTCGTATGGCTTTGTTGGATCATAGATAACTTGAACACCACCGAAAGGATCAGGAAGAACAGAAGCATTATTTTTTGTTAAATCATCAAACCATTTAATGCATTCAGGCTTATCAACATTTTCAGCTTTTCTGCATTCTTGATTAACGTTTGCGTTATCTGTCTCTATTTTTGAAGATGGTGAGTTTTTATCACGTTGTTCTAATTGTTCTTTAGCTTTGTTGATATCTTCAACAGGTTGACCTATTCTTCGACCATCGCTGAAATGTCCCAATGCATTAGCCAAAAGGGCTATTGCGCCAAATATACAAATACCTGCAATTGCACCTAATTTATAATAATGAGCAGGAATGCGAATTTTGCCATCTGTAACAGCTTCGGTTGATTTATATTCGTTAAATATTTGAGTATCAAACTTTTCAAAAAAAATATCTTCTGCCCGATCCATAGCAGCTTGACTATCAGGATTCTGTTGCCAAGAACGCCACAATGAAACCTGACTTCTTTTTTCTTTTCTAAGTCTTGTTAAATGATAATGTTCATTAATTAATTCAAGCAAATGTAAATGAAGAAATTTAGGTGATTGAGTAATGAAAATTAAATCTCGACCTGAATGTCTATGGTATTCAATTTCCTTGATTACATCACGATTAGATAGTTTTTCACGATTTGCATAAGCGAAATATCGGATATCATTATTATCTACTAGTTTTTGAGCTTCATCATAAACAATTAAAGCACCTTTAATGCCTAATTCTTTATTAGCTTCTTGTGTTAATGTCCAATCTAATTCCCCTTTAGAGTTTACTGGAATAGGTGAAACATCAAGTTTAATACCGTCAATATTTGTATAAACAGGTCTACCCTCTGCTAAAGCCTGTTTAATACGTTTCATTGCGAAGTGTGTTTTACCCTCACCGGGCTTACCAGTGACTAAAATACTAGGCATTTTAACCTCTCCTTACTGTCCTAATTCGCATAGATTCCCAGTAGGCACGAGTAAGCACAGCAGTAAAGATAATAGACAAAGCAGTATCAATACCGAAAACAGCAAGTAAGCCTAAATATGGGGATGCATTGAATTGAGTAATTGCACGATCTAAATATGTTGAAAGTAATAAATAAAATGGAACACCAACAGCTAAACCTATTCCTAAACTTGTCAGAAACTGTCTAAAAAAGTTGTTGGCAAATAAATCTAATATTTTGTAAAGAAAAGAACCCATTAATCATCCCCCCCTCGTTGGAAACCAAAGAGAATGAATAATGCAGAAATTGAAGCAAATCCAATTACAAAAGGTTTAATTAACCAGTCTAAATCGCAGATATAAGTGAAATCAGTTGTTTTAATTTGTGCAGTTACTCCGTGTAGAGAAACAGTCTCATAAGTTGGAGCAGGACATTGAGCGCCCCAAGATACAGAGACGTTTTTTTCTTCAAATGGAACTTCGACATTTAAATCTGATTGATCTTTGGCAGGTAAATCATCATCTTTTTTTGTCCAATCTAACCATTCACAAACCGTTGAAGCCCAATCGCAAAATGCAGGTAATTCAAACTCAATGTTTGTTGTACTTGTAGTCGTTGTTGTGGTTGTTGTTACAGAACTTGAAGCGACAGAACCATCAGGATTGAAAGTAGTTCCCTCAGTTGTACCTGATGATGATGAATCTGATGATGATGAACCTGATCCACTTTTACCATCCGAAATAGTTGGTGTACTTGTAGAATGTCCATCGTTAGCAGGGTTATCAGATGAAACGATATCTTTTTGTTTATTAGATACATCACCACGGATTTCTAATGAATTACCTTTATCGTCCCATATGCGTGCGTATGAATCTTTGACAAGTTTTTTTGCTAAATTTCTTGCAGTTGAATCAGTAGATGCTTTATCTAAGACTTTTGTTTTAATAGCATCTTTTATTTCTGTTTCGGTTGCAGGTGCAATAGGTGAAGGCGCAGCAGGATTATAAGAAGGATTTGTTATACGATGAACTGATACATAAGTATTTGTATAGCCATCCGTGTAAATACTTGGCTGATACCAACAGGTGGCAAAAGTATGTGATTCTAATTGAGTTCTGACATATTTTAGTGTCCCACTATATGTAGTTTTTTTATTATCAAAAAATTGACATGCTTCAGTAAAACTCGAAAATTTTGTTTTTGAATCGTAATTACTTATTGCTGAAGTTGAAGCTTGATAATAATACTGATGATATGGATCGTCAGGATTAACATTTTTTCTTCTTATTTCTCCACCTTCTCCCATCACATAATCAATTGCATGTAATAGTTCATTTACCATTAGTCCTAAAGCTGCACTACCTAAAACGCCAGTACCAAATTTAGCAGCAGTATTTAGTTTTTTAGCCCAATCTTTTGCGACTTTTTCCTTATCAGTATTTAAAACAGCTTCAGCCACAACACGAGTTGCAGATCCATCCTTGGTAACTTTTGTTTCAATCTGCGGATAAACTTTTGAAATGTCGTCCGATACACGAGCATCTTTTACATTAATTTCTCTATATGTCGTTTGAGCTAATTTATCAGCGTGAGCCTGACGTATTTCCTTAGAAACTGGGTTATTCCATTTTGTTAATTTGTCTTGCTCGGATGCAAATGAAAAAGAAGAATAAATAACTAAAGGTAATAAAATAATTACACGTTTCATATTTTCAATACCTTTAATTATCTAAATAATATTTTTAAGCCTGCTGTGGCAATTGCGACAAGTATCCAATTTAGTAAACTAGGCTCATCCATAATGGTCTCCTAAACTCATACGGGCGACATTCGCTCCCAAGTCGCTCACATCGCCCGTAATCGTTATTACTTCACAGCGCCACGAGCTTTTTTAACTAAAGCCAACACAGCTACAAAGCCAAGAATGGCTAAACCAATTGCGATACCGAAAGTTTCAGCAGTTGCAATATCAGTAGTGAATTGTTCAGTGTTCAAAGTTAATGCAGCGTTCGCAGAAGTTGTTGCTAGCATTGCAGGGATGATAGAAACGCCAACGAGTGCTGATTTTTGTTTAGTATCCATGTCGGACTCCTTACTTAACATTAAAACGCAGTTGTCTAAGCAACCACATGACAAGAAAGTACGAAGCAATAGCGATAATAATTTGCGATGCTTGCGTACCTGTTATGGCTAAATCAGATATGTTGAAACCATCAATTAAAAAAGTGCATGATTCATTCATCTGTTAGCCAATCCTTAGCCCTTGCAGGCTGAAATATGAAAGTCCAAATAACCTTGTTTAACTGCTGTTCCGCAGATAGGACAGGTATAGACTATAAAATTAAACTTTAGGCTCATTTGGTAATTCCACATTAAGAACAACAAAACTTGTTGTTTTACCTGATGTAACCATTTCAAAAGTAATATCAGCTTCTAAAGGAAATTTACGATTTTGTAGAAGTACGAAATTTCTATTGTCTTGCCAGTTGAAAACTTCACAAGCATTACCAACCGCAGTACCATCCGTGTTTTTCAAAGGAATTTCACAATAAAGTGAAACATGATTGTAATGACGACCCGAATTATCATCAGGTTTAAAATCTACAGACTTAGCACCTAAGATTTTTACTTTGTTTTTAAATTGCATCATTTTTACATTCTCCGAGCAGTAATAAGGACATGATCTAAACGCTTGGGATAAGCAAGCGGATCAGAACATGAAATTAGATTAATTAATTCTTCAGGTTCAAAAACTTGTTTAAAAATATTGATATATTTGCCGTATTGATGTTTTAAATTTTCAATAGCAGTCTGTGCATTAATTTGAGCAGTCTTTTTAATTGTTTCTATTCTTGCAGGCTGTAAATGCTTTGCTAAAAATTCAAAGCATGGATAACAAGCTATAAAATATTCACTTGGTGCAAGCAAAATATCAAAAGGTAAAATTCTATCTACAGACTTTAATTCAACTTCAGCACGTTGCCAGTTGTCATTAGGATCACCTTCAGCTCTACCCTTTTCATAAAGTCTTAAATACTTTCCACTTTCACGAGAGCCAATATTAAGAGTTCGACCTCTACCATTAGGTCTTTTCCAATTACCTTTGTATTCAATATTGGGCGCTCTATTGCCTAACTGAAAACCGCCTAAATCATCTTGTTGATTACCCCAATCAACATTGATATTTAAACCTTCAAAATCATCGTGTGCCAAATCAACACGTGTTAATTTTGGACGTTTAGCAGTAGTATTTAAAAAATTGTAAAGCCGTCTTTCCCAACCTGAATTGCCGAATGCACAACCACGACCATTGATCATCACCAAGATTGTATTTCTTTGTCCGCCTATACAAAGAAGCCCCATATCTTCACCTAAAGAATATGTTTCTTTGTAAAAATTACGTCCTTTATCTTGTTTATGACTTATTCCAAATCCAAAAATATGCTGTAGAGTTTCGTCAAATAATTCGACCGCTCTATTCCATTTAAACTCATCTAAGGGATATTCTTCATCATCAAGCAATTCATTTGAAATTGTTTCAATACCGAATGTAAAATTTACCCAATCAACAACAGAAATTTCATTATCAGCAGGTAAACGACATTGAACAGGTTTAACACCTTTTGAAGTCATAACCATGTGCATATAAGGAGTTGGAAACTCACGCTCAAATGGGGTGACTAAATCCCAATCCGCTGTGTCCATTGTGAATTCTTTTTTCGTTACCCCCATCTTATTAGTGGGGGTTGAAATCAAATTGCGGTTTTTTTTCTGATTTTCAGCCAAATCATTTTCATTAATGTAATTCTGATTAATAGACCAATTAGACATTAGTGAATCCCCATAGCTCGAAAATTATCATTTTCTTGTTTTAATGAATCGTGATATTCAGCAACTAAAGCAGACTTATAACCCCACTCAACAAGGACCATTTCCAAATGAGCTAAAACCAATTCTGAATCAAAAGCAGGATTTCCAGAGATTACAAGCTGAACAGCCCTGTCATAAACAATCTTGGAAACAATCTCGAAAGCTTGAGTTTTATCCATTGTAATAAATCACAAATCACATTTTGAATAATTTATACAACATCACAAATAACATTTCAACAAATTCTATTATTATTTATCACAAATTGCTTGTAAGGGACTCCCAAAATGGCACAAACGCAAAGATTAAGAGACGAAGAAACAGAAATGTTAGAAAGAAAGACCCTAGACTTTATGATTGAAAAAAAAATCAGAATTAAGGAAAGTGACGTACTTCACACGCTCATAAGAAAGCATTTAAAGGACATAACAGCAAATGACGTACTAAAATATAGGGAAGAAGTATTAGGAAAAGACTAATATCGCATAATGCGAATTAATGTTAAATAACGCTGATTTGCTTATAAAAATATTCAAGCAAATCAGCTATGTAACATAATTCCGCACACATTATGCGAAATTGTGGCGAATCAATCTCTGGTCAATCGACAAATCAATATTTCATGTGTATACATATGCTTAGTCAATTTTAAAGAAAATCGATTATGGATAATCAAAAAAGAATTCATGCTTTCACGGATGATATATTAGGTACAAGTGATGCGATTGAGCTCTCAAACAGAATTCAATCTAAAGACATCTCAATTGATGAAGTTTTAAGAGCTTCGATTGAACGCGCAAAATTCGTAAATCCTCTGCTAAATGCAATTGAATTCGAAAACTTCGAACAAATACTTAAATCGCCTACTTTTAAACCAAATCAGATTTTTTCTGCAATGCCTACATTTATTAAGGATAATTTGGATCTTATTGGTTTTCCTACGCAACAAGGATCAACATCGTTCAAATCCAAGGAAAAGATCAAAAACTCTAAAATTACTCAACAAATGTTAGATACAGGCTTAATTGCACTGGGTAAATCCAAAATGCCTGAATTTGGCTTAAATGCTTCAACAGAATTTAAGTCTGGGGATTACACACGCAATCCTTGGCATACTGATTATTCGTGTGGAGCTTCTTCAGGTGGAGCTGCGGCACTCGTTGCATCAGGCGTAGTACCAATTGCACATGCAAATGATGGTGGTGGTTCGATACGAATTCCTGCAGCAAATTGCGGTTTAGTCGGTTTAAAGCCGACACGTGGTCGTTGGTATCCAAATGAAGGTTCGCAGTATTTACCAATTGACCTTGTTTCAGATGGTGTTTTAACACGTTCTGTGCGGGATACCGCGTTTTTCTTTGCTGAAATGGAAAAACAATATAAGTCAAAAAAATTACCCGAAATTGGCTTAATCCAGCATCCATCCAGCAAACCTTTACGGATTGGTCTTGTTTATGATTCATTGCAAACCAATACTGATGCTGAGACCCGTCAAACTGTTGAGTCTACTGCTCAATTACTCAGGAATTTAGGTCATCATATTGAAGAATTTTCACTTCCTATTCCAGATTCGTTTGTAGATGATTTCAGCCACTATTGGGGTTTTTTATCATTTATGATTCAACAGTTTGGAAAACCGCTACTTGGCAAAGATTTTAACGTGAATGAGTTAGATCATCTAACAGTTGGGCTTGCAAGCTTGTACAGGAAAAATTTCTATAAAACCCCTTTATTTTTATACCGTTTAAAGCAAATCCAGCGCATCTATCAAAAAATCTTCCAACAATATGATGTCATCCTTTCGCCAGTTTTAGCGCATGTTTCGCCTCAAATTGGATATCTTTCACCTCAACTCGAATTTGATGTTTTATTTGAGCGTTTAAGGAATTATGTGGCATTCACACCTATTCAGAATATCGCAGGTGCTCCAGCGATATCATTGCCGATGGGTATGACCAAATTAGATTCAAGACCGATAGGTATTCAGCTTTCTGCTGATTTGGGACAAGAACGTTTACTGATAGATCTCGCTTATCAGCTTGAACACATACAACCTTTTAAAAAAATATTCGATTAAATTCATACGCTAAGGATCATTAATCAAATTCTTGATGATCCTTATCAACAATACTCAGTGCTTGTTTATCACTTTTTATGCATAATATATACATAAATGTGATTTAGAGATTTGTATGGATTTAACGAAGCATTCTGTGGAACGAATCTTTCCAGCTTGGAAATGGTTAAAAAAATACAATACTCAAGATTTTAAATCTGATTTTCTTGCATCTGTGATCGTGCTTGCAATGCTTGTACCACAAGGCATGGCATATGCCATGATTGCAGGCTTACCTCCAATTATGGGGTTATATGCCAGTATTATCCCTATGATTGCTTATGCATTGATTGGAGGGAGTACTACCCTTTCAATTGGTCCAGTTGCATTAATCTCCATGATGACTTTTGCTACATTACAGCCATTATATGAAGTGGGTTCACCAGTCTATATTCAAGCTGCCTATTTGCTAGCAGTAATGGTTGGCATAATTTCATTTTTATTGGGACTATTTAGATTTGGTTTTTTGATTCGTCTCATTAGCCATCCTGTGATTAAGAGTTTTATCATTGCTTCAGCTGTCTTAATTGCATTAGGTCAAATAAAATTTATTCTTAATATTCCATTGCAATCCAGTAATTTAATCGAATTTTTTACGAGTTTGGCTCAATATATTTCTTTATATGATTTGGCCAGCTTATCTTTGGGTTTAGCTTCAATTTTAGCGCTCATTTATTTACCACAATTACTTAAAATTCCAGCATTTTCAAATCATCAAAAATTAATGCAATTTGTACAAAAAGCATTACCGTTATGCTTAGTGCTTTTTTCAATCTTACTGGTTCAATCCTTTGATTTAACTGCCTATGGAATTAAAACAGTAGGTGAAATTCCAAGTGGATTACCCCCTATTCAAATGCCGTACTGGACTTGGGACATGGTAAAAATATTGCTTCCTGGCGCAGTAATGATCGCTATGGTGAGTTTCGTTGAATCTATTTCGATCGCGCAAGCTACGGCTTTTCAATCACGTAGTAATTTGAACAGTAATCAAGAGCTTGTTGCGCTCGGTGTTGCAAATTTTGGCGCTGGAATCAGTGGCGCATTTCCTGTCACTGGTAGCTTATCACGTACAGTGGTCAATGCTGATGCTGGTGCAAAAACACCTATGGCTGGGGTTTTATCCTCGCTACTTATTATTGTGGTCAGTCTATATTTTACAAGCCTATTTGAATATTTACCTTTAGGAGTATTGGCTGCAACAATCATTGTGTCGATATGGAAACTTGTTGAAATTAAACCATTTATAGAGGCTTGGAAATATTCTAAAGCAGATGGTTTAGCAATGACTCTTACATTTTTAGGAGTGCTGTGTGTAGATATTACGACAGGCTTAATGGTGGGTATTATTTCAACATTTGTGTTGCTGTTATGGAGAATTAGCCGTCCACATATTGCAGTGATTGGTCTCGTTGAAGGCACGCAGCATTTTAGAAATATTTCAAGACACCAGGTTATTACCAGTAAAAGGCTCGTTTCGGTGAGAATTGATGAAAATTTGAGTTTTCTCAATGCAAACACCCTGAAGGAATTTATTATTTCAGAGGTTAGCCAACATGATGAGCTTCAACATGTGGTCATTAACTGTTCCAGTATTAGTAATATTGACTATTCAGCTTTAGAGACTCTTGAAGAAATGAATTCTGAGTTATCTAAACTCAATATTCAACTACACTTAAGCGAAGTTAAAGGTCCTGTTATGGATCGCTTAAATTCAACCAATTGGATACATCATCTGACAGGTAAAATATACCTCACTCATTTCCAAGCAGTGTATGAATTAGACCCGCATTTCAGCGAAAATAAATCATCTTTTGCATAAGAATTTGATATTCTTAAGTAAGAATTATCAAAAAAAATCCAGTGATTTGATTCACTTAATTTTTATTATGAATAAGTTTTATATTTAAAATCATTTTTAAGTATAGAATACCCCACTTATTTATCCGATTTTAAGCCAGACTCGGCATTATTAGGTTCAGTTATGTTCACTGCTCTAGCACGTTTGAGTTTAGTCACCAAAATCATTATCGCCATTATTCTTGGCGTTTTGGTGGCTATATTTTTTCCTCAAGTTGCACCACAATTAAGCTTGCTGGGTGATTTATTTATTAAAGCCCTTAAATCTGTTGCACCAATTCTTGTTTTTGTTTTGGTCCTTTCTTCGATTGCAAACTTTAAAGTTGGTGATAGCAGCAGTGCGAAAATCAAACCCATTATGATGATGTATGCCGTAGGTATGTTTTTATCTGCGTTAACTGCTGTCATTGTGAGTAATTTATTTCCAAGCACTCTTTTCTTAGATGTCGCTGCGCAAGCTGATTTACAACCACCTGGCAGCTTGACTGAAATTCTTAAAAATTTATTACTCAGTTTTGTTGCGAATCCTATCGTTGCATTAAGTGAAGCAAACTTTATTGGGATTTTGGGTTGGGCTGTTGCACTGGGTATAGCATTTCGTCATGCCACAGACACCACAAAACAGTGTCTGACGGATGCTGCGAATGCCGTGAATCACGTGATTCGTCTTGTCATCAGTTTTGCACCTTTCGGTATTTTTGGACTTGTTGCAGTGACTTTTGCAGATGCAGGTCTTAAAACCTTAGCAAGTTATGCACAATTATTGTCTGTTCTATTAGGGACTATGTTCTTTGTTGCACTTGTAATTAACCCAATTATGGTGGCATTTGTTACGCGTTCAAATCCTTATCCATTGGTTATTCAATGTCTACGTGAAAGTGGGATCACCGCATTTTTCACCCGTAGTTCAGCAGCAAATATTCCGGTGAACTTGGATCTTGCCAAGCGTTTGGGCGTGAATGAATCGACATCGAGTGTAGCAATCCCGTTGGGAGCTGCAATTAATATGGCGGGCGCATCAGTAACGATTACTGTATTAACATTAGCAGCGGTGAATACACTTGGTATTTCCGTTGACTTTACTACAATGCTTGTTCTTTCTGTTGTGGCTACTGTTTCTGCCTGCGGTGCTTCAGGTGTAGCGGGTGGTTCACTGTTATTGATTCCTGTCGCTTGTGGCTTATTCAATATTTCACCAGATGTGGCTATGCAAGTTGTAGCCATCGGTATGGTGATCAGTGTTCTACAAGATTCAACTGAAACAGCCCTCAACTCATCTACAGATGTATTGTTTACTGCTGCGGTTGATCGCGCTCCTTCAAAATAATATATTCATGGCATAAACTTTTAGAATGAAAGATATGCCATTTCAATTCCTTCCAAACTGGGTACAATTTGGGGCTTTCATGCTTGCAGTAAATGCAGGCATGATCAACGTTTTGGGTCTCATTTCTCTATTACATCAGTCAGTTTCACATATGACAGGCAATGCAAGTCTGCTTGCGATCGGTATTATTGACCATGATTTCAAAGCTGTATTTTTTCTGATTCTTATTATCCTGAGTTATGTTTTAGGCTCTAGTTTTAGCGGTCTGATATTGGGGAATAGTCAATTTAAACTCGGACGCAGATATGGTCTACCATTGAGTTTAGTGACTTTTTTTATTCTGCTCTGTTGGGTATTTATTCCCTATTATCCTCGTTATGCACTGCTATGGGCATGTTGTGCGATGGGTGTACAAAATGCCATGGTAAGTCATTATAAAGGTGCGATTATTCGCACGACTCACCTTTCTGGTGTCTTAACCGATCTTGGTTTAGCATTTGGATATTTTGTAAGAGGTCTTACAACGGAATCCAGAAAAGTTATTTTGCATTTAGTGATTTTATTTGGTTTTATTATTGGCAGTACTGTTGCGGCATTCAGCTATCCTTATTTACAATTAGAAGCATTTTTAATTCCTGCAGGTTTAAGTTTTTTACTGACCCTGATCTATTGGATTTTATATTTCCGTCATTGTTATTTTCAAAAATCGTAGTTGGTATTACTCATGGTAAAAAATGCCTTGCAAGCACAATTGCTCAAAGCCGGTTTAGTCGATCAAAAAAAGGCTAAAAAACTTTCTAAACAAGCTGTGCATGAGCAACGCACGGGTCAAAGCAATGAAGCTGAGATTAAAGCTAAGATTGAACAAGATTTAAAGCAAAAATTAGAAAAAGATCAGAGTCTTAATCTTGAAATCAAACGCCAGCAAGATGAAAAAGCATTACGTGCAGCAGTAGTGCAAATGATTGGTCAGCATAAAATCAAAGATATTGATGGTGAAATCAGCTACCAGTTCGTTGATGAAAATAAAATTAAGAAAATTTATATTAATCAACAAGTTTACAATGCACTCGTGGCAGGCACATTAGTTATCGCCAAAGATCAAACAGGTTATGCTGTTATACCAAGAGCGTTATCTGAGCGGATTAATGAAAAAGTCGAAGGATTTATTATTGTGAATAATGCTGAGAAAAATGAGGCTATTACAGATGAGGAAGATCCATATGCAGCTTATGTTATTCCAGATGATTTAATGTGGTGAATTCCTCAAAAGCCTAATTTATTAGGCTTTTTTTACGCTTGATGTGTGATTCAGATTGCGGTGTAGCGGGTATAAATTCATGATTAAGATGCTTTAGGTCATATTGGTGCGTCCAACCATCACGAGAAGACTCTATCAATTTTCTGCGCTCGTCTTTTATTCTCTGATTCGATTTTTTTCAATCGATGTTGTTATGGAGAGCTTAAAAAAAATAATGGATTGATTTTCTCATATTATTTTTTCATTTTCAAAATGCTGAAAATGAACAAGCTCAATAATGCTTCTTTCAGGACCTTTCGTGTAGGTTAAGAATACAGTGAGATTGAGAATGAAAAAAAATCTGGTTACAAGATAAGCTTTATAATTTAAAAATGTAATGACGATAATCTAGGAAATTTTATAGTGTGACTTAATTCACATTAATTTTATTTAAAATAGAAGTTCATAAAATTTATTTCAAGTAATTAATTTAATCTATTCTGTTTGATAAACGTTAACTCTAATAAATTTAATAACTTAAACCATTAAGCTAATACCAATTCATTTAGAGGTGATCAAGTTGGACAGATTAAATTTTGTAACTCAAATCCAAGAATGGTCAGATCAATTTCCTTGGTTAGAGATGTTGACCTCTCTGAGCATTCTTATTCTCATTGCATTTATCGCAAATTTTATTGCTCAACAAGTGGTCGTCCGTGGTATTCGCAAAATTATTAGCAAACTACGTTTTAGTTATAGTGATGTCTTAGCGGAACATAGCGTTATTCGAAGAATTGCAAACATTGTCCCAGCATTGGTTATTATGAATGGAATTGTGACGGTTCCACACCTGTCTGAAAAAGTCATTACATTGATTCAGATGTTTGCACAAGCCTTCATTTTCTTGACCATTGCCTTGGCAATTAGTCAGCTTCTCACCATCTTTAATATTATTTATCAACGTAATCCTAAATCTCACAATAAGCCAATTAAGGGTTATTTACAGTTAGTTAAACTGATTATTTTTGTTGTTTGTGCTCTGATGGTCTTAGGAACATTTCTTAAAAAAGATGTTTTCACGCTATTGGCAGGTTTCGGGGCAATGGCAGCAGTGCTCATGCTGGTTTTCCAAAATACAATTCTATCTCTAGTGGCTTCAGTTCAAATCTCTTCATATGACATGGTTCGAATTGGTGATTGGATTGAAATGCCAACCTTAAATGCGGATGGCGATGTCATTGATATGTCATTACATACGGTGACCGTACAAAACTTTGATAAGACCTATACCACTATTCCGACCAATCGTTTGGTGACAGATACTTTTAAGAACTGGAGAGGTATGCAAGAGCAAGGTGTTCGTCGTATTAAACGTGCACTCTATATCGATCAAAATAGTGTTCACTTCTTATCTGCAATGGAATACAGCAAACTTAAAGAATTTCTGATTTTAGAAAAATATCTGGATGAGAAACAAACTGAGTTAAAAAACTTTAATCAGCAATATGCAAATAATGGGGTCAATAACCAACGTCGTTTAACCAATTTAGGAACATTCCGCGCATATATTGAATACTATTTAAAAAATCATCCAGGTATTGCACAAAATCAGTCCTTAATCGTTCGTCAATTACAACCGACAGGTGAAGGTTTGCCTATAGAAATTTATGCTTTTACAAATACGACAGCTTGGGTGGCTTATGAGGCGATCCAATCCGATATTTTTGATCATCTTTTGGCGATTCTTCCTGAATTCGGATTAAAAATATTCCAGATTCCTTCTGGGAATGATTTCAAGATTCCTCAAGACACAGTAAACTGAGTTTTGATTAGATGAATTAAGATTAGTCGTATGCTGCAGTGGTTTGAAAGACTCGTTGATCCATATCCATCCAAAGATTTAAATCAGCCCTTGCCGAAGAAATTTTTTCCATTTGTTTGGCAAGCAGCATCAGGAGTTAAGCGCTATCTCTTGGTGTTGGTGTTATTTACTGCAGCAACAGCTTCATTTGAAGCTATTTTCTTCTCTCAAATTGGTCATTTAGTTGATTGGTTGTCCGCATCGACGCCTCAAAATTTTCTCGAAAATAACCAAACAAATCTGATGATTTTGTCTGGTTTTCTACTTGCTAATATTTTCTTTGCAAGTTTGCAATCAATCATAAGGCATCAGATTTTATTCAGTAGCTTTCCAATGCGCTTGCGTTGGCGTTTTCACAACTTATTACTTCTTCAAGGTTTAGACTTTTTTCACAATGATTTTGCAGGTCGATTGTCAGCTAAAGTCATGCAAACTTCACTTGCAGTTCGTGAATTTTGGGTAATTTTGGGGGATATCGTTACTTATGTGGTGATTTATTTTATTACCATCAGTGTGGTTTTAGGAAACGTCTCCCCTCTTCTCCTTATTCCCCTGATGGCATGGTTGATTTTATTCATTGGCGCGGCATCCTTCTTTATCCCGCGACTTGGAAAAATTTCAAAAAAGCAGGCTGATGCACGCGCGGTGATGACTGGTCGTGTGACTGATGCTTATACAAATATACAAACAGTAAAATTGTTTGCACATGCTGGTCGTGAAAGCCAATATGCCAAAGAGTCTATGCAACTTTTTATGAAGACGGTGTATACCCAGATGCGTCTGGGAACTGCTTATGAAATTAGCATTAATCTACTGACCGCAATTTTATTCTTTGGCGTTTTAGGTACAGCAGTTTGGCTTTGGTTTATTGGTGAAGCAAACATCGGTGTGATCGCCGCAACGACAGCCATGATTTTAAAGCTGAATAGTATGGCTTCTTTTATGATGTGGCAAACTTCAGCCTTATTTGAAAATATTGGTACCATCCAAGATGGGATGACCACGCTAGCCAAACCAATAGCAATTCAAGACAAAGAAGCTGCACTGCCACTCAAGGTACATTCTGGTGCAATTAAATTTGATAATGTGAGCTTTGCATATAATCAAAAAAATGTTATTAATCACTTGAATTTAGAAATTAAACCGGGTGAAAAAATTGGAATCGTTGGTCGGTCTGGTGCTGGAAAATCGACACTGATCCAACTACTACTTCATTTTTATCAAACCCAACAAGGTAAAATTTATATCGATGGTCAAGCGATTGACGAAGTCACCCAAGATAGTTTAAGAAAAAATATTGCACTCGTGACGCAGGATACTTCTTTGCTGCATCGAAGTGTTGCTGAGAATATTAAATATGGTCGACCTGAAGCGACTGATGAAGAAATGTATGAAGCTGTCCGTAAAGCTCGGGCAGAAGAGTTTATCCCGCAGCTTACAGATCTACGTGGTCAGACAGGATATGACGCTTATGTGGGTGAGCGTGGTGTAAAATTATCTGGTGGGCAAAGACAGCGTATAGCAATCGCACGGGTATTCCTAAAAGATGCTCCAATTTTGATTTTGGATGAAGCAACCAGCGCACTCGATTCAGAGGTTGAGGCGGCGATTCAGGCAAGCCTTGATGACTTGATGGAAGGTAAAACGGTAATTGCAATTGCACACCGACTTTCAACCATTGCTCAAATGGATCGATTAATTGTTTTGGATCAAGGAAATATCGTAGAACAAGGATCTCACGATGAGCTGATCCAACAGAATGGAATTTATGCCCAACTTTGGCAACGCCAAACGGGTGGATTTTTAGTTGAACAAAAAGTGAAAGACAAGGAATTAGACGAAGATGCTTTATCTTGATGATTTAAAAGTGGGTGATCAGTTTAAAAGTCGTGAATATGAGTTAACACTCGAAGAAATTAAAGAATTTGCACAAAAATATGACCCTCAAGTCTTTCATACTGATGAAGAGGCTGCAAAAGATCATCCTATTTTTCAAGGTATCGCAGCCAGTGGTTGGCAAACTTCAGCCATTACCATGCGTCTCTGGACTGAATGTTTTCCAATTGCCAAGGGGCTTATCGGTTCAGAGTCAAGCTTAAGATGGCCAAAACCAGCTCGTGCAGGTGATCGTTTGCATGTGGAAGTTGAAATTGTTGCTATCAATCCTTCTAAAACAAAGCTAGATCGTGGAATTGTGAGTTATGTCACACAAACAAAAAATCAGTATGGTGATGTTTTGTTAATTTCAACCACAAAAATTGTCGTTTTTAAGGCTTAAACATCGGTTTCACACTAGATTTGTCCGACAAAATTGGTATTTTCTATCTGGAATTTATGTCAGTATTATTTTCACCAAAAATTATGAAAAAAATTGTGTAAAGCAATGGATCGCACATGAAAACAGTTTCAGTTCGCCCAGATTTAGGCATTCCAGGTGTTTATGGACTCTTACTTTTAGATGTTGTTTCTCGTTGGGGTTATAGTGCTGAGTCGCTATTCGCTCCCTTTGGATTCACCAACGAGCAACTTGCCGATCCTGAATTTAGAATTCCACTACAAGTAGCGAATGAGATGATTATTCTCGCGCGCAAAATGACAGGTGAAAGTTCTCTTGGTTATCATCTTGGTAACCAAATGCGGATTTCTATCCATGGTTTTATTGGCTATGCCATTATGACCTCGAATGAGATTACTGATGCACTTATTTTAGCCAACCGCTTTATACAACTGCGTATGCCTTTTCTGCAATTTCATTTTTCGACATTTACAGAACAAGTTTCTTTGCAGTTACAATGTGAGATTGATCTTGAACCGCTGAGAACTGAAATTGTCATGGCTTTGACTTTTGGTGTCATTACCATGGCAAAAGCACTGACAGGCATAAATGATTTGTATGGCGAAATTAATTTCGACTTTCCTAAACCTGAAGGCTTTGACAAATACATCAGTCGTCTACACCCTAAAACGATTATTCATTTTGACCAGACTCATTTTCTTGCCAGTTTCGATAAAAGTTATTTAGGCTTGAAGATGGTTAACGCAGATCCGATTGCCAGTCAAATTGCAATTAATCAGTGTGAAGCAGAACTATCAGAGCTTGGAGAACGCCGTCGAATTTCAATGCGTGTTCGCGATATTTTGACACATTCTGAACAGCACTATTTAAGTATTGAAAATGTGGCAGATCGCCTGCATATGTCTGATCGTACACTGAAACGTCAGTTGGCTGCAGAAGGAACTTCTTTTTCAACCTTAGTGGATGAAGTTCGATATCGTCATGCAACCTCCCTACTGTCACGTACTGACTATTCACTTGAACAAATCGCAGATGAACTCGGTTATTCAGATGTTGCGAATTTCAGTCGTGCATTTAAACGTTGGAGTGGTCGAAGTCCAAGCAGTTGGCGTAAAGATCCATATTTATAGAACTTTCGTTTTTAAATAAAACACTGTATAACACAAGAAAATTTTTCAAATCGAATTGAGGAGTCGTGATGAATCATCCTTCAGAGCTTAAATATGCTCGCACACACGAATGGGTACGTATTGAAGGTGATCTCGTTGTTACTGGGATCTCAGATCACGCACAAGATGCATTGGGTGATCTTGTCTATGTAGAAGCACCTGAAGTAGGTCGTGAATTGACTGCTGGTGAACAAGCGGGTGTAGTTGAGTCTGTGAAAACAGCTTCTGATATTCATGCTCCTGTAAGTGGTGTAGTTGTAGAAATTAATGAAAATCTAGAAGATGATCCAGATTTTGTAAATGATGATCCCTATGGCAAAGGCTGGATCTACAAAATTAAACCATCTAATTTGGCAGATGTGGAACAACTTCTCTCAAATACAGATTATGAATCAGGTTTGTGATATTTATGACCAGTCTACGGACTGGTTTTTTATTTATACATTTTCGGATGAATGGCTCACTTTTTGATGTAATTTTCATGTAATTTGATTATAATTAATTCAACTTCTCTCCCTACTTCATTGCTGACCAAAACCAAAAATAATTTTATTTGGCACAGATTGAAGCTTTTAATGGTTCAATTTTTCAAGGTTGTCTATGTCCTCTATACATGCTGAGCATCTATGGAATAAATCTTTTATTCTGTGTCTAATTAATAACTTATTTATTTTCATCTTCTATTTTGCTCAGACAACGATATTGCCAATTTATATTCTTAATGATTTAAATGGTAATATTACCCAAGCTGGGCTTGCACTGACTTTATTTCTAGCTTCATCGATCGCAATACGACCGTTTACCGGTCTCATTATCGAGAAGATTGGGCTTAAAAAAGCACTTTATATCTCTGAGTCATTTTTTGTACTGCTCTCTTTCGCTTATATCTTTGCTGATAATCTAACCCTATTACTGGTCATTCGGTTACTACAAGGAATTTGGTTCAGTATTTTGACCACTGCCATGATACCAATCGTCAATGACTTCATTCCAAATCAGCGTAAAGGTGAAGGCATGGGCTATTTTGTCATGTCAGTCAATCTTGCCATTGTACTAGGACCCATGTTGGGCTTGATTCTCATTCAACCATGGGGATATATTCCAGTGGCTACACTTTTAGCTGCAATTGTTTTTATTGGTTATTTGTTCTGCTTTTTGATTCCGATCCAGACACAATTTCAAACTGTTAAGCGCAAAACAAAAATTAGTGTTCATGATTTTGTTGAGATTAAAGCTTTACCTGTTGCGATGATGGCGATGCTCATCTCATTTTCTTATGCAAGTATCATGTCTTTTATCTCGACATATGCTGAATCAAAAAATTTATTGACCTATGCAAGCTTATTCTTTGCTGTTTTTGCAATTTCCATGATGCTTCTAAGACCCTTCACAGGAAAGTTATATGACTCTAAGGGTCCTGCCTACGTTGTCTATCCAGCGATTGTGAGCTTTAGCATTGGGCTATTCATTCTAAGCCAAATTCATTCTGCTGCCGGATTATTGATATCTGCTGTCTTTATTGGTATAGGCTTTGGGTCTGCTCAGCCATGTCTCCAAACGCAAGCCATTCAAGCTGTAGCACGTGAACGAGTTGGACATGCGAGTTCAACTTTTTACACCTTTTACGATATTGGCATCGCATTAGGTTCTTTTATTCTAGGTATTGTGATCACACACTATCAGTATTCGATTGCATATATATTATGCGCGATATTGACGCTTTTGAGCTTGCTGTTTTACCGCTTCGTTGTTCAAACTAAAGTTAAAGCGGTCTAGATAGCTAAAAATTTGTCCAAAAAAAAGCCTTCAGATGAAGGCTTTTTTATTTAATTAGCTCTCTGCATCTTCATCAAACATACTGAAGGTTTGTGAAGAGGTTTCAGCATTCTCTCGGACGCGTGTACTTTTTAGCTTAATCTGTAGACGTAATTCATTTTTAGAGTCAGCATTACGAATGGCTTCATCATAACTGATCGCACCTTCGTTATATAAATCAAATAATGCTTGGTCAAATGTTTGCATACCAAGTTCTCGCGACTTGGTCATAATTTCTTTCAACTCATGAAAGTTACCTTTCAAAATCAAATCAGAAACTAAAGGTGTATTTAGCATGACTTCTACAGCAGCTCTACGTCCGACACCATCTTCAGTTCGAACTAAACGTTGAGAAATAATGGCTTTCATATTTGATGAAAGATCCATAAGCAACTGATTGCGCCGTTCTTCAGGGAAAAAGTTGATAATTCGATCCAAGGTTTGATTGGCATTATTCGAATGTAACGTGCCTAAGCACAGATGACCAGTCTCTGCAAAAGCGATCGCATGCTCCATGGTCTCCGTATCACGGATTTCGCCAATTAAAATTACATCTGGTGCCTGACGAAGTGTATTTTTAAGCGCATTATGCCATGAGTGACAGTCCACTCCGACTTCTCGGTGAGTGACCATTGATTTTTTATGTTTATGCACGTATTCAACTGGATCTTCTACAGTAATGATGTGCCCTGCTGAGTTCTCATTACGGTAATCAATCATGGCAGCAAGTGAAGTAGATTTACCCGATCCAGTGCCACCAACCACTAGAATTAAACCTCGCTTTTCCATTACCACATCTTTCAATGTTTCTGGTAATTTCAACTTTTCAAAGTTTGGAATTTCAGAGGTAATGGTACGAATGACCATCCCTACATTAAGTTGCTGTTGAAAAACATTCACGCGAAAGCGCGATACATCTGGGACATTAATGGCAAAATTACATTCTAATTCACTCTCAAATTCTGCTCTTTGTTTTTCATTCATTAAGCTATAAGCGAATAGTTTTGTTTTTTCTGCAGTCAAAGCTTGAGAACTTAAAGGCTTCATTGAACCTTGATGTTTCATACTTGGAGGAAAATCAGCTGAAATAAATAAATCTGATCCCTCGTGTTCAAAAACGCTTTTAAGCAATCTGAACATGAATTGCCGAGCTTCGCTAAGTAATTCATTACTGAACATTAATTTCCCCAAGTTATAAATATTAAATACTTAAAATACTAATAGAAATATAAGGTTATTTCAGCTGTTTCATCAAATATTTAATGCTTTAAACAAACATTCAAATCTTAAAGGCAAAAAAAAAGAACCCATATTTCATGGGTTCTTTTTTACGAATTATATTAGGAGAGTTGTTGAGCAACATCCAAAATCAATTGCTCTGTATTTAACCAACCCAAGCATCCATCAGTCACTGATTGACCATAAGTCATGTGATCAGAAATTTTCTGATTGCCATCGACTAAAAAGCTTTCTAGCATGACGCCACGGACTTGTGTTTGAGGTCGTTCATTCACAATTTGCTTTAATACAGCAGGTTGATTCAATGGATTTTTAGCACTATTCCCATGGCTACAATCAATAATCAAAGCTGGTAATACATGATTATTGTTTTCTTGAATCTTTTTAATTTCAGCGAATTGGTAATTTGTACCCTGATTCGATCCACGTAAGATCAAATGTGCGTGCGGATTACCCTTTGAAGATAAAATGCTTGGACCACCATCTTGACTTAAACCAAGAAATTGATGCGGTTGTGAAGCGGACTGAATGGCATCCAATGCAATTTGGATTGATCCATCTGTACCATTTTTGAACCCAATGCTATAAGGCATATGGCTAGATATTTCACGGTGAATTTGCGATTCGCTTGTTCTCGCCCCAATCGCGCCCCATGAAATCAAATCATCAAAATATCCTGTTGCCATTGGGCTTAAGATTTCTGTGGCCAACGGCAAACCCATTTCAGCAATTTGAATGAAGAGTGATCTAGACTGTTCAAGTCCTTTTTGCATATCTGCTGAACCATTTAAATCTGGATCATACAAGAAGCCTTTCCATCCTACAGTGGTGCGAGGTTTTTCAATATAAGTACGCATCACGATGAAAATCTGATCTTTGACTTGTTCTTGCAGTTGTTTTAATTTTTGTGCGTATTCGAGGGTTGCTTTAGGATCATGAATCGAACATGGACCAGTAATGACCAATAAACGTGGATCATGACCCGCTAAAATGTCTTGTATTGTTTGGCGATGTTGACGAATTTGAAGTGAAACTATCGGACTAACTGGTAAAGCTGATTTTAGTTCTAATGGTAAGCTTAATTTTTTTTCTAAAGTATGTTGAGCTGTGGTTATAAGCTGAGAATTAATTGCATTCATCTTGAATTCCTTTGGGCAGCAATTGCCCTATCTTTTATTTGAGCGTGAGGTGTCTATTGGCTGGGTTTTGTTCTTGACTAAAATAGAACCAATAACCGTTGCTAAAATAAAAAGTATTCAATGTTTTCATGAGATGCTCCTATATTTGTTGAGATGAAAAAAAACCTGATTGGTGTTGCCAATCAGGTATAAACTTGATGGGCAACATTTTTGTTGCCCGAACGCGTCTAGGCAACTAGATGTTAAATTGCCAAAAATAATAATAAGCGTTAGTAATCAAGTGTGTCGTTTTCATCAAATTATCTAAAATATAACCCTTAAAAGTAAAATACGCATAAATAGGCTGATTGACAAGCAATTTATATAAAAAATATTGTTATATCAATCATAACTCAAATATATCAATGGTTTATTGCTTATCTGTAGGAAGCCAATCTTTTATAGCACATACTTGTTTGAGCATCAGTTGCTCAGCCTCAGACTTACAAATCGCTTGGCTAAATAAAAAGCCTTGACCATATGCACAGCCAACATCCTGAAGACTTAAGAGCTGTTGGCATGTTTCGACACCTTCTGCGATCACATCCAATGACAGAATAGGTCCGAGCTTAGCAATGCCCTCTACAATTGAATTGATTGACTTCTCCTCATTCATTCGATTCACAAAAGCATAATCAATCTTGAGACAGTCGACAGGATAATCTCTTAAATGCGTCATTGAAGAATGACCGGTTCCGAAATCATCCAATGAGATTCGAAGACCATAATTTTTGAGCTTTTGTAGTGCTCGAATCACAAATTCTATTCCACGCTCAGCCAGAATATGTTCTGTAATCTCAACCTCGATTAAATGAGCAGGAATTTGATGTCGTTCTAAACGTTGAATTAACAATTCTGCATAATTGTCACGCATGAATTCAACTGGAGAGGCATTAATTGAGATCGGTACAAGTTGAACGCCCTTAGACATCCAATCTGCCATGTCACTGAAAATCTTTTGATGCATGATTTCACTGATTTTACTGGCCAGCTCATAATCGTTAAACGCTTCTGAGATTGAAGCTGGATAATGAAGTTGCTGCTGTGTATCATGCCAACGCATCAAAGCCTCAAATCCGATTAGCTGACAGTTATCTAAGCGAACCTTAGGTTGATAATACGGTTCGATTAAATTGTCCTGTATGATATAGCGAGCAGTATCAAGTTGTTGCATCTTCTTTTCAGCAAGTGCAAACATTTCGTCATCATACATACGATACCCACCACGACCTTTTTCTTTAAGATCATTTAGAGCGGTATCCGCACATTTCATCAATCCGAATACATCTTGAGCATCTTTAGGATAAATGGCACATCCAATACTCATCCCACTATTAATCACTTTTCCTGCATAAGTAATGGGGGCAATATTTTGTTTAAGCACTTTCTGTGTGGTTTGATGTAATTCTTCTTCTGAGGTCATCCCTGAGACAATAATTGCAAATTCATCTCCACCTAAACGTGAAACAATACACTTGCGATCTAAACTCTTTTGCAGACGTTTAGATAAGACTTTAAGTAGATGATCTCCAGCAGGATGACCTAAAGTATCGTTAATGTTTTTAAAATGATCGAGATCAATAAACATCATACCAATAAGTGTTTTTTCACGATTTGCTTGTGAAATCGCCGCTTTTAATTTATTTTTGAAGGCACGACGATTCATCAGACCAGTCAGATCATCATATTCACTGCTGATTTTTAGTTTAGCTTCGGCAACACGTTGACGGGTAATATCACGTGATACACAGAGAATACTGGTCGTATTTCCTTGTTCATCATGCACAGGTGTTAAAATATTATCCCAATACATCACAGTATCGCCGTGTGTGCTCATCCCCGCAAAACGGGCATTCTTCCCTCGAGCTGCTGTTTTAATCGCTTTTGCCCCCTGTTCACGTACTTCAGGTGGTAACAGCGTTAACCAATCCATTCCAAATTTCTTAACACGCTCTTGACCCAGTAATGCCATGCATCCAGATTTGTTCATGTGTTCAAGCTTGCCATCTGGTGTGATAATTTTTATACAGTCTACGCTGACATCGAGCATATCTGTATTGGCACGCAAGGCCTCAGCAGTTTCACGCATTTTGATTGTACGATCATGGATATTTGTGCAACTTATCATCCAATTTTGCTGGTTGGATTGAATCACCTTAGGTTCAGCAAGCATTAAGAACCAAAGATATTCACCTGATTTATTTTTTATACGACACTCTTTTTCAAATTTCTGACCGTTTTTTTGAGCATCATTCCAAATCTGATAAAGATGTTCAGCATCATCAGGATGAACAAATTTAAGCCAGTCTACGTCACGTAAGATTTGCGTATCCGCACCGATATATTGTTTAAGTGCGAGATTACAATACCCTGAGTTGGTGTGACTGACCCAAATCAAATTGGGCAGTAAATCGAGTGCAAATTTAAAGTCATCTGACAGTGTTAGATGCAAAGGCACAGCTTTGGACTGTAAATGATCAGCTCTATTCAGATCCAGAATGCTCATAGTTCACCTATTCGAAAATAACAACCCATCAAAATGACGAATACAAAAATCAGCGTAAAAATTTAGAATTTAATTAATCAGTATTTAAATTTCGTTAATAATGATTATTAATCATCATTAATTTTAAAATACGTGATAATAATAACACTTAAATGGATTAAATTAATACAAATACCATTTCTGCATGATACATAATTTTTATCACTTGTGAATATTAAATAGACAAAATGCATAAAAAATAATGAAATACGACACAATAATGAATTTATTTGATAATTCGACATCTTAGAATTAAATAATTCCGATTTTAATTAAAAAAAAATACCTACTTATATTAAGTAGGTATCGACTAATATAAAAATAATCTAAACTTATTATTAATTTATTATAAAAAATCTTTAATGTTTTTGATAACCTCACTTGGTTTTTCTGCATGTAACCAATGTCCAGTGCCATCAATCGTCACAAATTTAGCTTTAGGATATTGAAACCGAATAAGATCGTTATCGCGCTCGAGATTAATATAATCGGATAATTCTCCTTTTAAAAACAAAGTTTCATTCGATTGTGGATTAAGACTTTCCCATGACAAAATCTGAAAATATTGTTGTTTAAGTGCATCTAAGTTAAATAGCCACTGTCCATTGCGGAAAGATTTGAGCAGAAATTGAATAACGCCAATTTCATTAATATATTTCTGCATCAACTCGGTTGCCTCCTTTCTTGAAACAACTTGAGCTTTTTGAACTTCTTCTAAAGCTTTGAAAATTTGATCATGATGAGATTTTTGATAAGCGACGGGTGCCATATCAAGTACAATCAACTTAACTACTCGATGTGGTACAAGGTTTGCTAAGTGCATAGCAACTTTCCCCCCCATCGAATGACCAATGATGTGAAATTGTTGCACATTCATATCATCTAAAGTTTCTACAACATCTTGCGCCATGAGTTGATAACTCATTTGATTAGAATGAGGTGATAAACCGTGATTACGCAAATCAATTTGGATGACATCATGCGTTTCCTGAAATGCTCTCGCGAGCATGCCGAGGTTCGATAAACTACCAAAAAGACCATGAATCAGAACAAGAGCAGGTTGACGTTGATTCGCATTTGATTTGGTGATCTCAGCATTTAGTCGCATATATATACTCAAATAGCTTTAAAAATGTGATTCAAATTCTAACAGTAGATTTTGTATTTTAGTGTTAGTTTAATTTTTATTTATATAATTCAGTAAATTAAAGACAATCAAAAAAATTCGGTTATAAGTAAAAGTATTGAGTTTTATAAAAATTAGTCCTGTAATTCGATCTTGTGATCGTGCGGAAATTATATATATTATCCGATTAAACTTTTTACTTTGAACATTTTAGGAAATTTAGACCATGTTTCATCATGTAGATGCTTATGCAGGTGACCCTATTCTTTCACTTATGGAAGAATATAGTAAAGATGAGCGTACTCAAAAAGTGAATTTGAGTATTGGTCTATATTATAACGAAGACAGTATTGTACCTCAGTTAAATGCGGTCAAAGCTGCGTACAAAAATATTGAACCGAGCAACGATAAAGTTAAACTTTATTTACCAATGGATGGTTTGAAATCTTATAACGAAGCGACTCAAGCATTAGTTTTAGGTCCTGATAGTCAAGCGCGTAAAGATGGTCGTGCTGTCACGATTCAAACACTTGGTGGCTCAGGTGCACTTAAAGTTGGTGCTGATTTTTTGAAAAAATATTTCCCTGAGTCAGATATCTGGGTAAGTCAGCCAACTTGGGATAACCATATCGCAATTTTTAATGGCGCTGGTATCCAATCTCATTTCTATCCTTATTTTGATGCTGATACAAATGGCGTTAACGTTCCAGCAATGCTTGAGGAATTAAAAACACTAAAAGCAAAAAGTATTGTTTTGCTTCATCCTTGCTGCCATAACCCAACTGGTGCAGATTTAACGCCAGCAGAATGGGATCAAGTGATCGAAGTACTTAAGACGAATGATCTTATTCCATTCCTTGACATCGCTTACCAAGGTTTCGGTAAAGGTCTTGAAGAAGATGCATACCTTATTCGTGCTTTAGATAAATCAGGTATGAATTTCATTGTGAGTAATTCATTCTCAAAAATCTTCTCACTGTATGGTGAGCGTGTCGGCGGCTTAACATTTGTCTGTGATGATCAAGCTACTGCTCAAAAAGTGCTTGGACAATTAAAAGCAACTGTACGCCGTATTTATTCTAGTCCAGCAAGCACAGGTGCATTGTTGGTTGAAAACGTGTTAAACAACGCAGATCTAACTGCTCAATGGCAAGCTGAATTACAAGAAATGCGTGAACGTATTATTAAAATGCGTGAATTGTTAAATGCTAAATTGAGTGCGGCTCTGCCTGAACGTGACTTTAGCTATCTAGTAAAACAACAAGGTATGTTCAGTTATACAGGTTTGACTGGCGAACAAGTGGATATTTTGAAAGATAAATATGGTATTTATTTAGTCCGTAGTGGCCGTATGTGCGCAGCAGGATTAAACTTGAATAATATTGATTATGTGGCTGAATCAATTGCAGAAGTTTTGAAAGCTACCGCTTAAAAACAAAAAAACGGGCATATCGCCCGTTTTTTATTGCCCAATTAAAAATGTACAACTGTACGGATTGATTTACCTTCGTGCATTAAGTCAAAGGCTTTATTAATGTCTTCTAGCCCCATAGTATGAGTAACAAAAGGTTCTAATTGAATGTCACCCTTCATCGCATCTTCAACCATTTTTGGTAATTGAGTACGACCTTTTACACCACCAAATGCTGTACCCATCCATTTACGTCCAGTCACTAATTGGAATGGACGAGTTGAGATTTCTTGACCTGCACCAGCCACACCGATAATGACAGATTGCCCCCAACCACGGTGTGCACATTCAAGCGCTGAACGCATTACGTTTGTATTACCGATACACTCAAATGAATGATCAACACCCCAGCCAGTCATCTCTACAATGACTTGTTGAATAGGTTGATCATAGTCCTTAGGATTGAGGAAATCTGTAGCACCAAACTGCTCAGCCAATTTAAATTTTTCTGGATTAGTATCCACTACAATAATCCGGCCAGCTTTGGCTTGTTTAGCACCTTGAACAACTGCTAAACCAATACCACCTAAACCGAACACAGCAACAGTGTCACCTTCCTGTACTTTTGCAGTATTGTGAACCGCACCAATACCAGTCGTCACGCCACAACCCAATAAACAAACGTGTTCAGGGTTTGCTTCAGGATTAATTTTTGCTAACGATACTTCGGCAACAACTGTGTATTCACTGAATGTTGAACATCCCATATAATGGTAGATAGGTTCGCCGTTATACGAGAATCGAGTCGTTCCATCAGGCATAACACCTTTACCTTGAGTGGCACGTACAGAGACACATAAGTTTGTTTTATTTGATTTGCAGAACAAACATTCGCCACATTCTGCAGTATAAAGTGGAATGACATGATCACCTGGTTTTACACTGGTTACACCTTCACCAACTTCAACTACAATACCTGCACCTTCGTGACCCAGTACCGCAGGGAATACGCCCTCTGGGTCTTCACCAGAAAGTGTAAATGCATCAGTATGACAAACACCTGTATGCGTAATTTTCACCAATACTTCACCAGCTTGTGGTGGAGCAACATCTAATTCAACAATTTGTAATGGCTGACCTGGACCGAATGCCACCGCTGCACGTGATTTCATGATGAAAACTTCCTTTGTAAATTAAGATTTAACAGATAAGTTACAGTAACCGCTTTTGATAAAAACATTCAACTATTTGATTGATGATATTATAGCCATACAACTGAATAATAAGATTTAGGAACGACAGCTTTGATGCTTATGTTGCGATATATATTGTGTTTACTCACATTCTTTATTTTAACTGGATGTAATTTGGCGATGAATACAAGTATAAAACAAGCCCCAATCCAACCTCATACAACACATTGGCTCAGCAATACACCAGAAACAAAACGCAATATTGAACAAGGTTTAACTGCATTCTTACCGCTTCATGATCCTTTTATGAGTATGGCTTCACGTGTTCATTTAATACGTGAAGCACAACATACGATCGATTTACAGTACTATATCTGGGAAAATGATGTGATTGGTCAGCATTTATTGTCTGACCTACTTAAAGCAGCTGATCGTAATGTGAAGGTTCGACTGTTAATTGATGATCAAAATGGCACTCAATTAGACTCGACCTTAAGTGCATTGTCTGAACACCCCAATATCGAAATTAAGCTATTCAATCCCTACAAATTTCGCAGCTTTAGAGTTTTGGATTATGTGTTTCGCTTTAATAAAATCAATCATAGAATGCATAACAAACTGATTATTGCTGACGGAGCGATTGCTGTTACTGGGGGGCGTAATATCAGTAATGAATATTTTGATGCCAGTGACAATTTTCAATTCGCGGATATGGATATTTTATTTGCAGGGCAATCAGTTTCAGCTGCAAACACGGTGTTTCACCAATTTTGGAATGATGAGCTGAGTTATGATATTCAGCAAATAATTCCTGAGTCTCAAAAAGAATTGGCGCATTTAAGATCGTATTATTCAACCAAGCAAAATTTTCAAGGTGCTGAAACTAAAAAACGTATTGATCAAGCAGAACGTTTTTTAGAAGAAAATTTAAAAAAACATCCTATTCGCTGGTCTAAAGCTCATTTTGTTGCAGACAGCCCCAATAAAATCAGAGCGAAAGCTCAATCTCATGAACTGCTGTTTAATCAGTTCAAATCCATTATGGGGAAACCTGCTCAAGAAATAAACTTGGTGTCTGCCTATTTTGTTCCTACTGTTCATGGTGAGTCTTTACTCAAACAATTGAGTGAGCAGAATGTCAAAGTTCGAGTTTTAACAAACTCATATTTGGCAAATGATGTCCCGATTGTTCATGCATTTTATCAAAAATATCGAACCTCACTCTTAAGGTCAGATGTAAAACTTTACGAGTTTAAACCTTATATTGAACGGTCTGATCGGACTTGGTATGAAATTATGACGGGTAATGTTATTCCTGCGAAAGGAAAAAATGCGTCGCGGCTTCATGCTAAATTTTTTACTGTAGATGATAAAGTTTTTATTGGAACATTCAATTTTGATCCACGTTCAGCGTATTTGAATACTGAACTTGGACTGATCATTGAGTCAGCCGATTTTAAAACAGAGATATCTCAATCTTTAAATGAAAATCTTCCCAAAGTTGCCTATCAACTACATTTGGATGCACATCAAAACTTAAGATGGGAAGAACAACGAGGTGAAGAAAAGTTAATACATGATCATGACCCTGAAACGACTCGTTTTCAGAGATTTATGTTCAAGTCTTTGTCCTATCTCCCAATCGAATGGATGATGTAAATTCTTTGTTGTGACTGGTTTGTACAACCAGGATAAATTGCATTATTATTCACGTTTTATTTTTTGAACCCTTGGTTCTACTCTACTCCCATGCAATTTTTTGATCTTAGTCGACAGTATAATCTGAACGACATACTCACGCCTTTTTTATCCCTTGAAGATTTATCTCAGCATGAATGGTATTTAGCTAAAATCAGTGTTGATTATGATTGCCTTACTGATGAAGACCTAATTGAAGGTTCTATCACCTTAAAGTCTAACCATAATGTTCAAATTGAATTGGCTTGGTTAATTTTAGACAATGGTCATGAGTTACAAGTTTTGTTCAAAGGCATTGAAACCTCTGTCTCAGAGCAAACACTCGTGATTGTGAAGGGTGCCCGCTTAGTTGATGAAAAAGGACAAGAATTATCTGCTCAAGCATTATCTTTATGGATTGATGGTACTCTACTCAATATGCTTCCACATATTCGTAAAGAAATTAAATCACGTTTAAACTTGTGGGATTATGTAGATTATGATGTGTAATAAGCATCTCGATTTACTTAAATACGATGTTAAATTAATCCAATTGACTGGAAAAGTTCACGATAGTATTCAGCTTTCTTTTCAAGAGCTAAAGGATAAGCTCTTGAAGAAGATGGCATACGATGAATTCGGATATCTTTGTTATCAAATTGCAGATCCACGACTGTACCCATTTTAACTTTAGTGTGTACAGATGCATTCATTGACTTTAATAAGGTCTCAGTTGCTTTATCACCTGTGGTCATAATATCTCGACAATATGGAATTTTTTTAAGCAATAGAAACATATCTGTCGGTGTAACGATTTCTAGAAATTGGTCTGAGGCATTGTCTTTCAAACGCCGTATTTGATAGGCTGTATCAAATATTGCAATGCCCAACTCATTTAGAAAATCTTTTAGCATTTGCTCTTTGAATTGTTTATTTTCACGGTCTAGAAAATAATGCGGGTCTTGAAAAAAGATCAACCCGTATATTTTCCACATATCATTTTGAAAATTCGGATAATAAAAATCCATTTTCCATCTTGTTTTCGGCGGAGGAAAACTGCCAAGCATGAGCAGTTTGGCTTGTTGAGGTAAAAATGGCTCAAGTGGATGTGTTTCGATATCAGTCATATCAAATTTCGGTCTAATTTTTCGATTTAAAGTGATTTTGAATAATCGAACTGATTTTTTTTGCCCAAAGCTGATAGATTTCTTTACTTGGATGAAATCCATCCTCAGCCATCTTCAAATTGAGTTGTTTATACTCATCCAAATCATATTTAACCAATTCAAATTTTGGTTGTGGTTCAATCCAATTTTCCAATTCAACATTCATTTGATGGGCATATTTTCCAAACAACCAAGCTAAAGGATTTGGTAATGCAGGAAACTCATTCATCGGTGGAACTCCAGTCGCGATAATGAGCTTGGGTGAAAATTTCTCAGCGATCAGTGAATATAATTGTTCTTGTAGGCAGATCCATTTATGTGGTGAGATGAGCTGTGTTACCTCATTGACCCCTATCGAAGTTACTACAATATCAAACTGATCGTCATTAATAGCCTGTATAGTTCGAATTACATCTGAAGTACGATTTCCAGTTTTTGCAATTAATGACCAGCGAATTTGAAAATGATCTCTTAGTTCTTGTAACAATGTTCCGCTTAGCGCATCTTCTTGAAATTGCACACCCACACCAGCAGCAGCTGAATCACCTAAAATTAAAATTGATATTTGAGGGCCATTCCCAACCAAACCATTTCTTTCCCCCAAAGCTTCTGCTAAACGAGGTGTATTTTTCTTGACTTGGTAACCTTGCACAAGTAATGCTGGAATGAGTGCGATTGTCGCTAATTTAAGAAACATGTATTTGATTTTAGGTTTTGATATTTCCTATTTTAAACGATTTTTTGATATTTTCATTGCTATTTATTATTGAAAATAATTATCATTTACAATGATTAATTCAAAGCTATAATCTATGAATCATCCTATCAAATTTTTTTCTATATTGATGTTAATGAGTGCCGCAGTAAGTGCTGATCTTTCTGTAAATAATTCATTACAAGTCAGCACTCAACCTTATGCCCCTGCATGTGAAGATATGGATGCCAAAAGTAAAGTGCTTCAGCAAATCCAAAACAAGATTCAGATGCATCCTGAGCAAAAAAATCATCTCCTCGATCAATTTTGGTCGGAAATTCGTAAAAATCAAACCCCAATAATTGAAGATTTTAATGAAACACACCAACGTGTCATTTATTTATATCGTGGTGCAAAACACAATGTGCGATTAATCGGTGGTCCGAGTAATGATCATGAATGGTTAACTCGGCTTAAAGGTACTGATATTTGGTTTAAAGAAAGTATTGTCGATTCAAGATTTATCGGAAGTTATAGTTTTGCTGTGGATTCGCCGAATATCGATGGATATTTATCAAATTACTGCCCACATTTAAACCCAAATTTAAAAGAATCACGAGATCAGCGTCGATCTATTTTAAAGGTACAACAACTCGACCCTTTCAATCCTCATAAGTGGTTTGATTCTAAAAACATTGCCTTAAAAACGAATACCACGCTGAGGAATGAAAATATCGCAAAACTCAGTCGAGCGCCCAATTTTATTGATCCAACTCAAATGGCTGAAAATAGTGAAAAACAATTAGTTTCATCCGTGTTGAAAAGTAAAGTTTTGGGAAATGATCGTCTTATTCAGATTTATGCAACTCCACCTCAAGTCGGAAAATCATATATCACTCTGATTTTTTTTGATGGTGAGCAATATGCGCATTTTGTTAAAGTTCCCCAGATATTAGATCAGTTGGTTCAACAACAGCAACTCCCACCTATACAGGCTGTTTTTGTTGGACACCCAAATGATCAATTACGTGCTAAAGAACTTAGCCCCAATCCAGAATACACACAGTTTTTTCAAGAAGAATTATTGCCTTGGATGAGTCAACATTTGCCCTACCAACATGATCACAACAAAACAGTCTTATTGGGTTCAAGTTTAGGTGGTCTGAGTTCTGCTTATTTGGCGTTAAAAACATCCAATGATATTAGTCACGTCGTGCCACTTTCTGGTTCATTTTGGTGGAAATCTGATCCAAACGATACAATCAATGGTATGAGTAAACTGATCAGAGCTTCAACATTAGACAATACAAAGAAACTCAATTGGTATATTTCAGCCAATAGCTATGAAAATTCGAGACAAAATAATAGCTTAAGCATTCTAGAAACCTCTCCGATTGTCGCTCAGGATTTAATCGATCAGGGACACAATGTTCACTATCAAGAATATATAGGCGGACATTCATATGCCGTTTGGCAAATCGTCATACAAGATGCTTTGAAATATTTCTTTAAAAATAAATCCCACTAAATGTGGGATTTATAAGACGTTATTTTAACTCAGCTTATTGACGAGCTGAAGCGGTAAAACCTTCATTGCAAAACCCAATGGCAACCATGGCCACTTTGGAACATATGCTTTGACTGGTTGCTTTTCGATTGCTTCAGCTAATAGTCGTGATCCTGTGGCTTGATCGACCTCAAAAGGTAATTTTCCAGCACCTTCATTAATTTCAGTTCGAATGTAACCAGGATAAATCGTTGAAACTTTAATTGGTGTTCCAAGAAGTTCAGCTCGAATCCCTTCGGCTAAATGCGCAATTCCCGCTTTACTGGCAGCATAAGCTGTAAGATGTTTTGGCATACCACGCAAAGCACTCATCGACGAAATTACAACTAAATGTCCTGAATTTTGAGATCTAAAAATTTCGACCGCTGCTTCACATTGTGCCATCGCAGAAATAAAATTAGTTTCAACTGTTGCTTTATTAATCGCAAAATTACCTTTACCGATACGACGTCCTTCGCCCACACCAGCATTGACTATCACTCGATCGATAGTGCCTAGCTCATCTTTAAACTCTTTAAATACACGGAAGACTTGCTCATCATCCGTGACATCCAATGCCTTCGCACTTACTTTTACCTGATAGCGTTGTTCTATTTCATCTTTTAAAGCATACAACCTTTCTAAACGACGTGCACAGATCGCTAGGTTATATCCTTTTTTTGCAAACTCTTGTGCCATCCCAGCACCGATACCTGAGCTTGCACCTGTAATTAATATAGTTTTGTTCATTCCATTTTCTCTCTATGGCATATAGCCTTGATCAAATCCAAGTGAGCAAATCACGATCTTGTTCTTTTAAATAATGATGTTCATTTAAACTGAGTAATTGTGGTTCTGTACCAACCAATCTTAAGGTGGTAAAACTGGTATTGGTGATTGCCCAGTTCAATGCAAAAGTTTTGTCTGCACTTAAACCAAGTAAATGCCCTGCAACAACAGATATAACACCACCAGACGTATAAACTACGGCATAGCGAGGTTTTTCCTTTTCAAGTTGTACACATAGTTTGTTCAAGCCTTGAAGTACTCTTTGCTGAAATTGAAGCCAGCTTTCGTCATAATCATGATGATGATCACCATTGGTCCAACGTTGAATTGCACCTTCAAAAATTTTTCCTAAATAGGCACGTGGATCTACCGCTTGACTAACATCTTTTTTAAGTAATGCAGGATCTGCAAAACGTGGTTCATATTTTGCAAACACTTGTTGATGATTGAACTCGTTCCAATGTGGATCGATATCAATCTGACTGTCAGGAAAACACTCTTTCATAGAGATATCCGCCGTCTGCTGATGACGTTTCATCGAGCCAGCTATGACATATGGTCGCTCTTGTAGTAACTTTTGAAAATATTGTCCCAACACACGTGCTTGAACTTCACCTTTCTGAGAAAGCTGATCATAACTTTCAGCACCAAATGAAGCTTGACCATGTCTGACCAAATATATTGTCGTCATCTTGGCAGAATATCCTGTAATTTTGCGAGATAAGTTTTTGCAATTTCATTCGCTTCAAGCTTTTGTATACCTATAAGTTTTAAAGCACGAATATGTAATGCATGAATCACAATCCAAAAATCTTTAAATGCAGGATTATCCGTTTGTTTATGGTAATAACGATAATAAATTTGTTGTGCTATGACCGCTAATCTAAAGATCCCAAAAACTTCATAGAACGTCCAGTTAGATGGCTTTAGTCCTGTTTTTTCTAGGTAATAATCCACAACTTCTTTACGTGTAAACATGCCTTTAAGATGTGTAGGTTGTCGACGTGTCGATTTAAAGATCATATTGTCGTTTTCTTCAACCCAATATGCTAAGGCTGATCCTAAATCCATAAGTGGATCACCAATTGTCGCCATTTCCCAATCCAACACCCCGATGACCTCAGTAGGCTGTTGAGGATTCAAAATGACATTATCAAAACGCCAATCGTTGTGAATAATACAGTTGGTTGAATCCTCAGGAATATTGTCTTTAAGCCAATTTCGTACAAACTTAAAGGTCGGCACATTGATGGTATGGGCTTTGTCGTAGCGACTGTCCCAACCTTCGACCTGACGACGGCAATACCCCTCACCTTTTCCAATTTGCTCAAGTGCTGTTCCTTGATAAGGAACTTGGTGCAATTCAATCAATTTGTCTAAAACATTTATACAAAGCTGATGCACATCAAATTCAGTGAGTTTTAGTTCTGGTGGAAGCTTTGCCCTTGGTATAATTCCCTCGATTCGCTGCATCACATAAAAATCGCATCCGAGTACAGATTCATCCTGACATAATGCCAGCATTTTGGGCACGACTGGATATAGATCTTTTAAAGCTTTCTGAACATTATGTTCTCGAACCATATCATGAGCAGATTTGGCTTTGGTTCCTGCGGGTGGTCTTCTTAATATCAGATCTGCATTGCTATATTTTAGCCGGTATGTCCAGTTTGAAGCTCCACCAGAATATTGTGTAACTTCTACAGGCTCAATCACTTCCACACCATTTTGATTTAACCAGTTTGTGACTGAAACGATATCGAGCTCTTCACCACGTCTGACTTGCCCTGCTGTATCTATAACTGACATATTTCTTCCTTAAATCGAGTGCTCATCTTATTGAGAATGACGAGTTGAAAAACCACGTTTCGCAAGTTCCAATTTTGCAATCATGCCTTTATGCACCTCATCTGGCCCATCTGCCAAACGTAATGCACGCGCTTGTGCAAAAAAACCTGTCAATGGCGTATCTCTAGATAGACCTGCACCGCCGTGAATTTGCATTGCCATATCGACAACTTTTTCCAAAACACTAGGTGCAACGACTTTAATTGCAGAGATTTCAGTGAGTGCAGCCATATTGCCCAGTTTATCCATTTTATATGCCGCATATAAGGTCAAAAGACGTGCTTGATCGATGGCAACACGCGCTTCCGCGACTCTTTCCAAATTACCACCAAGTTTCAAAATTTCCTTACCGAATGCTTTTCTTTGCATTCCACGATCAATCATTAATTCCAATGATTTCTCAGCAGCACCGATACAACGCATGCAATGATGAATACGTCCTGGACCAAGTCGCCCCTGTGCAATCTCAAACCCTTGACCTGCTCCACCAATAAAATGAGTGACTGGAACACGAACATTATTAAAGGTTACTTCTCCATGACCGTGTGGCGCATCATAATCACCAAATACAGGTAACATTCTTTCAATTTTTACGCCCTCAGTTTCAACTGGAACTAAAACCATTGAATGTTGTTGATGTCGACCTTTATTTGCGTCTGGTGTATGTGCCATAAATATAATGATTTTTGCATTAGGATCGCCTAAACCCGAAGACCACCATTTGCGTCCATTTAAAACAATTTCGTCTCCCTCAATTACAGCAGTGGCTTGCATGTTCGTCGCATCTGAAGAAGCAACTTCTGGTTCAGTCATGCAAAATACGGATCGAATTTTTCCGTCTAAGAGAGGTTTTAACCATTGCTCTTTTTGTTGTTCTGAGCCATAGCGCCAAATTAACTCCATATTACCGCTATCTGGCGCATTACAATTGAAAACCGTAGGAGCCAATAAACTACGGCCAGTTAACTCAGCAATGTGTGCATATTCTTGAACTGTTAAACCTTGACCAAATTCTGGGTCTGGTAAAAAAAGATTCCACAAATTTTGCGATTTAGCTTTTTGTTTGAGTACTTCAAGTTCTGCTGGCCACATCCATGATGTCCACTCATCACTTGAATTTAATTGATGAGCTTTATGCCAAAATTCTTGTTCTATAGGCTCTATTTCGTCTTGAATAAAGCGTTGTGCTAAATCATAAAAGTGTTTAGCTTTTTCCGTTAATTGAAACATTAATCCCTCGAACTATATTCTCATCACGCTTTACATCAACATAGCTTGAAACCTACTATGAATGAAATGATTTATTTAAATATTACTTTATGAATATAATTCATCAGGAATCTGTGGATCTGAGCGCTTTTTCACACATTGATATCAATCTATATCCATTATTTATTGCGATATACGAACATCAAAGTATCAGCAAAGTCGCAAATTTGATGTGTATTACACAATCTGCAGCCAGTCATGCTTTACAGCGATTAAGATTACAATTGAAAGATGATCTTTTTATCCGAAGTGGTATAAAGATGGTTGCGACACCCTTTTCACATCAAATTTATCCGCGAATAAAAGAAACATTAATCGCAATTCAGCATATCTCTACTCATCATATATCTTTTGACCCATTGACGATTCAATCTATCCGTATAGCAATTCATGATGAAATTGAGCCTTTAATTTTTCCGCAGTTAATTCGTCATTTTCGTGATTTAGGACTAGCGACACGGTTTCAAAGTATCAAATTAGATCGAAATAATTGGGCAAAAGATTTATTATCACAGCAACTTGATTTAGTGGTCGATCTTCAACAGAAAGTTGATGAGAAAATTTATTTTAACCCTTTAGTGAATGATCGCTTTGTCATATGTGGTTTGACAACCATCGAAGATTTAGAACAATACAAACATGCCCAACATATTGGTGTTTCATCAAGGCATTCTGGTGTGCTTATTGAAGATTTACATTTTAAAAAGTTGAATATTCAACGTGATATTTTTTTACGCTGTCAACATTACTCAACAGCACTACAAATTTTGAAGGAGTATCCTGACACATTGTTAACCTTACCTTTTAGTATTTTAAAAAATTTAAAATTACCTCAAGATTTAAAAATTTCTGAACTCCCTGTTGAATTTCCTTTAATGAAAATGGGAATTTATTGGAATTCACAATTAGCATCACATCAAAAGTTTGAATATTTAATTTCAGAAATTAATAAAATTTTTGCTTAGGCTATTTAGTTGAAAATCTGTGTGAACACCATCTGTTCAATATTGAATCAAACACTCACTTCGAGTTGATTTATCATATTAAGGCTTGTTTTCTCTTGTATTTTCTATGTTTGATCAACTCCCTGCATCATGGCTCATTGGGCTTGGTGCAATTTTATGCTTGTTACTTCTTATTATCTTCAGACAAATATGGATTTATCTTCTTCAAGTATTTAAACCTTTTAAAAAAGAAAAAACTTATTGGTGCCGTGTTACAGCGGTGAGTGATGGTGACACCCTCTCCTGCCATCGTTTGAATTTGAGGCGTTCTAAAACTAAATTACGTTTTGCTTTTGTAGATGCGCCTGAATCTAATCAAAGTTACGGGCTTGAATCCCAACGCTTAGTTAAGAAAATGGTTCAAGGTAAAATTGTTCGTGTAAAAATCACGGATATTGATCGTTATGGACGTTGCGTGGGTGTGGTCTACCGCTATCGCAAGAATATGAATGAAGAATTAGTGAGGCGTGGTGGTGCGTGGGTTTACGAAGAATACATACGTGATCCAAAGCAATTAAAATATATGATCTCGCTACAAGATAGTGCAAAACGCAATAAACGTGGTCTCTGGCGCGGGACCCGTCCTATTCGACCAAGTACTTTTAGAAAACAAAAAAACTAATATTTTCAATACCCTGATTATCAATAAGTTCATTACGCTTGATTCGTCTAATAATTGAGCGTAGATTCAAGCCAACAAACTAGTTAGCTTGGTTAACTATATGCAAAATTCTCCCAAATTCCGTGTCGTATTGCTGCGAAGTGCGCGACTCTTTAGTGACCGTTTAAATGATATCTTGGCTCAATACCAACTGAACTATTCAATGTGGCAGTTGATTTATCATATCTATGATCATGACTCCATCACTTCAATTGATTTGGCTCATGAACTCAATGTTTCTAAACCATCAATTGCAAAACGCATTAATACTTTACATAAATTAGATGTTATTCAGTTTTTAGAATCATCTGATAAACGCCAAAAATTAATTCAATTAACCGAAAAAGGTAGAGATCTTTATCAAATTTGTACAATTCAGATTGATCAATTTGAACAACAGTTTTTGAATCAAGTAAATCCTGAAGACATTGCTCAAAGTGCTGAGACACTTCAACTGTTTTTGTCTATTTTAGAGCGTTATAAAAGCTTAAATATCGTGGAGGAGTTATGAGTACTTCCTCAAATCAAGTTAATCAGCCTCTTTGGACACGTAACTTTATTTTGGTCAGTTTAATTAACTTTCAATTGGTACTGACTTTTTATCTTCTCGTCATTGTCATTGTGGGATTTTCGATAACAGAACTTGGAGCGACGACGGCGCAGGCTGGTTTAGTATCAGGACTTTTTATTGTGGGTACACTGATTGGTCGTTTATTGGTGGCTAAATTCCTCGTTAAATTCGGTTCTAAAGTCACCATGCTGGTCGGACTCACTGGATTTCTCATATTTTCAGGCTTTTATTTTCTCCATTTAGAGGTTGGAACCTTATTAATCGTTCGATTCTTGCATGGCTTTATGATGGGGGTTGCCTCCACCGTATTTGGCACAATTATCGCTCAAATTATTCCCGCAACCCGTCGTGGTGAAGGTATAGGTTACTACAGTATGAGTAGTACTTTAGGAACTGCAATTGGACCATTTTTGGCAATCTGGCTAATGCTTCATGTCAGTTACAACATTATTTTTGCCCTATCTTCAATCCTTGCAGTTTTATGTTTAATTACAGCATTATTTATTCAAGTTCCTCAATTGCATCAGGTTTCGTCTATACCTGATCAGGCCCATACTCAAAATAGTTTTCTATCTCAATATATTGAAAAGAGCGCCTTACCCATTGCTCTGATCATGTTGGTAAGCTCCCTCTTCTATTCAGGTGTTCTATCGTTTATCAATTTTTATGCCAAAGAAATCGATCTGGTTGAAGCAGCATCGTTTTTCTTTCTCATTTATGCGTTGACGATTCTGCTCTCTCGTCCTATTACGGGACCACTGATGGATAAGAAAGGCGAAAATATAATTATGTATCCAGCCTTTCTCATTATGGCACTTGCATTCTTCTTGTTGAGCCAAGCTAACAGTTCGGGTCTCTTGTTGATTTGCGCAGGATTATTAGGTTTAGGATACGGTAATATCCAATCAATTTGCCAAACAATAGCAGTAAAAAGTACTAGTTTGGAACGGATGGGATTTGCAACCTCAACTTACTTTATCTTTTTAGATGCAGGTTTAGGATTCGGTCCTTATTTCTTAGGTTTAGCTTTAGACTTGATCAGTTACCAACAACTCTATTTATATAGTGCTATTGGGACGTTATTTTGCATTGTCTTATATTATGTATTACATGGGAAAAACGTTCAAAATACAAAAAATGCTTAGGCTATTTATGGGTTTAAAAAAAGCACTCCTATGAGTGCTTTCCCATATTTTATTTAAACACTTTAAAACGTGTGGCGTCGTCAATATAGCCTTTATCGAAAGCTTCACCTTCCTTAGATCCAAATACCAATTGTGCGCGTAGTTTCCACGAAGCTGGTATAGCCCATTCAGTTTGGACTTGATCATCTACAATCGGATTATAATGTTGAAGGTTTGCACCTAAACCTTCTGTATGCAAAGCTGTCCAAACCGCAAACTGTGCCATTGCTGTTGAATGTTCCGCCCAAATTGGGAAGTTTTCCGCATACGAAGGATATTTCTCTTGTAAGTCAGTGATCGTATCCATTTCTTCGAAAAATAATACAGTGCCTACGCCTGCAGCAAAGCTATCCATTTTTGCAGAAGTTTTTGCTGCACTCGCCTCGTCCTTCGCATATGACTTTAGCTTCTCTTTCACAAAGCCCCAAAACTTTTCATGTTCAGCGTTAAATAAAATTACCGCACGTGAAGATTGAGAGTTAAAAGATGATGGGCTTTGTTTAATCGCATTCTGAATAAGATCTGTTAAGTACTCAGGAGATTGTTCAACTGCTTTTCCTAAAGCATAAATCGTACGGCGCTTTTTAATTAAATCTAAAAATTGATTCGACATTTTCTGAAATCCTTTGGTATTTCCTCGGGGAAATACGATACTCTGACTTTTAATTCATTAGAAATACTTAACATAAGATTAAATATTCAACAAATCAAATATGTTGTAGTGTTACATTAAGCATTTATCAGACCAACATCTATCCATTTTGAACCCTAATTAGAAGATCTGATTTTATTCGTATTTTTTTTACCCAACAGTAAAAAGCCCTCCATAATAGAGGGCTTGTCTTGGCATATATAAGCTTAAAATTTAGCCTCAAGAACCTGAGCCGATACTTGGTTTTTCCATAGGGAGCGTAAGGTTGGCAAATAGAATTTTTCACCTAACTCTACTAATTCAGCATCAATCGCCGTATGAACTTCATGCATGAACAAATAGTCTAAATCTACTGTACTGAGCTTAGGGTGGTCTTTAGAAAACTTTACTCTTTTTTGTTGAGCAGTTTTTACTAGCTGATCTGCAAATTCTCGATTTTTGAATTGTGTAATGGCATTTAGACGCAGTTCAATCACACCCCAACCTGTCAGTAGGAGTCTGAACGTTTCAAAATCTTTTGTTGTTGATTCCCACGTCATGTCTTCTAGATTTTCATCTTTAGGTAGAACAGGAAGTAGTAATTCCATAATACTTGGGAAGATTTTTTTAAAGTTAAGAATAAATTTAACAGGATGTTCACCTGGATAATCTTGAAATTGAACATTTTTTTGAACATCTGTTAAATATATATCGAGCATTGAAAATTTCCGTAGATTGGCTGTCTTAAGTCTAAGATAAGAACTTTGATACAACAGCAATTAAAAGCAATGCGTATTTTAACAATTGTGACGAGTTAATCAATCTCATAATAATTACATGACTATGTGATGAAGTTTTTACTTATTTTTTTAATGTTTTGCAGTTATCGCATAATAAATCTTCCTCTGTTGAGTATTTCGTTAATTTCTCTATTAATTCTTATGATAGCTATCATTATTAGCCACCCTGAGCCCGTTAAAATTGTTAATGTAATGTTCCGAAGATTATTAAATTTATGTTTCTTTCTATTCTGAACTTCATCATCAATACCTTGCTTACAATTGATACATTCTGGTTTTTTGTTCTCTTCCCACCTTTTATGCAAAATTTCAAGTTGATTGTAAATTTTAGGACTATCAATCTCTCTTAAATATTCAATTACAGGTTGGAAGAGATTGTAATTAGCTTTAAGTATTGATTTGAAACTACTTTTTATTAAGTCTTCATCTAAGTTGTTATGTCTGATTCCAATTGCTACAAATTCCAAAAAATTTAATAAATATGTTACAGCCGATTTTTCCTCATCTTCCAATGAATTAAATTTTTCTCTAGTCAATTGCACTTTATCTTTCGACTCTACGTTTTGATCCTTCCCCAAATTCCTTCTTATTTTAGTTGCAATATCAACCTTAGCAATATACGCAGTAGAATTCCTACTATTCATCAATACTTGTACTGAATGACTTCTTATAGTGTTTATCATTTGCACCCTTGAAGTAAAAATCCAACCAAAAACGGCAGCTATAGCTGCTAAAACCGTAACTAATGCTGTCGTTTTAAACTGCCCATCTGTATTTTCTATATCAAAATTTAGAAATTTATAATCTTCAAAAAAACTTTTCCAAATTAATATTTCTACAAACGTGATACCTAATAAAATTAAGATGAGAAGGAGTTGATTACTACTTCTAATCTTAATAAAGAAATTATCTCTACGATAAATATAAAAATAAGCAATTACAGTGACATATGGAATTATCAGAAGATAAGTATAAAAGTAATTCAATTTTATTTTACTCAAAAATAAAGCACCCTAATGGATGCTTTTTTATTACACAAATTTAAATGAGTCTCAACCTAATCCATAGCCTTCTTCAAGGATTAGACGAGCTTTATAATTATTCATGATTGTCTCCTTTGTAAAAGCCTTAAGTGACGTATGAAAGGTCGTTATATAAATAGTATTCTGAAATGAATAATTGGTCAATATATTAAAGACAGTTGCTTGTCAATATATGTTATCAACATTCAAATCATAAAATTCACCAAATCAAAATCACTTCACATTAGGTGAAACCATATTCTCAGGTACAACGACTTCATCAAACTGCTCAGCTGTGACTAAATTCAGCTCTACAGCAACTTGTTTAAGTGTTTTACCTGCCTTATATGCTGTCTTAGCAACTTTTGCCGCGTTTTCATAACCAATCACAGGATTCAATGCAGTAACTAACATCAACGAGTTATGCAAGAAATAATCAATCTTATCTTGGTTCGGCTCAATCCCCACAGCACAATGCTCATTAAAGCTATTACATGCATCACCTAGCAGCTGAATTGATTGCAGTAAATTATAAGCAATAACCGGCATAAAAACATTTAGTTCAAAATTACCTGAAGCACCAGCGATATTAATCGTCGTGTCATTACCCAAAACCTGCGCAACAACCATCGTCATAGCTTCACTTTGAGTAGGATTCACCTTACCCGGCATAATACTCGACCCTGGTTCATTTTCAGGAATACAAATCTCCCCAAAACCACAACGAGGACCACTCGCTAACCAACGAATATCATTGGCAATCTTATTTAAACTCGCAGCAAGTGTTTTCAGTGCGCCAGAAGCAAATACTGCAGCATCACGTCCTGCTAGTGCTTCAAACTTATTTGGTGCAGTCACAAAAGGTAAACCCGTAAGCTCAGCCAATTTTTTTGCTGCATTTATAGCATAATCAGGATGAGCATTTAGACCTGTCCCGACAGCTGTACCACCTAATGGCAATTCATATAACCCTTCTAAAGCTTGCTCTAGACGCTTTAATCCATGATCGAGTTGGGATACGTAACCACTGAATTCCTGGCCTAAAGTTAACGGCGTTGCATCTTGTAAATGTGTACGCCCAATCTTAACGATATTTGAAAATTCTTGAGACTTCTGATGTAAAGTTTCACGTAAAGCTTGAACTGCTGGAATCAGTAACTCATTGATCTGTAAACTAGCAGCGACATGAATCGCTGTTGGAAACGAATCATTTGTAGATTGAGCTCGATTAACATGATCATTTGGATGAACGGGTTTTTGTGCTCCAAGCGGATTACCCAGTTTTTGATTCGCAATATTTGCAATGACTTCATTACAGTTCATATTACTTTGAGTACCAGAACCTGTTTGCCATACCACTAATGGAAATTGACTGTCCCATTGCCCCGTAATCACTTCTTCTGCAGCACCCACAATATAATTCGCCAATTCAGCAGGAATCTGATTTAACTCAGCATTAGTAAGTGCAGCAGCTTTTTTGACCAGCCCCATACCACGGATCATCGCACGAGGAAGTCGCTCACCACCAATTTTGAAATTTTGCAAACTGCGCTGGGTTTGAGCCCCCCACATCGCATCACTTGGTACTTCTACATCACCCATCGTGTCGTGTTCTATACGTGTTTGCATATCAGCCTCAAATATTTCGCTATTCCTTGGAAGAATCATGTTTGATTCGGATTCATCCACCGTTGATTTGATGCTAATCAAAAAAACCATAAATGTAAATGATTATCATTTTAATTATTAAAGGTGCTTTGATAGTATCGCCATTGATCTTCAATCATTTGTTCTAGTGATCGATGTGCTTTCCATTTCAATAATTCAAATGCTTTTAAACTATTCGAACCAATTTGATCTAATTCTTGGAAAACATAATCAGTTTCCTCAATTCGAATTTTTGTTTCAGTCACTTTTTCTACCGTATTAATCAAGTTTTGAATTGAAGTTGGCTGACCTGCGATATCAAATGCTTCGCACGTTGATCTTTGATTAAATAACCACTTTAAAGTTGCAATGACTGCCTCACACACATCAATGACATGCACAAAACTTCGTTCAACCGTTTGGTCTTTTGTCTTGGCATTCTTTTGTAATTGAATGGAATCGCGCTGCATGGCTGCGACTTGTAACACCAAAGGCAAAATATTTTTAGGTAAAGGGGCAACCACTTCACCCAAAACTCCATGTTCAAAAGCACCAGCTACATTTGCTAGTCTCAGGATCGCAATACTCCATTCTTCGTCCGTTTTAGAGGTATCACGGATGATCTCTTCAATCATTTGCTGGGATTTAATATAAGGGTTTGGATTGGCAAAATTGAGAGGATGTTCTTCATTTAGATTCAAACTCGAAGTGCCATAAACCGCCATACTTGAAAGATGCAATAATGTTCGTACACCAGTTCGTTGCATTGCACGCATCAGACTCATAATGCAACTGACATTATCATTATAATATTCAAGTGGTTTTAAGCGAGATTCCTCTAAAGACTTAAATCCTGCAGTATGTATAACAGCACGGATTGAGTACTGCTCAAAAACTTTATTCAGAGCAGGCGTATTTCTAACATCTAGCTTTACAAAAGGTACATACATCCCAGAAATGTATTCAAGACGTTCAAGCGTTTGTAAATTCGCATTGGCAAGATTATCTACAATGACAACTTCTTGACCATGTGCCAATAAGCTTAAAACAACGTGTGAACCTATAAAGCCTAATCCACCTGTCACTAAAATCATTGTATACTACCTTTTTTGTTTAAAAGCCTGAACAAGCTATTTTCAGTTTGATCACCCTATGCGAAGTTTTAAATGAGTACGTTATTACTAATTACCTCGGCACCTAGCTCAATCCATGCTTGGCATGCATTAGGACTCGCACAATCATTGCAAGCGAAAGGCGAAATTTTTCGAGTTTTCTTTTATCAAGACGGCGTTCAAGTTGCAAACAACTTACAGTGGTCGCCAGATGATCAAAGAAGTCTCACACAAGAGTGGCAAAAATTAAATATCAAACTTCCTGTTTGCGTAAGTGCTGCCCTAGCACGTGGAATCACTGATGCTGAAAATGCTCAACGCCATCACATTGAGTCCCATAATCTGGCCGAAGGTTTTCAGCTGGTAGGACTCGGTGAATTGGCAGATGCTGTCTCATCTTCAGCACGTCTAGTTCAATTCTAAATTATTCATTTTTCATTGATTGTTGCAATTGAAAGGTAAATTGTGTGAAATCTGTACTGGTTATATTAACCCAATCAAATCTCAACTCGCTACAAGTTCATGAGAGCCTTTCTGCAACCATGGTTTTAGCAACTTTTGGCGCTGAAGTAAAAGTTTTATTGCAAGGCGCAGCCTTAAGTTTACTCCGTTCCGAATTAAGCTTCGAACCCATTAAACATGCGTTTAAACTGGCTTCCAACCTCGTCGATAGCTTTGAGTTTTACGATCTAAGCCCTATTTTGGTTGAATCCAATCAACAAGATAATCCCTTTGTTCAACATACTACGCATGAAATTAAATTTATTGAATTTAATAAAGAGTTAATTCAAAGCTTTGACCATGTGCTGTATTGGTAACTCATATGACCGATAAAACGCTTTATTTAATACAATCTCAATTTGCAAATACTGAACATTGTATTCAACAGGTTCAAAAATCACTGGATACTAATGATGCTTTAGTGCTTATGGGGGATGCGGTGTTGGCATTGTTTACACCATCTGTACTTACGATTCAAAACAAGGTCTACGTTTTAGATCGAGATGCTGAGTTATTACCTTCGCATCTATTGAACGGCGAGTATTTTCAAATTGAAGTGATTGATTACACCACTTTTGCAGATATCATTCTGGGCTTTACACGCTGTATTAGCCTTAAATAAAACAAATTTATTGACTTAGGTTTTACCATGACCACTGAATTATCCCTTGAACTCGATCAAGATGGTCATTTAGTTGACTATACCATTTGGAATGAAAATGTAGCGCAAGTACTCGCGAATACACTCGAGCTTGAGCTAACAGCTTGGCATTTCGAAGTATTGCATGCGGTGCGTCAGTTCTACGCTCAATTTGGTCATTCTCCTGCAACTCGTCCCTTAATCAAATTTTTAATGAAACACGTCAGCGCTGACATTGATAATGCAGTATTGCAAGAAAAGTTTAAAACAGGCCTAGTTGCTCGCCATCTAAGTCGATTAGCCGGAATACCAAAGCCCGCCAATTGCCTGTAAACCAAAACTACTTTTTGATTTACATAGCATATCGAGTCAGTTCGTAGCTTTAAAAAATGAATTAATCAGTGAAATAGACATTAATAAACCCGCTATGCAGCGGGTTTAGACATCACCTAGACTAATGATGGTTAAGATGTCGCGTGTCAATCAGGGAAATTGGAATACGTCAACTCAACGCAAAAAATTATAATAAAGCTCGAGTTATCAATTCAGTCCAAATTCATATCAATATCTGACAAATTTGCTAGTTTGCGCTACACCAATCATCAATTGTCATGCCCGATTGCTGAAAACTCGTAGATTGCTGATTTAAATAAAATTGCGCAATACGTTTCATTACATGTGCTTGTTCAACTTGAATAAACTGGTCTGCTAAACCAACAATGTTTTGATAGGCCTTTAACCTTCCGCATAAAGCAAGTTGTTGCTCCATCGGTGTGGCTGTACTGTGTTCATCATCTAAAATCTGCTTGGTTTGTTCGATCAGCTGCATTTCATGATCCAGTTTTTGCTGATACACCATCTGTTGTGCATCAATCAAATCATTCGCTACAACCTGTTGTGATACAACAAAACTTAAACCTACAAAAATCAACCTCACCCATAACATGCGCATTAGATTCCTAAATCAGGCTCAACTTTCCAAACATCCTCATAATCATCTCGATCAATCATAAAACGGAAACCTGTTTCCAATGCAAGAAATGGAATGGCATCGGGTAAAATTTCTTCAAGCTCTTTCACCGTCATCGTCTCAAAAAAATCTTCGCCCTCGCCTAATTCACCACCATAAATAAACCATGCCACTTTCTCACCTGGTTCAGGCTTATTACGCAAACCGACGATTGGCTCTTGATCTAAAGTATGCTTAGCCACAGCAACAACATCATCTTCATTCACTTTGATGTAAGCAGAATCAAACTCCTCACAGACTAATTTTTGCTCTTCAATAAAATCTTGCAACATGGATGATTCCATTTTCATCATAAATTCAGACCTAATTTTAAGCATAGTGTCGTATAAGCACAATCAATCCGACGAAACAATCTGTTTTTACAATGTTTTTTTTGCTATCTTGATTTTGTTACATATTCAAGATTAAATGGGGGGGGGAATTTCATATGAGCAGCAATTCAAATATTTCAGCAACAAATACCGCTTCTCTACATGGTGGTAAACGTGCCAATGCAGGTCGAAAATCACAGTTTTCAGAAAAAACAGTAGTAATGCGTGTTCCTGAATCAAAAGTGATTCAAATTAAAGAATGGTTAAAAATACGACCTGAAGATGATTTCAATCAACAAATTGAAATTTCACCAATCCAATTTAGAACACGTTTAAAAATCGCCTATCCTATTGAATCTGTGGCAGCAGGCTTCCCTTCCCCAGCACAAGATTATGTAGAAGGACATATTGATCTAAATGAATACTTGGTTCACAACGTAGCATCTACTTTTATACTACGCGTAAATTCGTTATCAATGAAAAATGCAGGGATTGAAGTTGGTGATCAAATCTTGATTGACCGGAGTTTGAATGCAGAACATGGTGATATCGTCTTGGCGCTGATTAATAATGAATTCACAGTAAAAAGATTAATGTTAGAAAAACAAAATGATGGAACGATCCTTTTATGGTTAAAAGCCGAGAATCCAGACTACCCTGACATCTATCCTCGTAGCGAAGAACAAATCATGGTCTGGGGTGTAGTGACTTGTATTTTAAAAAAACTGAAATAAATTGATCTAAGCAGTTCACCCTACTCCTATGCAAAATATTTATCATCAAGAGATTTTTGCGCTCATTGATATTAATAACTGCTATGTCAGTTGTGAGCGTGTATTTAATCCAAGTTTAAATGGTCAACCGGTCGTTGTTTTAAGTAATAACGATGGTTGTGTCGTATCTCGTAGTGAGGAAGCGAAAGCTCTCAATATTGGCATGGCCGTGCCATGGTATGAAATTGAAAAAGATATGCTTAAGGCTGGTGTTAAAGTATTTTCAAGCAACTATGCCCTCTACGGCGATATGTCTAGTCGCTTTTTCACTATTTTAGAGCAACACTTTCATGCAGATTCAGATCTAGAGCCCTATTCAATTGATGAATGTTTTATTCGCCTAACACATTATCAAAGTCTTTTTGATTTAGAAAAATTTTGTCGAGAATTAGTCGACCGTATTCAACAATGGATCGGTTTACCTTGTTGTATCGGGATTGGTTACAGTAAAACACAAGCTAAACTCGCCAATCACTTTGCCAAAAAACGTTCTGGTTTTAACCGAGTGTGTTCTTTATTGGATTTGGATCCATGCAGTTTTGATCAATTACTTATAGAAACCTCAGTATCGGAAATTTGGGGCGTAGGTCGAAAAATTAGTAAACAACTTGAAAGTTACGGTATTTATAATTGCTATGACTTAACTTTTGCCAATGAACACTATTTGATGAAGCAGTTTTCAGTGCTCATGGGGCGTACCATTCGTGAGCTAAAAGGTCAGTCCTGTATTTCACTAGAAGATCCTGATTTACCGTCTAAACGAATCTTAGCATCACGAAGTTTTGCATCAGCATTAAAGGATAAAGCATTAATCAAGCAAGCCATGATTTTTCATTTAAGTCGGGCTCATGAGCGTTTAACCAAGCAAGAACAATTATGCGCCTGTGTCCATGTGTCTCTTTATGAAAAAATTCCAGTAAAACCATTCAAGAAATCACATTCTCATGTAATTGGTTTGGAATATCCGACGGATGATTTATTAATCCTGACCCATGCAGCACAACAGCAAATTGATGTTTTATTTAAAGAAAATATACGTTATGTAAAAGTTTCCGTCATGTTTTCTGCTTTGAGTGCTAAAAAAACACATACACATGACCTTTGGCAGCCTCATGATTTAATCCAGCAGCGAGATTCACTCATGACAACAATTGGCGCTATGAAAAACCGCTTTGGAAAGCATTGTATTCAAGTGGGCTATCATACCAATCAACAACAATGGAAAATGAAGCAATTGCACCACTCTCCACGCTATACCACCTCATGGTCAGAAATGCTGACTATTGATGACTCACATATGGCGGTTACACAAAACAAATGAATACTTTTGGTCAATTCGGTTTAAAATAGCAGACTCGAAGAATTAAAAGAAAAATGTAATTTTTTAACATTGCCAATTGACTGCAAAGTTCTCAAAATACAGCTCATTGACGACATTGTTTTTTTGCTATTTTTGAAACAAAATATAAATGAAAAGCTTAAAAACATGCCATAATATGCAAACTTTGCAGACATCTTGCAAGGTTATATTGCAACTTTCATATTGGAGCTGTCTTCATGAGTTCGACCATTTTGGTCATACATGGACCAAATTTAAATTTGCTAGGAAAGCGAGAACCTGAAGTTTACGGACATTTAACTTTAGACGATATCAATCATCAACTCATACAGCAAGCTCAAGAAAGTTCAATTCAACTTGAAACCTTCCAAAGCAATTGGGAAGGTGCCATTGTCGACCGAATTCATCAAGCCCAAATTGATGGTATAAAATTTATCATCATCAATCCTGCTGCACTGACCCACACCTCAGTAGCAGTACGTGATGCCCTATTAGGTGTTGCGATCCCATTTATTGAAGTTCACCTTTCAAATGTTCACGCACGTGAAGCATTTAGACACCACTCTTATCTCTCAGATAAAGCTGTCGGTGTCATTTGTGGACTAGGCGCACAGGGTTATTCATTTGCATTAACTCATGCCGTGCAAAAAATTCAAACTTCTACACATCTTTAACCTTAGGAATACGAATTCATGGATATTCGCAAAATTAAAAAGCTCATCGACTTAATGATTGAATCGGATCTTCAATCTATTGAAGTAAAAGAAGGTGATCAATCCATTGCTTTAGCGCGTCGTAATCCTATCGTAGCCGCTGGTGTTGCACCAATACAATCTGCTGCGCCAGAAGCTCCAGTTGTGAAACCAGCTTCTCGTGGTGCTGTTGAAACCTCACCAATGGTTGGCGTGTTCTATGCTGCACCAAGTCCAGGCGAAGCACCATTTGTAAATATAGGACAAACTGTTTCAGCAGGCGAAACGCTTGGAATTATTGAAGCAATGAAAATCATGAACCCAATTGAGGCAACTCAAAGTGGTGTGATTGAAGAAATTTTAGTTAAAAATGGTGATGTAATCCAATTCGGTCAACCTTTATTCCGCTACCGCGCGTAATCGTTGGGGGTTGGTATGTTGCAAAAAGTTCTCATTGCCAACCGAGGTGAAATTGCACTGCGTATTACACGTGCTTGCAAAACACTCGGTATTAAAACAGTCGGTATCTACTCGGATGCCGATAAAGACCTCATGCATTTACGCTTTGTTGATGAAGCCGTTTGTATTGGTCCTGGTGCAAGTAGCGAAAGTTATCTAAATATTCCTGCAATTATTACAGCAGCGGAAGTGACTGGTGCAGATGCAATTCATCCAGGTTATGGCTTTTTATCAGAAAATGCTGAATTTGCTGAGATTGTAGAAAGTTCTGGTTTTATCTTTATTGGTCCACGTCCTGAACATATTCGCCTTATGGGGAATAAAGTGTCAGCGATTATGGCGATGCGTAAAGCTGGTGTACCAACCGTTCCAGGTTCAGCTCATGCTGTAACACCAAACAATGCCTTGGCCGAAGCAAAAGAGATTGGCTTCCCACTTATCGTTAAAGCTGCTGCTGGTGGTGGAGGTCGCGGTATGCGAATTGTTGAACGTGTTGATACACTGTTGGAGTCTGTACAAGCAGCTCAACGTGATGCTGAAATGTGGTTCGGTGATGATACGGTTTACATGGAACGTTTCCTTCAAAAGCCACGCCATGTTGAAGTACAGGTGATTGGCGATGGTAATGGTCACGCCGTACATTTATATGATCGTGACTGTTCATTACAACGTCGTCATCAAAAAGTTCTTGAGGAAGCTCCTGCTCCGAACCTTCCAGAAGAAGCTCGTGCTGAAATTTTAGCAGCTTGCGTAAAAGCATGCGAATTAATGCAGTATCGTGGCGCAGGCACGTTCGAATTCTTATTTGAAGATGGTGAGTTCTTCTTTATTGAGATGAATACACGTGTTCAAGTAGAACATCCTGTGACTGAAATGGTAACGGGTGTCGATATTATTGAACAACAGCTTCGTGTAGCCGCTGGTCTTGGTTTAAATCTAGAACAAGATCAAATCAAAGTACACGGTCATGCAATTGAATGCCGTATTAATGCAGAAGATCCAACCACCTTCCTTCCATCACCAGGTAAAATCGAGCAATTCTACACACCAGGTGGTGCAGGCATCCGTTTAGATTCTCATATCTATCCAGGTTATAGCATTCCACCTTACTATGATTCGATGATTGCTAAATTAATCGCACATGGTAAAGATCGCGAAACCGCTTTGGCTCGTATGAAACAAGCCTTAGATGAAATGATCTTAACTGGAATCAAAACCAATATTCCGCTACACAAAGATCTCATCCTTGAAGATAAGAACTTTGCAGAACAAGCTATGGATATTCACTACTTAGAGAAACATTTGTTGAAACAGGTACAAGGACATAGCGAAGCTGAGTAATTACAGCTTTACAAGATGAATAAAAAAGCCTCTTTTTCAAGAGGCTTTTTTATTATTGAAGAATAGACTGCAAAGATTTTAGCTTAAGGCAATATACGATTAAGTTTTGCAAAACATTGTCCACCCTTTTCAGATGCACAGAAATTGATTTGATTCGGATTGTCCCATTTTACAAAATATTGAGACAAATCTCCTGCCTGATCTACTTGATTACCAGAGCAGTCTTTTTCGTTGTTCTCATAATTGACTTGCATGACCAAGGTAGGCAACAAGCCCGAAGAGCTGTCTTGAGATGGTTGATACTCAAATAAACCGACCGACCACTCTTTAGCACTATTCACGACCACCTCATTGTTACCACGGAAATTATAATACTCAACACATTTTTTATTATTTGGAATTTCCATTCCCCATAAACCTAAAATTTCTGGGCGCATGTTGATTCGAATATTATTTTCAGGCTGTTGTAAATCAGCACCTTTAGCTTGCGCTTGGACATTTTGATCGGCAGAAGAAAAAGACGTCATTAATAAAAGTAAAGGTGCAAAAAAAACTGTTTTTTTCATACAACATCTATAGGTCAACGTTTAGAACTAAATTAGCACATTTCAGCAAGAAAACTCATAGAATTAACGTGATAAGAACAATTTTATATAAGAAAATGAATTCCCTATTGATGAACTTTAAATCATCAGCAGTTTAATGCGATCTATTGATTTATTAGTGCAAAAATATATTCTTATCAGAATAATATTCATTCTATACCTCACAGAAAGCTTAAAAATATAAGATTTTATGCAAGGGAATATACGTTAAGTATGACCATATGGATACGAACAGAGCTGATTAAAAACAATGCACAATCTTTTTTGATTGTCATGCTCATCATTACACTTTGTGCTTTGGCTGGAATACTTGGTCGACCTCTCTCATTTCTTGCAATTTTCTGGCCTGCAAATGCCGTACTACTTGGTCTTTTTTTAAGATTTAGTTATCTCAATAATCTTGGTGGCTGGCTTGGGGCCTTTTCTGGGTATATGCTTGCAGACCTAGGTACTGGCAACACTTTACAACTTACTTGGTTGTTAACTCTTGCTAACTTGCTAAACCCATTAGTGACCTTATACCTACTGAATCGGTTAAAAATCAATTATCAAGAATTCAATAAAGGTCTTACATTTGTTTACTTATTTTTAATTAGTGCTTTTGGCGGGTGCCTAGCGAGCCCAACCTTTGCGATTTTAACCATCCCTTATGTTCCTAACAGCTTTATGGAACTCAGCCGTATTTGGGTTGATTTTGGCATGTGGTGGAGTGGTGAAATTCTTAACTTTGTCGCTTTTTTACCTATTGTTCTCGCATTACCAAACAAAACTACAGTTCAACAATATTTTGTAAATCAAAAAAATCAACGTTTAAGTTTGCCCTTTGTCTTACCCTTCATATTTGTCGTTGTATCTGTAATTCTAACTCACTTTTTTATTGGCCCTGGCGCCATCATGTTCCCGATCGGAGCACTCATCTGGGCAGCATTAACCTACAATTTATTGTTGGTTGCAATCATCAACTGCTTTGTATGTATGTTCTTATACAACAGCTTAAGTGCATATTATCTAACAGAATCTCCAGAAGCATTTATTTCGACAACACTGTCTGTTCGCATCGGTCTTTTCATGCTGGCTTTAGGCCCACTAACATTATCAATTATTAGTTTGAATCGCCAAAAGCTATATCACCAAATATTATATTTAGCGAACCATGACAGTTTAACAACGACTATGAATCGCCGATATTTTTATGAAGAAAGCGAAAAGACGATAGACTCAACTCATAGGGAGGCGAAATCCAATATTCACAGCGTGTCTATTCTACTACTCGATATTGACCACTTTAAAAAAATTAATGATCAATATGGACATGAAATAGGTGATATTGTTCTCAAAGACTTTAGCAATATCGTCAGATCTCAAATTAGATCAAATGATTTATTCGGTAGAGTTGGCGGTGAAGAATTTGCCATCTTAATTAAAGATAGTAACCTACCAGCCTGCATTAAAATCGCACAGCGTATATGCGACCGCGTGGCAGAAACACCGATTATGATCAGGCAAAATCAACATCTCAATATTAGTGTAAGCATAGGTTTAAGTTATCAACAACTTCCGTCTGGCACCCCATTCCAACAATTGATTAATCGTGCAGATGTTGCCCTTTATCAAGCGAAATCTGAAGGACGAAATAGATTATGCGTGGATCCGCAATTACTATTGACTCAAACATCATAAGTCACTATCTTGCTTCAGTGGGCTTGAGATTTGGTAAAGCGGATAAAAATATGAAACCAATCAACGTTGAAGCTCCTGCAATGATAAAAATATAGCTGCCAGAAATCAGCTCCCAATACTGTCCTGCCAATACGCTTCCAGATGCCACACCCAAGCCCCACATCGTACTATACAAAGCTTGAGCTCTACCCTGCTGCCCAGCAGAAAAGTGCTCAAAAATAATGCGCATCGCCAATAAGTGAAATAAACCGAAACTGAATGCATGCATTGTCTGGGAGAGAAATTGGAGAACAAAACTTTCAGGAAATAAACCAACAATCAAAAACCTAAGCCCAGTCATCCATAAACAGATCGCAACCAACTGACGCCATGTAAAACGATTTAAAAAAAATGATGCATAGGCAAACATCATGATTTCAGCAATAACACCTGTTGACCAAAGAAATCCTGTTGCTGTGGTACTAAATCCAGATGACTGTAAGTAATTGCTATAAAAACTATAGAATGGTGCTTGAGCAAACAACATAATGAACTCAATTAAGAAAATTGCTTTCACAACTGGTTGTTTTAAGACTGGAATAATGGATTCAAGTGTTTTTTGGGCTTTTGGTGCGCCCTTCGGTTCTTTTACTGTAAATGACCATAAGAACGCCAGAAATGAAATACTCAGTAATAAAATCGGGAGATACTGAATATCGATGATTTCAAGAATTAGACCAATAAAGAAAACACCAACAATAAACCCAATCGATCCCCATTTTCTCACTTTGCCATAAAGTTCATTTCGTTTTTCGCCTAACCAAAATAATGTAACGCCTTCAAATTGAGCAAGTATCGCATTTTGAAAAAAGCTGAAGATCAACATTAACAAGGCAATTGATTGAAAATTATTGGGTATAATAAAAATGAGGAACCATATACTCGCTTCCATCCATGTTGCGATTCGCACCAATAGCATTCTTTTACCCGTTTTATCCGCCACCCAACCCCAAATAAACGGCGCAAAAAAACGTGTCATGATTGCAATTGCACTAAGCCACCCAATCTCTAAAAAGCTAAATCCCTGATCTTGCAGATATAGACTCCAATACGGCATGAAGGTACCGACAATCGCATAGTAGAAAAAGTAGAATCCACCTAACCTACTTTGGATTGGGAATGTTTGGTGCATATTGAACCGTGCTTAATTTCGAATAGAACTATATTATAAAATAGATAATGAATAGTGATGAGAATAAGAAAGGCAGCTCAAGGCTGCCTTTAAATTAATTCAGTGCGATGACTTTAACTAAGATTGTTTGTGATTCTTCAAAGTCATCAAATATTTGCTTTCGATTAAGTTCTTTTGACTTCACTTTAAACTCATGATTCTGGTACTGAATGACTGATGGAATTGAATCGAAATACGCATAGTCTGCCTCGATGGTTTCTTCAAACAATGGAGTGCCCAATTGATAGTCTTTGCTCTTCAGCACCACATATTTCACAGTCGTTTTCATTTCATACTCTTTTATTAACGCTTTATTTTTAGTTATATCACCTTTTGAAAAGTGTTCAATCAAAAATAGAAATGTTTGACCATAAAGGACTCAATCAATTATTTTTTACCACCTTTAAACTTAATTCAAGCAACCTGACAAGCATCACAAAAAGAAAAATAGCAAAACACGACAATAAATATATATTTTTTGATAACTGGTTAACATTTATATGGATTGTATGCTAAATTTAGCATATACAAAAACAACATCTATTTAACTGGTTGATAATAATGAAAGTTCAATTTATATCTATTCTTACTGCTCTTTCACTGAGTGGGTGTATCGTTGTATCCAATAAACCAAATGCAAGTTCTGCAAAAGCTTATGCATCTAATGTTATTGATTTTAAACCTTCAGAAAATGCCAAGCGAATTGAAACACGTGGTCAGGTGATTTGTGAACCATCAAAACCATGTACTGAGTTAACATTTGATTGGAAACAGCAGAGCAATAATTTATTTAGAGTACATACCAATCTATTTGATCGAAAATCTTTTGATATCAAGCAAGTGATTTTCACGCTAGATGGTCAAACTTATCCTTATACAACTTTAACTCAAACCAATACACGATCAGTCAACAATTCCGATCTCATTAACTCTTCAAATTACATTGATGTACCAATGAATTTTGTCGTTATGTTTGATCAGTCTAAATCTATCGATATTGCTGTAGTGACAGATCAAGGTGCTATTACGCATAGCATTTTAAAAGATGGGCATGCATCATTTGCCTATCAAACATTTAAAAGTGGCTACCAACAATTTAAGCAAAAGTAAAAAAAGACCCACTATGGGTCTTTTTTTAATCATCGATACAAAACTGCAACGTGTTATTAGACTGCTAGGTATTTCATTTTTTAGAATTTTTCGTTAGATTTAACAAATTGTGTACACAGTTATAATAAACAAGACAATAGGTAAAATCATGAAAATCAAACTAGCGCTTATTTCAGCATTGGTTGTATTAACAGGTTGTGCAGGAAGTTATCCAGAACGTGTTGTAACCAAAGGACCTCTCATCTGTGCTACTGATGAAATTTGCCCTGAGCTTGCACTCCGTTGGAATGATGAAAAGCGTAATGGTTTTAAAATAACTGCAGATGTAAATGACACTATACAGCACGATATAAAACAATTGAACTTTATTGTTGATGGTCAGCCTTATGTCTATTCAACAATTCAACCAACCCAATATGCAACTGCAGCTGGTGTAACGAATTCATCTAATTTTATTGTCGTTCCTGTAAGTTTTTTAAACTCATTTAGAGACGCAAAACAAATTGATCTAAAAATCGTGACAGCTAACGGCGAAGTGACTCGTCCCATCCTGCAAGCTGACGGTCAGAAGTCTTCTGCTTACTTAACATTTATCAAAGGTTATACAGGTCAAACTATCGAATAAATGAATTATTCACTAAAAAGCCAGTTTGTTGAACTGGCTTTTTTTTAAGGCTTACAACTTTTTTGATAACTTGTTCCTAAATCTTGGAATGATAACTCAAAAGAATTTCTCATTTTTTTTGCAAATAATGCTTCTTCTTTTGCTTTAGCCATATGAATATTCTTTTGTGCTATTCGCTCTAAAGCATTTAATGCATCTGCATATTCACAAGCTCTTTGAATGATCAACGAAATATTCTGCTTACTATCGACCGATTGATGTAATCGAATTTGACTCGCTTCAATTTCGTTATAAATTGACTTCACTTCAATATCAAACTGAGATTGTGTTAAGCCATTCGCATAACTATACGATAATCCGCATAAGACCATCGCCCCAACCAATATCCTTATTTTCAATTGAATTCCCCATAAAACGTTCAATTGCAATTTTAAAATTATATTAAAAAGCCAGATCAATCATCTGGCTTTTTACATCATACGCTTTTTTACTTTGGTTAAATTGGCTCAAATGGCGCAACAACGTCGGCATTTTGGGCACGATGACGCATAAAGTGATCCATTAACACGATTGCAAGCATCGCTTCAGCGATTGGTGTCGCACGAACACCCACACAAGGATCGTGACGACCTTTAGTAAGAACATCCGTATCTTCACGATTAATGGTAATCGTTTTGCCTGGTGTGGTAATAGAAGCAGTAGGTTTTAGTGCAATTGATACACGAATATCTTGACCACTTGAGATACCACCTAATATACCACCAGCGTGATTCGCTAAGAAGCCATCAGTTGTCAGTTCATCACGTGTTTCATGACCAAATTGTTCAGCCACGCCAAAACCATCACCAATCTCTACACCTTTAACCGCATTAATTGACATCATCGCATGAGCGATATCAGCATCTAAACGGTCGAAAACAGGTTCTCCCCAGCCTACGGGTACTTTAGAAGCAATAATTTCAAGTCGTGCTCCACAGCTTGTTCCTTTTTCACGCAATGATGTCACAAGTGCTTCAAAGCGTGGTACGGCATCAACATCACCACAAAAGAATGGATTATTCGGCACTTCATTCCAATCTAGTTTTTCTGTTTTTTCAGTTCCGATTTGTGTTACATGCCCTCGGATTTCAATACCAAACTTTTCAAATAAGAATTTTTTAGCAATTGCACCCGCTGCAACACGCATCGCTGTTTCACGTGCGCTTGAGCGACCACCACCACGGTAATCACGGAAACCATACTTTTGTGTATAAGTATAGTCTGCATGACCTGGACGGAAAGTTTGTGCGATATTACCGTAATCTTTAGATTTTTGGTCTGTATTACGAATTAAAAGACCAATGGATGTCCCAGTGGTTTTACCTTCGAACACACCTGAAATAATTTCAACTTCATCTGGTTCTTTGCGTTGTGTTGCAAATTTAGAGGTACCTGGTTTACGACGATCTAAGTCTATTTGTAAGTCCTCAGCTGATAACTTTAGACCTGGTGGAACTCCATCTACAATCGCCATCAAACCAACACCGTGAGATTCACCACAAGTTGTTACACGGAACAATTGTCCAATACTATTGCCAGCCATGTTCAACAACTCCTTTAAACTTGAACAGATTGAATGAATAAATCACGATATTGACGGCATTGTGCTGCAGTCAGTGCAAAAATACCTGATCCACCACGTTGGAATTGCAACCAGTAGAAATCAACAGTATTAAAGTTTTGCTTCATCGCCCATTCTGAGTTGCCCACTTCAATGACGATTAAACCATCTTCAGTTAAATAGTCTGCGGCTTGAGCCAGCATTTTACGCACAAGATCCAAACCATCTTGACCCGCTGCCAATGCCAATTCTGGCTCGTGATGAAACTCATCTGGTAAATCTGCCATATCTTCAGCATCGACATACGGCGGATTAGAAACAATTAAATCATATTGATTTTCGGCAGGTATTTTAGCGAAAAGATCAGATTCCAATAAAGCGACTTGATACTGTTTATTGTGATGCTCACAGTTGATTTGTGCAACTTCAAGGGCTTCTTTTGAAATATCAGTAGCATCGACTTCAGAATCAGGGAATGCATATGCCAAAGCAATTGCGATACAACCAGAGCCAGTACACATATCCAAAATACGCTGTGGAGTTTTAGGATTTGGATTCACTGGCAAATTATTGACCGCTTCACCCATTTCACCATTTTCAGTCAAACAATAAGGTGCAAAACGATTTTCAATCAGCTCAACGATTGGTGAGCGTGGAATCAGTACACGCTCATCTACATAAAATGGTTTACCAAAGAAATAAGCAAGATTTAATAAATATGAAGTAGGAACACGGTCATTGATACGACGTTCGAGTAAACTCAAGAATTCCGCAACTTCGCTTGGCAGCAATTTTGAGTCTAAAATCTCAGCATCGGCATTCCAGTCTAGTGACAAAGTTTGTAAAACTAAAGCAGAACTTTCAGCAAAATAATCTTCAGTACCTTGACCTAAGTGTGCATCGTATTGACGTAATGCTGTAACTCCAAAACGAATAAAATCTCGAATAGTTGTTAAGTTTTCAGCGGCTTCCTGTAGATGTTCAGGGCTAATAGTCGGTCGATCCACTTAAGGCGTCTCCAAGGTCAATTTTTTAAAAACGGTCTATGATACCTTGTTTTATCCTATTAATAAAAAGTTCTATCCGTGTTATTCGGCAAATTTGTATTGAAAATTTGAATAGTTAGAATTATCCATTGAATAAGGTCTACTCATTCAGGTTTTAAAATAGCGAGAAAGTTGATTAAAACTAACGATATTGAAAATAATCGTGTATACTCGAAGCCAACTAGAAAATTTATGTTGTTTCATTAAATCTTTTATTTCGCAGTGTTAGTCATAATCCTACGTTTGGTTTCAGATTTTAAGTTTCATTTTTTTTCCAAGTTACATCATTGAGTTCAAACTCATAACATTAAAGTTTTATTAGGATTCCTATTATGTCTAATACTGTTAAAGGTACAGTTAAATGGTTCAACGAAACTAAAGGTTTCGGTTTCATCCAACAAGAAAACGGTCCTGACGTTTTTGCTCACTTTAGCGAAATCAAAGGTTCAGGCTTTAAAACTTTGGCTGAAGGCCAACAAGTTGAATTCAGCGTAACTCAAGGTCCTAAAGGTCCTAACGCTGTTGACATCGTAGCAGTTTAATTAACTGTTAAAAAAAGCGGGCTTTGCCCGCTTTTTTTTGACTCTCGAAAAGCTCACCAGACTTGAAAAAGAAAATTTAGACTCAAACTAATAAAAGTTAAAGTGAATTTCAAAAGTTAAAGTATGAGTTATAAACACAATAATTTAATGGCAATGCGTCAAAATTACTGGAGTGATGATTCTTCCCCTCGTGTCACAACAGAAAAACAATTTCTTAAGCAATTTTTGATGGATCATCAAATTTTTGAAAATCCAAGTTTGGATGATGTTAAATATTTTTTCTTCAGCTTACCTAGCGTCATTATTATCAAAGCATATGCCCTTGGATTTATTCATGAAACTGTTGTCAACTTAATGAAGTTATTCATCTCTGAGTATCGCGTGTCTCTGTCTACTCGAGCTCAACTCCCAGTTAAATATCGAATTTAAAAAGCTTAGGCTATTTAAGTTTGAATAAATTGACCATTTATACACCTGATATTGAAATACTTGAACTATTTTAATACGTTCATAACATGTAATATTCAATACAATGATTTCTCTGCGCGATTCGCTTAAAGGACCTAAACTTCATGTCAGATCAGAATGAAAAGCTTAAACAATTAAAAACTTCTTCAATGGATCGCCGTCTTTCGATTGCGAAAGCTTCTCTACTGGCTGGCACACGCTGGGCTGCTTCAAGTGCGAGTTCTATTTTTTCAAGCGAAGAAGAAAAAGAAAAAAAACGTAAACAAGCGATGAAAGAACAAGCTGACTATCTTGTTGCTGAAATCGGTAAATTAAAAGGCTCTATCGTCAAAATTGGTCAAATGATGGCGTTATATGGTGAGCATTTTCTACCTGAAGAGATCACGCAAGCTTTAAACACTTTAAATAATCAGACCGTTGCCCTCGCGTGGCCTGCGATCCATGAGCAACTGCGCAACCAACTTGGCTCTAAACTCGATGATCTCACCATTGATCATGAGCCTTTAGGCACCGCATCATTAGCACAGGTTCACCGTGCAACACGTAAGTCTGATGGTCTTGAATTGGTGCTCAAAGTTCAATATCCAGGTGTAGCAAGCGCAATTGACTCAGATATGAGCTTGTTTAAGAACATGCTCAAACTTACACGCATGGTTCCTCAAACTCGTGAATTTGATCAATGGTTTGATGAGGTTCGCGAAATGATGCACCGTGAAGTAAATTACAAAATTGAAGCTGAAACAACACGTCGTTTTAGAGCGCGTTTAAAAGATGATCCGCGTTATGTTGTTCCACAAATTATTGATCAATATTGTACAGATCAAGTGCTTTGTATGACTTTTGAGCGTGGTGTTCCGATTAATAGCCCAGTCATGCTTTCACTCCCTCAGGAGCGTCGCAACAAATTAGGTGAAGCATCGCTTGAAATTGCCGTTCGTGAAGTGTTTGAATGGGGCGAGATGCAGACTGATCCTAACTTTGGTAACTACCTAGTACGCTTAGGTGACGGCGCGCAAATTGAAGATAAAATCATTCTTTTAGACTTCGGTGCGATCCGTCAATTTGATGATCAACTCCTCAAGGTAGCTCGTAATTTAATTACCGCGGGCTATCATCATGATGCTCAAGCCATGGTCAATGCTATGACAGGTTATGAGTTTTTCGATGCAATGCCATTAAGCATTAAACCCGACATGGCAAAAGTGTTCCTTCTAGCTACTGAAGCTTTTAGTACTTATAGCAATAATCCAGACCTACCAACAGGCATTATGGATGAACAGCAGCGCTATGATTGGAAACAAAGCCAACTGCATAGCCGTGTGATGCAACGAGCATCCAAGTCGATGGCATCGCGCTATTTTTCAGTTCCACCGAAAGAATTTATGTTCATCAGTCGTAAGTTCATAGGTGCATATACATTCATGACTGTGATCGAAGCAAAAACAAATGTGCGCAAAATGATCCAATCATATGTTTAAGGAACAAAGACCATAGTGATCTATCGTGTCACTATGGTCAATTTATTAAATAAAAAATTTAATTACTAAAAAGAATATATCTTAAATTTCATTAGAATACCTATTCAATTACCATTTATCTGTTTGGTCAAAAAAGTCTTTTAAGCTAGTCATTTTCGACATAGTCATTTCACTAAACACATGTCACGATCTTGTTGTATAAAAAAACCATCAGGGAATTTACAACAATGAATGATATCGCAAACAAAGCGCAAGGTTTAGGCTTAGCCTTGATCACTAAGCTCGCAGGCAGTGATTTAATCGATCAATTAAAACTAAGAAAAATTATCGAACGCTCGCTTTATCAAGGTTCTAAGGCTGGATTTAAAACCTTGGGCTCTACACAGAAAATTTTTAAACAAAAATCCAATACTCCGACTCAACGTCTATCCAATCAGCAAAAAGGGTTATTTGATCTCAGCCTTTCTGAAGAACAACAGATGACTGTTGATGCGATGCAACAATTTGCTCATGAAGTTCTCTACCCCCTAGCACATACAGCCGACCACCAAGCTACTTTTCCAGAAAACTTATGGGCTCAATTTAAAGATTTAGGTGTCAATTATTATGCATTGCCTGAACAATACGGCGGCGTTGCTTCAGAAAAGAATGTGGTTACAAATGTGCTGATCGCAGAGCAACTTGCACAAGGTGACTTCTCATTAACAGCTACATTACTCTCCACGTTCTCAGTCATTAATGCAATTACACAGTGGGGTTCAGCAGAGATTCAAAATAAGTATTTGTCGGCATTTAGCGAACAAGATGATCTATTTGCAACTTTTGCTGTTCAGGAAAATACACCTGCTTTCAACCCTTTCCAATTAAAAACAAAAGCGACACGCCAAGGCGATCATTTTGTCATTAATGGTGAAAAAACTATCGTTATTCTAGGTGAGCAGGCAGATCTTTTATTGGTTTCCGCAGATTTAGATGGAACAGCTCAGGTTTTCATTGTTGAGCGAAATGAAACGATTTCATATAAAGCAAATCCAGCAATGGGGCTTAAAGCAACCCAATCTGTGAGCCTAAAATTTAACAACACACCAGCATTTAAACTAAATGAGCAAGATTTTGATTATTCAGCGTTCATTGATCTGGGCAATTTAATGTGGTGTGCAATGGCAGTGGGTACATGCCAAGCGGTTAAACAATATTGCATTCAGTATGCCAATGAACGCACCGCATTTGGTGAACCAATATCCCACCGTCAAAGTGTTGCATTTATGATCGCGGATATGGCTATTGAAATTGATGCTATGAAAATGTTGGTTTTGAATGCTGCAAGCCGTGCAGAATCAGGTTTAAGTTTCCATCGCGAAGCATATTTAGCACGAATTTTATGCGCAGAAAAATCAATGAAAATTGGCACTGATGGCGTACAACTCTTAGGTGGACATGGCTTTACCAAAGAACATCCAGTTGAACGTTGGTATCGAGATTTGCGTGCTACTGCCATTATGCATTCTGGTTTACATGCTTAATCAAATAATAAAAATTTAAGGACAAAGATGATGAATTTAGAAAATCCGAAAAAATTTAAAATGCTTGTTGATCAAGCTCATCAGACAGCGTTAAACGTGCTTCGCCCTATTTCACGCAAATATGATAAAGCTGAACATGCTTATCCCAAAGAACTCGACATGTTAGCATCCCTATTGGATGGTATGAATGAAGGTGGCGATGGCATGAATGCTGGCGCTGCCGTCAATAAACGTGGAGATACGACTCAAGGCAACAAAAATGGCGTGAACATGTCTACTGCTTTGGGTGTAATTGAGATTTGTTATGGCGATACTGGTTTATTACTTACCATGCCTCGCCAAGGATTAGGTAACTCTGCAATTGCTGCTGTAGCCAATGAAGAGCAACTTGAACGCTTCAAAGGAACTTGGGCTGCGATGGCAATTACCGAGCCAGGCTGTGGATCTGATTCTGCAGCAATACGCACCACAGCGACTAAAGATGGTGATGATTATATTTTAAATGGCGAGAAAATTTTCGTCACTTCTGGTGAACGAGCTGATTCAGTCGTGGTTTGGGCAACACTCGATAAAAAACTTGGGCGTGCAGCAATCAAATCATTTGTTGTTCCTAAAGGCACGCCTGGCATGACCGTTGAACGTCTTGAACATAAACTCGGAATTAAAGCTTCAGATACTGCTGTCATTCGCTTTATCGATTGTCGTGTCCCTGCTGCAAATTTATTAGGCAATGCTGAAATCGATGTTGCAAAAGGTTTCGCTGGCGTCATGGAAACTTTTGATAATACACGCCCTCTTGTGGCCGCAATGGCAGTTGGGTGCTCTAAAGCGTCTTTAGAGCGTATCAAGGAAATTTTTAAAGACCAACTAGATGCTGAATATGCCACCCCCTACCTTCAATCCTCAAATATTGCAGCTCAGATTTATCGTATGGAAGCAGAATGGGAAGCTGCTCGTTTATTAACCCTAAAAGCTGCATGGATGGCTGACAATAAAAAGCCTAACTCGCGTGAAGCTTCAATTGCAAAAGCGAAAGCTGGACGAATTTGTAATGAAATTACATTGAAGTGTGTCGAACTTGCTGCAAGTGTAGGCTATACCGAAGATGAGTTGTTGGAAAAATGGGCGCGTGACTCCAAAATACTAGATATCTTCGAGGGTACACAACAAATTCAACAGCTTATTGTTGCGCGCCGTGAACTTGGAAAATCATCAAGCGAATTGAAATAAATCACGTTGAATTAAACTCAACTCCGATGAAACTTAGATATACTCTGTGAAGATTTACTAAGTTTCATCAATTATGTACTTTATTCGAACTATTCAACCCCAAGATAATCCCCATATTGCAAAAATCATTCGTGAAGTCTCAGTGGAGTTTGCTCTCGCTGCTGAATCAGGCTTCGCAGTAGCAGATCCAATTCTAGATCAACTCTATGACGTTTATACAAAACCTCACTCCATATATTGGGTTATTAGCAATGACCAACACGAGGTCTTTGGTGGTGGGGGCATTGCACCTTTGCTGGGCCACGAAAACACCCTAGAGATACAAAAAATGTATTTTATGCCCTCAATACGAGGTTTGGGTTTTGCAAAACAAATTCTAGAAAAATGTATCCAATTTGCACGAGATCAGGGTTACACGCAAATTTATCTCGAAACCACAGCATCTCTCTGGCAGGCTGTAAAATTATATGAAAAATTAGGTTTTCAACATCTACAACACCCATTAGGAAATACTGGACATAGTGATGCATGCGAAATACGCATGTTAAAAGTATTATAAAAAAACCGACCCATGGTCGGTTTTTTTATTTTTGAGTGTTAGCCCAATAATTTATCAATAACACCAAATTTTTTAAAAATTTTTGCTCGTCGTTTTGGATGAATATTGGCTTTATTTAAATCGCCACCATAATGGTCAAATACGCGCTTATCCATAATTTTAAACCATAACTTAGGTATTAAAACTGGGATCAACATCGTCGCATATCCACTTGGCAACACTGGCGCTTCTTCAAAGTTTCTCAATGCTTGGAATGGTCGTGTCGGATAAGCATGATGATCCGAATGGCGCTGCAACTGGTATAAGAATAGATTGGTTGTGATGTTATTATTATTCCAACTATGTTCAGGCATAGTACGCGAATAACTTCCATCTTCTTTCTTTTCTCGCAATAAGCCGTAGTGCTCAAGATAGTTGACCATTTCAAATAAAGTCACACCGTAAAGTGACTGTATGGCTAAGAATGGTAAAATTTTCTTACCATACAGTTTTAGCATCGTTGCGTGAAAAGTTGCACTAATGGCTGCGCCGTGAAATAACTCATTTTTCAGTGAAAAGAACGACTCACCCTTACGATTTAATCGATGTTTTTCAATCTGTATTGCTGACTTCAAGCCACCGCTAATGGTTCTTGGAAGAAACTCGTAAAAGGTCTCACCCATCTTAGAAGTCGCTGGATCTTCTGGAGTAGCTGCGCGCTTATGATGCCCATATGGGTGCTCAATACGGAAATGATTGTATCCAAGTGGTGCTAGTGTCACGTGTGACCAATAATGATCTGCACGCTTCGGTCGATGGCATAGTTCATGGGCAGTATTCACACCAATACCGTTGATCAACCCCATAGTACAACCAATCAACAACTGATCCAACAATGGGGTTTCTTTACGAGAGACCACGTATCCAGCAAAAAAATTGGCTGCATATTGTAAAGGAACAAACATTTTTACTATACGATCATAGTAAGGATCACTGACTAATTTTTTGATCTGCTCATCACTCGGATTATTCTCATCAGTACCGACCAAAGCATCAATGGTGGGAATAATTACGTGTAATAATAAAGGTCCACCTAATGCAAACAATTTTTTAGTTGCTTTAGGTCCGTATTGATATCCAGCCAAAAAGCCCATCCCTAATACAGGTAGTGCTGGACTAAGCAACCATAAGTAACGCTTCTTATCCAGTTGTAAGCCTTGCGCTATCGGGTTCTGACTCAATAACTCTTCAACTTTTACCTTTGCATTCACTTGCAATTTTCCTTTTCTATTTCTTATTTTTATCTTTGTTCATTTCAAATTTCAAATACAGTCGTAATCGTCCAAAAAAGCTATTGAGTCGTATTTCCACAACGATTTTGAAGCTAAAATACATTATAGAAATCTTTACACATGTTAAGATTCAGCAATTGTAAGCGTATAGGGAATATACGAAAAACATGGATGCCCTCAGTCAAGTTTTTGAAGATATTCACCTCAAAAATACGGAATATCTCTACCTTCAAGCACAAGGTAAATGGGCTTTTGAGTTAAGTCATCAAACAGCCATGATTACCTATATTTTATTATACGGTGAAGCCTTTTTTAAATTTCAAAATGGCGAAAAGCTACACTTAAAAGCTGGAGATATGGCAATTATTCCTTCTGGAATGTCACATCAAGCCTATAGCCATCAAGAACAAACATTAGTCAACATTACTCAAATAGATCATTTATTTAAAGGTTTAAGAGATGATGAAATTATCCTCGGTGACGAAGATGATAAATCTGAGAAATCTCTCATCTTCAGTATACGATCTAACATGGACAGTATTATGGGTGGACCATTGATTCAAGCCTTACCCACTTATATCCATTTAAACAATGCACTGAATGCTAGAGAGCCGGAGTGGTTAAGGATCGGGCTTTATTTCGTGGCTGATGAAACCAAGATGAACCGACCTGGTCGCCATAAGATTATGGATCACGTGGTGAGTATTATGTTAATCGAATGCGTGAGAGATTACATTTCCACGCTTACAGATCAGAATAACTGGTTAAATGCACTTACTCACCCAGAATTGAGCCCTGCATTTTCAGCGATTCACAGCCAACCAGAACGAAACTGGACTGTAGAATCATTGGCAGAAACTTGCTTTATGTCGCGTTCAAAATTCGCTCATTTATTTCAAAATATGGTGAATGAAACACCATTAGCATACTTACAGAAACACCGTTTAAGATTAGCCAGTCAACTTTTACGCTTGAGCCAGCTTTCAATCCAACAAATCGCGCACAAAGTTGGTTATTCATCAGAGACTGCATTTAGTCAAGCCTTCAAAAAACATTATCTATGCAGTCCAAGCCAGTATCGGAATACTTATTTGAATTAATCGAATTAAATAAATCATAGCAAAATAAAAAAAGCACCGAAGTGCTTTTTTTATGAAGATAGAATTACTGGTGAGTTACTTAATTTTTGCAACTGACTTTAAATACTCAGTGTAATCTTTAAGTAATTGTGTACCACGATAGTTTTGATAAAGCTGTGCAAGCTGCTGTTTTTCTTCAGCCGAAATCGAATCCATAGATGGTTTTTTTACCTCAGCCACACCGATAATTACCATTTCATTTGGTAATTGAGCTGTAGTCACAGACCACATTCCTGCTTTAGGTGCAGGCACACTAAATGCAGCACGTTCAATTTCTCGTTTAAGACCTTGAGAACGAGTAAACACACCTGCATTTACGAAAGATTGCTGATGCTTAGTTAAAACCTGCTGTGAAGGTAGTGTTTTAAAATCCTTTAACATTGCAGCAACTTTTGCTTGAGCAGCTTCATATGCCTTTTGATTCAACAGCTTTTCTTTAACCTTCGCTTTGGCTACTGATAAAGGTTGAACACCAGCTTCACGGTATTCACGAACTTTCAACCAAACTGTATCACCATTCGCCAATTGTATATTGCTGGTCGCATTACGATCACCATTTTTTACATCTTGACTAAAGATCTTAGCTTTTACAGCAGGATCCGCTAGGACTGTATTTTGAGTGGCAAGAGTTACATTATTCGCAGTAACCAATTTAGCCGATTTTAATTCCTGAGGGACTACATCTAAAGCATCGCTACTTACAACGAGCTCATTCAAACCATTTACTAGATCAGAATAAGCATTGGCATTTTTAGATTTTAATAAATCAGCTTCAAGACGTGCTTTTTCAGACTCAAAACTAGCAACATTCACTTGAGCAGCTTTAGCTTGAATAATATGTACACCAAAATCGGTTTTTACTGGCTTAGAAATCGTACCTTTTGAAGCTTGAACTGCATTATCAAAAGCATCACCGAATACACCGGCTTCATAACCATCAACTCGACCCGCATTATCTTTGGAACTAGAATCTTCAGAATACTGTTGAGCAGCCTCTGCAAAAGATAATCCTGATTGAATTTTTGCATAAACATCATTGGCTATTTTTTCAGCCTCAAGCGCAGTACGATTATCTGTTGTAATCAAAATATGTTGGACTTCAACTTTGGCATTTTTATTTTGTTGAGTTACATATTGATCATAAGCTTGTTTTAATTCTGCATCTGTAACAGTTGTTGTGGCATTTGCTACCATAGCAGGCGTTACCAATACATAATCAAGATCAACTGAGGCAGGTTGCTTAAACAGCACTTTATGTTTTTCATAATAAGCAGCGACTTCAGCATCAGTTATTTTTACAGACGTTTTGTAATCATCCAATTTTACAGATGACATAAATAACGTACGTTGCTCACCTTGTAGATTTGCGATTTGCTGAATATCACTTTGGCTTACCAAAGAATTATCACGAATGCTTGAAACTAACATTTGAAGCGCATGATCTTGTCTTAAATTTTGGATTAGACCCTGGCTCGTCATATTAATTGATCGAAGATAGTTTTCATAAGTTTGTTGTGAAAATTTACCATCAACCTGCAGACTTGGCTGTTGAGCAATCATTTGTTCAATCTGAGCATCACTTAAACTGATGCCTAACTTTTCAGCCTGCTGAACCAATAAAGCACGATCAATTAAACTATCTAGAGCCATTTGTTCAATATACGATTGATTCAGAAGTGATTCATCACCTTGAACCATTTGTAAGAATTGATCTTTATAATTCTTCGTTTGAACTTCTAGCTCTTTATTAGAAATTTCTAAATCATTAACGGTTTTAGCAATCCCATCTTTGTTTCCACCACCGAAATAGCCTTCAATACCGACCAATGCCAATGGTGTCAAAAATAATACTAGAAGGACTTTGCCGAGCCACCCTTTAATGAGTTTACGAAACGATTCCATAGGTATTCCAATATTTTATTTCAAAGCGATTCTAACTGATAATCCAAACCGAATATATCAGATGAAGCCATAAATTTTCTTTTTAATAAAAAACGCGCCAAGTCGGCGCGTTTTGGACTTAATAAGAATTAAGCTACAGAATCTTTTAAACCTTTACCAGCTTTAAAGCTAGGAACTTTGCTTGCTTTAATTTGTAATTCTTCGCCAGTTTTCGGGTTACGACCAGTGCGTGCAGCACGATCTTTAACGCTGAAAGTACCAAATCCTACTAAAGTAACAGAGTCACCTTTTTTCAGCGCTTCGCCAATAGAAGCAATAGTCGCGTCCAATGCCTTACCAGCATCAGTCTTAGACAATCCCCCTTTCTCTGCAATCGCATCAATCAATTCTGATTTATTCATGAAGATTACGTCCTCTTATATCGTTTGTTTAAAATCCAAGGCTTGTATTTTAAAAGGCCATGACGACTTTATAGCAATGCTTTGGGGGGAAACGCAATACTGCTCGACCTGTTTTGATCAAAATAAGCGACAAAAAATACCAAAATTACAGTTTTATCTCTAAATCCATCATTTTTTTTCGAGTTTGGCTCGTAAAGCTTGATTTTCAGCAATGAGCACATCTAATTTCTGGTGAATATCTAAAATCATATTCTCAAGATGTTGTACATCTTTAGTTGAGACGAGCCCAATACGATTAAGCGAAGTACTCACCCCATGATCTAAAAGTTTTTCCACCTTATCTTTTTTATCCGTAACAGACTCTTTAGTTTTTTCCGCAACTTTGTTTACTGTTTGATCTGTAAATTCAACCGTTTTTGATTCAAGCTCTTCACCAACTTTGACTAAAGAGTCAAACATTTTATTACCTTCTTCCTCTGCGCGAGAAAAAGCACCTAAACCAGCAAGCCAAATTTGTTTAGTATATTTACGAAAATCAAGTGTGGACTTGCGTTGATGCTTTGTTTTACGTGAGTTTGCAGGTTGTGAGTTGTCCATTAATTCCTGTTCTTTATTGTTATTTACATCTTGATCCACCATTACACTCCTGTATATTTTAGCCTCTAAACTGACTATTCGTGCATAAAATACATTGATAATATCAAATATCGCTATTGAACCTTGTTCAAAACTGTTCTACAAAGCAATGATAAATGATGTAATCTTAGACTTAATTTAAGTTTGTGTTAATAGAACTTTTTAGATTTATTAAATTTGAATAGGATTTTTTTATGAGTGAATCGCAACAACAACAAGGTCATACCCGTTTGTTGCTTAACATTGTTATGTTAGTTTTAGAGACATTCTATTCTTTCGTCTTAAAACATGACCATGTTGTTCGCCTTCAAGCAAAAAAATTTGTAGAACAACAAATTACAATTAAAATGAATAGCTATATCCCCTATTTTGACTTCTATATCCAATTTACGGATAAAGGCATCTTATTTGACCTTCAAGCGCCAGAAAAAGAACCTGACCTCAAGGTAAGTAGTACTTTAGTCGATATCATTCAAATTTTCGGGTTTGCAAACCGCAGAAGTTTGAAAAAAATGCGTATTGAAGGTGATCAAACCCTTAAAGACGAATTCAGAGATTTAGCATTACATCTCTCAACACCGAAATTACTTTCAGATTGGAAAAACTGGTTAACAACAGCTTCTGAAGACCAAGATACAAAGGCTTCGAGAAAACGCATTGCACCATTACTTGAAAAAATTGACTTACAAAGATCTAAAATCAATACACTTCAAGTAGAGGTAAAACAATATAAAAATCGTATTCGTCGCATGCAAACCAACCAAAAACGTATCAATATTGCGTTCGGGATAGTTTCGGTTCTCTTCGTGGCTTTAATCGTGTATAATTTATTGATTATTTATTAAAATAATAAAGTTTTATCTGTTTAAATCCTCGCCATATTTAATTCCGATTAATTTAGTTGGTTTTTAGAAAAAATACTTGACTAAATTAGTCGGAATTCATAAAATTTCATCATCTAGCCTTTTACACGTGTATCGAATCATGCGCTTAACCACTCGCGGTCGCTACGCAGTGACTGCATTACTTGATCTAGCTTTGCAGCCGACTGAACAAACCATTACTTTGGCAGAAATTGCTACTCGCCAAACTATTTCTGTGGCTTATTTAGAACAACTATTTGCTAAATTAAAGCGTCATGGCTTGGTTTCGAGTGTACGTGGTGCTAATGGTGGATACCATTTAGCGCGTAATGCTTCTGATATTACGGTCTTAGAAATTATTGAAGCTGTAAACGAAACTGTTGATGCAACACGTTGTGACCACAAAGGTAACTGCCAAAATGGCGCAATGTGTCTAACTCACGATTTATGGCAAGAACTCTCCCTCCACATTGCCGATTACTTAGCTAAAATCTCTCTTGCTGATTTAGTTGCTCGCGATAACGTTCAAACTGTTGCGATCCGCCAGAATACAGCTCCATTAGATTCAGCCCTTTTATCGGTTACAGGTATTTGACATGAAACGTCCAATTTATCTTGATTATGCTGCAACGACTCCAGTCGACCCACAAGTTGCTGAGCGCATGATGGAATGCCTTACATTCGATGGGACTTTTGGTAACCCTGCATCACGTTCGCACGCATATGGTTGGCAAGCTGAAGAAAAAGTTGAATACGCTCGTGAGCAAGTTGCAAATCTTGTAAAAGCAGATCCACGCGAAATCGTTTGGACATCTGGCGCTACAGAATCTGACAACCTTGCACTGAAAGGTGTTGCACAGTTCTACGCTTCAAAAGGCAAACACATCATTACGAGTAAAATTGAACATAAAGCAATTTTAGATACTTGCCGTGAATTAGAACAAGAAGGCTTTGAAATTACCTATCTTGAACCAGAAGCTCAAACAGGTCTAATTACTCCTGAAATGGTTCAAGCTGCTTTACGTCCAGATACAATTCTTGTTTCATTAATGATGGTCAATAATGAAATTGGTACTGTGACTGATGTTGCCGCTATTGGTGAATTAACTCGTGCGAATAAGACATATTTCCACGTAGATGCCGCTCAAGCTGCTGGTAAAGTTGAAATTGATTTATCAACCATGAAAATTGATTTAATGAGTTTCTCTGCTCACAAAATTTATGGCCCTAAAGGTATCGGTGCACTTTACGTACGTCGTAGTCCACGTGTGCGTCTTAAAGCTCAAATGCATGGTGGTGGTCATGAGCGCGGTATGCGTTCTGGTACGCTTGCAACACACCAAATCGTTGGTATGGGTGAAGCATTTGAACTTGCAGGTAAAAACCTAGTTGCTGAACAAACTCGCTTACGCACTCTACGTGACAAACTTTGGAATGGTCTACAAGATCTTGAACAAGTTTTCTTAAATGGTCATCCGACTCAAAACGTAGCAAACTACTTAAACGTAAGTTTTAACTTCGTTGAGGGTGAATCTTTAATGATGTCACTTAAAGATGCTGCTGTTTCATCTGGTTCAGCTTGTACTTCTGCAACATTAGAACCTTCTTATGTTCTTCGTGCATTAGGCTTATCTGATGAGTTAGCACACAGTTCAATTCGCTTCAGTTTTGGTAAATATACGACTGAAGAAGACATTGATCACGTACTAGAAGTGACAAAAGCTGCTGTAGAAAAATTACGTGACCTTTCTCCACTTTGGGATATGTACAAAGAAGGGATTGATCTGTCGAAAGTTGAATGGACAGAACACTAATTTAAACCAAACACATGCATCTTATTAAGCTTAAATATTGAAATTTAATAAGATGCACCCATATTAAATATTATCAGCCGACCCTGAGGTTTGGAGACGCATCATGGCTTATAGCGAAAAAGTGATTGATCATTACGAAAATCCTCGTAATGTTGGTGTTTTAGATAAAAACGCAGAAAACGTAGGTACAGGTATGGTCGGTGCACCAGCTTGTGGTGACGTTATGCGTCTTCAAATCCAAGTGGATGAGAATGGTGTAATTGAAGAAGCTCGCTTCAAAACTTACGGATGTGGTTCTGCAATTGCTTCAAGTTCACTTGTAACTGAATGGCTAAAAGGTAAAACTTTAGACCAAGCACAGCAAATCAAGAATATTGATATTGCAAATGAACTTGCGCTTCCTCCTGTAAAAGTACACTGCTCTGTACTTGCAGAAGATGCAATTAAAGCTGCTGTAGAAGACTACCGTAGCAAAAAAGCGAAAGCTTAATTTAGCGCTTGATGATTGAATGGAGTTTTCATGATCAATTTAACTGAAAATGCTGCAACTCATATCAGCAATTATTTATTGAATCGCGGTAAGGGTGAAGGTATTCGCGTTGGTGTGAAAACTTCAGGTTGTTCTGGATTGGCTTATGTTCTCGAATTCGTTGATGAAGTTGACGAACATGATCAAGTCTTTGAACAGTTTGGGGTTAAAGTTTTCGTTGATCCGAAGAGCCTTGTTTATCTAGAAGGTATGGAAATGGACTATGTTAAAAATGGTCTAAACGAAGGTTTTGAATTCAACAACCCAAACAAAAAAGGTGAATGTGGTTGTGGTGAATCTTTCACTGTTTAAGATAATCATTCTCTTTTTACCTGATTAAAACAGTGCCCTGCACTGTTTTAATTCTATTCAGCGCCCACTTTTATTTTTCACTATTTTGGAATTTCCAATCCATGAATCATTTTGAGTTGTTTAATCTCCCTGTAGCACTCGATATTGATTTAGCAACTTTGAAAGCTAACTTTCTAAAATTGCAGCAACAATATCATCCAGATAAAGCTGAAAATAAAGACCAAGCCTTGATCAAATCTAGCGAAATCAATCAAGCTTATAAAGTTTTATCTCAAGTTGACAGCCGTGCTGGATATTTACTTACACTCAAAAAACAAGACTATCATTTAGATCAATCCATCAATGATTTCGAATTTTTACAATCTGCATTAGAAATTCGTGAACAGTTAGATGAAGCTCAAAGTTCTGAACAACTTTCATCTTTAAAAACTGAAGTGCAACAATGGATTGATGGTTTAGTTCGCGAATTCAAAATAGACTTTGAAGCTGAAGATTGGGCTGAGTCTCGCGATACTGTTCGAAAATTACGTTTCTTCCAAAAAGTGATGAATGATATACATCAAGCTGAAGATCGTATTCTCGATGATGAAGATTTTGACTTAGATGACGAATTCTAATTTTATTTTTTTGTTTTATTTTCAAGGGATTTAACACATGGCACTCTTGCAAATTGCTGAACCTGGACAATCAAGTGCGCCACATGAACATCGCATTGCTATTGGTATTGATTTAGGTACGACCCACTCTCTTGTAGCAACTGTGCTTTCTGGCAAACCTAAAGTTCTAAACGATGAACAAGGTCAAGTGTTACTTCCTTCTATCGTACATTATGCTGAAAACTCTACTGTGCTCGGCAATGACGCAAAACCGTTTATAACTCGTGACCCACAGAATACTATTGTCTCTGTAAAACGTTTTATGGGACGCTCAAAAGCTGATATTAAATTTCAACACCCATATCAATTGGTGGGTGAAGACAATCAGATGCCTGCTTTTGAAACAGCGCAAGGTCGTAAAACACCTGTCGAAATTTCTGCTGAAATTCTAAAAAATCTAAAAGATCGTGCTGAAGCAAGTTTAAAAAATCCCATAAATGGTGCTGTCATTACAGTACCTGCCTATTTTGATGAGGCACAACGCCAAGCAACACGAGACGCTGCACAGCTCGCTGGTTTAAACGTACTGAGATTATTAAACGAACCTACAGCAGCAGCTGTAGCGTATGGTTTAGATCAAGCAACAAATTTAAGTACAGATCAAAACTATGTGATTTATGACTTAGGTGGTGGTACTTTCGACGTATCCATCCTACGTTTATCACAGGGTGTATTTGAGGTACTCGCTACAGGTGGACACACTGCACTTGGAGGTGATGATTTAGATCGTCTTATCGTCAAGTGGGCTAAAAAATCGCTCAATATCGAGACCTTAGATGATAACGAGTATGCACACTTCCTTGTTGCAGCACGTAAAGCGAAAGAAGCTTTATCGGACCAAGATCAAGTTAATCTTCAGCTTTTAGAAAACGAATTAACATTGGATCGTGCAACGTTTGAAAGCATCATTAAAGTTGCTCTAGATAAAACGATTTCAGTGTGCAAACGAGTATTACGTGATGCTAAATTGGAATTAGACGATATTAAAAATGTCGTTTTAGTTGGTGGCTCTACTCGCTCTTATGCGGTACAAAAAGCTGTAGCAGAAGTATTTAGTCAAGAACCCCTGTGTACCATTAATCCAGATGAAGTCGTTGCAATTGGTGCTGCAATTACTGCCAACCAATTAATTGGTAATAGCACCGATGGTTCTTTACTACTTGATGTAACACCATTATCACTTGGTATTGAAACCATGGGTGGATTAGTAGAGCGATTAATTTCACGTAATACTGCAATTCCTGTCGCTCGTCGTCAAGAGTTCACCACGTATCAAGATGGTCAAACTGCGATGTTAATCCATGTTGTCCAAGGTGAGCGCGATTTAGTAGAACATTGCCGTAGTCTCGGACGTTTTGTTTTACGCGGCATTCCACCGATGACTGCTGGTCAAGCACGCATTGAAGTGACTTATCAAGTCGATGCTGACGGTCTCTTATCGGTATCTGCTCGTGAAACAACATCTAACGTCTCAGCTCAGATTGATATTAAACCATCATACGGTTTATCTGATACTGATATGGAGCGCCTACTGGTTGATGGTTTTAAATTTGCAGCAGAAGATAAAGCCCTTCGTCATTTACATGAAACTAAAGTTGAAGCTCAACGAGAACTTGAAGCTCTTTCTCAAGCGCTTAAAGCTGATATTAAACTCTTGACTGAACAGGAAGCTCAGGATTTAATTTCTGCACAAACTCATTTGGCTCAACAACTTGAAACTTCTGATATTGAAGCAATTGAAGCTGCTGTTGCTGCGTTAAAAGTTCATAGTGATGCATTTGCTGCAAAACGAATGAATCAACATATTGATCATGCTCTCAAAGGCACTAAGCTTGACGATTGGTCAAACTCAAACTAAACATAGGTAAAAATTTATGCCACGTATTAAAGTTCTTCCACATGCGCAAATTTGCCCTGAAGGTGCTGAGTTTGAAGTTGAGCAAAATGCCAATCTTTGCGAAAGCCTTCTAAAAAATGGTATCAAAATTGAACATGCTTGTGATATGTCTGCAGCTTGTACGACCTGCCATGTCATTGTTCGTAAAGGTTTTGACGGTCTTGAAGAAATGAATGATGTAGAAGCAGATTTACTCGATCGTGCTTGGGGTTTAGAGCCTGATTCACGTCTTTCTTGTCAAGTAAAAATTGAAAATGATGATTTAGAAGTTGAAATTCCGAAGTACACGATTAACCATGCTTCTGAAAATCATTAATCATTTGTAAAACCATATAAAAAAGGTCACTTAAGTGACCTTTTTATTTATGTAGATATAAAATCCTAATTTAGATATTTTACTTCATCAGATAGTTTTAACTTCACAATACCAGAAGAGTTGGTTAAATCCTGCTGAAGTTTAATACGTTCAATCATTTTTTCTAAAACTGCGATTAATTCAGCATATTCGTAATTTTGTACTTCTTCCATATTCAGCACCAGTTGAAACCCTTTGTACTCGTAATCAAACCAATGTTGATGGGTTTGCTTGGTGCTATATTTTTCCATGACCTGCCAACTTTTAATTGAACCATGAATCCCTTTCAGCTCTATAGGTTCCTGAGGTGCACAAAGATAATAGTTTTTAACTAACTTATAAGTCTCATCCGAGATTAAAATTTCATCAATTTCTGCAGCATTTTGAAGTCTTGCAGCTAAATTTGCATCCCGCCCAACAATGGTATATGCCATTCGATGAACTGCGCCATAGTTACCAACGTGACAATAACCTGTACTAATGCCCATACGTATATGCAGTGCTGAGTATCCCATTTTCACCCAGCGTTCACGCAAAAATTTCATTTGTTGACGCATTGCCATCGCCATATCGATGCAATTTTTGGCATCCTGCTCAACCCCTTGCGAATCTGGATCTCCAAAGAAAATGAGAATCGCGTCTCCCATAAACTTGTCAATTGTTCCACCATATTGCTTGGCAATTTCAGTCATATGGCTCAGATAATCATTCAAAACAAAAGCTAAGTCATCTGGAATAAGAGTCTCTGAAAGCTCAGTAAATCCCTGAATGTCAGAGAAAAAAATCGTAATTTTTTTTCGTTTATATTCAAGTTTCGCTTCAGTTTCACCACGCATGATTGATTGCCACAATTGAATTGGTGCATAGCGGCTTAACTGATTCGATAACTCAATATATCGATTCATTTCTTTAAAATAAGTTTGACGTTGAGCATCTAATTTTTTTACACGTCGATTCTGATAATAATTAGCAAAATTCACAAAAAGAATCGCACATATACACGAGACTACGGACAATTCGATTGAAGTTTGCTGGAAATAATCTTCAAAACCAAAAATAAAAATTGTACAAATATAAAAAACAATGATCGCAACTAAAATTGCAATCGAACTCACCATCATCGAAATTTTATTATTAACGGCGGTAAACACCAATCCAAACAGGAAAACAAATGTTGGCAACAAACTTAAATGCACTGCTGCTAAGGCGGTAGCTACAACAACAACATCAATAATAAAGAACGCAAAACGTCTGGTTTTACTACCATAACGATATTGGATACTGTGTGAAATTCGGGGTGCCAATAGAATCAGCAAGAAAATAAATAGAGGGTATAAAATCTGATAATTTTGGTTTTGTGAAGTGAAATAATAGATCACAACAAGAATCGCGATCATCACATACCCCATCATCCTGAGGAGTACTTCAAACTGCTGTGGCTCTTTATCCAGCATTCGTTCAAATGGCAATTGCTATTACCTCAATTCACATTATTTTTATTCTTCCTTGAAATTGACGTATTTACTCCATACGCCAATCGAAAGGCATGTCACCTTGACCACGTAGCGCGAGCATGAGCGTTTGACGCATATGCGCTAAAACATCATTACTGTAAGGAACTGCAGGTGAAGCACCCCAAACAGGCTTAGGCCATGCAGAATCATTCTGATAACGAACTACATGATGAAAATGAAGTTGAGGAACCATATTTCCTAGTGCTGCAACGTTCATTTTATCCGCACGGAAAACTCGAGATAATTGACTAGATAACCAGCTAGATTCTCTTAAAAATTGTTCTTGGTCTGCTTGGCTTAATTCATATAATTCAGTTACACCAGGAACACGCGGTACCAAAATCAACCATGGAAATTGCATGTCATTCATTAAACGACAAGTTGAAAGTGGAAAGTCGCCAACAAAAAAAGTATCTTGAGCAAGTTGTGGATGCAAACTAAACATATATTTATAAATGACGCAAAAATTAAATGGATAGCTAATACTAACACAACAGTTTTAGACTGAGTATTATTAGTCATGTGTTTCGATACAAAAAAATATGTATTTCATTGATTTGAATCTCACTCATTCATTGCAATGCATCGCTAAAAAATCAACCTATAAGGTTGACTGTCAGCCAGTGCATTTTGAGCAATGAACAAGTCTAGATTCAAGCCCAACTTAGATCAGTTGAGCCCTCTCATCAACTCATCTAAAAGATCATTAATAAACTGAATTCTTTTATCATTTTCCTCAAGCATAACCATCACTTTCAGACGTTGACCACCGTCCATTCTAAAAAATGTCGGATGTTTTTGCATCATTTGGATAATACTCATCGCTTGAACAGGAGTATCAGGTGAAAATTCAATTTGGCCACCCTGCTTACTCCAATCAATTTTGGTAATACCTAATTTTTCTGCTTTTATACGCACCTGATGAACAGTAAAAAGATATTTCACTTGTTGAGGTAGCACACCAAAACGATCGATAAGCTCCATACGGATATGATCGAGTTTTTCTTGTGTATCCGTATTACTAATTCGCTTATAGAACAATAAACGCTGATGCACATCACCTAAATATTCATCTGGAATTAATGCAGGCATATGTAAACTAATTTCAGCCGTGAGTGACAAAGGGGCATCAAAGTTAGGAGTCTTACCATTTTGGATAGCTTTAGTCGCTTTCTCAAGCATTTCCATATATAGACTATATCCAATTGCATGCATTGAACCACTTTGTTGCTCACCTAAAAGCTCGCCTGCTCCACGTATTTCTAAATCCTCTGTTGCCAATACAAAACCAGCGCCTAAAGTAGAAGCACGCTGAATGGCATCAAGTCGTTTTTCAGCATCACCTTTTAAGCCTTTAATAGACGGAACCATCAGATACGCATAGGCTTGATGATGAGAGCGCCCCACACGACCACGCAGTTGATGAAGTTGTGCCAAACCTAGCTTGTCTGCTCGCTCGATGATAATTGTATTGGCATTTGGTACATCAATTCCCGTTTCAATAATGGTCGAACACACCAATACATTATATTCTTTATGATAAAACTGCTGCATGACCTGTTCTAACTCACGCTCACGCATTTGACCATGCGCAACTGCAACCCGAGCTTCAGGAACTAACAACCGAATATTTTCAGCCGCTCGTTCAATGGTATCCACTTCATTATGCAAAATATAAACCTGACCACCACGTAATAGTTCACGCAAGATCGCCTCTTTCATCGTGGCATCGGTCTGCTCATTGACAAAGGTCTTAACAGCGAGACGGCGTGCAGGTGGTGTAGCAATAATTGAGAGGTCACGCATACCTGAAAACGCCATATTTAAGGTACGCGGGATTGGCGTAGCGGTTAGCGTCAGCATATCTACATCGGCACGCATCGCTTTAATACGTTCTTTATCTCGCACACCAAAGCGATGTTCTTCATCAACAATCATCAATCCAAGTTCTTTAAACTGGACATTTTCCTGCAAAATTTTATGCGTTCCAATGACGATATCAACTTTACCCTCTGCCAAATCTTCGATCGTTTTTAAGTGTGTTTTATTTGAGCCAAATCGAGATAACACTTCAATACGGATAGGCCAATCAGCAAATCGATCTTTGAAAGATTCATAATGCTGTTGCGCAAGTAAAGTTGTTGGAACTAAAACAGCAACTTGCTTATTGTTCTGTACAGCAACAAAAGCAGCTCTCATCGCCACTTCTGTCTTACCAAATCCAACATCACCACAGACTAAACGATCCATTGGTTTAGCTTGTTGCATGTCGTATAAAGTCGCTTCGATAGCATTCGCTTGATCAAGCGTTTCTTCATAAGCAAAACCACTAACAAACTGCATATAAGCAGTGTGATCTAATTCAAATTGAATACCTGGTTTTGAGTGGCGTCTTGCTTGAATATGAAGAAGTTCGGCTGCAACATCATGTATTTGCTCTAGTGCTTTGCGCTTAGCTTTATTCCAAGCATCAGTACCAAGTTTATGCAGTGGTGCTAAATCAGGATCACCTCCACTGTATCGACTAATCAGATGCAAATTGGTGACAGGAACATAGACTTTGGCATCATCAGCATAATTAAGTTGCAAAAATTCGTGGTCTTGCTCATCAATACATAAAGTCACTAATCCCGCATAGCGACCTACACCGTGATCAATATGAACTACAGGAGCACCTATACTTAATTCAGTTAAACTTTTAACTAAGAACTCTTCAGAAACTTCATGCTGGCGTTTTCTACGGCGTTGTACAACACGATGCTCATAGAGTTGATTTTCTGAAATGACAGATATTTGTCCTTTAATCTCCAAGCCACGTTCAAGTGGTGCATGCGTTACTGCTACTGAATATTGTTGATTAATAAACTCCTGATAATGCTCTACAACAGGAATTTCACCCATACTTGCTCGCAAGGAGTCCTTTAACGATTCACGACGTCCCGCACTTTCAGCAACGAGTAAGACAGGGTGTTGCGCAGCATCAATAAATGATTTTACAGCATGAAATGGCTGTTGATGTTTAGGCTCTACCGCTAAACGAGGTGGCTGTTCAGCAGAGGTATTAATTACACCCGCTTTAGGTTCAAAAACTTCGTCAGATGCGATAATACGAGGAAACTGATTGAGTTGTTCAAAAATTTGATTTTGTTGAAAGAAGATTTGTTCTGGAGCTAATAAAGGTTGATCAACATTATGACGTCGGTCTTCATAACGCTGATAAATATCTTTCCAAAATTGAGTTAATTCACTTTCAATATTTCGATCTGTAATGACAATGGAATGATTTGGTAAGTATGATGTAATACTACTTTGTTCTAGCATTTCTTTTTTTGAAAAGAACAGCGGAAAGTAATAGTCCAATCCGGGTGAAGATATACCCTCCATTACATCCTGATAAATCGGATTTTTTTTCGGGTTCGCCGTTGGAAACTCTTCAGCATAACGGTCTCGAAATTGAGCTCTACCTTCTTTTAAAGGAAACTCTTTAGCTGGTAAAACCTTAAAATGTTCAAGTTTCGTCGTGGTCCTTTGAGTTTCTGGATCAAAAAATTTCAAAGAATCAATTTCATCATCAAACAAATCTATTCGAATTGGAGCATCTTGCCCTGAAGCAAAAATATCAACTAAACTTCCCCGAACAGCAAATTCTCCATGATCATATACAGTATCGACCAAATGATAACCAGCCTGAATCAGGCGTTGTTTCTGCTTTTCTAAATCAAATTTTTGCCCAACGCTAATATCAAAATGCTCACCTAACACCCAAGACGTCGGCGCAACACGTTGTGCCAAAGTTGTGCTTGAAATGAGTAGTATCCCTTTTGCTGGCATATTAGAGAGCACTGATAATCTTTCTGAGACAATATCTTGATGCGGAGACAACCGATCGTAAGGTAAGATCTCCCAATCTGGAAAGATGGTGGGCTTCACACCATAAAATTCAAGTTCACTCTCAAGTTGAGCTAAATGTTGATTATTTCTAGCTACCAGAACAAAGAGTCGATCAGAGTTTTGACTTATTTCTTTTAAAAGCAAAGCGATGGCAGAGCCTTTAAGCGCCCCTAACCATCTTTTTTCGCCAGATTTTATTTGTGATAGATTAAGTTGAGAAATTTCTTTTTGGAACATGAAGATCGCTTTAAAAGTCTGGTAGGACATTGCACTATTTTATCATGTTCAAAATCGAGAATGAGTTATTTTTAGATATCACAAACATTCAGTCGCAAACATTAGCGCTCACGTTTGAATTCACGATAATAATCATTGAGCAATATCACGAATTTTTTTAACTGTTCTAGATTCTGTTGATTATTACCTAATCTCGTAGTAAAACGACCTGTATTCAACTCGAGATCTATTTTCTCTTTGATCAACATTCCCCGATAAAATAAATTTTCCAAATCATCAAAACGAGTAACCTTTCGGTTCGAAAAATATGACAATCTTTCATTTAGTTCATTCAAAACAACGTCATCGATAATATATCCTAATTCAGGATCATGACGAATTTGATGGGTCTGTAAATAAACTTGCTCAGCCGATGGTTTTTTTTGAAACAAATCAGAAATTTTTTTAAACATAGTTCGGTAAGAAAAGCTGAAAACTCAAAATAATGTTTTATCTTAGCATTTGGTCACGAATACACCTATATTCATGACCAAAAAGCACTCAAACTAAAATTAACCGTAATTTTTTCTTAAATATTCTACAATCTTCTTCGATTCGAACAATTTTACGCCTGTATTAGGATCAACTAAATACGGGACTTGTATATCCTTCCCCTTGCGATTCATTACCTTTACAACCTGCTCGCGTTTACCGCCAGCCAAAGGAATATATTTCCCAGGCTTCAATCGTAAAATCGCTGGTCCTTGATCCTGCCAACGTTCTTTAGCAACATTATGAAACTTAAATGGTAATTCAAGTTCTGTGAGTTCAGCGCGCACGATTCTGGTGTATGGACTCGCTTCAAACCCCCACAGCTCAATTAAATGCTCGGGTTGTGGTCTCTGCTTAATCGCTTTATTTATAAAAATCCCACGAGCACCATTAATCAGTGTTCCAGCTAGAGCAACTACAGGCAATTTGGGGTAGTGTGAGAATTGCTTCGGTGTTTGACCTGTCTCACCATAATGCTTAAAAAGATAGTGAATAATATCCTGAGACTCGTAAAGTTTAGCCCCAGTATTTTCATCAATTAAAAAAGGAAATTGAATCTTACCACCAAGTGTTTTTACTTGATCTCGATAGACCCTTCCACCTTTCGGACAAGGATACACTTCGTAGTCAAGATTAAGTAAAGTCAACACCTCTCTTACACGACGACAGAATGGTGATCCTTCAAATTCGTAAAGCTTTAATGCTTTTTCTGGCTGTTTAGGAAACGGTGTACCTGAAGTCCCACGTCCACCTTCTGCAACAGCTGAAGCTAGCGCCTGAGCCACTTTTAATTGATGAATCACCATACTGATTACCTCGTTTTTGTTTTATTTAAATTAATCGACTAATTTTGTCTTGGACACAATAATTCCATTATTGTCTGCATAGATATAATCACCTGGTTGGATTGTGATATTTCCAATTTGAATCGTGATATTGGTTTCGCCCACCCCTTTGCGATTACTTTTTTGAGGTATAGCCGCAAGTGCGTGCACGCCTAGATTTAAACTCGCAATAGCATCAACATCTCTAACACAACCATTAATAATGACACCACCCCATCCATATTTAACGGCAGACTCAGCAATCATATCTCCCATCAATGCACAACGCATGGAAGAACCACCATCTACAACTAAAACTTTGCCTTGCCCATCTGTAGCGAGTAACTCTTTTACTCGTGAATTGTCCTCAAAACATTTAACAGTGACAGCTTCACCCCCAAAGCTTTTTACACCGCCGTAACTTTTGAAGAATTTTCCATCAATAGATGGATACAATACTTGAATATCTAAATCAGGATGGTCATCCAGTAAATCACACGTCACAAATGTTGGCGTTGTCACTTTTTATACCCTCAGTTATGTTTTTGAATCTCTAAATTATCATAAATCTTAATTTTTTCATTTTGAGTTCTTGCGCTCACGACCATAGTATTAGCGACTTGCTCTGCTGTCACTGGCTTATATTTGAATGTATTTGGCAGAAATTGCGATACTCGCTTGAAAATACTCTGAGAAATATCTTCGAGTGTCCTTGTTTCAGCTCTTTCACCAATTAAGAGTGAAGGTCGAATGATCGCCAATTGATAGAGTGATAATGATTTTAGATAATTTTCTAACTTTCCCTTCACTTGATTATAGAAGAATGGAGATCTTTCATTCGCACCTTCCGCACTTACAATTGCAAAAAAAGTATCGGTATTCACGAGCAAATCAGCAAAATGAGCATTTATCTCAAAATCGATATTGTAAAAATTTTCTTTAGAGCCTGCTTTTTTAATTGTACTTCCTAGGCAACTAAACGCATGTGAGAATTCAGAAGCGTCCTCATCATTTAACATTAAAAAGTCATCAATGACCAACTGATCAACTTTGGTGAACTGTTCAAATTGTTCATCATGCTTACGAACAGCTACGACAATTCTTTCGCAATCTACCAATTGATTCAAATGATTTACCAAAGATCGACCAACTAAACCAGTTGCCCCTATAACTATTGCACTTTTAATATTTTTAATCATTTTTTCGCCATTCCTTCCAATATTTATCTAATCTAACGTGCTAACCGCATTTTATCTGCATCAAAAATGTTGTCAAAGCATGTCAAGACTTGACTTTGCCGCATCATTTAATCACAATATGGCACTTGTTTACGGGCTGGTGTAAATTCTTCTAATGTTTGTATTTAGTTGAAATTTCAGCCCGCCCAGACCAATCAATTTCAAGGAGTGCACGAGTGGCAAACTCTGCTCAAGCAAAAAAACGTGCTCGTCAAAACGTTAAAGCACGTAAACACAACGCAAGCTTACGTTCTATGGTTCGTACTTACCTTAAACGCACAGTAGCAGCGATCGCTGCAGGTGACTATGCAGCAGCTTCTGAAGCTTACAAAACTGCAGTACCTGTAATCGACCGTATGGCTGACAAAGGTATCATCCATAAGAACAAAGCTGCTCGTCATAAGAGCCGTTTAAATGCACAAGTTAAAGCTCTAGCTTCTAACTAAGTTGCGTTAAAAAAAGCCCTTTAAGGGCTTTTTTTATATTTTAAATTTATCAACAATACTTAAATAATATTAAAATTACTATCTTTCTTGCTCTACAAATTCACGAATAGACAGCTCATTACATTCACCACGCCATATCCATTTCAATTTTGCATCTATGAATGCTTCACCTTCAAACCAAACAAACAAACCTTCCATCATTTCTGGCCAATCCTGCTGAATAATCTGTGTTTTACCTGAAATCACAGCCAGAATACCAGCCAGAATAGTGTCATGGCTAACCGCCAAACTTAATCCATGATTCTGTTGAGGGTGAGTTTGATAAAGCAAATGTAAAACATCAATCACACCTGTAATTGGCTGCTTCATCCCAGGTAAAGTATTGTTTACAAAGCTATTAATAAATCCCAAAGCACCTTGTTGCTTAAAATATGGCGCAGCTTGCTCGATATCTAAAACGAAGCTACCAGGCTCGACCAAAAGCCCCTGCTCAACAATTTTAATATGATGGGTATTTGACTTAGGATTGATTTGATCAGCACCTTGAATCATCAGTGCTGCAGTATCAATACAACGTTGAATTGGACTAGAAATACAGTGTTCAATCACACGATCTGTTTGATCAATAAGATAAGCCCCCCAAGCCTGTGCCAAATCCTTACCTTGATCTGTTAATTGCAAATCATATCCAGCGAGTCCTTGGCCCACCACCATTTCACGAATTGAGTGGCGAGTAAATAGTGTAACAGGCACAGCAACATCGGGCAGTAAATCAACCGCTCTGAGCATACTTGGAGGAAGCAACTTCAGCGACATAATAATTCTAATAAATGAAATTAATTTGACTATAACACGATGAAATTATAGTTCCACTCCCCTAAAGTACATTTGACAACGCATCTAAAGCCAATTGCCTCATTTCAGGATCACGATAGGCGATAAAACCATTATTCAAAACAGTATCACGCTGATTATAGGTAAATGGCACAGAATCCAAGGTCAACAAACCACCTCCTATGCTCTCTAGCAAGCCTTGTCCAGCACTAGTGTCCCACTCGGAGGTTGGATGAAATCTTGGGTAAATATCTATTTCACCCTCAAGCATCATACAAAATTTATAAGCACTTCCAGCTTCACGACGTATAACCGGTATTTCTCTTTCAATATAATCAATATAGTGTTGATACTTAGGATTTTTACTACTATGACTCAGCCCAATTTGGATGGCATCGACTGGTGAGGCTTTAAATTTGCAATATTTTTCCCAAATATTGTTCATAAATGAATATTTATAAGGAAGATCCGTCAAATAGCCCATATACATAACTTTCTCAGTCGGCACGACTATGACTGAAAATACAGTTTGATGGTTCTGAATAAGACTCAGATTAATTGTAAATTCATCACGTTCATGAATAAACTCCTTCGTACCATCCAAAGGGTCTAGCATCCAACATTGAGGCCATTCATGTCGCTCTGAATAATCACTTTCTTCAGAAATGATCGGAATATCAGGTGTAAGTTTTGCAAGCTCTCTGAGCAGATATTGATTGACCTTTAAATCTGCTTGAGTTACAGGAGAATGGTCATCTTTTTCGTTGATTTTAAAATCACGTCCAGCACAATAGTTTTGATATTCTTCTAATAATATTTGGCTTGCAACAGCCAAAATCGGAACCAAATTTAACATTTGTTGATCTTGGGGAGCATGCGTTGTGATAAACATGGATAAAACCTATTTTTTCTGGCGCTACACACTCTAAGCACGACGATCATATTAAGAACCTCAGCCTAAAATGCAGCGTGATTTAATTTGCATTGTTGGATTTATATTTATAGTAGCAAACCTATAAAATATAACCACTTTGAAACACATAACCCATTTCAATCATAAGAACTCTAACACTTTTAAAACAAAATCCGAAGCGTGATTGCCAACAACCCTCAATACATCTTAAATAACACCCGCAATAGTTCCAAAAATCAGAGCGCGCCTTAGAGTCAGTATCAACATAAAAAAACAAGCCTTCTTAAAGAAGGCTTGTTTTTTATTTTTGCTCTTTGACTGGACTTTCAGGCTGTTCATTCGGTTTTTTTACAGGCTCTTTATTTTTAAAAGAGTCCTGATTCCCTTTATCCTCATTAGATTCTTTGTGTGGTTTCGAACTATTATCATGTTTTGTCATACTTCAAACTCCTATGCACCATTTTCAACAAATATGATGCTTTCATAGCGACTTCTATACTATTTTTGTATTCATTATCAAGATCTAAATTTGTGACCTCACACATCTAATTCGATATAATACGAATGGAATGAAATATAGAAGTCACCACGCACACCCATTCTTGAAGTTCAATTTTAAAATGCTGATGCGAGTCCAACCTTTTGCATCAAATGATGGTGTAAATCGATATTTAAATAACACCCATTTTGTTGTTTTTATTTGTGCTAAATTGCAACAATACCTGAGGAAAGATGAATGAATAAACCCATCATCATGTTCGACATGGATGGAACCCTACTCGATCTTGCTTTTGACGATTTAATTTGGAATCACAAACTCCCTGAGCGACATGCCAAAACTCATCAAATCAGTTTAGAGCAGAGCAATCAAATTCTATTTAAATTTTATCAAGATCATAAGCACACGCTCGATTGGTATTCTACGCGCTTTTGGACAGCCAAAGTCGGCGTTAATACTTTTCAGCTTCAACACGATCACAAAGAATTCATCAAGCCGAGACAGGGATGCATTGCGTTATTATCAAGCCTTAAGCAAGCTGGATACCGAATGTGGTTAGTCACCAATGCTGATGAAAGAGGTTTGGCATTGAAAATGAATCAAGTTGACCTCACCTCTTATTTTGAAGTGATGATCAGCAGCGAAACGATCGGTTTTGCTAAAGAGCGTTTTGAATTTTGGGATCAATTACAGCAAATGCACCCATTTGAACCTCGTCACTGCGTTCTCGTTGATGATACTGCGGTTGTACTCGAAGGTGCTAAATCTTTTGGTATTGAGCATCTAATCACAATTACCCAACCATCTAGCGCTCAACCTGAGCGCGAAAGGTCTAAACTTCAGTATCCTGCAATCAATGATCTAAGATCATTAATCCCCTATTTAGACCAAATTAACCATGAGAAAGAAATGAATGTCAAAACAGCATGAAACTAAAATCACAGATTCAATGCGAATTGATAAGTGGCTTTGGGCAGCACGCTTTTTTAAAACCCGCTCAATTGCCAAAGCAGCAATAGAAGGTGGTAAAGTTCATCACAACAATGATCGTGTTAAAGTTTCCAGAGAAGTACGTGTAGGAATGGAGTTAACGATTCAGCAGGGATTTGAAAAGAAAACCGTCATTGTGAAAGCATTATCATCTGTACGAGGCGGGGCACCTACTGCACAATTACTCTATGAAGAAACTGAAGTCAGTATCGCGCGTCGTGAGTTGCTTTCTGCACAAAGAAAATTGCATAATCTTGCACGACCAGATCATCGACCAAGCAAAAAAGATCGACGTGATATTACAAGATTCCGTCAACAAAATGGTCAGCAATATGACGAAGTTTGGTCATACGATGATGAATAAGTTAAAGCGACAAATACTGTCGTTTTGAAGTTTAAAATTATAGAACAGTCCGATTTTTTCTGTCACTATAAATGCCGTGGACATTAGACTTAATTAAAGACATCCACTTAAATTATCAGTGATTTACATCGTTTTGAGGTTATGAGATGGATGATAATAAAAGCAAAGCACTGAGTGCTGCTTTAAGCCAAATTGAAAAACAATTTGGTAAAAATACGGTAATGCGCCTTGGTGACAATACTGTTCAAGCTGTAGAAGCTGTATCTACAGGCTCTCTTACATTGGATATCGCACTAGGTATTGGTGGTTTACCTAAAGGCCGTATTATTGAAATTTATGGTCCAGAATCATCAGGTAAAACCACCATGACACTTCAAGCGATTGCGCAATGTCAAAAAGCTGGTGGTACTTGTGCATTTATCGATGCTGAGCATGCTTTAGATCCTCAATATGCTCGCAAACTTGGTGTAGATATCGATAACTTATTGGTGTCACAACCTGATCACGGTGAACAAGCACTAGAAATTGCAGATATGCTGGTACGATCTGGCGCTATCGACTTAATTGTTGTCGATTCTGTAGCAGCTTTAACCCCTAAAGCCGAAATTGAAGGTGAAATGGGTGACTCTCATATGGGTCTACAAGCACGCTTGATGAGCCAAGCATTGCGTAAAATTACAGGTAATGCAAAGCGCTCCAACTGCATGGTGATCTTCATTAACCAAATTCGTATGAAAATTGGAGTCATGTTTGGAAGTCCAGAAACCACTACTGGTGGTAATGCGCTCAAATTCTATGCTTCTGTACGCTTAGATATTCGCCGCATTGGTCAAGTGAAAGAAGGCGATGAGATTGTTGGTTCTGAAACACGCGTTAAAGTGGTGAAGAACAAAATGGCACCTCCTTTCCGTGAAGCATTATTCCAAATCATGTACGGTAAAGGTACAAATCAGCTTGCTGAATTGGTCGATCTCGCTGTACAACAAGAACTTGTTCAAAAAGCTGGTGCTTGGTATTCATACCAAGGTAACAAGATTGGACAAGGTAAGAACAACGTGATTCGTCATCTTGAGGAAAATCCTCAACTTGCACAAGATCTTGATCGCATGATTCGTGAACAGTTGTTAACCACAGCAACACCAGCTCCAACCGAAGAAAATGACGAAGAAGCTGATTTATTTGAAGTATAATTTTTCAAAAAATTTGAAATCGAAGCGCCCAAATTATGGGCGCTTTTGTTTAAGAGCATGGATTTAAAATGTCAGAGAAGTTTCCCAAGTTCATTCATTATGAGGACTTAAAATCAATAATGAATGAAGATGAACCTCAACATCTCATTAACGATCAACACTCGTCTAATCAATACCTCGCCAATCAAGCACCAGATGAATGTGATTTAGATGACACTCATTCATCAGATCTAGCACAGAATAAAGGCTTAACAGGGACTCGTTTGAGATCGTATGCATTTGCAGTCTTAACTCGCAAAGAATACTCAAAAAAAGACTTAATTGATAAACTTGCTTTGTATGCACAAAATAAGGAAGAGGTTTTGAGCTTAGTTGATGAGCTAGCGCGAGAAAATTATCAAAGTGATGCTCGCGTTGCAGAAATGATGGTACGCAGCCAATTACGTAAAGGAAAAGGTCCAAATCGAATAAAGCTAGCGCTTAAAAGCAAACACGTTGATAAAGCCTTGGCTGAACCAGAAATGGAAGAAATAGATTGGTATGAACAAGCATACTTATTGAAAGTCAAAAAATATGGCTATGAAGTTGCTCAGGACGCAAAATTAAAAGCAAAACAAATTCGCTTTTTACAATATAGAGGCTTTGAAATGGATGCGATTATGAAAGCTATAAAACGAAAAGAGAATGAAGAATAAGAGATAAATTATTATAATGGTGGCAACCCTACTAGCAAAACTCCGGCACATCATAGTTCTGATACCGTTGCTACCTTCCGGTCCTGGCGGGGTTCTCAGAGTACAATTGCGAAGCCACCAGCAGGGCTACCATTGCAAGAACAGAGTATAGAGATTTTTAATGATCTTGCAAGACCATAATGGGCTTTAAAGGCACTAAAAAAGTTCAAGTGAATATTTACTAATCTATTAACAACAAACTTGATATTTTTCATCTAAATAAATTCAACTTAAATTTCTTCATTTATACAGTTTCATTGTAAATTTATATTGATTTTAAATGCTATGACGTTTTTAATGATCTGATTATTAAGAATTGAAAATACTCAAAGTTCAAATTTGAGTATGGACACAAATGGAATAATGAACATGCTCAATAAGCGTACTTTTCTTGCACTAGCATTGATGAGCTCAACATCAGTTTTTGCCAATATTCCTATCGAATCAAAAGGATTAAGCCAAAATTCGAGTTTGAACCAAACAGCAGTCGCAGCGAATAACACCGCTACAGCCCCTACCAACACCAGTTGGCAGCTTATCCAACAAAATCAACGCTTAGAAAATCAAATTCGTGCACTTCAAGGCAAATTAGAAGAACAAGAACATCAAATTAATCAACTGACCAACGAATTAAAAAATCGCTATACAGATCTAGATCAAAGATTAGAACTCCTTCAACAAAAAATTGATCCTGTGGAGGAGTCCAATGCCGATGATCCTAATGCTGCACCACCCATTCCTAACGAGCCAACTGCACCAAGCACTAGCACTAACTCCAATACCACAGCATCACAAAATGCAACGAACTTGAATCAAACCAACCAACAAGAACTTGATAAAGCGGCTTATACAGTTGCCTTAGATGCATACAAACAAGGTGGCGCAAAAAAAGCCATTGCACCTATGCAAAACTTTGTACGTAACAATCCAAATAGTGTGTATACAGGTAATGCCTATTTTTGGTTAGCTGAATTCAATTTAGCAATTGAACCACCCAATTATGAAGAAGCAAGAAAACACTATGAAACTGTCGCTTCGAAGTTTCCAAATTCAGGAAAAGCAGCGCGATCTTTATATCAGCTGTATAGCATCGCGAAAGATGTAAATAAAAACGCTCAAACTGCTGAAATTTATAAAAATAAACTACTAAGCACCTATCCTGACTCAGAAGAAGCTGGATATTTCAAAAAAAGTTAAATAAAAAAGACATCATAAGATGTCTTTTTATTGCTAGCAAAAGCTCTTAACGAACAATACCGCGCTTAGATTCATTTAGAGAATCTATGAGGAGCTGAGCTTCAGAAACATTTGGTAAAATTTCAGCAGTAATCTGCTCAATGGCTTGTTGTGTCGTCAGACCACTTTTATAAATCAACTTAAATGATTCTCGTAAACCATTGATTACATCTTTGGACCACCCCTTACGACGCATACCTTCTACATTCATTCCAAATGCATGCGCCGGATTACCAGACACCATCACATAAGCAGGAACATCCTTCAAAATCAATGATGCTCCACCAATCATGCTGTATGAGTCGATTTTACAGAATTGATGAATACCGGAGTTGCCACCGACAACAACGAAGTCACCAACATGCACATGACCTGCGACACCAACATTGTTTGCAAAAATGTTGTTATTACCCACCACACAGTCATGCGCAATATGCGTATTGACCATCAACAGATTATTACTACCAATTTTAGTAATACTTTGATCCTGCACTGTACCGCGATGCAGACTGCAATGCTCACGAATTTTGTTGTTGTCGCCAATCTCAAGCCAAGTTTCTTCACCAGCATACTTAAGATCCTGACACACCTCACCCACACTGGCAAACTGGAAAATTTCGTTTGATTTACCGATGCGAGTATATCCACCAACCACCACATGAGAATGTAACACTGTCCCACTATCAATCGTCACATGAGGACCAATAATCGAATAAGGACCAATTTTTACATCAGAAGCAATCGTTGCCGTAGGATCAATAATTGCTGTAGGGTGGATTAAATCACTGTTACTCATGCTTGCTCTAATTTCTGATGAGAAATAATAATTTCAGCTGTCGCTGCAATTACACCATCAACGCTCGCACTACAAAGATACTTGTAAATACCACGTTTCTGCATTACAAGCTCTGATTTTAACACGAGTTGATCACCAGGAACGACCTGTTTTTTAAAACGAACTTTTTCAGCGCCAGCGAAAAGAAAAAGTGAACCCGGTTTGGGTTTTTCATTGTTCATAATAAAGCCAAGAACGCCAGAAATTTGTGCCATCGCCTCAACGATTAAGACACCCGGCATGATTGGATAACCTGGAAAATGACCTTGCATAAACTCTTCATTTATGGAGACATTTTTAAATCCGACAATTCCATTCTCAGTCACTTCTGTAACACGGTCTACCAATAGAAATGGATAACGATGCGGCAAATATTCACGAATTGTTTGAATATTCATCGGCAATTTAGGAATTGAAAAAGATAAAGTAGACTCTGTCATATTATTTACGCAATTTTAAAGTTGATTCGATTGACTCTAACTGAGCCTGCATATCATCTATTCGTTTGACTAATTTGGTCAATGGCACATCTGCTAATTGTCTTAGACGAACAACTGTTCGTTTCCAACGAGAATTTTCGAGCAATCCCATTCCTGAAGAATATGTACCAGCTTCTAAAATGCTACCTGTGACCATTGACATTCCTGTTAGCGTCACATTATCTACAATTTTTAGATGTCCTGAGATACCACAAGCACCTGCAAGGATACAGTTTTTGCCAATCACAGTACTGCCCGCAATACCGCATTTTGCAGCAATTGCAGTATTTTCACCGATTTGAACGTTATGTGCGACTTGCACAAGATTATCAATAATCACACCATCATGAAGTATAGTGTCATCTAAAGCGCCACGATCAATACTACAGTTAGAACCAATTCTGACATCATTTCCAATTTGAACAGACCCGAGTTGAGCAATTCGGTTCCACTTACCTTGATAAGGAGCAAAGCCAAAACCCTCTCCTCCAATTACGGTATTCGCATGGATACGAACACGTTTAGCAATTTTAGATCGACCCGTAATCGTGACATGCGAATCAATGAAACAATCCTCACCGATTTCAACATACTCATCAATTTTAGTTTGCGAATGAATTACTGTATTTGAACCAATCACGGCATGTGGGCCAACTACAACGTAATGACCAATGTATACATTATCTCCAATCATAGCACTCGGATCGATTACTGCGGTGGCCTCGATTCCACGTTGCACAGTTTTAGATTCGAACACATGAGTTAAAATCGCGAAAGCAAGATACGGATTTTGTACGACAATAAAATTATTATGCTGATTAAGCTGAGCCTGCATCTCAGAAGTGACAATTAAGGCACCTGCTTGAGATGAAATCGCTTCGTCTAAATACTTATCAGAATTTACAAAAGAAATTTGGTTTGAGTTCGCTTGAGTTAAACTTGCAAGACCCTCTAGCAACAGATCTGCATCACCAATAACTTGGCCTTGTACAAGTTTGGCCAAGTGATCGAGACGAAATTGATTTGATTTCATTGACTATTTGATTGCATTAACCTTTTGAATCATTTTAGCAGTTAAATCGTATTTTGGGTCATATGCCAAGGCAGCATTTTTATTTAAAACTAAATCAAGATTATTTTCTTTGCGCAATTGTTCAGCAACTTGTTTAATTCTTGAGTCGAAAACTTTATTTGTATTTTGAATGGTGCTTTGAACACGTGATTGAACAGTCTGTTGCAAAGATTGAAATTCGTTCATCTTCGTTTGATATTGAGAGGATAGTTGCTGGGCATTCGATTGATTGGCTTGAGCCGATTTAGCCAACGCTTCAATTTCTTTACCCAATTGTTCTAATTTTACCGTTTGCGGTTTAATTGTCTGCTCAAGCTGAGTATTCTGCTGTTTTAAGTACGTGCTATTTTCAACGACTTTTTCTAAATCAATTACTCCATATCCTGCTGCATGCGCAAAGCCAACTACAGATGTGAGTAAAACCGTTGAAATCGTTGTTTTAAACATATTCATTATTATTCCTTAAAGGCAAAAGGCCGTACTAGAAAGTACGACCAATTTCAAATTGAACAGACTTAGTTTCATCACCAGGCTTATCATTCAGTGGGTACGCATAGCTTAATGATAGTGGACCAATCATCGTAATCCATGTGAAGCCTACACCAACACTATATCGCATATTTCCAGCATCGAAACCAAAGTTGTCTTTACAGTATTGTCTAGCATCGAATGCAGTCGAATTGGTTGCGCCAAAATAAATATTTCCAGTAGGTACGTCACATTGAGTGTCGAACACTTGAGCACCTTCTGCAAAAATAACAGGACGGACCTGTCGCGCCCAGTCGCCTTTAAAAGGAACTGGTAAGATTAATTCAGTACCAAATTGAACTAATGCATTACCCCCCACCTCTTCAGGGTTTCTATCTTCTCGAGTTAGAGCAGCATCTGTAATACTCGGATATTTTGGACCTAATGTACTATTATCATAACCACGAACAGACCCATAACCACCAGCGTAATAGTTTTTATAGAATGGTAAATCATTACCGAAACCTACCTTACCATAACCACGCCATACAAAATCCTTTCCTAAAGGAATAAAGGCTTGAGTATCGTATGTTACCTTCTGATATTCAACATCACTACCCGGCAATGCAATCTCTGCATTAACACGATGAGACATACCCGACGTTGGGAAGCGTGGATTATTTAATGTGTTATAAGACCAACCTAAATTTAAACTATAAGTAAAGAAATCACCTTTAAACTCATTACCGTACTCAACTTCAGGTTCAGAGCAAGGTTCATAACCAATTACATTACCGTTATCATCTTTAATTGGCTCTAAGTCGACTGGACAATACTTACCAGTACTTGTTTCCCTACCACCATTGGCAAGTAAATAATCACGCACATAAGTAGAAACAAATGGACCAGTCGTTACTTCAGTTTGATCAATATTAATACCAGCACTTAAGCTCTGATTCTCATCAATAGGGTAACCAAAGCTCAGACCACCACCGAAGCTATCTGTAACATAATTGTTAACGTTATAGTCTTCGTCTAATTTCGTCTTACGATAATAGAGATTGTAACCACGGCTGACACCATCAATTGTAAAGTATGGATCAGTAACACTTAGGTTATAATAATCTTGTGTCTCAGAACGAGAAAGATCAATCGCTACACGGTTACCTGTACCTAAGAAGTTAGTTTGACTTAAACCTGCTTGGAACGTAATACCCCCGTTTTGCGAATAACCCACAGCTAAAGTACTTGATCCTGAGTGTTGTTCTTCAACAGCGATATTCAAATCAATCTGATCAGGCGCCCCCGGAACACGTACCGGCTTAACATCTACTTTACTGAAAAATCCAGTACGCATTAAACGGACTTTTGAAAGATCAATTTTTTCGTTACTCGCTAATGCACCTTCCATCTGGCGCATTTCACGACGTAAAACTTCATCAGCAGTCTTGGTATTACCTGTAAAATTAATACGTCTAACCGTAACTTGCTGACCCGGATTGATGTAATAATTCAAATTAACTTTTTTTGTTTCATTGTCAATTTGAGGCACAACATTAATTTCAGCATAGTAATAACCAGCATTACCATACTTACGCTGTAACAACTGTTTTACTGCATTCACCAACTCTTGTGAGTAAGTTGCATCATCTTTATAAATCTTTAGTGCACGAAGATCTTCGTCTTTATATAAAGCATCACCTAAAAATTTGGTTTCACCAAATTTAAATTGCTCACCCTCATTCATTGAAACTTCAATGAAAATATTTTTTTTATCTTCACTGATATTCAAATTAGAGTTGGTAATTTCAAAATTGATATAACCTTTATTAAGGTATAAAGCTCTTAATGCTTCAAGGCTTGCTGCCATTTTTTCACGCGCGTAGCGATCATTTCTGGAAATGACAGATAACCATCCGCTTTCCTTGACAGCAAAGACTTGCTTAATTTCATCGTCTTTAAATACAGTATTACCAATTAAATTAATTTCAAAAACTTTAGCTGGTTTACCTTCAATGAAATTAATATTGACATCAACACGGTTATTGGCTTTTGCAACAGTTTCGACCTGAATATCCGCATTATAGCGACCTTGTTGTGAATACTGCTGTTCAAGCTCAGTTTCTAGCGTCTGAAGTGCAGATTTAGTGAGCACCTCACCTTCAGCTAGACCCATTTTCTTCAAGCCCTCTTCCAAGGCTTCTTTTGGAATGAGCTTATTACCCTTGAAATTGATTTTAGAAATAATAGGACGTTCAACGACTTTGAAAACCAAAACATCGTTTTCTTTGAAAGCTTGAATATCATCAAACGAATTAGAGGCATACAACGCACGAATCGCATTCGCAATCACTGGATCATTAATGCGATCCCCAGCATTCACCGGTAACATTGCGAGTACATTAGCTTGCGTTAGTCGAACTAATCCATCAACACGCACATCCCGCGCGATAAACTCGTCTGCTGCATATACTTGTTGTACTGCTGCCATTGCGCTAACGAGTGCCAATGGCATAAATAAATGTTTGTGCTGCATGCCTATTGTTTTCCAGTAAGTTAATTATCCATCTATAACGCTTATAAACGCATAAAATCATTAAATATTGCGAGAAACATCATACTTCCCAGCAACACCATACCAATTTTTAATCCAACCAATTGTATTTGTTCAGAAACAGGTTTACCACGAATTAATTCAATTATGTAATAAACTAAATGCCCACCATCCAACATCGGAATCGGAAGCAAATTTAATATCCCCAAACTTACACTCATTAATGCCATAAATGAAATGAAAGTTTGCCACCCCATTTCAGCACTTTGACCTGCAACTTTAGCAATCGTAATTGGACCCGAGAGATTATCCAACCCAATCAATCCTCGAATCATTTTGACAATTGAGCCAAGGATCATAGAAGATAATTGACCCGTTTTTTCAACCGCAACCACAAAAGCTTCCGCTGGATCATATTGAATTGTATGCTTATATTCAGCAGGAATATTGATCTGACCAGATTGAGCTTGCACTCCCAACATTCCTGTCGTATTGCCCATATTGTCACGCTTTCCTTGCGGCATGACCTTTAATTGAACAATCTCGCCTTGACGCATCACTTCGATATTCAATAGTTTTTCTGGTGATTTTTGTACTATATCAACAACTTCTAACCAATCGTTAATTTTTTTATTATCAATCGCGACAATTACATCACCTTCTTTCATCCCTTGGCGTATAGCAGCACCATCTTCAGATAATTTATGTACAACTGGTTGAATATGAGGTCGATATGGTAAAAACCCCAAGACATCCAATGGTGATTGAGACTGATCTTTTAAAAATTGCTGAATCGGTAAATTAAAAGTTTGTACCTGACCATCACGATCAGCTTGAATTTGAATCGTACCAGTTTCACCTACGCGATCAATCAGCGCATAATTCAATTTTTCCCAAGTTGGTGTCGCAGTTCCATCCACTGCTATGATTTTATCACCAGAACGCATCTCTACTTGTGCGGCTGGCGTATTTTCAATCACTTTACCAACTCGAGTGTTTAATTGTTCCTGAGCTGGTAAGAACAAAATCCAAAAAAGTAAAACAGCAAAAATTAAATTAACAAGTGGTCCCGCAGCAACGATTGCAATTCGTTTTAAAGGGGATTGCCGATTAAACGCATAAGGTAAATCCTCTGCACTTACATTACCTTCACGCTCATCTAGCATTTTTACATAACCACCTAAAGGCAATGCAGAGAGCTGATATTGAATGCCTGACTTTTTAGAGGTCCACTTTAGAACTGTTGGACCAAATCCAATTGAATAAACAAGAACCTTAACGCCAAGTTTTCGTGCTACCCAGTAATGTCCAAATTCATGAATTGCAATCAATGGACCTAGAAGCAAAATAGCCGCGACGATAATGAAAAGTATATTCATCTTAGGTACTCAGTGAATTCGTGAGTTGAATAGCATAGCGACGTGCAAGCGCATCAGTCTCTAAGATTAGCTCTAAAGAATCAGCATTTGAATTTTGAACATGATTCAAAGTGGATTCAACAACTTTAGGAATATCTAAAAATTTGATTTTATCTTTTAAAAATGCTTCAACCGCGATTTCATTTGCAGCATTTAAGATCGCAGGCGCCAATCCTCCAGACTTCATTGCTTCACGAGCCAATTGCAACGCTGGAAAGCGTACAGTATCAGGCTGCATAAAATTAAGCGTATCGTTTAGAAATAAATCTAGCGGAGGAACATGTGTTTCAATCCGATCTGGCCATGCAAATGCATGTGCAATCGGCGTACACATATCAGGATTACCCATTTGAGCCAAAGTACTACCATCAACATACTGAACCATTGAGTGAATAATACTTTGTGGGTGCACAACCACTGTAACAAAATGTTCTTGAATTGAAAATAAATGACAGGCCTCGATCAACTCGAGACCTTTGTTCATTAGCGTTGCCGAATCAACTGATATCTTCTGTCCCATTGACCAATTAGGGTGCTTACAAGCCTGTGCAGGTGTCACATTACTGAGCTCATCTAGCGTATGATGCAAAAATGGACCGCCAGAAGCAGTCAACAAAATTTGTGAAACACCTAACTGGGGTTTACCACCTGTATCTAATTGTAAATAATTTTGAGGCAGGCACTGAAATATTGCGTTATGTTCAGAATCTACAGGTAATAATAAGGCTTTATTCTCTTTAGCGGCCTTCATCATGATGTCACCAGACATCACCAACGATTCTTTATTTGCTAGAAGAACACGCTTACCCGCTTGAACAGCAGCGAGTGTTGGCAATAATCCTGCCGCACCCACTATCGCCGCCATCACGATATCAACCTGAGGATGCTCAGCAACAGCGATTAAACCCGACTCATCAGAGAGAATTTCGGTTGAAGTGATATTTTTTAATTTGAAAAATTGATGTAGTTCATCCACCTTGCCTGAAGGTACAACAGCATACTGTGGATGATATTGTTGACATATTTCGCTTAACTGCTCTACACGACTAAATGCAGATACCGCAAAAACATTGTACTTCTCTGGATGTCGATCAATGACTTTTAAGGTACTTTGTCCAATTGAACCCGTTACACCTAATATACATACTGATTGAGACATCTATAAATCTACACCAACAAGTTTTAAAACAAATATTCCCGCAGCAAAAATAGGTGCGGCAGCAAGCAATGAGTCAATGCGATCTAATACACCACCATGACCAGGCAAAATACGACCTGAATCCTTAATACCTGCACGACGCTTAATCATTGATTCAAATAAATCACCTTGAACTGAGCTAAATACTGTCAGCACAGATAGGAGTAAAAATAGAATATGCTCTACTGCGGTTAAATCTAAATAGTTAAATTGTACAAATAAGATAACAATGATGACTGTAATTACACCACCGATTAACCCTTCAATAGATTTATTCGGGCTCACCTCAGGTGCAAGCTTACGCTTACCAAGCTTCCTACCTACAAAATACGCCCCACTATCAGCACCCCACACTAAGAGGAATAGATACATGAGCCACCAAGGTGAACTTATCCAGACTTCGTATATTGCCGATACTGCAGCGCTAATAATCACTACACCAATCCAATTCAGTGAAGTGTTATACCACGCATCATAAAGAGGATATTGCTTAACCCAATAAATGGTAATAACCCAAGTAATAATCGAAGCACTCCACAACAGCAGTACTAGATCATCAAAATAAAGCGCAATTGCAGAAAATACCGCAGTGATTACACCAAAGCATCCTGCTTTAAATTTATTCACTTGATCAGTTTGACGAGGCATGAGTTTAAACCACTCATAGCCAGCCCCCCCGGCAGCGATAATCATTAACGCTAACATTGGATAAATGGATGTAGTTGCAAACATACAGCTCAAGACTACAGCCACTAAAATCAATGCGGTAATTATCCGCTCTAACATTATTAGTTCTCTATTTTCTCTTGTTGGACCTGCTCAGAGGTTTTTCCAAAGCGCCTTTCACGCCCTAAAAACACACCAAAGGCATGATCCAATTCTTCTGTTGTGAATTCTGGCCACAACGTCTCAGTAAAATACAACTCAGCATATGCAGATTGCCATAATAAAAAATTAGACAATCGATAATCACCACCAGTACGAATCAATAAGTCGACTGGAGGTAAGTCACCTAAACTGACATGCTGAGCAAACAAATCAACATCAACTTGATCAACATCAATTTTTTGTTCTTTGACGAGTTGTGCGATTGTTTTAGCAGTTTGTGCGATATCCCACATTCCACCATAGCTCACAGCAATTGTGAGCGTCATTTCTGTGAAAGTAGCAGTCCTTTGTTCTGCTTGCAACATTAATTGTTGCAATTCTGGCGATAAACGAGAGCGATCCCCGATGAATCTGAGCCCAATCTGAAACTTTATCATTCGAGGAATTTGTTCATTAATCGTCTCTTGCAACAATTTCATGAGCAAATCAACTTCATATTGAGGTCGATTCCAGTTTTCACTTGAGAAGGCATAAACAGTAAGTGCTTTTACACCCACTTTACGACAATGCTCTACAATCGGATCAAGGACATTTTTTCCTTCACGGTGTCCATCACCTTTTTGTAGATGTTTCTTTTTTGCAAAACGATTGTTGCCATCCATAATGATGGCAACATGTTGTGGCAGAAGCTCTGCTGAGATGGTCATTATATAGCTTAGACCTTCATCAACTCAGCTTCTTTTGCTGCTAAACGCTTTTCAACTTCAGCAACAAATTTATCTGTGATTTTTTGGATTTCATCGCCAGCACGACGCTCATCGTCTTCAGAAATTTCTTTTTCTTTCAACAACGCTTTAATATCACCTAATACATCACGGCGAATATTACGAATCGCAACTTTTGCATTTTCAGCCTCGTTACGTGCCACTTTTTGCATATCACGGCGTGTTTCTTCAGTTAATGCCGCCATTGGTACACGAATTGAATCAGCAGTAATTGGGTTCAAACCTAAATCTGACTCACGAATTGCTTTATCGATTGCAGCAACCATGGTGCGCTCGAAAGGTTGAACAAGCAATGTACGCGAATCTTCAACACCAATGTTAGCAACTTGGTTTAATGGCACATCAGAGCCATAGTAAGGAACCATTACGCCGTTAAGAATTGATGGATGTGCACGACCTGTACGAACTTTAGCAAAACCATGCTCTAATGAGTCCAATGATTTATTCATACGCTCTTCAGCATCTTTTTTAAGATCGTTAATCATGTGATCTTCCTTACCTAATTCTCAAAATTTAAATCAAAATAGTGTTTAGTATAAATAGCTTTGAAAGCCACGTACATCAATTAGTAACGTGAGTACCTTCTTTTTCACCCATAACCACTGACAATAACGCACCTGATTTATTCATATCGAATACTTGAAGTGGAACATTATGGTCACGGCATAAGCAAATCGCGGTTAAATCCATTACACCAAGTTTCTCATCTAAGACTTGGTCAAATGTTAATGCATCATATTTAACAGCATCTTCGTATTTGCTTGGATCTTTATTGTAGACACCATCTACCTTAGTCGCTTTAAGAATTAAGTTGGCCTCAATCTCAATACCACGTAAGCAAGCAGCGGTATCTGTCGTAAAGAATGGATTACCAGTACCCGCCACAAACACACAAACTTCACCATTATTTAAATGACGAATCGCATCACGGCTAGAATATGATTCTACAACTGTACCGATTGGTAATGCTGACATTAAACGGGTTTTAATATTACGACGTACCAATGCATCTCGTAGCGCCAAACCGTTCATCACAGTTGCTAGCATACCCATTTGATCACCTGTTACACGACCAACCAACCCATCTTGCTGTAATTGGCTACCACGATAAAGGTTACCACCACCCACAACGATACCAACTTGCACACCTAGACCAACCAAGTGAGCAATAGATAAAGACATTTGATCAAGCACTTGTGCGTCGATACCCATATCTTTATTGCCTGCTAGCGCTTCACCCGAAAGTTTTAGCAGAATACGACCAAAGCGTGGTTTTTTAGAATCTAACATTACAAACTCCAATATCCGAATTCATTTATATGTATTACTTCAAACAATTATGCGGTTTTAATTTCAATCAATTCTGCATAAAGGTCGTATTCATCCGCATCAGTGATTTTAACAACCAGTAAATCACCTGCTTTAATCTTGCTCTTATCAATATCTTCTACAAAGACATTTCCATCAATTTCTGGAGCATCTGCATAAGAACGCGCCACTGCAACTGGAAACTCTTCTTCTAGATCATCAACCAGCACGGTCATGGTTTGACCAATACGCTTTTGTAGCTTTGCAGCAGAAATTTCTTGCTGAACCTGCATAAAGCGTTCGTAGCGCTCCTGTTTAATTTCTTCAGGCACATGATCTGGCAGATCATTTGCAGTTGCACCTTCAACTGGAGAGTATGTAAAACAACCAACGCGATCGAGCTGAGCTTCTTTCAACCAATCTAGAAGTTGCACGAAATCTTCTTCAGTTTCACCCGGGAAGCCAACAACAAATGTTGAACGAATGACTAAATCAGGACACTTTTCACGCCAAACTTTTAAACGCTCTAGCGTGTTTTCACTATGCGCTGGACGCTTCATTAGTTTTAAAATTTTAGGGCTAGCGTGTTGGAATGGAATATCTAAGTAAGGCAAGATCTTACCCTGTGCCATCAAATCGATAACCGCATCAACATGTGGATATGGGTAGACATAATGCAGACGCACCCAAATACCCAATTGACCTAATGCTTCACACATATCATAGAACTTAGTTTTTACAGGCTGACCATTCCAAAAATCAAGCTTGTATTTTGTATCTACACCATATGCCGAAGTATCTTGAGAAATAACCAAGACTTCCTTTACACCAGATCGTTTTAAAGCCGCCGCTTCGTCTAATACAGAACCAACTGGGCGAGATACGAGATCGCCACGCATACTTGGAATAATACAGAAGGTACAACGGTGGTTACAGCCTTCAGATATCTTCAAATATGCATAATGTTTTGGTGTTAATCGAATACCTTGTTCTGGCACAAGATCAATAAACGGATTATGTTTAGGAGGTTCAGGAACATATTGATGCACAGCTTCCATTACTTCTTGATAAGCTGCTGCACCAGTAACTTTAAGTACGTTTGGATGCATTTGACGAATTTTTTCTTCATCTTTACCCAAACAACCTGTTACGATGACGCGACCGTTCGCACTCATCGCCTCACCAATCGCGTCTAATGACTCTTGTACTGCAGATTCAATAAAACCACAGGTATTAACAACAACTAAATCAGCACCGTCATAATCCGACGCTACATCATAACCTTCAGTTTTTAACTGAGTAAGAATTCGCTCGGAATCTACCAATGCCTTAGGACAACCTAAAGAAACAAAACCGACTTTGGGGGATTTCATGAATCTGCGCTCCACTAGAATCCGCGTATTGTATGTCTTTTCAATTCATAAAAACAGTTGAAAACCCCACTCTTTGCATAACGCACCAAAATATTCCCATAAATTTTAAAAAATATTGCAATCGCACCAATATGATGCATTATTAAATAAACCCAACTTTGCATGAATATTTTGCAATCGCTTCGCGCTTTTTTTCTTAATAAATGAGTTCATTTTAGTTGTTTTTAACGATTTCAAACAAAGTTGGCTCATATTTTGCTTTATTTGAGGACGTTAAAATTAAATAACTCCCTCTTTGTGAGCAGTGATGGAAAAACACATAGATGCAATTGCTCTATTTTAAGACAGGATTTTGAGGTTAATGAATCAACAACCAACGATTGATTACCGTTTACTCGTAGACAACTTGAGCACTGCGATACTTTTAGTCGATAGTGAATTAAATATTTTTTATTTAAATTCCTCATGTGAAGCACTCTTTGATATCAGCTTATTAAGAGCATCAGGTCAATCTGTGCTCAGTATTTTACAATCTCCAGGTGATTCATTTAACACCGAAGAAGCGCTCACAAATACATTACTCACGGGGCAAGCTTATACCCGCCGTGAAGCGACTATTATTGTGAACTTTAAAGATGTACATGTTGACTATTCTGTTGCCCAACTTAACACTGGCAAAAGTTATCACCCCCTCCTTCTGATTGAACTCAATCCAATTGATCGAATGTTGAAAATTTCTAAAGAAGAAAATTTTATTCAACAACATCAGGTCGCACGCCAATTAATCAGAGGTGTCGCGCATGAGATTAAGAATCCATTAGGGGGCATACGTGGCGCAACTCAATTATTGGCACGTAGTTTAAATGATCCTGAATATAAAGAATTTACGGACATTATTATTAGTGAAGTAGATCGCCTGAGAAATCTTGCTGACACAATGCTCGGTTCTCGGCAGTTACCAAGCTATGAACCTGTAAATATTCACGAGCCTTTGGAACGCGTTCGTTCTCTGATTGTGAACCAAACAAAAAAGAAAATTAAAATTACTCGTGATTATGATCTTTCTTTACCTGATGTTGAAGCAGATCGGGATCAACTTATTCAAGTGATGTTGAACATCAGTGTAAATGCTATTCAGGCCATGACTGAAAATAAAGAGTTTTTTCAAGACACTCAACCTGAATTAACCCTGCGTACACGTATTCATCGCCTTGTCACGATTAACGGAACTTTACATCGCTCAACTGTTCGAATTGATATCGAAGATAACGGCCCTGGTGTTCCAGAGGAAATTTTAGAGTCCGTATTTTATCCATTAGTCACAGGACGCGCTAAAGGAACAGGCTTAGGTCTGAGCATCGCACAAAATATTATGCATCAACACAATGGAATGATTGAATGCCAATCCGTTCCGGGCAAAACCGTATTTAGTCTTTATATACCTTGGGAGTTAAACCATGTCGCGAAATAAAATTTGGGTAATAGATGACGATCGCGCCATGCGTTGGGTTCTAGAAAAAACATTTAAAGAAGAAGGTTTAGATGTTACCAGTTTCGAAGAAGCTCAATCTGCACTGGATCAGTTACTTGATGATACACCTGATGTAATTTTGACAGATATACGGATGCCAGGAATTGATGGTCTTACCTTTCTCGCTAAAGTCAAAGGTCATTATCCTGATCTACCTGTGATCATCATGACGGCACATTCGGATCTAGAGTCAGCAGTATCAAGCTATCAAACGGGTGCTTTTGAATATTTACCAAAACCATTTGATATTGATGAGGCTTTAGCACTTGTCAATCGTGCCATCATGCACATTAATAAGCTCCAACAACAAGAATCTGCGAAATCAACCGTACAGCCAATTCAATCAACTGAGATCATTGGAGAATCTCCTGCAATGCAGGAAGTCTTCCGAGCAATTGGACGTTTGTCGCAATCACACATTACGGTATTAATTAATGGTGAGTCAGGTACAGGTAAAGAGTTAGTCGCTCATGCATTGCATCGTCATTCACCTCGTAGCAGTAAGCCATTTATTGCGCTTAATATGGCTGCCATTCCGAAAGATTTGATTGAAACTGAATTATTTGGTCATGAAAAAGGTGCATTCACTGGCGCTAATACTCAGCGACAAGGTCGTTTTGAGCAAGCCAATGGCGGTACATTATTCCTTGATGAAATTGGGGACATGCCATTCGAAACCCAAACGCGTTTATTGCGTGTTTTAGCTGATGGCGAGTTTTATCGCGTCGGTGGACACATTCCAGTGCGTGTTGATGTCCGCATTGTCGCTGCGACTCACCAAGATCTAGAAAAATTAGTACATGATGGACGCTTCCGTGAGGATCTTTATCATCGTCTGAATGTAATTCGTATTCATATTCCTAAACTTGCTCACCGCTCGGAAGACATTCCGATGCTCGCACAACACTTTCTCGCACGAGCAGGTAAAGAACTTGGTGTAAGTCCAAAGATTTTACGTACAGAAACTATTGAATACATGAAACAGTTGCCTTGGCAAGGTAATGTACGTCAACTTGAAAACACATGTCGCTGGCTGACAGTGATGATTACTGGACGAGAGGTTTACCCAGAAGATCTTCCTTCTGAGTTAAAACAACTACCAATCCAAAAATCTGATGATCCAAATCATCCACACAATCAAGCAGATCGTATCGCTATTCAGCATTGGGATGAGTTGCTTAGTCAGTGGGCTGTACAAAAACTCAAAAATGGCGAAATGAAATTATTGGATATCGCCACGCCTATGTTTGAACGCACCTTAATTAATGCGGCACTACAACAAACTCGAGGAAGAAAACGCCATGCTGCTGAGCTTTTAGGTTGGGGTCGCAATACCTTGACTCGTAAGCTAAAAGAATTAGGAATGGATACTGCTGAAGATGATGAAGATGAAGTTGTAAGCACTACTGCCGAGTAAACTTCTAGATTTAGGTTAATCAACACAATTGATTAACCTATTCTTCATCATAATTCTAAAATTTTAAATCATGCTCAATATAAAATACAAAAAGATGAGTCCAAATGAACAATAATCACTTAAAGCATAAAACTTATCTAGGTATCATCTTCTGCCTTATTTCTTCACTCTCCTTTGCCACAGTCAGCGGTCCGGAGACAATAGAAGTACTAGGTTCAGATATTAAAGATCATAAAATATATTATTTACGCCATTACCATGATGAATCTGGTCGACTACCAACACTCTATTATTATTTGCTCAACAGCAGAAACCCACATAAAGCGATTAAGGTTCAATCCATTTATACCCCATTAAATAGCCGAAATCACATTACTGAAATTCAGCATACGCTACGCAAAATTCAAAGTATTCAAGCTCGCCTTGTCAAACCAACACCATTAAGTCCCAAGACTGCTAAACTAAAATTCAATAGACAAAGAAAACAGACTGGAAATTTTTGGTTAAACGTGCCTGAAATTAAAGTAAGTAAATTCCAATCTCAGGTACAACTCAGCCAAAGCTCTGATCCTTCAAAGTATAAAAGTCAACAATTCGAGAATATTCGATATCATCGTAATTTACCTCAGATCAAAAAACTTTACGCATTTCCTTACACTTTCCCCAATTATCGCGTTGCAGTCATTAGTTACATGGGTATTCCTACTGAAACAGGCTACGAAAAACAAGATGCCATTTTACTCAGCTCAACAAAATAAAAAGCTCCCGAAGGAGCTTTTTATTATGCTTTTCAAGCACGCTGTTCAATTGGTACAACTTTGCGTAATTCAGGTCCTGTGTAATCTGCACTTGGTCGAATAATACGGTTGTCCGCACGCTGCTCCATCACATGTGCCGCCCATCCTGTTACACGAGACATCACAAAAATTGGCGTGAATAGCTTCGTTGGTATACCCATAAAGTGATAAGCAGAAGCATGGAAGAAATCAGCATTACAGAATAATTTTTTCTCTCGCCACATGACTTCTTCACAACGTACTGATACTGGATATAAAACAGTATCTCCTACGTCCTTAGCCAAGCGCTCAGACCATACCTTAATAATCCCATTACGTGGATCATTGTCTTTGTAAATTGCATGACCAAAGCCCATGATTTTTTCTTTGCGTTCGAGCATACCCAGCATTTCGCGCTCAGCTTCTTCAGGAGATTTCCATTGCTCAATCATATCCATTGCCGCTTCATTTGCACCGCCATGCAGTGGACCACGCAAAGAACCAATCGCACCTGTAATACACGAATGTAAATCTGATAACGTCGAAGCACACACACGTGCCGTAAATGTTGAAGCATTAAATTCATGTTCTGCATAGAGAATTAAAGAAACATTCATGACTTGTTCATGCAATTCATTAGGTTTTTCGCCACGCAATAAATGCAAGAATTGAGCACCAATTGAGTCGTCATCAGTATTTTCTTCGATACGAACACCATCATGGCTATATCGATACCAATAACAAATAATGGCTGGCAATGTTGCCAAAATACGATCAGCTATATCTTGCTGTTCACCAAAGGACTGTTCTGTTTCTAAGTTACCCAACATAGAAACACCTGTACGCATAACATCCATAGGATGTGAATCTGCTGGGATACGTTCAAGCACTTCTTTTAATGCTTGCGGTAACGCTCTCAGTGATTTTAGTTTTGCTTTATAGTCCGCAAGTTGTTGCGCCGTAGGTAGTTCACCAAAGAAAATTAAATAAGCAACTTCTTCAAATTGGCAATTTTCCGCCAAATCCTGAACATCATAACCACGATATGTTAAGCCTGCACCACTTTTCCCAACGGTTGAAAGTGCTGTTTTACCTGCGACTTGTCCACGCAATCCTGCGCCAGTCAATACTTTTCCTTCAGCCATTTTTTTATTTCTCCTGAGTGAATAGCTTATCTAGTGTGTTTTCGAAAGTATGATAATCAAGGAACTCGTATAATTCTTTTCGTTGTTGCATTTTATCAATAACATTCACTTGCGTGCCGTCTTTACGAATTGAATGCATCACTTCTAATGCTGCTTTCTGCATCGCACGTGTCGCAGACAATGGGTATAACACCATTGAAATCCCCTGTTCTGCTAGCTCTTCGGTCGTATAATAAGGGGTATCACCAAATTCAGTGATATTCGCTAGCACAGGCACACCAACAGCATCACAGACTGTTTTATACATCTTTATGTCAGTCATCGCTTCCGCAAAAATAGCATCAGCTCCAGCTTCAACACATGCACATGCACGATCAATGACAGCTTGAAGCCCTTCTTTTTGCAGTGCATCTGTACGTGCCATGACCACGAAATTAGAATCAGTTTTTGCATCAACAGCAGCCTTAATACGGTCTACCATTTCTTGTTGTGACACAATTTCTTTATTCGGACGATGTCCGCAGCGTTTTTGCGCAACTTGGTCTTCAATATGAACTGCAGCAGCTCCAGCAGCGATCATTTGCTTGATACTTCGTGCAATATTAAATGCACCGCCCCAACCTGTATCAATATCCACAAGCAAAGGCGTATCTACACGTTCAGTGATACGACGAACATCTTCAAGCACATTATCTAAACTCGTCATTCCCAAATCAGGAAGACCATAGGAATAGTTTGCAACACCTGCGCCTGATAGATAAATTGCTTTATAGCCAACTTGTTTTGCCATCATTGCTGCATATGCATTTACAGTTCCGATGATTTGTAATGGCTTTTCCACTTCTAATGCTTGTCTAAATCTTAAGCCTGCAGACGATTGTTCTGTCATATTCCTTTCCACAGTGTTTACTATAATTATCGAGTTTTTAGTATATCTATAAATTTAGTTTGATATGTGACCGTTTAGTATTTTTGCTCTAAAACTTTAGTCATATAAAAATGAATTATCATTCATTTTTTGATTTTGTTATTATTTTGAGTGTCAGGCGTTAAGTGCTTTAATTTGTTATACTCCATCTTCAATTTCATTTTCGCTATTGTTACTGCATGCAACATCCATTTCCGCATATTGAAACTTCTGGTTGTGATATGCCCCATACTCGCCGTGGTCAAGAACGACGTTTAGCATTATTGCTAAGCGCCAATACGCTATTCTTGGAACGTGGCTACGATGCTGTGTCTTTGGATGATATTGTTCAACATGCTGGAGGCTCCAAAGCATCTATTTATAAATATTTTGGCGGCAAAGAAGGCCTTTTTACTGCTATATGTGATTATCGACGTGAACTCTTTTTTAAAGATATCTGTGTTGCATATGATCCAGATCATGGCGATTTTAGATCTTATCTAATACATACACTACTCAACTTTCATCGCCACATTAAAAAAGAAGATCACACTGCCTTTATGCGCCTCGTGATTGAGCAATCCCAAAAAAACCCAGAACTTGCTTTTTATTTGCACGAAAAAGGTCCTAAACATATCCAGTTAGCGATCGCAAATGCCTTAGAAAATGCGCATAAACTTGGTGTGTTAAAATGTGAAAATCCTTTATTTTCTGCTCAATTATATTTTGGAATCTTAAGAAATTTAGAATGGAAAATTTTAATGGGGATACCAGTACTTGAAACCGATCAAGAAACCATCGAATACATCAGCTATTCTGTCGATCGCTTCCTAGATGGGCACCAAAAAGTCTAGTTTTTTTGCAATTCTCTTTACATATAGTATATTAGTCGATTCTCGTTTTTTTCATCAACCAACAATTATTGGTCGTCTCACTTACTATTTTGACGAAACAATGATTGTGGAGTAACCATGGCTCTACGACATTTTCTTACTTTACGTGACCTTTCAACTGCAGAATTAAATCGCATTATTGATCGTGCTATAGAATTAAAACGCATGCAGCATAATCATGAAGTCTACCAACCCTTTGTTGGTAAAGTAATGGGAATGATTTTTGAAAAATCGAGCACACGTACCCGTGTTTCTTTTGAAGCGGGTATGACCCAATTTGGTGGTAGCGCAATTTTCCTCTCGTCCCGGGATACGCAATTAGGTCGCGGCGAACCGATTGAAGATTCAGCTCGCGTTATTTCAAGCATGCTTGATATTGTGATGATTCGTACTTTTGGCCACGATATTGTCACACGTTTTGCAGAATATTCTAAAGTCCCAGTTATTAATGCACTGACCGATGATCACCACCCTTGCCAATTGCTTGCTGATGTTCAAACATTCGTAGAACACCGTGGCGCTATCCAAGGCAAAACCGTTGCATGGATTGGTGATGGTAATAATATGTGTAACTCATATATCGAAGCTGCACATATGTGGGGCTTTAAGCTCAAGATTGCATCACCAAAAGGTTATGAACCAAAACTTGAATTTCTCTCTGAATTCGCGCACTGCGCCGAAGTTGTAGACTCTGCTGAAGATGCTGCAGTGAATGCTGACCTTATCGTTACTGATGTTTGGGCCAGCATGGGACAAGAAGAAGAGCAAAAAATTCGCGAAAAAGCTTTTGCTGATTTTCAAGTCAATGAACGTCTAATGGATCTTGCTCATCCAGACTGTTTATTTATGCACTGCTTGCCTGCCCATCGCGGTGAAGAAATTTCAGAAAATATGCTCGATCATAAAAATGCTGTGGTATGGGATGAAGCTGAAAACCGCCTTCACGCTCAAAAAGCACTTGTTGAGTTCCTCATCAATGAAAGCTTAAAAAAAGATTAATTTCATCCACTAAAAAAGCACCCTCGGGTGCTTTTTTATTTTCTAAATCTTAATGATCATCTTTTAAATATTTAGGTTCTTTTGGAAGTTGCCAACTACAAAAGAAACATACGATTAAAATAATGATCACGTAAATAAAAAATGAATTTTCAATTCCTGCGGCCTTAAACTGCAAGGCAACAGAAGGTGCAGAACCACCAAATACGGCATTACCTATCGCATAAGAGAAACCTACACCCAACGCGCGAACATGCGGAGGAAACATTTCAGCTTTTACAATACCGCCAATAGAGGTATACAAACTTAGCAATAGCATCAGGAAAATCAGTAGCATCGCGACAATGAATGGAGTTTCGCTGAAATATCTCATCCCAATTGCCATGACTGGATAGATAAATATAGCCATCAGACCACTAAATAACAGCATAGAATTTCTGCGACCAATACGATCTGATAATGCACCAAAGAATGGTTGCGCCACCATGAGTACAAAAATGCAGGCTGTCATCATCAACCCTACCGTTTTAGGATCTATTCCAATATTGGTAAGGTAAGTTTTTGAGTAAACTGTAATCACATAGAAACTAAGAGAGCCTGCTGAAGTATAACCAACTACCAAAAGGAAAGTTTTCCAGTGATTTTTAAAAAGCTCACGAAGTGTACCAGAATCTTCTTTATCACTTTCATCACTGGATAAAGTCTCTTCTAATCTACTTCTCGCTAATAAAGATAAAATTGCTGCAACACCACCAATAATAAATGGAATTCGCCATCCCCCATCATAAAGCTGCTGTTCAGACATAAAAGCTAAGAATATTACACCCAATAAACTTGCAAGGAGTTGACCACCCGTGAGCGTTACGTATTGAAATGATGAAAAAAAGCCACGTTGACCTTTTAAACCCAATTCACTCATATAAGTCGCCACAGCACCATATTCACCACCAACGGATAAGCCTTGAAGCAATCGAACCATTAATAATAAAAACGGTGCAGCCATACCCACTTGCTCATACGTTGGTAACGCTGCAAACATGAAAGAACTTATAGCCATCAATATAATTGAGATGACCATTGATTTTTTTCGACCGTGTTTATCTGCAATTCGACCAAAAAGCCAACTACCGATAGGTCGCATAAAAAAGCTTGCTGCAAATACACCCCACACATAGATGGCTTGGGTAGAACTATCCATATCTGGCGCAGTTAAAGCTTGGGTAAAATATACAGCAAATACTGCATATATATAAAAATCAAACCATTCAACTAAATTACCAGAAGCTGCACCAATAATTCCTTTGATACGGCTGGTTTTTTCTTGCTTGGAATATGTTGTAGACAAATGAAAAATCCTTATTCTAATTACATTGTTTATTGTCGAATAATGATGAAACTCTGAAGCATTTCAAAATTATAGGCGGAAAATATATGCCTATTTCATGCCAATTTAAAAAGCCTTTATGTAAATTTTATTAAATAGGCTTCTAAATTTTTCTCAAAAATATTCAAGGTCGATTTATTATTAATTTAATTAAACAGACTTTCTCCTATAACAACTCACCGAATTAAGCCTTGTGGCTGTAAAATGATAATCAGCGCCCCGAAAATAACCACTCCGCCACCAATGATATCCCATTTAGTAAGATCCATTTGATCCACAAACTTTAACCACAACAATGCCGAACAAATATAAATACCTCCATATGCAGCATATATTCGGCCTGATGCTGCTGGATGCAAAGTCAATAACCACACAAAAGCAGCGAGTGCGACAAAAGTGGGTAGCCACAACCAATGCGAACGCCCTTGATTTAGGATCAAATATGGAAAGTAACACCCTAATATTTCCATCAGTGCTGTTAGAAAAAATAAAGCTGTCGTAGATATTACTTTTGTAACTTGTATGTCCATACTTTCACCCAAAAATTAAAGCCCGTTTAAATAAACGGGCTTTAATACAATTAATAACACACTATGCTGGTTCAGCTGCAGAATCTTCAAATACTTCCAACTTTAATCCAACAGCTTTGCCATCTTCTTTTTTAACTGTTACTGCTACATTACCGCCGTTTTCAGCCAGCTCACCAAATAAAATCATTTCAGCAAGCGGCTTTTTCAAATGCTCTTGAATCAAACGCTGCATTGGACGAGCACCCATCAGACGATCATAACCATTTTCACCTAACCAATCTCGTGCAGACTGATCTACTTCTAAAACAACTTTTTTGTCATCAAGTTGAGCTTGAAGTTCTGTAAGGAATTTATCTACTACAGAATCGATTACTGTCGTAGGTAGAGCTTTAAATTGAATAACCCCATCTAAGCGGTTTCTAAACTCTGGTGTAAATGCCTTCTTCATTGCTTCCTGATTATCACGACTATTATCTTGCTCTGTAAAACCAATACTTGTACGGGAAATACTTTCAGCGCCAATATTCGTTGTTAACACAATAATGACATTTCTGAAGTCTGACTTACGACCATTATTATCAGTTAATGAACCATGATCCATGACTTGCAGCAATAAATTAAACACATCAGGATGTGCCTTTTCAATCTCATCCAATAACAATACACAATGTGGATTTTTATGTATTGCGTCAGTCAGTAAGCCACCTTGATCAAAACCAACATAACCTGGAGGTGCACCAATTAAACGTGAAACCGCATGGCGTTCCATATATTCAGACATATCAAATCTAACTAGTTCAACACCGAGTAGTTTTGCAAGTTGTTTTGTTACCTCTGTTTTACCTACACCAGTAGGTCCTGCAAATACAAAACTACCAACTGGCTTATCTGGTGCTTTAAGCCCAGCTCGTGACAATTTAATTGCAGAGGATAATGCGGTAATCGCCTCATCTTGACCAAATACAACTCGTTTAAGATCACGCTCTAAGTGCTCAAGTACAGATTTATCATCTTTAGACACAGTTTTAGGTGGAATTCGTGCAATTTTCGAAACAATATCTTCAATATTTTCAACTGTAATCAAAGTGTTATCTTGATCAGCTCTCAAACGTCGTTGTGCCCCTGCTTCATCTATTACGTCAATCGCTTTATCTGGGAGGAAGCGATCATTGATAAATTTAGCCGATAACTCAACCGCAGAAACAAGAGCTGCATCATCATATTGAACTTTATGAAATTCTTCAAATTTAGACTTGAGTCCACGAAGAATATCAATTGTTTCATTAATTGATGGCTCATTAACATCAATTTTTTGGAAACGGCGTGATAATGCATGATCTTTTTCAAAAACTTGACGATATTCTTGAAACGTTGTTGAGCCAATGCAACGTAAAGTACCATTTGCCAATGCAGGTTTGATTAAATTCGATGCATCCATAGTGCTACCCATACTTGAGCCTGCACCAATGATCATATGAATTTCATCAATAAACAAAATTGCTTCGGGCTTCTTCTTTAGGGCATTTAACAATTGCTTTAATCGTTTCTCAAAGTCACCACGGTATTTTGTACCTGCAACAAGTGCACCGATATCTAAACTATAGATTTCCGCATTCAGCAGTGGCTTTGGTGCTTTATGGTTAACAATCAGCCAAGCCAAACCTTCTGCTATGGATGTTTTACCCACACCTGGATCACCCACCAAAAGCGGATTGTTTTTACGACGTCGACATAGAATTTGAGCTGCACGCTCAATTTCTTTTTCACGACCAATCAAAGGATCGGTTTTACCCTTTAAAGCTTCTGCATTGAGATTTAGGGTATAAAGTTCTAATGGACCTGCATTTGCTGAGGCTGAGTTTTCACCATCTAAGTCATCCGTTTCTTCTTCAGCTGGAACATCTTCCTTACGCGCACCGTGTGAAAGATATTGAGTTAAAGTAAGACGATTGATTTGGTGGCGTTTTAGCAAATAAACCGCAAATGAATCTCTTTCTGAGTACATTGCAACCAGTACATCTGCACCTTCAACTGTCCGATCTCCACCACTAGACTGAACATGGAAAATTGCACGTTGCAATATACGATCAAAGCTTTCTGTAGGATGAGGCGCTTGCTCAGCATTATCGCCTAATTTAGGCGTATGTTGCTCTACATACTCTTCAAGTTCTTTACGCAAACTGACAATTTCTGCACCGCAGGCTTTTAGTGCATTCACGGCAGAATCATTATCTAAAAGTGCGAGTAACAAATGTTCAACTGTAAGAAACTCATGTCTCTTTTGACGAGCCATGCTAACAGCCAAACGCAGTGATACTTCTAATTGACGACTGAGCATGTGATCCCCTTATTCTTGTGGCTCGATCTGGCAAAGCAATGGATGACTTTGAGAGCGCGCATAATTGTTGACTTGATTCGCCTTGGTTTCAGCAATGTCTCTAGGATAGACACCTGCGATACCTTTCCCTTGATAATGTACTGTTAGCATTACTTCGGTAGCTTGGTCAAGATTCAATGCAAAGTATTGTTGTAAAATTTCAATTACAAAATCCATTGGCGTGTAATCATCATTCAACAATACCACATTGTATAAGGGAGGTCGCTTAAATTGCGGTGGTGCTGTTGCTACAGCTAAATCGCCATCGGCTTCATCATTTTGTGCATCACTCAATCGTGGATTGAAGTGCCAATCCACCAATCCAGATTGTTGAAATGATAATTTAATGTCATTGAGACATTTATGACGTTTATTACTTCGCATAGCACTCTATAATCTATTATTGAGAATTTGCCGCAGCTTGCGGTACTTCAGCTGCAAATGCAGCAGTTGATTCGATTGCTTCACCACGTTGCCAACTAAAGCGCTTGGTTTGAGCACTTGAGCCTTTTACACGGATTTCAATAAATTGGGGCGTAAAGCCTTTTGGCATGGTCCAACGACCAGTTAATCGCTGATAATGGTCGAAATTGAATGATTTTTCTGAAATTGGAACAACCAAGACTTCCGTACCTTGAATTAATCTGATTTCAATTTCACCAGATGCTTTACGTTTATTCGGACTGACTTGAACTAAATCAACCTGATATTCATATACATTTTCTGGAAGCGACTTAACAGCTAAATTTTGCACAGTTAAACTCAATCCACCACGTTGTCTCAGCACTTCTCGGAAAATCGCACTCTGACCTTCAATTTGAAGTTTTTCAGCGTTGGCTTGATTTAATGCAGCATACATATCGTTTGAGTTAGTTACAGCAACATCACGTTCTTGAACTGAGGTATTTAATTTCTTATTCAGCTCAGATAATTCTTTTTTTTGTTTTTCGACAACTTCAACCAATTGTTCCGCGTCAGCATCATAACCAACTACAGTTAGACCTTGACGATGACCAACCGTATAGCCCAGAAGTAAACTGCCTGCACATAAGATGATTCCACCCGCCATAAGGGGTTTATTCGATTGAAAAAAACCGATATTTTTTTCATCTTTATGCTGTGACGTATTATTTGATTCTGAGTTTTGCATCGTCATCTCTAATTTATAAAATCAAAACACACATTTAACTGCAAAGTTAAATGTGTGTGAAGTCAAAAAAGGTTTTTTATGGTAATAAACCAATCACGTTAAGGCCTGCATTTTCCGCAAATCCAAACATTAAATTCATGTTTTGAACAGCTTGTCCTGCTGCACCTTTCACCAAGTTATCTTGGGCAACTAAAATGACTAACTTTGTTGGTTGTGGTTTATACAACGCAATACGTAAATCATTTGATCCACGAACAGAACGAGTTTCTGGTGAACTTCCTGCCGGCATAACATCAACAAACTGCTCGTTTTGGTAGAACTGTTCGTAAATTGTTTGCAAATCGGCTTGCTGACCTGCTTCTGTTAAGTCGATATATATTGTAGATAACATGCCACGAATCATCGGCACCAAATGTGGAACAAAAAGGATATTGTCAAATACACCTTTCTGTCCTGATATATTTTCAAGCGCTTCAACAATTTCAGGATGATGGCGATGCCCTGCTACACCGTAGGCTTTGAAGTTATCAGCATTTTCAGTATAGATCATGCCTAAACTTGCTTTGCGTCCAGCTCCAGATACACCAGATTTTGCATCAATAATAATACTTTCAGGTTTTACCAATACTTCTGAAGATCTAAGTACAGGCGCCAAACCAATTTGAACTGTCGTTGGATAACAACCAGGATTACCAATCACTTGAGCTTGTTTAATTTTTTCACGATTGAGCTCAGAAAGCCCATACACTGAATTTTTAAGTAGATCTGGACAATCATGCTCCATACCGTACCATTTTTCAAATTGCGCTAAATCCTGCAAACGAAAGTCAGCGGCTAAATCGATTACTTTTGTATTCGCTGCTACTAATTCTTCAGCGTGTTTCATCGCTACACCATGTGGTGTCGCAAAAAACACAACATCGCATGACTTTAATAAATCTAAGCTTAAATCTGAAAACTCTAGATCGGTATGACCACGTAAACTTGGAAACATATCATCGACACGACGACCAGCCTCAGTACGAGAAGTCAGTGCTTTCACTTGAACATTTGGGTGTCGCAGCAAAAGACGCAAAAGTTCAACGCCTGTATATCCTGTACCACCAACAATACCAACTGAAATCACGATATCTACCTCTAAATGACTGTATTCGTTACAGGCAGTAGTATGACAGGAACTTGTGACTTTCTGAACCCTTTCATATGGGAATGCTGTTATTTTGTAAGTTTAATAATTTAGATGGCTCTGTTAAGCATCTAATAAAGTCTATCATGTGACTTCATTGATTTTCTTGCCAACTCAAATAGCATAAATACAGTGCAAATATAAACCCTGGGAGAGCAAGAAATACGATCGGATCCTGTTTCACAACAAAAGGAGTTACTCCCCATACCGAACATAACCCTCCACTCACGGAAAGCAATTTAGAAATCCTTTTTTGATTTATCCATAAAGTTGCCATGATCAATAATATCAACCACGCTATAGCCCCGCCAAAAAGCGATAAATAGTTCGTCCAATGATAGTGAATAGGATTACTCGGGTTCAGTAGAATATACATGAGGATGCTATAAAGCATTAAAGCAGGTACAGACAAAATTAGAATCAAAAAACACACACCAATTCGTCTTATGAGCATATTAGAGACAAACTAACCAAACAGAGCAATCATGATAGCCAAAATTTAGAATACCAGTCGCCAGATCAGACTAATTGACTAGCGCTAAACAATTGATTTTTTAATATCGACAAAGCAATCCCAGCATAATAATTAATTATGCATCCACCAATATGGCAACGGCGTTATTTTTAATTTTTTTCGGTTAAGTTTAAAATCTGGATCATACTTCGCCACTTCCGCCCAAAACTGAGCACTATGATCAAAATGCTTTGTATGTGCTAATTCATGCACACAAACATAGTGTGTTATTTCCTGAGGAAAAAGCACCAAAGCACTATTCAACATAATGTCATGACGTGCTGTACAACTTCCCCACCGCGTTTTTGGCTGACGAATCTTACAGCCATGATAAGCTAAACCACACTGATCAGATACTTGAGCCAGATATACAGGCAGATGCTGTTTAGCATAATCAATAACAAAGGCTTTTAAATATTGTTCAGGCTGACGATCACTCACACACAGCTCATTCATCACTGAATCAAACTTATAGTTGAGTTTCTGCTGAATATATTGAATTTGAATAGGATTTTCTAAATTAAATAACTGTAAAGATAAAGGTAAAACGCGATCAATCTGTTGAATTTTACTTTGTTGTGCCTGCCAAGTTTGAACAATCCAAGCTTCTGAATCTTGAACAAACTGTTGTATTTGTTTATGGGTACAAAACCATGGCGCAGTCACACGAATTGACGTTCCATCTATACGTAGACGTAGTCTTTTCGATCGAATACTTTTGTTGATTTCAATATCAGGAAGCTCGGATAAAGTCATTGTTATTCTTTAATTATTAAATCCCCCTCAATCCCCCTTTAAGAAAGGGGGAAGAAAAGCCCTTCTATTTAAAAGAGGGATTTGGGGGACATTAGCTCGTCAAGGAGTTAAAATTAAACCGCTGTACGCTCTTCAATACCATTGTTGGTCGCAACAATCGCAATGTCTGCTTTATTCAAAGCAAAGATACCATTACATACCACACCAGGGATATCATTCAATGTTTTTTCAAGCTCAAGTGCATTTAAGATATTTAAGTTATGCACGTCTAAAATCACGTTACCATTGTCGGTCACTACACCTTCACGGTACGCTGGGTCGCCACCTAAAGAGACAATTTTACGAGCAACAGCAGAACGTGCCATTGGAATCACTTCAACAGGAAGTGGAAAATCACGCCCCAACTGATCTACCCATTTAGAATCATCTACGATACAGACGAATTTTTTTGCAATCGATGCCACGATTTTTTCACGTGTCAATGCCGCACCACCACCTTTGATCATGTGCATATGACGATCAATCTCATCTGCACCATCTACATATGCATCAAGACCACCCACTGAGTTCATATCTACCACTTCAATACCCAGCTTCTTCAAACGCTGCGCAGTCGCTTCCGAACTTGCAACTGCAGCTTCTAATTGAAGTTCAGGAAGTAAATCAATCAAAAAGTTAACAGTACTGCCTGTGCCTACGCCTAAAATGCCCCCTTTCGGTAAGTGTTTTAAAGCTGCTTGTGCTGCTGCTTGTTTTTTCTCATCTTGGGTTGCATATAGACTCATGACTTCACTCAACTAATTTGGACTTTTGCAGTTATTTTAAACCGCTAAGCCTTATGGTTTGTTACAATAAGCGCCTATTTTAAACTGTTAGATGGAAAATTAACATGCTGTCTCGTTTGGTTCGACAAATTTTACAAGCAACGGTATACGACGTTGCTATCGAAACCCCACTCGAAGCGGCACCACGAATTAGTGAACGTCTTAACAATAATATTCGTTTTAAACGTGAAGACCTACAACCCGTATTCTCTTTCAAACTCCGCGGTGCCTATAACAGAATCAGCCAACTTCCTAAAGCTCAACTAGAACGAGGTGTTATTACCGCTTCTGCTGGTAACCATGCTCAAGGTGTAGCACTCTCAGGAAAAAAATTAGGAATTCGCGCGATTATTGTGATGCCTAAGACAACACCAGACATTAAAGTCCAAGCTGTAAAGCGTTTAGGTGGTGAAGTCGTACTTCATGGTGATTCTTTTGACATCGCAAATAAATACGCAATTCAACGTGCGCAAGAAGAAGGAATGACTTTTATTCCGCCTTATGACGATGAACTCGTTATGGCTGGTCAAGGTACAATTGCCAATGAAATTTTACGTCAATGGCGAGATGTGGATTATGTATTTGTTGCGGTTGGTGGTGGCGGTTTGATTGCAGGTGTTGCTGCTTATCTTGGTGATGTTGCACCGCATGTCAAAGTTATACCTGTGGAATATGACGAGTCAGCTTGTTTAAAAGCTGCTTTAGAAGCAAATGAACGTGTGATTCTGCCTTCAGTTGGTTTATTCGCCGATGGTACAGCTGTGGCGCAAATCGGTGAAAAACCTTTTGAAGTGATTCGTCTGCAAAAATCTGACAATTCAGGTCCAATCGTAGAACCAGAAGTTGTTCTTGTGAATACTGATGAAATATGCGCAGCAATTAAAGACACCTATGATGAATGCCGTAGTATTGTTGAGCCGTCAGGTGCGATGGCACTTGCTGGTATTAAAAAATATGTAGCTGAGCACGGCTTAGAAGGTAAAAACATCGTTTCAATTGTATGCGGTGCAAATATGAACTTTGACCGTTTACGTTATATTGCAGAACGAACTGAATTAGGTGAACGTAAAGAAGCTATTTTTGCTGTCACGATTCCTGAACAAAAAGGTGCATTCCTCAATTTCTGTCGTGCCCTTCAAGGTCGAAATATTACTGAATTCAACTACCGTGCAAGTAGTGCGACTGCAGCGCAAGTATTTGTTGGAATTAGTTTAAAAAGCGGCGAAAAAGAACGTCAAGAAATATTCGAGACATTAAAGTTTCAGTACGATGTTGATGACTTATCTGATGATGAAGTAGCCAAATTACATATTCGCTACCTGATCGGTGGTCATGCTGATATTGAAAATGAACGTTTATTCCGCGTTGAATTTCCTGAACGTCCGGGTGCATTATTAACATTCTTGGAACGTCTTGGTCCAACGCATAACATTACCTTGTTCCATTACCGTAACCACGGTGCAGCAGAAGGTCGTGTATTGGTCGGTCTTGAAGCGGAAGATGCACAACAAAACCCTGATGGTTTAGTTGAGACCTTAGAAAGTATCAGTTATCCATACGAAGAAATTACCAATAATCTTGGTTATCAACGTTTCCTCAAATAAAATCAATACAGCCTGTCATTTTGACAGGCTTTTTTAATTCAATAATTGATATACAATTAAAATCGAAAGATAGAAAAAACGATCACTTTAAAATTTTAGATATTAAGATAAATCATGCAAATATGGTTCAGTTTTGTAGTAATTCCTTTTCTCATGTGGATCATCTTTTCCGCAATTCTGTTTATTTCGAAATATCTATATCCTGAAGTTACCACCTTAAGCAAATTCCTCGAAGTTTTTATTTTTTTTAGGTTATGCAGCACTCCCCTATATCATGTTGGGATTAGCACCTATTTATCGTTATCGCATGACCTTGATATATATGATGGCAATTGTGATCACAACAAGTTTCGTTCATGCTAACTTTATGATTGATCATATTCATTTAACTTATATTTACTTAGCACTTTCATGGACATTGATTTCAATCACGATTTACTATTTTTATAGTGATCACAAATAATCCTCAACAAATGAATTGAATCAACTCAGATCAACAAGATAAACTCACTCAAAGCGAAATTAAAATCAAATCATTACTTTCTGATCTTTAAAATTTTAGGATATTCAATGGCGCTATTTGCAGTAATTGGCTTAGGCAGCTTTGGCGGTACAGTTGCATTAGAACTCACTCAATTAAAACATGATGTGATTGGAATCGATACTGAAAAAAAATACGTTGAAAATATCTCTGATAACATCAGTCATGCTGTCATCGCCGATGCCACAGATGAACATGTACTTCGAGAACTTAATGTACAGAATTGCGATGCCGTCGTTGTCGCAATTGGTGAAGATATTGAGGCCAGTATTCTATGTGTCCTCAACCTTAAAAATTTAGGCGTAGAAAAAATCCTAGTAAAAGCAAAATCGAAAGCCCATCATATGATTTTGACGCATCTCGGTATTGGTCAAATTATTCATCCAGAAGAAGACATGGGTATTCGCGTTGCACAATCATTAAGCTATCCAATGGTTAGACGCTATATGGCGTTGAATGATGACCGTTACATTGTCAAAGTGGAAGTAGGTGAAAAACTACAAGGTGTAGAATTTAAAGATATCATGGAGCACAGCGACGGCGTACAAACATTACTATTACAACGTGGCACACATGTAATTTATGACATCGCACCTGGTACATTGCTGCAAAAAAATGACATTTTAATTGTTGAAGGTCCTGTCAATCTTTTACGTAAACTCTCATCGAGATTTATTTCGAAATGATGAAATTTTATGATCAATTGATCAATAAAAAAACGCAAAGTATTAATTTGAGTCCACCAAGTTTGCTTGCTTTGGGCTTTCTCAGTTTTATTATCATTGGAACATTACTGCTAAAACTTCCCTTTGCACACGAAGGAAATGTCTCTTGGCTAGAAGCCTTATTTACCGCGACGTCTGCTGTGACAATTACGGGACTTTCTGTGGTCAATATTGGCGAGGCGTATACGACTTTTGGTCAGCTCATCATTATGCTACTCATCCAATGTGGTGGCTTAGGATTCATGACCTTCGCAATTTTGGCTGCATTGAGCCTTTCCACTAAACTTGGTTTAAAGCAACAAGTGATGGCTCAAGAAACAATTGGTCAAACCAGTTTAGCAAGGGCCTCTTTCACTGTTAAAGCCGTCTTATTGTATTCTCTATTTTTCGAAGGGATTGGAACATTCATCCTGACATTTACATGGCTTCAATACTACGATTTTAGTGATGCTCTGTTTTATGCAGCCTTTTACAGTATCTCAGCATTTAATAATGGTGGTTTCTCTCTTTTTCCAAACAGCTTAATGAGCTTTTCAGGTCAATATGCTGTAACGCTGACCATAAGTATGTTGTATATCATTGGTGGAATAGGTTTTGTGGTACTTATGGATATCAAACGCGCTCATAAGTGGAAAAAACTCTCAACAAACAGCAAACTCATTCTTTCTACTATCGCAGGACTCAATCTATTTGCCTTTATTATGATTTGGTGTTTAGAAGCAAATAATCCATTGACCCTCGCCCCAATGTCAATTGGAGACCAAGCATTAAATGCTTGGTTTCATGCCACAGTACCGCGATCCTCTGGATTTAATAGTATTGATATGGCCAGTATGAGTGATCCAGCAACCTTGGTGACTATGCTATTAATGTTTATTGGAGGCGGATCTTTAAGTACTGCTGGTGGTATTAAAGTAGGTACATTTATTATTGTAGTATTAAGTGTGATCACGTTTTTGAGACGAGCTGACGAAGTCACTGTTTTTAAACACTCGATTCCTGCAACTGTCACCTATAAAGCTCTTGCGGTCATTAGCATAACTGCTATGCTCATTTTCATTGGTTTCTTTACGCTGTTAATTTTAGAGCCTAATAAACGTTTTCTAGATTTACTATTTGAAGCTGTTTCCGCGGCTTGTACAGTCGGATTATCTAGAGGTATTACTTCAGAATTACAACCTGCAAGTTTATATATGCTCATGATACTGATGTTTGCGGGTCGTCTCGGTCCTTTGACATTGGCTTATTTAATTGCAACCCCTAAAAAAAGCAGGTTGAGTCATCCTAATGCTGAAATCCAAGTGGGTTAGATAGAATTCACTTGGATCTAAGGTGAAGTTGATCGATAAAACACGAACCAATCCAAAAATAGATCAGATGTTTATATCCATCAGTGCGTTTTATGATAGCCATGATTTCTTTATGCAAAGCATTGAACTTATCATGAATTAACACAAACTTAGAACTTTGCAATCAATAACCCAATACAAAGAAATTAAAAGACTCAAGGTAACCCCAAGTCTTTTTACCATATGCGTGTGATTAAAAAAATTATGATTGGAAACCAATATAACGATTGAGGTTGTCGACACCCAATGCAACTTTATAAATTTTAAACTGAGCTAAATCAGAACGTGTAATCTCAGTAAACACATCCGAGTTTTCATCATCTGCATGAATTTCATCTACTGTGCGAGGCATAGTTGCTTCAAATTCATCTGAAATAAATTCAAATCCCAAGTCCATAGCAATAAACAATGTATGATCACAAGGTTGAATATATTGCTCTTCATTCCAGTCGATAACAGCGTGTTGACAATGCGGGCACTGTACATTTTCTTGAGGATCTTGAAGTTCAATTGTTGTATAAGCCATGTCAACCTTAAGTATTACGTGCTATAAAACATAAGTTTAACCATTGCTTTTAGATTTTTAAATAGCCCTCTTTATTCATTACTACATATAACAACCTTAGATTTTAGAGAAAACACAGCAACTCAATTGACTATTCAGAACAATAATGTATTTTTTAACAAAACGTCGCATATATGGAATGAATCCATGCTTTCAGATTTAGATGATTTTTATTGCTTTGCCCTTGTTGTCGAACATGGTGGTTTTAGCGCTGCCGAGCGAGCAACTGACATTCCCAAATCAAAATTGAGTCGACGTGTTTATAATTTAGAAGAAAATCTCGGTGTAAGGCTTATTCAACGTAGTTCACGTCATTTTGCTGTCACTGATATTGGAATGAACATTTATCGCCATGCGCAAGTAATGATGAATGCTGCCCAATCTGCTCATGATTTGGTAGATCATTTAAGTGAACAACCAAGAGGCTTAATTCGTGTTAGTTTACCCGTATCAATTGCTCAGCATGAAATGACCAAAATACTGCCAAATTTCCTTAAGCAGTATCCTGAAATCAAAGTTCAATTGATGGTTACTAATCGACGTGTCGATATCATCAATGAAGGAATTGATTTAGCGCTTCGTGTTCGCTCAAGTTTGGATGATGACCCAAGTTTGGTCATTCGAAAATTTGAAAATATTGAACAACATCTTTTCGCCAGCCAGGCTTATCTTAATGAGTTTGGATCTATCAAAAAACCTGAAGAACTCTCAAATCATCGAATATTAAGTATGGTTGATGAACATACTGATCAACAACTCGTACTACATGATTCAAACAACAAATCGACTAAAGTCAAAGTGAGTCCAGTCGTGATGGGCTCTGATTTACTTATGCTTGCACAACTTGCAAGTGACAATTGTGGGGTAGCATTACTCCCAGACAGTATTGTTGTAGATTATATTAAAGATGGGCGTCTAGTTAAGGTTCTGCCTGACTGGAATGCACCACACGGTATTTTTCATGTGGTTTACCCTTCTCGCCGTGGTTTATTACCAGCTGTACGAGTGTTCATCGACTACTTAGTTGAGCACCTCACCAAAAGATAGTCACAACAGCATAAAGATTTAGAAGAATGTTGGCTTATTATTTGCTACCATTCACTCTGCTTTGTGCTAGTTTTTTTAGATTTTTATGACTTCTATTTATCAACAACAACTTGATGCAAAAATTGAACGTATCCGCAATCAATTTGCTGAATATCAACCACCTGAACTAGAAGTTTTTTCATCTCCTGAAAAACATTTCCGTATGCGAGCTGAGTTCCGTATTTGGCATACAGAAGATGATATGTTTTATGCCATGTTTGAACGCGCGGAAGATGGTATTCAAAAGAAAGTTGTACGTGTTGATGAGTTTCCAATCGCGGATAAATCTATTAATGATTTAATGCCAGCTCTCCTGTCTGAACTAAAATCAAATGCAGTGCTCTCTAAGCGTCTGTTTGAAGTACATTTTCTTTCTACGTTGAACGGTGAAATGCTGGTTTCATTGATTTATCGTTGTCCGCTTGATCAAGACTGGGAACAACTAGCAAAAAATTTATCTTCAAAACTCAATATTAAGATTATTGGTCGCAGCCGTGGTCAAAAAATTGTATTGACGGATGAATATGTAGTTGAAGAATTACAAGTATTTGACCGTAAATTCAAATATAAGCAAATTGAAAGTAGCTTCACGCAACCAAATGCGCAAGTTTGTCAAAAAATGCTGGAGTGGGCATGTAATGCAGCTCAAACCAGTGATAAAGATCTTTTAGAGCTTTATTGCGGTAATGGTAATTTTACCCTTCCATTATCGCTAAAGTTTAATCGCGTTCTAGCAACAGAACTGGCTAAATCATCAGTTTATGCAGCGCAATGGAATATTGAGCAAAATCAAATTAATAATATTCAAGTTGCTCGCCTTTCAGCTGAAGATTTTACCTTAGCATTCAATGCAGAACGTGAGTTTAGACGTTTACAAGAAGCCAATATTGATATTCAAAGTTATGACTTCGATACTGTATTTGTAGATCCACCTCGTGCAGGCATTGATGATGATACCTTGAAGCTGCTTCAACGCTTTAACCGTATTATTTATATTTCATGCAATCCAGATACTTTGCACGACAATTTAAAGATGTTATCGGAAACTCATAAAATCACTAAATTTGCGCTGTTCGATCAATTTCCTTATACCCACCATGTCGAGTCAGGCGTTCTTTTAGAGAAAATTTAATCAATTTATTTCTTACTAAATGGACAGTTCTTACACTGTCCATTTTTTATGCTTTTTGAATTTCACTTAAAAATCATATAAATAAAGAAAAATTTAATTTTTCAATGTCATAATTTCGTTAAACTTTAGGTTTATCATCGAAATATTTATTTTAAAATGTGCCTTAAATCACGATTACAAACTTGCATTAAATTTTAAATCGACTATATTTCGACCTATCTTTGGTTGCAAATGAAGGCTCTATGAGTTTTTGGCAAAAGCTGTTTTCATCAGATTCGCAGCAGAACGAGCATAAAAATCAAATTGCTTGTGTTGAAAATGATTGTTCATGTAAGACTAACGATCAGTTGATCGAGGCTTTACAAAAGGCATCAGATGAAGATGTAATCCGCGGAATCAAAAAAGTTCTTATTTCGCGTGGCTATTCAAAAAAAGATCTTACTGATTTATTGAGTAACAAAATCACCCTTCAGTAAAGAAAAAAAGCACTGCATAGACAGTGCTTTTTTTATGATAAATTTTCTGTTCAATTTAAAAATGTTCAATTAAGATAAGCTCATAGGATAATTAAAAATACATTTGGGGATTCAATGAAAAATATTCTATTCATTATTTTAGGGGCGACTTTCATATCGCTTAGTGGTTGTAATAAGCTACCTTCAGCATGTGAGGAAGTTTGGGGCAACATTGAAAAATTAGCGAAAGAGAGCGGTATTCCTCAAACTGCCATAGATCGTCAAAAAAACGAGTTTGAAGAGCAAATTAAACAGCTTCCTAAAGAAGATGCAATTAAAAATTGTGAAGCACAAAATGCTTTCTTCTCATAACTTCATTTGAGTTGAATAAAAAATTTAGGCACCTTTTTTAGAGTGCTTATATTGTATTTATACCTCATTATTTATTTCCAATTCGGTTATACTGTGGACTCTCTTTCAATAAATGTACATCTGTAAAGTTATTGGAATATTTTATAAATGCGGCATAAACACGTCAAAACATTCCCTCTTGGTGCTCACTTAATTGTTAAGCATTTTGGTTATTCACATCATGGTATTTATGTGGGTAAGGGTCGTGTTATTCATTATTCAGGTTTTGCTCATCTCTTTAAAAAACATCCGATCGAAATTACATCTCTGCAAAAATTTGCACATGGCAAAAAAATTACGATTCGGCATTATAGCACCCCCAAATATTCAGGTCGTGCTGTCGTAAGACGAATGCGCTCTCGAATGCATGAAAATAACTATCATCTCATTATTAATAATTGTGAACACTTATGTTCTTGGGCGATCACGGGCATCGAAAGTAGCCCACAAGTCATCAAAATGATGAATAGACTCACCACTATTGGTTATATCAGCTCACTCATGAGCTACTTAAATAGTCTTCTTTTAACTTTAGCAACCACCTGTTTTGCTTTGGTATTTTATATTAAGAAAAAGTTAAATGATCAGCGCAAACTGAAAGGCCCTGTGTATATCGCTTTACAGCAACATCAGAAACTAAAGCAAAAAAAAGCCCCGCTTAAGCAGGGTTTCGAGGAAAACAAAGTTTCAAATTAACCTTTCGGTTGAATTAAATATGCGCTTGAAAATCCAAATAGTCAAATATATATTTGAAATATAATGTTATTTTAGTTTTTATTTATAACTTATTAAATTATTCTTAAATACTCACCTTTATCTAATCATGTGAATTTAATCACAAAAATTATTTATTAACCTAAATTTGAATAAAAAAAAGCCTGAATCAATCAGGCTTTTTTTGATATTACCAAACTTTATTTTGCAGGCTTAAAACTATCTTTTAAATCCAAAATACGGTTAAAGACAGGTTTTTCAACAGTATGATCAAATTGATCAGCGACAAAATAACCTTCACGTTCGAATTGGAATCGATCTTCTGGTTTCGCTTGAGCTAAAGCAGGCTCAATTACCGCTTGAACAATTTTTAGAGAATCTGGATTTAAATTCGCTAAGAAATCATCGTCCGCATCAGGTGCGGCTTCAGTAAATAGACGATCATAAATACGAACTTCAGCAGGAATCCCTTTATTTGCAGATACCCAATGAATAACACCTTTGACTTTACGACCTTCTGGATTCTTACCTAAAGTATGCGGATCGATAGAGCATTTCAGTTCAACAACTTCGCCATTTTCATCCTTAATCACTTCATCACATTTAATCACATAAGCATGACGTAAACGGACTTCACCACCAGGAATTAAGCGTTTAAACCCTTTAGGCGGCTCTTCCTCAAAATCTTTACGATCAATATACAATTCAGAAGTCAGTGGAATTACACGATCACCCATATCAACATTTGGATGGCGTGCGTGTGTTAAATCCATATCCTCTGGAAGGTTGGTCAATGTCACTTTAAGAGGATTCAATACCGCCATACCACGTGCAGCAGTATTTTCTAATGATTGTCGAATGCAGAATTCAAGCATTGCAACATCGACAATACCATCAGTTTTAGATACGCCCACACGCTTACAGAAATCACGTAAGCCTTCTGGAGTAAAGCCACGACGACGCATTCCCACGACTGTAGGCATACGTGGATCATTCCAACCATTGACGTAACCACCTTCGACCAGCTTACGTAATTTACGTTTTGAGGTGATGGTGTAATCAACATTCAAACGGCTTGATTCGTACTGGCGTGGAACTGCTGGAGAATTTACCTTAGCGACAACCCAATCATAGAACGGGCGATGGTCTTGGAATTCAAGCGTACATAACGAGTGCGTAATGCCTTCAATCGCATCAGACAAAGGATGAGCATAGTCATACATTGGATAGATTTTCCACGTATCGCCTGTTTGATGATGCTCAGAATGTAAAACACGGTAAAGAATTGGATCACGCATATGTACGTTCGGTGATGCCATATCAATCTTGGCACGAAGTACTGCTTGGCCTTCTCCAAGCTCACCATTACGCATTTGTTCAAAACGTGCTAAGTTTTCTTCAACCGTTGCATCACGTTGCGGAGAATTTTTACCTGGTTCTACAAAATTTCCACGATTCAGCTTAATTTCTTCAGGAGATTGCAAATCGACATATGCATCACCTTGTTTAATTAATTGAATCGCCCATTGATACAATTGATCAAAGTAACTTGATGCGTAGCGTGGTTCACCATTCCAGTCGAAACCGAGCCATTTAACATCGTTCGCAATACCATCTACATATTCTTGTTCTTCTGCATCTGGATTTGTATCGTCAAAACGAAGATTACATAAACCAGAAAATTCTTCTGCAATACCAAAATTCAGGCAAATCGCTTTAACATGTCCAATGTGTAAATAACCATTAGGCTCTGGTGGAAAGCGCGTCACGACTTTATCTGTACGCCCTGCTGCAAGATCTTCTGTAATTACTTGACGTACAAAGTCTAAGCCCGGTTGTTGTTCTTGCTGCGCAGCATCGACTGATGGATTGTTAGTCGTCGGGGTATTTGGCAGGGATGAAACAACATCATTCGGCTTCATAGTTGATAAATCACTTCTATAAGATAAAATAGGATAATTAAAACGCTATCTTCATATTATTAACAAAGAAAATAACGTTTTTGCTTGCCTTGTAGTTTACAGTTTGCTTATGCTTCTCTCAACCACAAACCCATGGCTTTTTGTCCATGATCAGGAGATTATAGAATGAGTTTTCCTCAAGTCGAATTAAACACCAATAAAGGACGTATTGTTCTAGAGCTTAACTCTGAAAAAGCACCTAAAACTGTTGCTAACTTTTTAGAGTACGTTCGTGATGGTTTTTATGATGGCGTAATTTTCCACCGTGTAATTGACGGTTTCATGATCCAAGGCGGTGGCATGGATGAAAACTTCAAAGAAAAAGCAACTCGCGATTCTATTGAAAATGAAGCTGACAACGGTTTAAGCAATGACGAAGGTACGATTGCCATGGCACGTACTCAAGCTCCTCACTCAGCATCTGCACAATTCTTCATTAACGTGAAAAATAATGCTTTCCTTAACCATACGGGTAAAACAGCTCAAGGCTGGGGTTATGCAGTATTTGGTAAAGTTGTAGAGGGTATGGACGTTGTTAATGAAATCAAAGGCGTTCGCACTGGTAACCGTGGCTACCACGCTGACGTTCCACTAGAAAACGTTGTGATCGAATCTGCTAAAATTATCTCTGAATAAAAAACCTACCCCTTAACTTATTAAGTTTTCAAGCACTGCTTTAAAACTAATATCATGTTCAAGGGATTGTTTCCCCATCTAAAGTTGATGGGGATGTAGGCAAATAAGGAATATTAAGTGACCTATCTGTTTATTTCAGATTTACACCTGTCACCTGAACACCCTCGACTCGTTCGAGGGTTTTTAGATATATTAGATCATTATCAAGACCAGCAAACCCAACTCTATATTTTAGGTGATTGGTTTAATGCATGGATTGGTGATGACTATACAGCTCCTTGGCTCGATGAAATCGTTGAACGCTTAAAAAGATTTACTGCTCAGGGAAATCAAGTTTTATTTTCTGTCGGCAATCGTGATTTTGCGCTGAATCAAATTTTTTTAAATAAATTTGGTGGCATCTTATTGTCCGAAGTCTCTAACTTAAAAATAAATGACGTCCAAATTCGTATAGAACATGGTGATTCACTATGTACAGACGATGTCGCCTATCAACGTTTTAAAAAAATAATCAGAAATCCACTCATCATTTGGATACTGCGGAATACCCCACTTTCTTTTCGTACTCAACTTGCAAATGGATTTAGAAAAAAAAGCCACGAATCAAAAGAATTTAAATCTTATGATGTCATGGATGTAAATCAAGATGCTGTCCACGATGCATTGAAAGAAGTTGATTTACTAATTCATGGTCATACGCATCGCCCTCAAATCCATATCTCTCAAGATAAAAGAAGAATTGTTTTAGGCGACTGGCGTTTGGATCAAGCTCAAATTTTGGAAATTAATCAATCGAAATTCTCTAAGCAGTCAATCAATGATCTGACACTGAAAACATGGTCTTATTAGTTCCTCTATTTTCATAATGATCTCATCAACCTTTAAATTGAAATTTCACTCAATGTTTGAATATTAATCAGTATGTTTTGCTTTAAGTTTTTTTGCATATGATAATAACGACTCAATTCAATTCGTGAGTTTGTCATGTCTAATTTCAGCAATATTACTGTTCAACACCATGAAGATGATAAAGTGTCATTATTAATCGATGGTAAAGCAATCTCTGAACGTTATGATGTACGCCTAGATGCCACAATTATTGATGAACTCAAAAATCTTGCTGATGGCGCCGCATTGACAATCTTTGAACAATTTATATTTTCCCATCAAGATCTCAACTTTGAGCATTCATATCAATATGTGACTAACATCGTAAACCATAATAACGATTACGAATTGATCACCCACCTTGTCTACAAAATTAAGGCCGCAGACCAAGCACCGATCGAACATAATATCAGCAAGAATGGTCAACCTATGACTGAAGAAGATGTGCGCGCATTTATCAACCAACAAATTGCAATGTCATTAGAAAAATATACTGATTTAAAATATGCCTATTGATTTAAAGACAAGTCAGATTTTTCATATCATTTAGCATCAACTATAGAAAATATTTAAGTTCAGAGTCATTTAAAATTTTTAGATGAATATATTGTGAATAATCGGAGGATAATATGGATTTGTTAAACATCTCCCAATCTCGCTACACCACCAAAGCGTACGATTCTTCAAAAAAGATCCCTCAAGAAAAGTTTGAAAAATTATTGGAATCTTTAAGGCTCGCACCTTCATCTATCAATATTCAACCGTGGCATTTCTTTGTCATCGAAACTGATGAAGCCAAACAGCGCATTGCTAAAGCACTGGTTGGTAAGTATGTTTATAATGCACCCAAAGTCCTTGAATCTTCACACACAATTCTGTTTTGTACGCATAAAGACATTACAGACTCTCATCTAGATCGATTATTAAATCAAGATGAAATCAGTGGTCGTTTTAAAGATGACCAAGCAAAACAAGCTCAAAAAGATACGCGCTTAGGCTATGTTGATTATTATCGCAACGAAAAAGGCGATATCCAGCGCTGGTCTGAAAATCAAACTTTTATTGCACTTGGGCAAACCTTATTTGCTGCAGGTTTAGAAGGTATCGATGCCACTCCAATTGGAGGATTCGATGAAAAAATTATCGCTGAAGAGTTAAATCTTGACGCAAAAGGCCTGATTCCATCAGTGCTATTGGCACTTGGTTATCGAAGTGAAAAAGATTTTAATGCCAAATTACCTAAATCTCGTTTGAATGCAGATCAAGTTTTCACTCGACTATAAATGTATTTGCCACAATAGTTTTCACGCTATTGTGGCTTTTCATTAAGCCGCTATTTTCTGTGAAATTTCTAAACAGATCATTGCAGCAGTTGCAGCTGACAGCGTCCAACCCAGATGCCCATGACCGGTATTATAAAAGACTCTCGGATGCTTCCCTTGTCTTACCACTGGCATCATATTCGGCATCATCGGTCTTAATCCAGCCCAAGGGACACAATGCTCAGTTGAAATATCAAAATTACGATTCACCCAATGAACCAAAGGTTGTATGCGATCCATACGGATGTCTCGGTTATAGCCATTAAATTCTGCAGTACCAGCAATTCTTAAACGATCTCGACCTAATCTCGACGTCACAATTTTTGCACTTTCATCCAATAAACTTACCCATGGTGCATGTTGTTGGCTATGTTCATCATTCAACTGAACTGTAATCGAGTACCCTTTCACAGGATAAACATTGACACGATCTCCAGCCTGTTGTGCTAAATGATAGCTTCCAACTCCACCACAAATGACCATTGCATCAGCTTGAATAAATCCATCGGGTATATCTCTACTTTTAGGATCACAAGCGCGATATTTAGCTGAAACTTGTTCTGTTGAATGATCCAGATTTAAATCTTCAACTTCTACACCGTATAAAAATTTCCCACCTTTATTCGCCACCACTTGGGCTAAATGCGTGGTGTATTTGTGTATATCTCCTGTGGCATCGTCAGGACAATAAAAACCACCGTAATATTCTCCCTTCAAACTTGGTTCAATACTGTGAATTTCTCCATTTGTAACAGCGTGACGCTCTAATCCACCTTTGCATAACAAATCATTCACTCTTATTGCGACATCATAATCCTGCTGATTATGATAAAAGTGCAAAATTCCACGCTTTTCCAAATCAAATTGAATATTTTCTTTCTGTGCAATTTCAAACAGCCGTTTTCTTGCCAATAATGCCAGTCTTACCGTTTCTTGTGTGTTGGCTTCGTAATGTTTGATATTACCCATAAATTCAATCAGCCAAGCGTATTTATGCAAATCAAAAGATGGGTTGAGTAATAATGGTGCATCTTTTTGGGTCATCCATTTGATACCCTTCAGTACCGTTGCTTTCTGATTCCACACCTCTGCATTACATGCAGAAAGTTGACCTCCGTTCGCAAATGAAGTCTCCATTGCTGGATATAAGTTTTTATCCAAAATCGTGACTTGATAACCAAGTTCTAATAATTCGTAGGCAGTGGTTATTCCTGTAATGCCAGCACCAATCACCATAATATGTGACATAAAAGCTCCTTGAAAATTTTATATTTTCAATGCCCCATCTGTCACGGTACCTGAGAGCTTCGGAAATCTTCATGACATATGAATTTTTCCATCCCCTTCGGTGAGTCTAAACATCATTAGACTTCTCTCCAGATGATTGAGAATAATTACAGTCCTTTTGCCTGAGAGATTCCGGGGTCGTTGCTCCTTCGGCGGATCTACAGAAGACCTCTCTCCTGCAATATTCGTTTAATTCTTATTCAGCAATTAATATGCCATAGTTAATTTTTTTATACATCTACGAGAATCAATTTTAAAAAATATTTTTATAAGCAAGGATCACCAAGTATAAGACAACAGCTAAGACAGGAGTTTTTAGCTAGGGAAACGTAACAAAGATCATTGTTTAGCTCAAATTTTTCTACCATCGAGAACAATTTAGTCATTAAAAACAAATGAGGAAACAATTTATTTTTTAAAGTTACTCTCTGAGAGCTTGGATCATCTTCCATATACACTTTCATCTTCTTCAGCATAAAAGTGTAATGACTGATTAGAGCAATCATTGAAGCTCAAAGTTTCAATAGATGTGAGAGTAAGCAGAATGTGAGTTGAAAATTTGCTGTCAACCCCAGATGTTTTAGCGATGAGTATGTATAGACATTACAATGCCCATACCTGCAAGCGTTGCAATGACTGCCGTACCACCATAACTCATGAGTGGCAATGGATCACCCGTTACTGGAAGTATTCCACTCACCATTCCACTGTTCAAAAACACAAAGAAAAAGAAAGTTAATCCTGCCGCACCCGCATAAAGACGTCCAAAATTATGGAAGCTGTTCATGGAAATAATCAAACAACGAATAATGATCGCAGCAAAAATAACAAATAATACGAACACACCAAAAAAGCCAAATTCCTCTGCATAAGCAGACATAATAAAGTCTGTATGATGTTCAGGGAGATAACCTAAATGAGACTGTGTTCCTTCATTAAAACCTTTACCAAATAGTCCACCAGAACCAATCGCAATTTTAGACTGAATGATATTCCACCCTGCACCTAGCGGATCTGATTCAGGATCAAACAAAGTTAAAATTCGCTTTTTCTGATATTCCTGTAGAAAGAAATTCCATAATAATGGTGCAACTACTGCAAACCCAGCAACGACAGCCCCAATTAAACGCCAAGAAATACCACTTAAAAAAATGACAAAAATTCCGGGAATAATTAATCCAATGTTTAAGTCGGGCTGTAATGCGACTAAAACAAAAGGAATCATCATCAGAAATAAAGCAAAGAGAATATGCATAAATTTGGGTGGTAAAGTCCGCAGACTAAAAAACCAAGCCATCATGAGTGGCATCGTAAATTTCATAAATTCACTGGGCTGCACACTCCCTAATCCAGGAATAGAAATCCAGCGTTTTGCGCCTAAGCGTACATCACCAATTAGCAATACCAAAAGCAGAAGCACAATCGAAAATGCATACAGATAAGGACTGACAATTTGATAAACTTTTGGAGGAATTTGTGCACAAATAAACAGCAAAATAAAACCGATACCAAAACTGGTCGCCTGACGAATCACCATGCTTGAATCATGATTGGTTGCACTATAAACAACCATGAGTCCAAAAGCTGCGTTTAATATCAAAAAACCAAGTAACCATGGATCTAAATGTAATTTAGTCCAACGTGACGAATCATGTTTGATTGTTCGTCCATCTCTCAAGGCATGACGCAAAAAACGGTACTGTTGTGAAGGTATCATTGGCTGAATTGCATATTCTAAGTAGCGTTATTATAAGACAATGTTTTGGCTATTTAAGCAAAGTCCCAAACATAAAACTAAATTATTTCGAGTCACACTGTGACTGAAGAATCAGACGAGCAAGTTCTAAATCTTCAGGATAAGTAATTTTAATATTATCAGATCGTCCAATCACCACATCCACTGGATGATGAGCATATTCAAGCGCACTCGCTTCATCCGTCATTGTGATCCTGTGAGTTAAAGCGTGTTCAATGGAAGTTTTTAACAATTTAATGGTCGACAATTGTGGAGTTTGTGCTTGCCACAATGCACTTCGATCTACAGTTTTTTCAATAGCACTCGACGGATCTACTCTTTTTAAAGTATCACGCACAGGCGTTGCTAAAATTGCGCTATGCTTAGATTCGATAACATGGCGAATCAAAGACTCTAAATTGCTCAAGCTGACACAAGGTCGAGCAGCATCATGCACAAACACCAGATCATTTTCATCTGCAATATTGGTTAAATACTTTAAACCGTTAAGTACAGAATCAACCCTCTCCTGACCACCTAAGCAGAAATGAAGGATTTCCGATTTAGCAAATTGAAGTGTTTGAGCAAATTGGTCATGCTCTGAGATTGCCAATACATAGCCAGCAATAGGCAATTGAGCAATACGTTCTACAGTATGCTCAAGTACAGTTTTATTCTGGATAATTTGATATTGCTTTAACGCTGATTTGGAAAATCGACTACCAGAACCTGCTGCCGGAATAATAGCCCATAATTTACGGTTGTTCAGATTCAGGTTGTCTAGACTCATTGGTTCTTAAATCTACGTTAGCATTTGGGTCGATGTAAATCGGCTTATAATTCGTACTGATTGTACTCATTTGAATAAAAGTTTCATGAGGCTTAATTAAGCCAAGATCTAAACGTGCATGTTCTTCAATCGCCTCAACACCATTTTTTAGATCATACACTTCAGCAGCCAGAATACGATTACGCTCTTTTAACTCTTCATTTGTTTCAGCTTGTTGATTCATTTGCTGAAGTAGCGCCTGATGAGGGAAATATCCTCCTTCACCGAGCCAAAAGCGATATTGAAAGATGGCAATTAAAATTATTGCCACCAGCAAAATCACTTTACTTGAAGTAGTTTTAAAGACGTCTAACATTATTTTTGAGGCTTAGTTAACATCATGAAATTAGAGCACTAATATACCCTAAAACAAAGAAAGGTAGTATGTGTAACTGTGTTAAATATGCAAATGTTAAACAAATTCACATTGATTGATTTCTTTTAAAAATATGTACTGTTAAATATCAAAAGTTATTGAATATTCTAGAATCATTATTTTTACACTTTTTATTTCATAGCTTGATAACATAACAATTTGCTTAAGAGCTTCATAAAAAAGGATTTCAATTAATGAATGAATTTGAGATAACGATTCGTTCAGCCTATATTCAAGGTATTTTAGGGGTTCTAGGTGCATTAATTGGTGCTGCTGTCGTAATTTTCTCCCTGAGAAGCACAGCAAAGAATACAGTAAAACAAATTAAAATTGATAAAATTGCTGAATCTAAACGAGATCAATATATCGATCTTACAGACACATATACACAATTTTTAGTTTCATCATTATTACTTAAGCACAAAAAACAAGATTCAGACAATCATCAACCCGATATTGAGTGGGACACTCATTTGTCCAAGTACATTAGATTGATTGGATGTATCAATAAAGTTAATTTAATTACAACATCATCAATACGATTAGAACTTTATGAATTAGAAAAAGTACTCATAACTTATCAAACTCCTGTATCTAACCATTTCTTTAACAATTTCCCTTTAGACTCTAGCAAAACCCTTGAACAGAAAGTTTTCGACTTTGCAAAATTATTAAGAAATGATTTAAGTATTGAAAGTCATCAATCTTTGGAAGCAAAACTCTCTCAATTGAGGCTTAAACATAAACTTTAGAAATTAAATAAAAAACCACTCTTTATAGAGTGGTTTTTTAAAATTCAAAATAATCTAAACGATTAATTTAAACCTTTAAACTCAGCTTTACCGCGGTAAATAGCATTCGTCAATTCTTCGATACGAAGCAATTGGTTGTATTTCGCTACACGGTCAGAACGGCAAAGTGAACCAGTTTTGATTTGACCAGCACCAGTACCTACTGCAAGATCCGCAATTGTAGAATCTTCAGTTTCGCCAGAACGGTGAGAAATCACTGTAGAGTAACCATTTGCTTTAGCAAGATAGATCGCATCTAAAGTTTCAGTCAACGTACCGATTTGGTTATACTTAATCAGGATAGAGTTACCAACTTTTTCGTTGATACCACGTTGAAGGATTTTAGGATTTGTAACAAACAAATCATCACCAACCAATTGAATCTTGTCGCCAAGAATCGAAGTTAGGTAAGACCAACCTTCCCAATCAGATTCATCTAAACCATCTTCAATAGAGATAATTGGATATTGGTTTACAAGACCTGCAAGGTAGTCAGAGAATTGGTTGTTTGTGAATGCTTTATTGCCTTCACCAGCAAGGATGTACTGACCATCTTTGTAGAATTCTGAAGATGCACAGTCAAGCGCAAGCATAATGTCAGAACCCGCTTTGTAGCCAGTTTTTTCAATTGCTTCAAGAATAACTGTAATTGCTTCTTCGTTTGAACGTAAGTTCGGCGCGAAACCACCTTCATCACCAACAGCAGTATTTAAACCTTGTTTCTTTAAAACTGATTTTAAAGAATGGAAGATTTCTGCGCCTGCGCGAAGTGCTTCAGAGAATGAAGTGAAGCCAACTGGCTCAATCATGAACTCTTGGATATCAACGTTGTTGTCCGCATGTGAACCACCGTTTAAGATGTTCATCATTGGAACAGGCATTGTTAAAATGCTGTTGTTACGAAGGTCTGCGATGTATTGGAAAAGAGGAATTTTCTTTTCGTCAGCAGCAGCACGCGCAGCAGCCAAAGACACTGCCAAAGTTGCGTTCGCACCTAATTTTTCTTTGTTTTCAGTTCCGTCTAAAGCGATCATCGTATTATCGATGTCTTTTTGTTCGAATACTGATTTACCCACTAACGCGTCACGGATTAACGTGTTTACGTTGTTCACAGCTGTTTTAACACCTTTACCTAAGTAACGTGCTTTATCGCCATCACGAAGTTCTAAAGCTTCACGAGAACCAGTTGAAGCACCAGATGGTGCACATGCACGGCCAACTACGCCAGATGCTAAGATAACGTCTGCTTCGATGGTTGGGTTACCACGAGAGTCCAAAATTTCACGTGCACGAATGTCAACGATTTGGCTCATGAACAATTCCTCAGTTGATTAATAAAACGATGCGTCTAACGCTGCATCAGTGTGTATCTAATTTTTTGAAACCTTTAACCAAGGTATCCAATTCTTTAAGCTGAGCTAAGAATGGCTCAAGTTGAGACATTCGAAGAGCGCAAGGTCCATCACATTTTGCTTTTTCTGGATCAGGATGTCCTTCCAGAAAAAGACCTGCTAGACCTGTAGCCATACCCGCACGCGCTAATGTCGTAATTTGTGCGCGACGACCACCTGCTGAATCTGCACGACCACCCGGGGTTTGAAGTGCATGTGTCACATCAAAGAAGACAGGCACATTCATTTCTTTCATGATGTCGAAACCAAGCATATCGACAACTAAGTTGTTGTAACCAAATGCTGAGCCACGCTCACATAAAATCAGCTTGTCATTCCCTGCTTCCAAACACTTATGCAAGATATGACGCATTTCATGCGGTGCTAAGAATTGCGCTTTTTTGATATTGATAATGGCTTGAGTTTTTGCCATCGCCTCAACAAGATCTGTTTGACGGCTAAGGAAAGCAGGTAATTGAATGATGTCAGCCACTTCAGCCACAGGTGCTGCTTGATATGGTTCATGAACATCTGTAATGATCGGAACATTAAAATGTTTTTTAATGTCAGCCAACCACTCAATTCCTTTTTCAAGACCAGGTCCGCGGAAAGAATTTAAGCTCGAACGATTTGCTTTATCAAAGCTTGCTTTGAAAACATATGGAATATCCAAACGTTTGCAAATATCAACATAAGTTTCTGCAATTTCAAAAGCTAAATCTTTTGATTCAAGTACATTCATTCCGCCGAATAATACAAATGGCAAATGATTTGCCATTTGTATATCGCCTAAACGTACAATTTCTTGTGCTTTTAATTGTGACATTTAAACTTCCTAGTTATGTCCTAAGACATTCATTATTTCGATTTTTGATACTGTTTTTTAGCAGCATCAATAAAACCAGCAAATAATGGATGACCATCACGTGGAGAACTTGTAAATTCCGGGTGGAATTGTACAGCAATAAACCAAGGATGTTGAGGAATTTCAACAGTTTCAACTAAACGTTGGATTGGCGAATAACCAGAAATTTTCATGCCTTTTTCTTCTAAAGCATGAATATAACGATTATTCATTTCGTAACGATGGCGATGACGTTCAATAATTTCTACTGAACCATACACTTCTGCAGTTTTAGTGCCTTCAACCAATTCTGATTTTTGAGCGCCAAGACGCATTGTTCCACCAAGGTCAGAATCTACAGAACGTTGCTGTACTTCACCACGTTCGTCTAACCATTCCGTAATTAAACCAATTAAAGGCGATTTAGTTGAACGGTTAAATTCTGTTGAGGTTGCATCTGCAATACCAGCAACATTACGTGCGTATTCAATGACCGCAAGTTGCATACCTAAGCAAATACCAAGGAATGGAATTCCATTCTCACGTGCGAATTTAATCGCTTGCATCTTACCTTCAGTACCGCGCTCACCAAAACCACCAGGAACTAAGATTGCGTCAGCATCTTTCAACACTTCTGCTACATCTTGGCTTTCTAGTTCTTCGGCATTGACATAATCAATTTGAACTTTAACGCGGTTTTGGATACCTGCATGTAAAAGTGCTTCGTTTACAGATTTATAAGCATCTGGAAGTTCAACATATTTACCCACCATCGCAACACGAACAGTGTACTCAGGGTTTAATAGTGCTTCTACGACATTATCCCAATCTGAAAGATCGGCTTCTGGTAAATCGTTATAACCAAAACGCTCGCAAATTAAATCATCAACGTCTTGTTCATAGAACGTACGTGGAATTTCGTAAATTGTGCGTGCATCTTTACACACCACAACTGCACGAGCTTCTACGTTCGTGAACAACGCAATTTTACGCTTTGTATCAGCATCAACATCGTGTTCAGTACGACAGATCAAAATATCTGGTTGAATACCGATTGAGAGTAATTCTTTCACTGAGTGCTGAGTTGGTTTTGTTTTCAACTCTGCAGCTGACTTGATATATGGCAACAACGTTAAATGCATCAGCATTGTGCGTTTGTGACCAAGTTCAACCATTAACTGACGAACAGATTCCATGAATGGGAGAGATTCAATGTCACCTACTGTACCGCCAATCTCAACAATAGCAACGTCATAGCCTTCACCAGCGCGAAGAACACGTTCTTTAATATTGTCTGTAATGTGTGGAATAACTTGAACTGTTCCACCAAGGTAATCACCGCGACGCTCTTTATTTAAAACGTCTTGGTACACGCGACCAGATGTAAAGTTATTAAGCTTGGTCATTTTCGCACGACGCAAGAAACGTTCGTAATAACCCAAGTCTAAGTCAGTTTCCGCACCATCCTCTGTGACAAAAACTTCACCATGTTGGAACGGGCTCATCGTCCCTGGATCGACATTAATATATGGATCCATTTTCACCATGGTTACTTTTAATCCACGGGCTTCTAAAAGTGCAGCAACTGAAGCAGCTGAAATACCTTTACCTAGTGATGAAACAACACCACCAGTAACGAAAATAAAATGGGTCATTGGGTTTCTCGTACAATCGAGCCTAAATCGGCCTGCAATGTTGCGCAATTTTACTTTACTCTGTACCTATAAAGCAAAGTCAATCCGCATCAATTCAAAGAACAATAAACAATTGGTTATTCTATCATCATTTCCAATAAAGATTCACGCACACTTTCAGTGATTTTCATCTGTTAATTTGCTGTTATACTACGTCAGTCGATCTAGCTAGTTTGTTTTGAGCAACTATGAATAAAAAATTTTTAATCGGTGGTGCAATCTTATCTGCACTCCTCGTTACTGCATGTGTAAAAAAAGAAGCGCCTAAGGAAGAAGAACAGGAACAAACTGTTGAAACAACTGAACAGGCAGAACAAATTGAGAACATAGAGATTTCTGAACCTGAAATCGAACCTGAGCCACCAACTCAAGTTGAAATTGAGCATCAGGAGACAAACAATACGTCAGCGACTATTCGTCGTGAATACCGTGATGCTCCTGCACAAACGAATCCTGCGCCAGCACCAACTGTTGAAAATGTAGAACGCCCTACACCTTCTCCAAGTGCATCAACGGGTGGTTCTCAATCTGAAGATGATGCTGTTGCCGCTGCTATTGCTGCTGCTACCCCTGCTTTAGAAAACTAATTTTCAAATTAAAAAACCGAGTGACATGACTCGGTTTTTTTATGTCAACATGAATGAAAGTCAAATTGTTATTCATTTATAAACAACAAAAATTGTCAGGCTTTCTCTAATTCTAACAAAAATTCTGCAATTAATTTGTGTGCCCAAGATTCTGGATTTTTATTACCTTCATAGAAACAGCAATGGCTTCCTTTTTTTGTGGTCACTACTGCCATGTTCGGCATATGTTGAATCACTTCTTTATAAGGCTCTAAATTGCGGATATGGCATACTGGATCGTCTTCCGAATTTAAAATCATCAACGGCACTCTAATCTTCTCAAAGACATAGATGGGATTTGTCGCTTTACAATATGCGTCATAATTTTCAAATCCAGCGAACTGATAATATGTTTTTTCAAAATCAAATAAATCTTTAGCAACACTCAGTTGCTTAAAACTTTCTAAATTTCGCCAATGTTGCTCATATGGTTTTAAAAAATGTGCATTTAACTTTTTTGCCATCAAACGGCTATAAAAAGGATGAACATTTGAAAAACCAGTTTCCGTATTGTATCCAGGACAAAGTGCGAAAGCCGCTTGAATTGGTGTGGAACTTTCTTCCTCCCCTAAATATCTGACCAATAATCCAGTTCCTGCTGAAGACCCAACTGCATAAAATTTAGAATATGGCAAGCGCTGTTGAATATGTTCAATCTGCTCTCTTAGATCTTGCGTGTTTCCAAAAAGATTAATTTTAGGAACTGAAAGTGGTAGACCTGCATGCCCTCGTCTTAAACACAATGCGATACGCCAACCAGTTACTTGATGTAAGTCTCTGACCAATTCTCTCATACTGGCTGGGCTTCCAGTAATGGTATGTAGCACTAAAATAGTAGGTGTTTCCGCAGGCAGATGCATACCATACCAAGCAATACCCGTCGTTCCCCCATCAGACATTGTTAACTGTTCAATGAAGTCATATTCTAATTTTACGGTTTTCTTTCGAATTTTATCAAAATACACCAAGTGAGCATGCGTATTCGAGAGCCACGGCGTTGGTCTATATTTATAATGCAAACGTTTCAAGTTTGAAATCACATGCGCTAACTCACCTTGCGGATTAAAATAGATTGAAGGTATAGCTGCACCAGTAAAATAATCAAATTGGGTTTGAGTGAATTCCTGCACCCACTTGAAACGCTGATTAAGATTCATACAGACTCCGAATTTACTTACTCCAATTCATAAGCCAAAAACATGCCTAATTTATTTTGGTAGAAATTGAGCCATACGTTGGCCCATTTGCAACGCCAAAGCTTCTAAACCACTTTTAGGCCGAATCATCACCTCAAAGTCAATAATTTGACCTTGCTCATTAAACTGGATCATATCAATGCCTTTTAATGTTTTTTCACCCACATTTGCGGAAAATTCAAGCACAACACTGAGCCCATCTGCTGTATAGAACTCACGGTGATAACGAAAATTTTCAAAGATCTCAACCACATTGGTCAAAATAAAAGTAACAACTTGTTTGCCTGGATAAGGCTTAAATGCGACGGGTGATTTAAATACGACTTCTTCAGACAAAAGCTCATTCAATAGACTTAAATCACGCGTTTTAAGCATGTGGTGCCAACGTTGAATGGATTTTTGTGTGGTTTCGAGTGTCATTTTTATGTCCTTTTTGTTGTATCAGTTCAACCTTTTAGAAGAAAAGGGAGAATACTGCGTCAAGGAGAGGTCTCATTTAATTAAGTAACCTCTCCAAATCCTCTTCTTGCACTTTCATCTGTAATACAAGAGAGAAATTTTATGGCTTAAATCATGGCAGCCAATTCAGCGCCTTGACGAATCGCACGTTTTGCATCTAGCTCACCAGCTTCTTTCGCCCCACCAATTAAATGAACTTTTTTACCTGCCTGCTCAAGTTGATCAAATATGGCCGTATATGATTCTTGACCTGCACAAATCACCACATGATCCACGTCTAATACGGTAGTTTGTTCATTGATTGTGATATGTAAACCTTGGTCATCAATCTTGTTATACGTTGCACCTGGAATCATTTTTACTTCGCGATTTTTTAATCCAGTACGATGAACCCAACCCGTCGTTTTACCCAAGCCTGCACCAACTGAAGTGGCTTTACGTTGTAATAAGTAGATTTCACGTGATGGCTGTTCTACTTGAGCAGGTTTTAAACCTCCTACATTAGAATATGATGTATCAATTCCCCATTCATCATAAAATTTTTGAGGATTCAAGCTTCCACTTTCCCCCTCATGGGTTAGATACTCAGCAGTATCAAAACCAATACCACCAGCACCAATAATCGCAACACGCTGTCCGACTGGTTTTTTCTCTCTTAAAACTTCGATATAAGACAACACTTTTGGATGATCAATTCCTTCAATATCTAAATGTCGAGGTGTCACACCTGTAGCGACTACAATTTCATCAAACTGATCTGTATTGAGCTCTTCAAAAGTTGCAGTATGGTTAAGTTTCAATTGAATTAAAGGCTGCAACTCAATTTTTCGCTTAAAGTAACGCAATGTCTCATAAAACTCCTCCTTTCCTGGAATCGTTTTTGCAATATTAAATTGCCCCCCAATTTGATCGGCTGCTTCAAAAATGGTGACCTGATGACCACGGTCAGCTGCATAAGTAGCAAAACTCAATCCTGCAGGACCTGCACCAATGACAGCAATTTTTTTAGGCGTATGGGTTTCTTTAAAAATGAGTTCAGTTTCATGGCATGCACGTGGATTAACCAAGCATGACGCAATTCTGAGTGAAAAAATATGATCCAAACACGCTTGGTTACAGCCAATACACGTGTTGATTTCGTCACTTCTACCCTGTTCAGCTTTTAGTACAAATTCTGCATCTGCAAGCATTGGGCGAGCCATAGAAATCATATCTGCATGACCTGAAGCTAACACGTGTTCAGCCATTTCAGGGGTATTGATACGATTTGAGGTAATCAATGGAATATTAACTTCACCTTTTAGCTTTTCTGTCACCCATGTAAATGCTGCTCGAGGTACTTTCGTTGCAATCGTGGGTATACGCGCTTCATGCCAACCAATACCTGTATTAATGATAGTCGCGCCGGCTTTCTCAATTTCTTTTGCAAGATGGATGACCTCCTCAAGCGTTGAACCGCCCTCAACCAAGTCGAGCATCGAAAGTCTATAAATGATAATAAAGTTTTCACCCACCTCTGCACGGGTACGTTTTACAATTTCAATCGGCAAACGAATGCGGTTTTCATAACTCCCACCCCATTCGTCATCACGGTGATTGGTACGTGCTGCGATAAACTCATTGATGAGGTAACCTTCAGACCCCATAATCTCAACACCATCATAACCTGCATATTGAGCCAGCTTTGCACAGTTGGCAAAATCATCAATGGTTTGATGAACTTCAGCCGAGCTTAAAGCATGAGGTTTAACTGGATTAATTGGTGCCTGAATTGCTGATGGTGCAACATTTTCAGGCTGATATGAATATCGACCAGTATGCAAAATCTGCATTGCAATCTTACCACCAGCATCATGTACCGCTTGCGTAATGATTTTATGTTTCTCAGCTTCAGCAATCGAGTCTAATTTTGACCCTCCAGCAAAAGTCACACCAGCATCGTTGGGTGAAATTCCCCCCGTCACGATAAGACCGACCTGTCCTTGAGCACGCTCAGCATAAAATGCGGCCATACGTTCATAGCCACCTTCAACCTCTTCTAAACCTACGTGCATTGAACCCATCAATACACGATTTTTTAAAGTGGTAAAACCTAAATCTAGTGGTGCAAGTAAGTTTGGATAATTTGACATTCTGACCTCATGGCTCGCGTTTGCTTGCTATTATTGTGTGCTTCATGCAACTTGTTGCATAAATATATATTCTAATTTTGCTTTTTATGCAACATGTTGCATAATAAAGTTGATTCAAGATTTTACGATATATGATTTATGTCTTTAGCACATGTTTTGTTGACCAGTCTCATTGAAAAACCAAGTACAGGTATTGAACTTGCGCGTCGCTTTGACCGTTCTATGGGATTCTTTTGGAATGCAACTCATCAACAAATCTATCGTGAACTCAATGCTATGCAAAAAAAAGGTTGGATTTCGACTATTGATGAAGGTGATCCCAACTCGAGAAAGAAAAAATATAAAGTTGATGCTCTAGGTCGAACTGAACTTGCCAATTGGATGGTACAGCATAGTGAGCCTGCCCAACTCAGAGAAGAATTGATGGTGCGTTTAAGAGCTGAAGCACAACTAGGTGGTAATAATGTGTTGAAAGAATTGGAATCTCATTTAGAGATTCATAAAAATAAGTTAAAAATATATCAAGCGATTTATGATAAAGATTTTGCTAATAAAGATAATGATGACCGTACACTCTATATTCACAAAATGATTCTTCAATTAGGCATTGAATTAGAGCAAGGTTGGATCAGTTGGTTAGAACGTGTAATTCCACAATTGAAAATAATGAATACAAAATAAAGGATATATCTATGCCATTTTATACCATGCAAGATGACGAAAAATTATATGTTCGTGAAATTGGTCAAGGTGAACCTGTTTTGGTGCTATCTGGTTTAGGAATGCAAAGTTGGCAATGGATTCCTTTTTTTGCATTTAATTTAAAGAAATATAAATTCATTATTCCTGACTGGCGGGGTTTTGGTGGGTCTAAGCATTGTAAAATTCCAGATACTGATGCTATTTCAAGTCACTGGAACGATATTCAGGCATTGATCAGTCAACGCCCTAGACAACAATATAGAGTGATTGCTTATTCTATGGGGGCAACTACTGCCATGCATGGTATGCAATATGGTCAATTTGCTGATCAAATCCAAGCATACTTGCATATTGATCAAACCCCTAAAATACCTTCTGATGAAACTTGGAGTTTCGGGCTATTGGGCGATCGCTATCCAGAGTTCAAAAAGCTACTCATCGAACTTTCTTCTTTTTTACATCAACATGAAAATTATCAAAACCTGAGTGAATTACCTACTCACTTAAGCCGCGAATTAGTCGAGCTTTGGGTTAAATTTTTATCTTTACAAGATAATCATCAATTGAGCGCTAAAATTTTTAAAACAACACTCAATCAACCGAAAATTCAAAAGTTAATCCTCCCTATGCAACGTCTCGACTATATGCGTTGGTACATTGACAACTATCTAAACCATAAAGAAGATTACAGAGCTGCGATCTCAAAGTTAGAATGTCCAGCAACTTTTTTTATCGGCGCTAAATCCGCACTCTATCCAGCGCAAGGGCAAAAGCTCATTGCTGAATCGGTTAAAAATCATCGTATCGTACTGTTTGAGCGCTCAGGGCATACGCCTTTGATCAATGAACCCATTAAATTCGCACAAGAAATTTCTAAATTTCTGAATCAAACTATATAAGCTCTAATGAATATTTGAATATTAAGTTGATCCAGACGTCATACGTGGGCATAAAATCAATAGGATGGAGATTGGATGAATCAGTCTAAAACAAAGCTTGTGATTTTTTCGGGTGCTGGTATGAGTGCTGAAAGTGGTATCAATACATTTCGAGATAGCGATGGACTTTGGGAAAACCATCGCATAGAGGATGTCGCAACGCCCGAAGCTTGGCGTAACAATCCTGTTTTAGTACAGCGCTTTTACAATGAACGGCGAAAAAAAATTTTAGCATCTGAACCTAATGCAGCACATCTTGCGATTGCAGCACTTAAACAACATTATGATGTACATGTGATCACGCAGAATATTGATGACTTACATGAACGCGCTGGAAGCAAAAAAGTACTACATCTTCATGGAAATATAAGACTGGCCAAAACCTCAGGGCCAGATGCTCAATTCACAGACAAATTTTACACAATTGAAGGTACTGAACTGGATATTTCTCTTGACTTCTGTGACGCTGGATATCCGCTTCGTCCACATGTCGTATGGTTTGGTGAATCCGTTCCCGCTTTTGAAGAAGCAGAAGTGATTTGCCAGCAAGCTGAAATCTTTGTTGTGATTGGAACAAGCTTAGCTGTTTATCCTGTTGCAAGCTTAGTACACAGTATTTCACCAAGCTGTGATGCGTATTATATCGACCCTAAAGCCGATCTCGGCCGTGTGCCACAACACTATACATGTATCTCAAAATCAGCAACCGAAGGAATGCAAGATTTGGCTAAACTTCTTTCTTCAGTTCAGCCAAATTGAGGCATGGGCTTATTTGAGTTTATCAAAATAAGGTTTTAACCATCGATATAACAAGAAGCCAATTAAGACAATCAAATAAAAAGGCCAAATCATTAATAAAAACACCAAAAGATCGAGCACAAATTGCCAGCCATATTTGATGCTATTCCAAGCACGCTGAATAAAGTGATCACCATTTAATCGCGCCACTGCATCAATATCAACCCTTTCTCGGACCAGTGTTGGTTGATTCAGTTGTAAACTGATCGTACTGAATTTAACACGGTCTTGAACTTCGAGTTGAGTGAGCCGTGTGATTTCATTCAAATGAGCTGGTCGTGCTTGACTTGAAATAGTCTGTGCTTGATTCATTTTTTCTTGAAGAAGCTTCAATTCAAAACGTTGTGCACTATAGCGTTGCTGATTCAGAAAAAACATTAAAGGTAAAAGTTGATTAACAACATGTGGGGCACGCTCACTCGGTACACGTAGCACCATAAAAGATATAGGTTCAACTTTTTCAAATACTTTTACTTTACCTTCTGAAATATTCTGACGTTTAAGATCAACCACATTGAAATCAATATCTTTTCTTTCAATAAATCCGCCTGCTTGAAGGGTTATTTTTTCAATCTCTAAACTGCTTTTCACCACATCTTTAACGGTAAAGTTAACTTGCGCCTCTCGAACCATACGACGAGTAAGATCAACCGAATTAACCTCTTGATTTAATATGACCTCAGGTTTTTACTCCTGGACGGGCAAAGTATTTGGTTCAGCCGCTTCTTGCATATCAACTTGCGTATCAGCAGTGTTTTCTTGAACTGCTTCAGCAGAGTGTTCCTCTATTTTTTTGAACAGGATGCCAGCATCATCGAACACAGCAGCGTGCTTATTACTATTCTTTTCATTCATTTTCTCTAAATTATAATGTTTGTATTGATGGCTCAAAATTTTAATTATTATAAACATTCAATTAAGAAATTATACTTAAAAGTTTCAATGAAAATGGCATACCTCATTGAATGAAATATGCCATCAATTCATATTCAATTGACTTTCAGATTCTACCTACTCTATTAGCTTACTTTGTCCATGTTCATATCATCGACAACATGACCAGCGATCTCAGACACTAAATTTTCAAAAGAGAAAATTTGATTTAACTGCTCTTGCGTCAAAAGATTCTGCTCAATGACAACTTGCTGAATGGTTTTATTTTCTGCAAGACAAACCTTCCCAATTTCATCACATTTGGCATGACCTAAGATCGGATCTAATAATGTGACGATACCAACACTTCGCATCACTGCATCGTAACAAGACTGTTCATTTGCAGTAATACCTTGAATACACTTGTTTTCCAGTGTTTGCATTGCTTGAATTAATAAATTGGTTGATTCATTCATGGTCAGTGCAATTACAGGTTCCATGACATTTAATTGTAATTGCCCCGCTTCAGCTGCCATGGTCACTGTCAAATCATTACCAATGACTTTAAAAGCAATTTGATTCACTACTTCAGGAATAACTGGATTGATTTTCGCAGGCATAATGGATGAGCCAGCTTGTAATTCAGGTAATCTAATTTCAGCTAATCCCGTACGAGGCCCTGAACTTAATAAGCGCAGGTCATTACAAATTTTTGAGAGCTTGACGGCTAAACGCTTTAAAGTACTTGATAGAATAATAAATACGCCACAATCACTGGTGGCTTCAACATAGTCTTCAGCACCTTGTAATTTCAATCCAGTAATTTGAGAAAGCGTTTGAACCACTTCTAGTGCATATCCATGAGGTGTGTTCACACCCGTTCCAATCGCAGTCGCACCCAAATTTATTTCTAGCAGTAAATGACGCATCTTTTGGATGAGGCGATAGTCTTCTTTTAATAGCGTCGCAAATGCACGAAACTCTTGTCCGAGTGTCATGGGTACAGCATCTTGGAGTTGAGTTCGCCCCATTTTAATTACGTGTTGAAATTCAGATGCTTTGATCTCAATAGCAGCGATTAATGAGCGAACTTGAGACAATAAATCTTCTAAACTGTAATATGTTGCTAGTCTCAATGCAGTTGGATAAACATCATTGGTCGATTGCGATTTATTCACATGGTCGTTTGGATGAATTACATCATATTGACCTTTAGGCAAGCCGAGATGCTCGAGTGCAAGGTTAGCCACCACTTCATTACTATTCATATTAATAGAAGTTCCAGCCCCACCCTGATAAATATCAATTGGAAATGATGATTTCCAACTTTCAGGCTGCTCAATCAGTTGATCACAAGCCCATTGAATCGCTTGGCTGACATCTTGACTCAATTTGGAAAATTTTAAATTTGTCTGTGCTGATGCTTTTTTTACCTGTGCCAATGCACGAATAAAATGTATGTTTTCACCTATTTGTTGATGCGAAATCTGAAAATTCTCCATCGCACGCAGGGTATGAATCCCATAGTAACGATCGAAAGGAACCGCTTTTTCACCGAGCAGATCATGCTCTATTCTTGTTTTATCAAATTGAACCGTAGACACTTTTATTACTCAACAATAATGCACCATTATCGTGCAATATCGATAATAGGCTTCATGCTTATTTTCACTATTGATTTAATACTTCTTTATGCAATAAAAAATTACAACTTCGCTGTTTAAGTGACAAATGTAACTTTATGTTAAAAATAATCATTTATAGAATTGTTTTAAACCTCAAAGTAAACTTTTTTTGAAAAAATAGTCTTTGTAACCAAAATTACATTCAGTTTCACTAAACAACTATAAATCTCACTCAAATGTAACAGAGCGTAATTTTCAAAACGTGCTTGAATCAGCTCCTCGAATAATTCGATTAAAAATTCATCTCGGAAAGATGGTCATTTAGGACAGACAAAGGATGGCATAGCAATGAGCCAATTAAATCCTACGCTAATCACATTTATTTTTTATATTGTGGCGATGCTTGGCATTGGGCTTTATGCCTACAAAGCCACGAATAATTTTGATGATTATATTTTAGGTGGTCGGAGTTTAGGCAGTGTCGTCACTGCATTATCCGCAGGTGCATCAGATATGAGTGGCTGGTTACTCATGGGCCTACCTGGTGCAATTTATCTCTCAGGTTTATCCGAAGCTTGGATTGCCATTGGTTTAATTATCGGTGCTTGGTTGAACTGGCTGTTGGTCGCGGGTCGTCTACGTGTTCATACCGAAATACAACATAACGCATTGACTCTCCCCGACTATTTCACCAGCCGCTTTGGTGATCGGAAAAAAGTTCTTCGTATCATCTCAGCTTTTGTAATTTTGATTTTCTTTGCAATTTATTGTGCCTCTGGCATGGTCGCAGGTGCACGTTTATTTGAAAGCCTATTTGGTTGGGATTACAACACAGCCCTATGGATTGGAGCAGTGGCAACGATTAGTTATGTCTGTATTGGCGGTTTCTTAGCCATCAGTTGGACAGATACATTCCAAGCAGGCTTGATGATCTTTGCGCTTTTACTTGCTCCAGTAATGACCTATTTAGCCATTGGTGAAAATGCTCAGCAAGTTAGTGTCATTGTGGAATCCGCACGCCCATTAGCGAATAATTTACTTTCAGATCTCAGCACTGTAGCAATTTTATCTTCAATGGCATGGGGACTTGGCTACTTTGGTCAACCACATATTCTTGTGCGCTTTATGGCAGCAGATTCCGTGAAGTCTATTCCAGCAGCACGTCGAATTGGAATGACATGGATGATTCTATGTCTTGGTGGTGCAGTCGCTGTCGGTTATTTCGGAATCGCTTACTTTGATACGTTTCCTCAACTCGGTGCTGCAGTCAATGCAAATCCTGAAACAGTCTTCATGGAATTAACTAAAATCTTATTTAATCCATGGGTTGCAGGAGTGATTCTTGCCGCGATTCTTGCTGCAGTGATGAGTACCCTAAGCTGCCAACTATTGGTATGCTCTACCACGCTTACAGAAGACTTATACAAAGCATTTATTCGTAAATCTGCCTCACAAACCGAGCTGGTTTGGGTAGGTCGTTTGATGGTATTAATCGTTGCGATTATGGCAATCTTCCTTGCAATGAATCCGAACAGCAAGGTACTCGGTTTAGTTGCTTATGCGTGGGCTGGCTTTGGTGCAGCATTTGGACCACTGATTATCCTTTCTCTCTTCTGGAAGCGAATGACCATCAATGGTGCATTGGCAGGTATGATTGTTGGTGCTGTTACCGTCATTGTATGGAAAAACACCATGGCTGATACTGGCGTCTATGAAATCATTCCTGGCTTTATTTTATCTTGGGTGAGTATTATGGTGGTGAGTTTATTAGGCCGCCCGCCAGCGCAAGATGTGACTGACCGTTTTGATGAAGCTCAACAGAAATATGAAATTGAAATGCAAGAAATCAAAAATGGAAGGTAATGAGAAATAAAAAATTAAGGGGCTTATAGCCCCTTTCTTATACATTTACTTTTTAAATGTTTGCTTAAGTTGCACTTGCGAAGATTCCTTAATAACTTCCATCACTGGATAGCTACGGGTTTCTTTGATGCCAGGCAGTTGCCATAAAACCTGTCCAGAGATCTTACGAAACTCTTCCATGTTGGCGCAACGAATTTTAACTACAAAATCAAACCCACCGCTGATCATGTGACATTCAACAATTTCAGGGTAACTTCTCACTGCATCAGAAAATTCTTCTAATACATTTGGAGTTGTTTTATCTAATAAAATTTCGACAAATACCACAAAACTTCGATTCAGCAGATCTGGATTTAACTTGGCTTCATAACCTGTAATATATCCATCTTTGGTTAGTTTTTGTACTCGAGCAAGCGCTGCTGTGGGAGAAAGATTGACCATTTCAGCAAGTTTTATATTTGATAGACGCCCATCTTTTTGCAAGATATCTAAAATTTTTAAATCTGTACGATCCAACGTCATCATTTGAGTCTGCATGCGAATTATTCTCTAAATTTAACTCTAATTATAGTGAGTTATGCACCATATTTTCTGTAATTATAAATTAAATAAACCTTAAAGATAAATCTATTTCATTGTCACAGGACGCTGGCGTATATCTCATGGAACAACTTAGCTCACCCCTTTCTCGCCCAATAGACATTCAAGACATTACTGAATTTAAAGATAAATCAGATCTAGAATTAGAAATAAATCGTGCATGGCGCCGTGATGAATCTGAATGTGTCGAAACACTTCTCGAACAGACCAAGATTGATCAAGAAATTTCAGACAAAATTTATCAATTAGCCTTCAATTTAGCGCATTCATTACGTGAACGTAAAGGGTCAGCGGGCAAAGCAGGCATTGTACAGGGTTTATTACAAGAATTTTCATTATCTTCACAAGAAGGTATTGCGCTCATGTGTTTAGCTGAAGCGCTGTTACGTATCCCTGATAAAGCAACACGTGACTTATTGATCAAAGACAAAATCAACCAAGGCAATTGGAAAGATCATTTAGGTCAAAGCAGCCTAATGTTTGTAAACGCGGCAGCATGGGGCTTAATGTTGACCGGTAAATTAATGGAAACACCTAAAGCAAATAGTTTATCTGGTCTACTCACAGGCATCTTGGCACGAAGTGGCCGTGGCATTATTCGCAAAGCCGTTGATGTTGCTATGCGTATGATGGGTGAACAGTTTGTTACAGGTGAAACCATTGATGAGGCGTTAAATAATGCCGAACGATTAGAAGAACAAGGCTTCCGTTACTCATATGATATGTTAGGTGAAGCAGCACTTACAGATCATGATGCGGAGCGCTATTATCAAGATTATACAAATGCGATTCATGCGATTGGTAAGGCATCGTCTGACAAAGATGTTTACGAAGGCCCCGGTATCTCAATCAAACTTTCAGCACTTCATTCACGTTATCAACGCTCGCAAATTGACCGTGTACACGATGAGCTTTATCACAAAGTCTTTAATCTAGCGGTTCTAGCGAAACAATATGATATTGGTCTAAATATCGATGCTGAAGAAACTGATCGGCTGGAAATTTCATTGGAACTTCTTGAACGCTTATGTTTCGAACCAAAATTGAATGGCTGGAAAGGCATTGGATTTGTGATTCAAGCTTATCAAAAAAGATGTTTTTACGTGGTCGATTACATCATTGATTTAGCTAAGCGTAGTCAAAAACGTTTAATGATTCGTTTAGTCAAAGGCGCCTATTGGGACAGTGAAATTAAGAAAGCACAAGTTGAAGGCATGACCGATTATCCTGTCTTTACTCGAAAAGTGCACACAGATTTATCTTATATTGCATGTGCTCGCAAACTTTTAGCCAAACCAGACTTTATTTATCCGCAATTCGCGACACATAATGCACAAACCTTAGCCACTATTTATCATTTAGCAAATCCTGAACAATATTATAAGGGACAATACGAATTCCAATGTTTACATGGCATGGGCGAACCACTTTATGAACAAGTCGTCGGTTCTAAAGCAGATGATAAACTTGGCATACCTTGCCGAATTTATGCACCTGTCGGAAATCACGAAACCCTTTTGGCTTATTTGGTTAGACGATTGCTTGAAAATGGTGCAAACACGTCTTTTGTAAATCGTATTGCTGATAAAACACTCAAAATTGATGACTTGATTGAAAATCCACATCAAACCATTGATGTCACAAGTCGAATCGAAGGCAAAGTTGGATTAAAGCACCCTGCTATTCCATATCCGAAACATTTATATGCTGATCATCGCCCTAACTCTCTTGGAATTGATCTTGCAAATGACCAAGACCTTGAACATTTGAATCATACTTATCAACAATGGTCTAAAGTTCAAATTAAAGCCACCCCAATGGGTCTGAGATTAGATGAATACGTACACGATACAGAGTCAATGGCAATTCTCAATCCTGCAAACCATCAAGATATTGTCGGTGAAGTGACGGAAACTCATGCCATGCAAGTGGAAATGGCGTTAGTTAATGCGACTGAAGCACAGCAGGGTTGGCAAAATTTAGAAAAAGATCAACGTGCAGAATATTTAATTACAGCATCCAATGTGATGGAGTCTCGACTTGAAGAGCTAATGGTTCTGCTCAGTCGTGAAAGCGGTAAAACATTTGCCAATGCGATTGCTGAAGTACGCGAAGCAGTAGATTTCTTACGCTACTACGCAGCACAAGTGAAAGATCTAGATAACAAAGCCGTTATTCAACCCTTAGGTACAGTATTGTGTATTAGTCCTTGGAACTTCCCATTGGCAATTTTTACAGGTCAAATCGCGGCGGCACTTGTGACTGGGAATACTGTAATCGCCAAACCAGCGGAGCAGACCCCTTTAATTGCCTCAATTGCAGTTCAGATCCTTTGGGAATCTGGCGTACCACAATCTGTCTTACAGCTCTTGCCCGGACGTGGTGAAACAGTGGGTGCACAACTCAGTAGTGATCATCGTATTCAAGGTATTATGTTTACAGGGTCAACTGAGGTTGCGAAAATTTTGCAGAAAACCGTTTCAAAACGACTGAATCAATTTGGTCAATCAATACCTCTCATTGCAGAGACTGGCGGTCAAAATGCCATGATCGTAGATTCTTCTGCCCTGACTGAACAGGTGGTATTAGATGTTGTCAGCTCAGCATTTGATAGTGCAGGTCAACGTTGTTCAGCACTGCGAATTTTATGTGTTCAAGAAGATAATGCGCATACCGTGATCAAAATGCTTAAAGGTGCGATGAAGCAATTGCGTGTCGGTATTCCAAGTTTATTAAAAACTGATATCGGTCCTGTTATTGATCGCGAAGCAAAACAAACCATTGATCAACATATCAATAAAATGAAATCTTTGGGTTATCCCGTTCAACAACTCATGTGGGATGAAGATGACTCTCATCTCAAGCAAGGCACATTTGTTAAGCCGACTTTGATTGAGTTACCACATTTAGATGATCTTGAACGTGAAGTTTTTGGTCCAGTACTGCATGTCATTACTTATAAATATGGCGAACTTGATCTACTTATTGATCAAATCAATGCCAAAGGCTATGGTTTGACTATGGGCTTACACACACGGATCGATGAAACCATACAAACCGTAATTTCAAAAGCAGAAGTTGGAAATCTCTATATTAACCGCAACATTGTAGGTGCTGTTGTGGGTGTACAACCCTTCGGTGGAGAAGGTTTATCTGGTACAGGTCCAAAAGCTGGTGGACCGATGTACATTTATCGATTAATGCATGAATGTACACATAAAAAAATTGCACAACCTTATGCAACGAGCCAAGGCGTTGAATTGACTGAACATCAAAATTTATTGAATCAATATAAAGATTGGGTCAATAAGTCATTTCCGCATTATCAAATGAAGGCGTTGCAACCAAGTTGTGTCGGACATAGCTATGAATTACAAGGACCAACAGGTGAAAGTAATCAATATGTTGTGTTACCGAGACATCGTGTTTTAAGCTTGGCAGATCAAGAAATAGATCAGATTCATCAACTTCATGCCATTCTCGCGGTTGGCTCTCAGCCAACTGTTCTAGGTGAGAATACGTTTGTTTTAAAATACTTACAGTCTATGCCTAAAGAGGTCGCTCAACGTATCGCCATTATTGCTGATATTGAGACAGGTAGTTTTGATGCAATTCTACATCATGGCACCAAAAATCAACTGTTAAAATTGCAAGATAAAGTGGCTCAGCGACAAGGTCCGATCATCGGAATAACACATCTAGAGCCTGGTAATTATGACATTCCTTTAGAACGCTTCTTTATTGAACGTGCAATTAGTATTAATACCGCAGCTGCAGGTGGTAATGCGAGTCTTATGACCATGCAAGCTTGATTCTGTTGAGTCAAAAAAACCAGTGCATTGCACTGGTTTTTTATTTGTGATTTAAACAGCAAGCATACTATTTAAAGTTTCAGATACATTTTTAGATTTCACGATAGGTTTCAATGCTTCGAGTTTCGCTTTGACTTCGGCTTGTTGAGGATGGGCTAACGTGTACCAACGTGATAAAAGTTGTAACAAACGTGAGCCTACAATCGGATTCTTTTCATCCAAATATTGAGCCAACTGAATAATATGATCTACCCCAAAACTCCAAGTATTGACAGGGTTTGAATTTAAACCACCAGTTACAGCACGGATTCGATTAGGTACTTTAAGATCGTAATCAGCATGTGATGTCAGTTTTTGAATCGTTTCTGCTGTCGCTTTCGGATGAGCTGCTTGGATCATAAACCACTGATCCATTGATAGAGCCTCATCTTTAAAACGCGTATAGAAATCTTCTAAAATCTCAACAGCTTGCGGTGCATCATTCCACACCAACACTTTTAAAGCACCTAAACGTTCAGACATATTACGTGTTTGACGATACTGTTGCTCAGCTAAATCAAATGCAGCCTCATCTCCTTGACGCGCAATAAATGAAAGCATGATGTTCTTTAAAGCACGTGTACCCATAGCTTGGGAAAAATCTGACTGTATTGCTGGATCTAATGATAAATAAGTCTCTTTAGCAAAATCACCTAAACGGCGAGACAAAGTATCTAATAGAGCATTACGCTTTTCATAGATCGCTGTCGGTTGATAATCGTGGTCAATACGACTACCCAAATAACCTTCACTCGGAACATCAAATAAACGTGAAGCTAACAGCGGATCTTGCTGAATTACTCTAGGTAGCGTTTTTAACATCGCTTCAATATATATGTCAGCAGGTTGGTCATTTAATAAGATGCGCTCAAGCAATGTTTGCGTCGCTTGCCACTGATTAAAGCCATTGGTTTCGTACTGTAATAAGAACGCAAGCTGTTCATCAGTATAATTAAACTCTAAATTCACGGGTGCAGAGAAATTTCGTAATAGTGAAATTACAGGCACCTTCGCCACGTTTTTAAACTCGATCGTTGCTTCATCAGTCGTGAATAAGTAAACACCATCTTTGACTTGATCTTCAACTAAAGCTGAGCATTCAAGTTGAAGTTGCTCACCAGTGTGTTCATCAAACAAAGCCAAAGCGACAGGAATTGGAACCGCTTTTAAGTTTGGATATTTTGGATGTGGTTTTAAACTTTGCTTAAAGTTTAAACGATAAGTTTTCTGCTCAGCATCATACTCACCTTTGGCTTCAAGCTTAGGTGTACCCGGTTGGTTATACCAAGTTAAAAATCCTGATAAATCCACACCAGAACCTGCTGATAATGCAGCAACCCAATCTTCCACAGTCACAGCTTGACCATCATGGCGACGGAAATACTCATCCGTTCCTTTACGGAATTTTTCTTTACCTAATAAAGTCGCCATCATGCGGTTAATTTCTGCACCTTTTTCATACACAGTCGCTGTATAGAAGTTATTAATTTCTACGAAATGATCTGGACGTGGAGGATGAGACAATGGTCCTGAATCCTCAGGGAATTGGTGCGCTTTAAGCACTGCTACATCATCAATTCGTTGAACAGCAGCAGACTGCAAATCCTCAGAAAAAGATTGATCACGGAAAACGGTTAAACCTTCTTTCAGACAAAGTTGGAACCAGTCTCGGCAAGTAATACGATTACCCGTCCAGTTATGGAAATATTCATGAGCGATAACAGATTGAACACGCATAATCGCAGCATCAGTCGTGTATTCTTCATCAGCTAAAACACATGATGTGTTAAAAATATTAAGCCCTTTGTTTTCCATTGCACCCATATTGAATGCACTGGTCGCGACAATCATATAATTGTCTAAATCATAAGGTAATCCATAGTGTTCTTCATCCCAACGCATAGAATGTTTAAGTGCTTCCATGGCAATATGGCACTTCGGAATATCTTTTTCTTCAGCATAAATTTCTAGAGCTACGTCACGACCTTCAGACGTGACGTAACGATCTTTTAATACCGCTAAGTCTCCAATGACACATGCAAAGAGATAGGCTGGTTTCTTGGTTGGATCTTGCCAAATGGTATAATGACGTCCTTCGCCCACTTCACCCGCTTCAATTAAATTACCATTCGCCAGTAGGACTGGAAATTTCTTATCCGCTTCGACACGTGTTGTGAAAACAGACAGCACATCTGGACGGTCTGGATAGAACGTAATTTTACGAAAGCCTTCTGGTTCGTTCTGTGTAACAAACAGATCAGATGCTGCTTGGTATAAACCTTCAAGTTGTGTGTTTGATTCAGGATGAATTTTAACGACTGTAACGATGCATGCATCATCAGGTACAGCTTTAATCACCAATTGTTCATCATCTAGATAATATTGCGAAGAATTTAACTCTTGACCATTCAGTGTAATTGACTTCAACTCAAGATCACGACCAAGCAAAACCAAATCACCTTCAGTCTGACGTTGCATTTTTAGTGTGCCTGTCACCATCGTATGATCGTCATAGACTTGGATATTTAATTCAATCGAATCCACGACAAATGCTGGCTTCTGATAATCTTTCAAAAAAATCGTTTGATCTGCTTCGATCACTGGATTTGCCGCGATATTCATAACTCGTCCTATAAGCTGTTCTTTACAGCGATTATGCTTTTATGTGAAGTCAATTGATCATAGGTCAAAATTGACGAATTGTCTGTGTTTGACGCTCTATTTAATATGGGTCTATTCATTTTTTTTCAATTTAATTTATTTGTAGTAACAACAGTTTGCTTCTTTATTACCCGTTTCAAATATCTTGTCTAAGTACGATAGAAATGTAACAAAAATTCACTTCTTAATTTTCAAGCATAATTATTGCTTCAGTTTAAGAGCGGTAATCATCAAAAAACTTATAAATCATAAATGAGGTGAATCATGCTCATCAGGGACCATATAGTCAGAGTAGAAAACATCAAAACCATGCAGATGATGGATGCTGCTAAAATTGATCATCGCGTGATTGCAGCATTTTTAACCAGCGAGGGAATGCCTATTGAAACATCAGAAGTCACAGCTGTATTGAAAAACTATGATGCACTCGGAATCAAGAGATTATCTCAAAAGAAATCTCAGGTACTTATCCAAGCTAAAATGCAACATTTTTCCGATTCAGAGCTCCCTTGCCCTTTAACCTATTAAATCCTACATCTAGGTCGATCTAACACTTGAGGAAATAATTTTCCGGTTCGATCTATTCATATATTTCACATAAGCAGGCATTCACCTGCTTATTTTATTGATCGCAACACCAGTCAGATTTGTTTTCAATACTGACTCAATCAAGCGATGTTGAACAATCGTGTGTATAATTCTTTCATCTTGAAATTAAAGTGCTGCCATGTTGCAAATTCTCCAAAAAAATGCTGATGAAAGTAGTTTCTGTCCACTTTGTCAGGCCAGTATGTACTTTATTGAAGCAGAAGAATTTGATAAAGAAATCCTATTCCATCAATGCTCTCACTGCCATCATCAAGTCTTTCAAGATGAAAACCGCAACTGTCATTGTGAGCGTTGCACAGCAAAACGAAAGAAAATGATGCAGGAAACTCGCATTCAAGAACAACGTAAAATTGCATCGAAGAATAAAGACATACAAGAACTCGATTTGCATCAACTGAGCTTTATGCACAAGTTGTTTTTACTCTCAATATTAGATCAACAAGTTCATGAGCATACCCAACATCAAGAATTCATCGATTGGGAAAATATTAAATATCACACCATTACCCCAAGTTATTTATTTCAAAATCATTTGATGAAACAACTTTTGAAAGACAATATTCTTGTCCCACGTGACTTTTCGAGTGAACTCAGTCAATACTATATTAATGTCCGTCTTGACGGCTATTCTGAGCCGAGCTTGTTTAGTATTACCCAAGCGTTACGTCAGCTCTTTTATGAAAATCTGAGCCAAGGTGTACCATTTAAAAATAGTGATGAAGTCAAAAGTGCACTCTATACTCTGTTGTACCAAGAAATTATTCAATTTGCGCAATACTACTGTCGTACTTGGGGCGTTCAAATTGCTGGAAATCAGAGTTTTCAAACCTTTTGTTTTAGATTATTAGACTCTCTTGCTGTGGGTCAAATCTATTATTTAGTTCAAACTGCGCTTGAGTATTTGCACCATCAGAAAGCACTCCAAGCCCGTAATGAAAATTTTATCAATACCAACCTTTTAAAAAAGACCTTACAGCAATATCGTGAACGTTCTTTAGCTGAAAAATGGGAAACCTCAACACTGCCAAGGCTACCTAACTTACCTTTAAGTAAAATGAGCGAAATCTTATTTTTTCATTTTCTAGGCTATGATGAATCAATCTTTTTTCAACCTGTTTGGCGATCGTGGAGTAAAATCGAGCCACGTTTAAATTTCTACTCACAAAAACGTTGTATGAATTGTGGCTCGAATGAACTTACTGTGGATTATGACGCAGATGACTATGTCAGTTTAATTTGTCGTAATTGTAATCACCAAGACCACTATTTTACACGCTAGCGAACGACTATGAATCATCCAGAAAACTTGATAGCAAATGCTCCAAAAGATATTGAGGTTCAAACCCAAGAGATTCTTAAACAGGTCATTGAAGCATGGCATCTGTTAAAAACCACTCAACCTTTAGTGCATTGTATGACCAATCAGGTTGCTGCCAACTATGTCGCAAATGTACTGTTAGCTGCTGGTGCTTCACCTGCCATGATTGATAATCCTTTTGAAGCTGAAAGTTTCGTGGGTATTAGTCAAGCTTTAAGTATCAATTTAGGGACACCTCATACAGAACAAGTTGCCGCAATGAAAATTGCCACAGAAACTGCTCACAAAAAAAATATACCTTGGGTATTAGATCCTGTTGGCTATAGTGCTGTTTTGCCATGGCGTACTGAAATTACAAATGATTTATTGCGGTTTAAACCCACCATTATCCGAGGTAATGCTTCAGAAATTGGGAGCTTAGCTGGACAACAAAATCAATCTAAGGGTGTAGACAGTACCCTCGATAGCGCTGCCGTAGTAGAACAGGCAAAAACTTTATTAGATTTCTCTGAATGTATCGCAATTTCGGGCGAATCTGATTTTATTCTTTCTAAGTCATATAGATGTATGGTTAAAATTAATGGAGGTTCGTATTTACAGCCAAAAGTTACCGCTACAGGATGCGCCTTAGGTGCATTAATTGCAGCTTATGCTGGTGTGACAAACCCAACCATTGCCTGTATTGCTGCTCATGTACACTTTGCCATCGCAGGTAAACTTGCTTATACGCAGGCTCAAACTGTCGGAAGTTTTAATGTCGCTTTCATCGATGAACTCTATAGCTATTCGGCTGAAAAAATTCAAAATAGTGCAGATATCGAAATACTTACTTTTGCTGCATAACAAAAGGCTGAAGATCACTTCAGCCTTTTTTGTCTTACTTCTGAACTCTACCTTTACGATAATGCTCTTTTGGCATTTCCGCCAACTCAATGATCAATTGAACCGTTAAGCCTTGAGCATGATAACCATTAAAGCTATGAAGATACTCATTTAAGCGATCTGAAATAAGATTCTTTTGCTCTTCATTACGCCCCGTCATGATCCCTAAACGAACATGAATATAGGCTTGAGGCTCTTCGCCAAAACCAATCAGGAAATCACTATTAGCACGAATACGTGATTTGATATCAGAAGGATGCCCCACTAGACCTGTATCAAATAAAGCGTGGTTTAAGCCTAAAAGCAACGCTTTCGCATCTAAATTTTGAATATTATCCGAATACTCAACGATCATCTGTGGCATCTTAATTCCCTTTGCTTGTGTGTTAAAAAATCAATTTCAAACGCGTAACTCATTATTCAATGAATAATAAGGCTAATCTCACTTGGTCATAGCCCATACGCGGATTGGTATTTTCCACGATCGGACGCAACTTGATTGCACCATCTTCACCGAAATGTTCAGGACTCTGTCTTTTAAGTAATTTTTTATAGATTTTACGTACTTGTTCAACGACTTCATCCCCAGGATGAGCAACCGAGATATCTAAGCCCTGCTCACGATGAAGTTTGCCTAAGTGGTTAATAATGGTTGCTGGCGTTAAACCACGCTCAACCGCAATATCCTGAATTTCATAACCATTTTCAAAGAGCTCGCGAGTTTCATCGAGAGTCGCGGTGGCATAATTGGCTTTGCCTGCATTTTTGGCAATTTTTTTCTCATTACGACTAATCTCAAGCTCATTGAGTGTGCCACCACAGTGCCGAATAAATGCCTTATGTTGCGCTTCTAAATCAGCATCACCAAAATGCGCTTCTGCTTCATCAGAGAGTTCTTGAAATCTTCGGTCGGCTTTAATTGCTAAACTGTCTAATTCTAATGCTTGCTCATTGAAGCCTAGCAACCTCAGACCATCAATAGATTTCAAACGAGATAAGGCGACATAGCCCTGACCCTTTTCAAAGGTATTCGCCAAATTGATTTCTGCCGCCGATAAAGTCATCCCTTGAGACTTATGAATAGTAATCGCCCAAGCTAACCGCAAAGGAACTTGAGAAAAACTCGCGATTGTCTTTCCTGCATCATTATCAACAGACCAGGTTTCAGGTTCGACCACCAGAACAGTGCCGTCTGTTAATTTAACTTTAGGTAATACCCCGTGATCATCTACTTCTTCAAAGCCAATGATTTCACCAAGGCTGCCATTGATATAACCCACATCAAAATTGTTTTTTACAAACATGACTTTGGCATGTTTCTTTAAGGTCAATTCTTCTGGTGCACGTACGGAAGATTTTAATGTCTCGATTAATTTTTCATTACCATCCATTTGTGCACAAAATTGATGACCATCCCCATCAATCTCATTTAAATGACGGTAATTAATGGCATCAACATCCATATTATGGGTATACAAACGTGTAAATGTTTCACCAATATCTTGCTCACGCGTTTGTTGTAAAGCTTGAATATGCTCGGCTTGAATATTTTGTGCACGAATTGCATTCAAAATATCATTCAAGGCTGAGTCATCTTGTCGATGTTGTTCAGTTAAATAACAAACACGAAATTTCGCTTCTACCCAAGCCTGGGACATAAAACAGAATTTATCTCGATTTTTTTCGTCATTGCGTCCGACTGGTGGTAACTGGAAGAAATCTCCAGCGGCAATCACCTGTATGCCACCAAATGCTTCATCAGACTCTTTAAAAAACTTGAGCACTTGATTAACTAAATTAAGCTGCTTCGCATGTAGCATCGAAATTTCATCAATGATCAATACCTGCGCATTTTCTAAATGCTCTTTGAGATATTTACGCTCTTTCATGCGTTTTAGATCATCATCTGATAAAAAATCTTTGATCCCGATCCCCGCCCACGTATGAATGGTCATCCCATTCATGTGTGTGGCTGCAATGCCTGTAGATGCGGTAATGGCGACTGAAACTTTTCGTGCCTTAAGATAATTAATATATTGATTAAGCGTATACGTTTTTCCTGCACCCGCAGAACCTGTCAAAAAGACATTTTCTCCTGCTTTCATTAACTTCAGTGCAGTTTCTTGTTTCATATGTGCTTAACCTAATTTAAACGCTCATAGCCTAACGACATTTCATCAAAAAGTTAAGCCAAAAATCAGTCTTATGATCATGGTAACGCGTGAATACGTCAATTTAAGGCGCATCAGTTGTTGATTTGTTCAGGATCTCCAAAATTCCAAATCAACATTTCATTGACTTGATGTACAAACTCTTTGGCTTCCCTCACAACCTTTAGATCAGCAACTTCATTATTGGGCAAACGCAGTTGGTCAAAATGAAGCTGATCGAATTTAAAAAAACAACCGAGTGTCAAATGCTGTGAGGGATCATGCAAATTTGACATATGGAACGCCACATATTCACCATCAATAATTCTTTGGGTATAAGATAAAGCCAAACAATGTTTATAATTTACAGATTCTTGAATAATTTGCTCTAACTCATTCAACTCCACAAATTTCCAATTCTCTGTATACATAACTGCTTGCGGTGATACTCGTTTCCAATGACTCTCAGCATGTCGCAATTTCAAAGTCGTCAATGTATCCACATAATGTAAATGTTGATGCCAACGTATTGCTTGCTGATACCATGCGGGCCAAATCATGTTTTTCGCAATGGTTCGATCTTGTTGAAAAAAATCAATGAGATAATCTGCGATATAAGAGTCAAAAATACTATTGCTGCGGTTATATTGAGAATTTGGATGCTTAAAGCGCTGCCTAAACTCATCTAGATTGATATGATACTGCTGCATTAAAAAATGAAAATGTGTTTGATGTTGTGTTGAAGGCTCAATAAATTTGATGATTTCATCAGGCAGATCTTTAACTAAGTCATTTAAAAACAACATATAAGACTGCATCACTTGAGAAATACGTTTAAAGACATATTTCACTGAACTCAATCCTTGCTGATCCAATGACCATAACAAGTCCAACCATTCCTTAAGATATAAAATAGAAGCCGTGAGTGGCTGTGATTTTTTAAAATCTTGAGCATTTTGTGCCTCATTCAATGCATATGAATGATGCTCAGCAGATAGTTCAAACCATGCTTGTTGCTGTGAAATACGTAAACACTCAGAAATAAATAAACGACCGATAACCTGTTCAAAATATTGAATCGAGAGTTGTATTACATGCGGATGTACTTTAGAGCAATCCACAAAACTTAAAGCGGTGACGGCCAATCGAATATTGGGATCTTTTAAATTTTCACTTACCCAGTCGATGACAAGATAATCTTGTTTAAATAACCAATTTACTGCTCTTTTGTGTATAAACAGTTGTGACTGTTGCGCTATATCTTCTACCCAATACTGCACATCTTTATTTACAAAATTTTGTTTATTGAAAATATCTTGATACTGCCAATACCCTCGTTTGATCCAACGTGTAAAACCTAATAAATGCGGTGTTTGCTCGTTATGCTGTTTGAGTAAATTGAAATCAGGCTCTAAGTCTACCAATTGAGATAAGCTAAATTGTTCTTCGAAAGAAATTTGTGCCATACGATATAACCGTTTTGACAACATTAATTCTGCTGAAGTGCTTAACCGATCGTAAACTGGGATCAATTTTTGCACTGCAAGAAAATTATCTCCCATGACTGAATTGACCAAACACAGATGTTTAAAATTCAGTTCAACTTCCAAAGGTATTTCAGCACCAAATCGGCTGAAATTCAGCAAATGAGGTTCATCATAATACTCACTTTGCATCATGATTCGATCTAACTGCATCGCTTGCTGATCAGTCAAATTATAGAGGCACTGTTCAACACGATTTTCTCCATCGACCCATTTAAAGACTTCTTCAACCAGCATTTGACGAAACAACTGCACTTTCGTTTTTAAATATAAAGAATGATGTGAAGCCTTATGATTAAAGATGAAACTAAAATCATTGAACATGAAATCCGCAATTTTTTGAATCTCGATATTTGCGCGAGATGTATAAAATTGAATTTTATAATCATCGATACACTCAACTGTGAGCAGTCCATCTGCGATCACTAAGCTATTATTTTCCTGATCAATTACGAATAAATTTTCAGGCGTAATCGTCCATAGATATAACCACTGATCCTGAAATACGGCTTTGAGTGTATCGCAATGATCAATTAATGCCTGTGCAGTATATTGATGACGTTGCTTTGGATTTTGCGGAGGACACGCCAGCATACAGTTTGCCTAAATATGAAAGACTGGAAGATTTTTAAAAATAACAACGATATACCACATTATTCTATCTTAAAATGAGTTGTGCTATTCAGATTCTGTAACTTTTGTATGAGTCACATTAGCAGTTCGTATCATGCAGCAATTATATGAAAATTTCTTGAAAGTAGGTTTGACTCACTGCTCTGACTGTATTAAAACAATCTCATACTAAGAACTTTAGAGACAATAATGAAAACAGTGGTGATTACAGGTGCAAATACAGGAATTGGATTAGCGACAGCAAAAAAATTTGTTGAAGATGGTCATCACGTCGTGCTTGCTTGTCGTAATTTGGATAAAGCTCAGAAAGCTAAAGCAGAAATCAGCACCAAAGGTCATGGTCAAATTGATATTGTAGAATTAGATTTAAATGATTTAAATCAAGTCAAATCTGCAGCACAAACTTTAAAAGAAAAATATTCACAGATTGATATCTTGGTCAACAATGCAGGTCTGATGACGCCTAAATTAGAAGAAACGGCTAATGGTTTTGAAAAACAAATAGGTGTCAATTATCTAGGACATTTTGTGTGGACAATACAATTGTTACCTTTACTTCAAAACGCGCCTTCAGGCCGTATCATTCATCTTGCATCCATGATGCATGTTCTGGGTAAAATTGACACACATCAATTTAAATTTCATTCTGTTAAAAAGTATAACGGTGTACTCAGCTATGGAAATAGTAAATTAGCAAATTTACTATTTAGTCATGCCTTAGCTGAAAAGCTCAGAGGCACATCTATCACCAGTAATGCAATTCATCCAGGTGGTGTGGATTCCGAAATTTATCGCGAGCTTCCTAACTATCAATATCGCGCTTTAAAATTGTTCTTAATCTCACCCAACAAACCAGCAAATCTTATCATCAAATTGCGTTATCACCTGAATGGTCTAAGAAAACAGGTCAATACAAAAGTTTGCAAACACCAGCTTTTCAATCTGCACATGCGAAAAATCGTAGTTTAGCTCAGCGATTGTTTGACGAGACAGAACAACTTTTAAAAGAATATTTATAATCAACCTAAACAGTTTTGAATCAGGGAATGAATCAATAGATGATCGAAAAAAATAGTGCTGAGACAACGCTACACTACCAACCCGACATTTTAGGTGAAAAATTTGAGCAACATATTTTCAAATTTTCGCCTGATTATGATGGTGAGGTTATTGCAACATTAGTACGTCGTCCATCAGATATTCCATCAACTAAAGCTGTGCTGTATATCCATGGCTTTATTGATTATTTCTTCCAACAAGAAATGGCGAAAAAATTTAATGCCCAAGGTTTTCATTTTTACGCCATTGACCTTAGAAAATATGGTAGATCACTACTTCCGCATCAAAAACCTTATTTTGTGAAAGCCCTAACCGAATATGATGAAGATATTCATGCCGCATTGAATACAATTCAAAGTGAGGGAAATGAATCGGTATTATTATGCGGTCATTCTACAGGCGGTTTAACTGCCACTTATTTTTCAATTCGACACCCTGATCATCCATTGATTAAAGCAATCTGGGCCAACAGCCCCTTTTATGATTTCAATATGAATGTCTTGAAAAAAAAATATGCGCTTCCAATGATTGCAAAATTAGCTCAGCAATTTCCGTTGATGCAATTACCAAGTGAATTAAATAAATTTTACGTGAAGAGTTTGCACGAAAATTTAAATGGCGAATGGAGTTTTGATCTCAAGCTTAAACCTAAAACCTACACCAAAGTGTATTTGAGTTTTATCGGTGCTGTTGTGAAAGCACAACAGAAAATCCAATCTGGTCCTAAAATTTCAGTTCCGCTTCTTGTTATGCACTCAAGTCGCACGACCAATCCCAAGAAATATAACATTGATGCTCAGACCTCTGATGTGATTTTAGATGTAAAAACTATCGAAAAATATGCAAAAGCATTACAAGGTCAGGTCACTGTAATGACAATTAACGATGGTCTGCATGATTTGGTTCTTTCAAAAAAACTGGTTCGTCAACAAGTATATGACCAACTCTTCGCTTGGCTTGCTTCAAAAAATCTCTAAATTCTGTTCATCTAAGACCTCATTTTACTGGTCTTGATTGTTAATGTGTATTGATCAAGCTGAATGGACTTTCTCTTGGTCATACAATATTTCTATTCTTCAACCTCCCCATCTCTTCACAGACCTTTGCTACCAATCTCCTTTTCACCCATTTGAAATATTATTTCTTGCTTGCTGTTTCTTGTTTTGAGCCATGGAGAAATTGGGTTGGTATTTGGTAGGTACACATCATCGCAAGAGTGTCCAATACTGCAAACACGGTAAATATCACCGAACACAACAATAAATGGTAAAAGGAATCTCACCATGGCTTTTAAAAATATTGCAGACCAAACAAACGGTTTTTATATCCCTTGTGTTTCACTTTTCGGACCAGGTAGTGCTAAAGAAGTTGGAAGCAAAGCTCAAAATTTAGGGGCTAAAAAAGCACTGATTGTGACTGATGCAGGTTTATACAAATTTGGTGTCGCAGATATCATCGCTGGCTATTTAAAAGAAGCGCAAGTGGAGAGCTACATATTTGCTGGTGCTGAGCCTAATCCGACTGATATTAATGTCCATGATGGTGTGGAAGCCTACAATAATAATGCTTGTGATTTTATTATTTCTTTAGGTGGTGGCTCTTCACACGATTGTGCTAAAGGTATTGGTTTAGTGACTGCAGGTGGTGGGCACATTCGCGACTATGAAGGAATCGATAAAAGTACCGTTCCGATGACACCTCTTATTGCAATCAACACAACTGCAGGAACTGCTTCGGAAATGACGCGTTTCTGTATTATTACCAATACAGAAACTCATGTAAAAATGGCAATCGTCGATTGGCGTTGCACTCCACTCATTGCCATAGATGATCCTAAACTAATGATCGCAAAACCTGCAGCGTTGACAGCTGCAACAGGTATGGATGCGCTTACTCATGCCGTCGAAGCCTATGTTTCAACAGCAGCGAATCCAATTACAGATGCCTGTGCTGAAAAAGCCATCAGTATGATCAGTCAATGGCTGAGTCCTGCGGTTGCTAATGGTGAGAATATTGAAGCACGTGATGCAATGAGTTATGCACAATATTTGGCAGGCATGGCATTTAATAACGCCTCTTTAGGTTATGTACATGCCATGGCTCACCAATTAGGCGGTTTTTATAATCTTCCGCATGGTGTATGTAACGCGATTTTGCTCCCTCATGTCTGTGAGTTCAACTTAATTGCCTGCCCTGATCGTTATGCCAAAATAGCTGAATTAATGGGTGTAAATATTGAAGGATTAACCATTAATGAAGCTGCATATGCAGCAATTGATGCGATCAAAATCCTCTCTCAATCCATTGGCATTCCAACAGGATTAAAAGAGCTTTCGGTTAAAGAGGAAGATTTAGAAGTGATGGCTCAAAATGCACAAAAAGATGCCTGCATGCTCACTAACCCACGTAAAGCAGATCTCCAACAAGTCATCAACATTTTTAAAGCTGCAATGTAAATTTTTGAGTTGCTAGATCTAAAAGAGAATCTGGATACACTTCAGATTCTCTTTTTTTTATTCTTTGGTTCACAATCGAATTCGGTAGTACATTACATCAGGAACAGCGGCTTTAAAATTTTGTAGGTATAAAAAAATGAGAATAAAATACGTTAACAATACGAAGAATATGCTTTAGGTCGTTGTGTTTTACTTTAATTCGGCTCAATTATGATAGTGCTGTAAAAGTTGTTGCGTTGAATGATCTTGCGGTGATAACTCCATTAAACGCTCCATTGCATCAACTGCATCAGGATTTCGTGCAATGTATTTTAAAAGCACTTCAACATCAGAATAGTTAAAAATTGCTTCGCTTAGACGCGAATCTAGACAATTTCGCCAAGAACATAAGAATGGGCTTTCAGTTTTTGCGAGCATTACACCATTGACCTGCTGTAAAGCTTTATCAATAAATCCAACGTCTAAAGCATTTTCGATTTGGAGGAAATCAGCCTCAATATGCGCCAGTAATTTATAGGGTCTTGAGCCTAACATTCCACCCAATAAATCTCGAAGCTGGGACATTTCAGCTTTTAAAGTTCCCATGCTTACCTTTCGCTCCCCATACAAAGCTTGATGAAGCGAATCTAAGCTAAGCCCTTGAGGACATAATGCCAATATTGTCAAAATTTCAATCTGTCTAGGGGTAACCACCAAGGTACGTCCGTTAAATATGACTTGAGGAATTCCAAAGGTACGAATGAATAAATGTTGGCGTTGATAATTCAGTAATGCTGATTGTATTAAAGATGCACAACGTTCTGCTGCGAGTAGTCCAAAACTATTGTGATGATCCCATGTCGTTGATAAATCTAATACACCAATGAGTTGCTTCGAAAATGGATCAACAATTGGTGCTGCATAGCACACCCAATCATGAATAGACTCCATATAGTGTTCATTTGAAAACACACAACTTGATTTTTCAGTTTTCAAGGTTAATGCTAAGGCATTGGTTCCAACCACTTCCTCCCGCCATTGACCGCCTTCAATAAAGTGAACACGTTCTGCAGCCTTACGCATTTGTTGACTAGCTTCCGTCCAAATAATGGTGCTGTTGATATCGCCTACCGCAAGTACCATAGATGATTGTTGTGCAACATGTTTTAACTCTTGTTCACATATTTTCAATGCTTGATTTAGGCTGTTACTTTCAACAGTACTCGTTGTGATCAACGGCGCTACCATTCGCTCTTTCGGAATTTCTGCCAACTTCGATCTTTGCCAAGACTTTAAAATATGCTGACCAAGTTGTTTCGCCTGTACAGTTGAAAGACTGATTTTCTCTCTAAGTGTTTCTATTTGTTGTCTTTGCTTGATTAGAGTCTGCATTGAGTTCATTCCTTATTATCTCAACATTTCCCAATATGCATGTGTTGTACTTATTATAGTTATAGTATTTGTTGATCAGTTGTAAACCTTCATCATTCCAACCTTTTTCCAACCTTATAGTGGTTATGTTAACTCATCAATAATAGAAGATATCTAATACCAAAGACGAAGATATTTTCCATAACTTTACAGCACAACCAAAGGATGGACACTATGCGCTACGCTGATCCCAATCAACCAGATTCTAAAGTTCAATTTAAAGCACAATACGAAAATTTCATTGGTGGGAAATGGGTTCCTCCAGTAAAAGGTGAGTATTTTGATAATCTTTCTCCCGTAGATGGGAAAGTCTTTACTCGAGTTCCCCGTTCTTCAGTAGAGGATATTGAACTCGCTTTGGACGCAGCTCATGCCGCTAAAACTGAATGGAACAAAACGTCTGCAACAACTCGCTCTAACATTTTATTAAAAATAGCAGATCGCTTAGAAGAAAATCTAGAATTACTTGCTGTGGCAGAAACATGGGACAATGGTAAACCTATCCGTGAAACTTTAGCTGCAGATATTCCACTGTGTATTGACCATTTCCGCTATTTTGCTGGCTGTATCCGCGCACAAGAAGGTGGTATTTCAGAAATTGATGAAGATACTATCGCTTACCATTTTCATGAGCCGTTGGGTGTCGTTGGGCAGATTATTCCTTGGAACTTTCCGATTTTAATGGCGGCGTGGAAACTTGCGCCTGCATTAGCAGCGGGGAACTGTATTGTCTTAAAACCAGCTGAGCAAACTCCTGTCAGTATTCTAGTTTTAGTTGAACTGATACAAGATATTTTACCACCAGGTGTGCTGAATATCGTCAATGGTTATGGTGTTGAAGTAGGACGCCCTCTTGCCACAAATCCACGTATTTCAAAAATTGCATTTACCGGCTCAACTGCGGTCGGTCAATTAATTATGCAATATGCCACTGAAAATATTATTCCAGTGACATTAGAACTTGGGGGCAAATCTCCAAATATTTTCTTCGAAGACATCATGGATAAGGATGATGAATATCTAGATAAAGCACTTGAAGGTTTTGCCATGTTTGCGCTGAATCAGGGAGAAATCTGTACTTGTCCATCACGCGCTTTAGTCCAGGAAAGTATTGCAGATAAATTCTTAGAGATGGCTGTAGAACGCGTGAAGCGAATTAAAACAGGACATCCACTTGATACAGAAACCATGATTGGTGCTCAAGCCTCGCAAGAGCAACAAGATAAAATTTTAGGTTGTATTGCGACAGGTCGTGAAGAAGGTGCTCAAATTCTTACAGGTGGTCAAGCACGTGAAGAAATTGGACAAGGTTTTTATATTGAGCCGACGATTTTCAAAGGCAATAACAGCATGAAAACATTCCAAGAAGAAATTTTTGGACCAGTTTTGGCTGTGACAACATTTAAAGATTTCGACGATGCTATCAAAATTGCCAATGACACCATTTATGGATTAGGTGCTGGTGTTTGGTCTCGATCAGCGCATACTTCATATCGTGCAGGACGTGCAATTCAATCAGGTCGAGTCTGGACAAATTGCTACCATATCTACCCTGCTCATGCTGCTTTTGGCGGTTATAAAAAATCAGGGATTGGTCGTGAAAATCATAAAATGATGCTGGATCATTACCAACAAACTAAAAATTTATTGGTAAGTTACTCTACTAAACCAATGGGTTTCTTCTAAAACAAAAGCTAAAGAAGCGGCAGATTGCCGCTTCTTTTCTGCTACAGGAGCTTAATGGATTAGCTGGCATGTAGACTTTTCATATCAATCACAAAACGATATTTCACATCACTTTGAAGCATTCGCTCAAATGCCTCATTAATATTTTGCATATCAATGACTTCTACATCCGACACGATATTGTGCTGACCACAAAAATCAAGTAGTTCTTGAGTTTCTTGAATCCCACCAATCACCGATCCAGCGATTGATTTTCTTCCCATAATCATGGGCACTGAATTACTGCTAAATTCACCGAGATAGCCTACCAATACCAGTGTCCCACTCAATGCAAGTGTCGGAATATAAGGCTTTAGATCATGATCATAAGGCACAGTATCAATAATTAAATCAAACTGATTTTTCACTGATTTCATTTGTGTTGGATCTGTTGATAACACGACATGATCTGCACCTAAATCACGTGCATCCTGTTCTTTATTTGCTGATCGTGTAAATAAAGTCACTTCTGCATCAAGCGCATGAGCAAGTTTAATCGCCATATGACCTAAACCACCGAGTCCAACAACAGCCACTTTAGAGCCTTTACCGACATTCCAATGTTTTAACGGCGACCATGTCGTGATCCCTGCACATAAGATGGGTGCAATGGATTGAGTATCTAAATTTTCAGGTACTTTCAATACAAAATCTTGGCTCGCAATGATCGTTTGTGCGTAGCCACCATAAGTAGGTGTTTGATCATGACGATCTAAACTACCATACGTTTGTGTATTGCCAGCTTCACAATATTGCTCCAAACCTTGGTGACAAGCTGAACAAGTACGACATGAATCTACCATACACCCGATTCCGACCAGATCTCCGACCTTAAACTTCGTTACAGATGTTCCGATGCTTTTTACACGACCAATTACTTCATGACCAGGTACAATTGGGTAACGACTAAAACCCCAATCATTACGCGCTTGATGTAAGTCAGAATGACATACACCGCAGTATTCAATATCAATAATGACATCATCGGGGCGAGCTTGACGTTGCTGAAACGTATATGGAACCAATGGACTTTTAGAATCAAGCGCTGCGTAAGCTAAAACATTATGGGTCATCGTGACTCCCTCAAGCTGTTAATTTAGTACTCTCTTATTCGTTATATCACATCAATATTTTTAATAAATTTAGCTGAGTCTCAATTTAATTTCTTTTTCACTTATTTTTGTAATTCGCGCTCTACAAAATGCAAGCGATCTTGTCCCCAATACATATTTTCCCGTACAAAAAATGTAGGTGCTCCGAATACTCCTCTTTGTACGGCATTGTTTGTTTCATCAATCAATTTTTGTTTTACTACCTGATCTTGGCTTAAATCCAAAAGTTGCTGACCGTCGATTGCATCACCTTGAAATAAATTTATCAGAACTTCTGGATCGGCTAAACTCAAGGGCTTTCTAAACATCGCATCAAAAAGCTTGGTCAAAATCACTTCAAAATATTCATCATGATAGATTTTGACTCCCGTTAATATACGCATTAAAGTCAATGTATTCATTGGAAAATATGGATTCATTTGCATCGGAATCTGATAATAATCTGACCAACGATTTAAGTCTTGCATTGAATAGATCCCTTTAGCTGGCACCTCAATTGGACTCTTGTTACCAGTCGATTTAAAAACTCCACCCAATAAAATTGGTGTGTAATCAATCACTGCATTATATTTTTTGGTGATTTCTTGTAGCTTATAAAAAGCCAAATAACTAAATGGACTGCCAAGATCGAAATAAAATTCAACTTTTTGTTGTTGTGTAGTCATGTCTTATCCTTATTAAATATGATTACCACTGTTCAGACCATGGACGCAAATCCAATTCATGTGTCCAAGCATCTCGTGGTTGATGAGCAATATGCCAGTAGTTATCAGCTATATGTTGAGGATTCAAAATACCGTCATGCTGTTTTTTTTCATACAAATGAGGGAAAGTATCTTTAATAAAATCAGTATCAATCGCCCCATCAATAATGACATGCGCAACATGAATATAATGAGGTCCTAACTCTTTCGCCATACTTTGGGCTAAGGCTCTTAACGCATGTTTAGCGCCAGCAAAAGCGCTGAAATATGATGAACCACGAATACTTGCTGTTGCACCAGTAAAAATGATAGTGCCGCGCTGCCTTGCGACCATACGTTTAGCGACTTCACGACCATTTAAAAAAGCGCTAAAACAAGCCATTTCCCAGATTTTAAAATATTTACGTGCTGTTTCTTCTAGAATGCTACACGGCACATTTGCTCCAATATTAAAAACCAATACTTCAATCTGACCGATGTCACGTTCAATTGTGTCAATCAGTTGAATTACTTGATCTTCTTTTCTTGCATCTGAAGCAAATCCATAAGCTTTACCACCGTGTGCTTCAATCTCACGGATGACAGGTTCAAGCTTGTCTGCATTGCGTCGAGTCATACAAGCAGTATACCCACCTCGTGCAAAGCGTTTTGCGATCTCACTGCCTGTGGCATCTCCTGCACCAATGATCAGTGCGATCTTGTTATGTGTTGATTTTTCTTCTGAATGATTAATTTCTGACTGCTGATCGTTCATCATCGCTCCATTAAATAACGATCACTATGTTATAGTTTTGAGGCACAGTCAATGGTTATTGAATATTCAATATGAGATATAAAGCAGGATACAAAGAAGAAAAACGTCGCGAAATTTTAAAAACCAGTGGTGAACTCGCAAAAAAACAAGGTTTTAACAATACTGGAGTTGATGGTTTTATGCACGCTGCAAATATGACCAGCGGTGCTTTCTATTCTCACTTTTCTTCAAAAAACGACTTATTTAAAGCCTTAATCGAATCTGAAATCGGAGCAAGTATTCAACAGTGGGAAATGAATCCTCATCAAGATCCAGAATCTTGGTTAGATTTTGAAATGAACCGATATCTTTCTCTATTACACGTTCAACACCCAGAAAAAGGCTGTGTTTTACCCTCACTTGCTGCTGAAGTTTCACGCGCTGATGCTGACATTAAACAATGTTTTGAAAAAGAACTTCAGCGTGGTTACAAACTATTTGCGCAGCATGCTCCAGAACCTGATTTCGCTTGGGCAATACTCTGTCAAATGGTGGGCTCCGTACTATTAGCGCGTGGAGTTCAAGATGAACGCTTAAAAAAAGATATTATCAATTCTAGTCTAGCTATGCTCAAAACATTATTAAAAAATGGGATTGCGAAATAAATCGTTTTATATTGTTTTATGGACGAAACCTTAGTTCCAAAAGCTCTATAATTTCCTCATCATTCTTTTAAGAACGTAACATCATGAGAAAGCTTCCTGAAACAGTATATGCAATACAGCATTTAGCCTTTGAAGATCTAGGTTCTTTTGAGGAGACACTATATCAACTGGGTTATCGGGTCAGATATTTTGATGCAGGTGTGGATGATCTTTCAGTAGCCTTAAAGTACGAAGGTCTGACCATTATTTTGGGTGGACCGATTGGTGTTTATGAGACAGAAGATTACCCTTTCCTACAAACAGAAATAGACTTACTTAAAGAAAGATTAAAACTTCAACGCCCTACGCTTGGCATCTGTCTAGGTGCTCAACTCATTTCTAAAGCCTTGGGCGGTGCAGTATATGCTGGCCACACCAAAGAAATTGGCTGGAGTACGGTAGATATTATAAATGAGCAAGACAACGTTCTAAATTCTTTAAATGGTGTGCCAGTTTTGCATTGGCATGGTGATACCTTTGATCTTCCCTCGCAATCGAAACTTCTGGCGAGCACTCAAATTTATAAAAATCAGGCTTTTCAAGTTGGATCTAATATTTTAGCACTCCAGTTCCATCCTGAAGTGACCTCAGATAGTCTAGAGAAATGGTTGATTGGTCATACTTGCGAATTGCGTAAAGCCAGTATAAATATTACTCAATTACGTGCAGATAACCATCGTTATGCTGAAAAGCTAGAATCTGTGGCAGGTTCAATCTTAAGCCGTTTTATTGAACAGATTAAATGATTTTGATTTGATAGCCTTCAACCCAACTGTAGATCAGGATATTGAATTGTGCTATGCCAATCAATCCACCATTAGTTATGAGCATCCACTCCGTTGCATCCCATTCAATCGAATTTGATAGAGTGAGAAACCGCTTTCAGCAGTTAATATTTTTTTGATATCAAGTGTCTAAAATTTTGTTCAAATTTTTCCAATGTACCCAATCGTTAAGAAGTTTGACTATGGTGAGTCCACATATCACACATATAACTCCATAAATTATTTCAGGAACTATCTGTGATGCACCTAAAGAATTAAACAATCTCCAATATTCATCTTTTTTAAAGTAAAACATTATGGGAGCAAAACTCATAGAAAATAAAACTAGTAAATTCATTACTAAAACTTTTATTTTTCCTTTTTTTGATACCTTTAGTCTAATGATTTCACCTCTAGAGTTTTTTAATACCTGATAACCTGCTCTATTCCATACAAAAGTCCAATAAAGTAACTCAAACTCCATTGCATTAAATTTATCTAAGAAATATTCCAGCTCTTTTATATCAACGTTTTTTGCTCCAGTAAGTGCAGAAATTGCTGAATTTAGCAGAAGCGTTTTAACTTCCTCGCTTTCATTAAGATTTTTAATCCTTTCTCGTTCTTCAAAAAAAGATTTAAGACGTAAGTGGCGCTCAAGATATTTTTTTCGATTGTATGATGGTGTAATAAGCTCAATGGCTTTTTCAAATATTTGCAAATACATATTTAAAATAAACTAAATAATTATAATCAGTCCAAATCATAAATCTAAATTTATTTTAAATAAATGCAATTTTTTTAAAACCATACAATATCCATGACTTTTTTAAATATTTCTACTCCTATCTCTGCAAGCGTATATCACGTTTAATGAATTGATCTACAAACTTCTTAGTATGGTTATTATCTCCCGTGTAAAATCGTATGTGACATTGATTCTAAAGCTTGAGCCACGCCAATGACTTAAGCTATTTAGATAAAATTCTTGTTGTAGATTTGGTTCATCTTACTTTCGATAATTACGGGTAGAGCATTAAAAAGAGAAGCTTTTGGCCTCATAAGAAAATAATAAACCGCCCATTTAGGCGGCTTATTTATCACTTAACAAATTGATTTTATTATTTTTTATTATCTACTGAAGCTTCAGTTGTAATATTCACCGTGATTTTATCGCCTACATTAGGCACATATGCGCCTACACCGAATGCAGAACGGTCAAATGAAGTCGTTGCATTGAAACCAATAGACTGCGCTTTCGTCATAGGATGTTCAGCTTGTTTATTCAAAACAGCATCTAGTACGACAGGCTTAGTAACATTTTTAATCGTTAGATCACCTGTGATCTTATACTTGTTCTTACCATTTGGTTGAACTTTAGTACTTTTAAAAGTGATATTCGGATATTTTTCAGCATCAAAGAAATCTGGTTTCAATAAATGTTCATCTAATGCTTTGACATTTGTATTGATACTTGAAAGTGGAATTGTGACATTCACCGCTGAATTCGCAGGCTTTTCATTGTCTACTTTGATCGTTCCTTGGATATCGCTAAAATTACCTGATGGTGTAGAAAAGCCAAAATGATCCCAAGTAAATACTGTCGCTGTATGAGTTGGATCAATTTTATACTCAACTGGTTTAGCAAATGAAACTGTTGCTACAGAAAGCACTACGGCACTTAACGCTATTGTTTTAAAGTTCATCAATTTTTCCTCAAATTTTTTAAAACATTTATGAAATGGATAGTGAATAATGTATAGCATTCTGAAATTCTTGCATCAGTACAGATAGAACAGTTTGTTGCAAGATTAGAACGCACCTTAAGAAGGTGTCACTTTTATCAAATCAATTTGATCAGATTATGACTATCACTTGTGTATAGATCATGTTTTTCATCTTTAAGTTTTCTCCTAATAAGCAGTTAACATCAACACATATCTTAAATATGAGATTAAATTAAACATTTATACAATATACTAATATTTTGTCTCATTTATAATACTAAAATTACCACTTTGAACTGGAGAATAATGATGAGTGAACAACAACAAGCGATTGATAAAGCGCTTAAAACTAAAGCACCTAAAGATGTCGTATTGGCTTTTTTATATAATACTGATAAATCAAGAGTAGCGATTGCTTCAGAAAAGTTAGTGGCTGAAGATGCCATTTATACTTCGCTAAATTTCAACAATCCTGAACTTAAACAAATTGAACCTTGGGCTGGTACTTCTACAGGTCGTGATGTCTATATATATACTTTTTCTAATGTCGGAACTTATTGGACGATCGATGATTTTCAAATCACAGATATTTTAGCTGAAGATGAAACAGTGGCTGTATTCGGACAATTTACCTATACATCTGTTCACGCTAAGCGCACTTTTACTTCACCATTTTCAATTAAAGCAATAGTTAAAGATGGCTTAATCGTGTATTTCCAGTTTATGGAAGATACTTACGCTTCAGCTGCATCTTTCAGAGTAAGTGGTGAATGGGCAATTCAACAAAATGCTGATCCAAAATTAAATTTTACCGTGTCTGAAACTACGGCTAATTAATAAAAATAGGCTATTAAAAAAGCCTCATAAGAGGCTTTTTTATGACTGTTAAAGCTTTTCAATCAGAATACGATCAATCTGTTTTAATCCTGAAGTTTTTTCACGATTTTTTCGACGTACTTTAATGATTTTCTCTTCAGCCATATCTTGTAGCAATAATTCTACTGCTACCATCGCTTCAAGTGGTAAGTCTTCACCAATCCACTTTTGCTCACCCGCATCCATTAAAGTAATTTCATCACTAATTTGCTCATACAAACTCATTGCGCTACTCACTTCCAATCTGAAATCTAGGGAATGAATGTATCTATATAGATACATAAAAATAAAAAGACGCCCCACAGTTGGGACGCCTTTTAAAACACTTAATTCTAAGAATTAAGCAGTAATTTCTTTCACTGCTGCGACAACTGCTTCAGTCGTAATACCGAAGTGTTGGAACAAATCTTTCGCTGGTGCAGATTCACCATACGTAGTCATACCAATCACACGACCATCAAGACCTACAAATTTCCACCAGTAATCTACATGTGCTGCTTCTACAGCAACACGTGCACGAATGTTAGATGGAAGAACTGCCTCACGATAAGCCGCATCTTGCTTAACAAATTCTTCAGCACATGGCATAGACACAACACGCACACCTTCAAGCTGTGCATAAGCTTCCATTGCCAATGCAACTTCTGAACCTGTTGCAATGATGATCGCTTTCAATTCACCTTTTTCTTCAGCCAATACATAGCCACCTTTTGCAACATCGGCAATTTGTGCTTCTGTACGGGTTTGGAAAGCTAAGTTTTGACGAGAGAAAATCAACGCTGTTGGACCTTCACTACGAGTTAAAGCAGATTTCCAAGAAATTGCCGCTTCAACTGTGTCACATGGACGCCATGTGTTGAGGTTTGGTGTACCACGTAAAGATGCGATTTGTTCAATTGGTTGATGCGTAGGACCATCTTCACCCAAACCAATAGAATCGTGTGTGTAAACATGAATCACACGTTGTTTCATCAGTGCAGACATACGTACTGCATTACGAGCATATTCCATAAACATCAAGAATGTTGCTACGTAAGGAATGAAACCACCGTGAAGTGCTACACCGTTTGCAATTGCAGTCATACCGAACTCACGCACGCCATAGTGTACGTAGTTACCTGCAGCATTGTCTTGAACGCCTTGTGCACCTTTCCAAAGTGTTAAGTTAGAACCTGCTAAGTCAGCAGAACCGCCTAAGATTTCAGACAGCATTGGGGCAAATGCTTGGATTGCATTTTGGCTTGCTTTACGAGTTGCAATCGTTTCAGCTTGTGCATTTACTTCAGCAATATATGCATCCGCTTTTGCAACGAAGTCAGCAGGTAATTCACCGCTTAAACGACGTTTAAGATCAGCCGCTTCAGTTGGATATTTTGCTTCATATTGTGCAAATACTTCGTTCCAAGCGGCTTCTGCTTGTTGACCTTTTTCTTTCGCGTCCCACGCTGCATAAACATCAGCAGGAATTTCGAATGGACCTTCAGTCCAACCCAACGCTTCACGTGTTAAGGCGATTTCGTCATTACCCAGCGGTGCACCGTGGCAATCTTCTTTACCTTGTTTGTTTGGTGAACCTAAACCAATAATCGTTTTACAGATAATGATTGTTGGTTTCTTCGTTTCAGCTTTCGCTTCTAAAGTTGCCGCACGTAATGCATCTGCATCGTGACCATCAACTTTCAATACTTGCCAGCCATAAGCTAAGAAGCGTTGTTCTGTATCGTCAGAGAACCAACCTTCTACTTCACCATCAATTGAAATACCATTGTCGTCATAGTAAGCAATTAATTTACCTAGACCCAAAGTACCTGCCAATGAACATGCTTCATGAGAAACACCTTCCATTAAACAGCCGTCACCTAAGAAACAGTAAGTGAAATGATCAACGACTTTAATGTCTTCTTTGTTGAATTGCGCTGCTAAGGTTTTTTCAGCCAAAGCAAAACCAACAGCATTCGCGATACCCTGACCCAATGGACCAGTGGTTGTTTCGATACCAGGTGCATAACCTAATTCTGGGTGACCCGGTGTTTTAGAATGCAATTGACGGAATGCTTTTAAATCTTCAATTGAAAGATCATAGCCAGTCAAATGTAATAATGCATATTGAAGCATTGAGCCATGACCATTTGATAATACAAAACGGTCACGGTTAGCCCACTGAGGGTTTGTCGGATTGTGATTTAAGAATTCACGCCATACAACATCAGCAATATCAGCCATCCCCATTGGTGCACCTGGATGTCCAGAATTTGCTTTTTGCACAGCATCCATTGCAAGTACACGAATTGCGTTAGCAATGCGACGTTCATTCAGCGGGGTTGTCATAGATCAGTGTCCGATAAATTAAAGATGGGAAATGAATAAAATTCAAAAACTGGGTGTATTGTCTTAAAAAAATCAAACAGCGTAAAGCCCAGAAACGTATATTTCAGCCCTAAAGCGAAAAAATTCATACAAAGCGAGTCGGTTTTATCAATATTCAATTCAATCCAATATTTTTTGGTCGCGTGGCCTATTTTTAAAGTACTGATGTTGAATCATATATTCACATTCTTTCGAAGCAACTTAAGCTGTTTTTTATTTCAGTTCAGTCTTAAAAAGAATAAGTCTTATACAAAAGTTTTCACTTATCAATTTAACAGATGATGATATCAATTAAAAAAACACAAAAATGACATAAATTCATGCTTTTTAGTCAGGTTAAGCTAGTCCTTAACGTTAAGTCGATGTACCATATTGCGTCTTTAGAAATAACTGTGATAGGACTTATGCGCGAGTACGCTGTATTTACTTCAGAATCTGTAAGCGAAGGCCATCCAGATAAAATGGCTGACCAAATCAGTGATGCTATTTTGGATGCAATCTTAAAAGAAGACCCATATGCGCGGGTTGCTTGTGAAACGCTTGTAAAAACAGGTGCTGTTGTTCTTGCAGGTGAAATCACAACAACTGCAAATGTAGACTTTGAAGCAATTGTACGCCAAACCGTAAATGGCATTGGATACCATCATTCTGATTTAGGTTTCGATGGTTCAACTTGTGCTGTTATCAACATGATTGGCAAACAATCTCCTGAAATTGCTCAAGGTGTAGATCGTCAAAAACCTGAAGATCAAGGTGCTGGCGATCAGGGCTTAATGTTTGGCTACGCAAGTCGCGAAACAGATGTTTTAATGCCTGCTCCTATTTCGTATGCGCACCGTCTTATGGAAAAACAAGCAGAACTTCGTCGTAACGGAAGTCTGCCATGGTTACGTCCAGATGCGAAAAGCCAAGTGACTTTTGCATATGAAAATGGCGTACCTGTTCGTTTAGATGCGGTCGTATTATCGACTCAACACGATCCTGAGATTTCACAGACTGATTTAAAAGAAGCTGTCATTGAAGAAATCGTGAAAAAAGTGATTCCAGCAGATATGTTCCATGCGGATACCAAATTCCATATCAACCCTACGGGTATGTTTGTGATTGGTGGTCCAGTCGGTGACTGTGGTTTAACAGGTCGTAAAATCATTGTAGATACATATGGTGGTATGGCTCGTCACGGTGGTGGTGCTTTCTCTGGTAAAGATCCATCTAAAGTAGACCGCTCTGCTGCTTATGCTGGTCGATATGTTGCAAAAAATATTGTTGCCGCTGGTTTAGCCGATAAATGTGAAATTCAAGTGTCTTATGCGATTGGTGTTGCTGAACCAACATCTATCTCAATCAATACATTCAATACTGCTAAGGTTTCTGAAGAATTGATTATTGCATTGGTACGTGAGCATTTCGATTTACGTCCATATGGTATTACACGTATGTTGAATCTCATTCAACCGATGTATAAGCAAACTGCTGCATATGGTCACTTTGGTCGTGAAGGTTCTGATACTGCATTCACTTGGGAAAAGACAGACAAAGTTGAAGCGCTTAAAGCATCAGCTGGTTTGTAATTTCCAAATAAAAAAGCCCACATCAATGTGGGCTTTTTTATAGATTCAATTTGCTTTATCACTTTGATGAAGCGTGTCCAAAAAGGACTGCTTCACAGGAACATTTTGGTTATCTTGTAAATATAAATGGGCCACTTTAAACACAATGGCTGCGGCTAAACACGCAATAATACAAAATATCCAAAAACCATAAGGTGTTCTGATATTTTGTGAACCGCATTCAGAACACACTTTGTCTGTCGAAGCAACCACCTTGTCGCAACACGCACAATGATACTGATACAGCATACTCATCCTCCCGATTTGACTGTCTTTTTTATTTTTATCTACATCACCTTAGAGGCTAATATTTATACTATATAAGCCTTCACTAATAATCAACCTCATGATGTAGCTATAAAACAGCAACCATCTATGACTTCATTCAATATCTTGTATTATCAGATATCTATGTGAATTTTTTTTTGACAACCTGCTCTATCATTCTTTTTTCTTCTAGAGATTATGCATATTTTATTCACGCACTCGCCCATCATATCCGCATGGAAATCATAAATTGAAGTAAAATAAACGTAGTGAAAAAATGATGATATGACAATGGTTCAATTAATTAAGAAAGGCGGCTTGAGAGAAAGAGCAAACAGAAGTCGCTCTTATCAAGGTTCTGAAAATACTGAAGCAACTTTGCGACCAAGACGTTATCAGCAAGACACGCTCGTTCTGACTCAAACAGAAGAGTTAGATCAGGATTCAGTTAAGCAAAATAAGCGCATCGATCCACAACCAGACTGCAAAGATCAAAAATAGACCACCCGATGCCATATCTATGTAATGCCCTGAACGCTGGTAGAGCTGTTTAATTTTGGGGCGCGCTAAAACGACCATCAAAAACGTAAAGGTTAAAAACGTTTGAATCGGAATAATGACTGCAAGTTGTATTTTCAACATCTCTGGTGCTGAAGCGGTTAAGGCAAGTGAAAATACACTACTAAAATAAATCAGTGTTTTAGGATTGGATAGGTTTGTAAACAACCCCATCAAAAAATATTTTTCAGCTTTTAGAGGTGACTGATTTTCATCAATTGCATGAAGTTTAAAAGACTTATAGGTTTGCCAACCACCCTTTAGCATCGCCCAGCCCATTTTTGCCAAAAATAAACCACCGACTAACATTAAGACTTGTTGAATCCATGGGAATTGGGCAATCAAAAGTGCAAAACCTGATAAAGTTAAAATCACCCAAAATAAAATTCCAATAGAAATACCTAAAATAACTTTCAACGTGTTTGCGTTTGTGGTTGACGCTGCGCATTTGGCAATCAACAAAATATCAGGTCCAGGACTCAATTGAGCAACAAGATGTAGGACACAGATGGTAAGTAATAGAGACATAAATCAAAAATGAATAAAAATTGTTTGAATTATACTGTTTTTTAGGAAAATCGAGATACAAAAATAAAAAAACCAGACATTACATCTGGTTTTGAACATGCGCAATTTACTTTTGATTAACGTCTTTCATTTCAATTTTCTTTGCTTCAGGTGTAATTTCTCTTGCTTCACCATCAATGATAGTAGAGTCATTTGAACCACGACCGTGCTGCTGGCTTTGCATTTCTTGCATTTGGCGCATTAAATCTGCAAATGGATTCTGACCATTTGCTTGACCACCCATGCCGCCCATATCTCCCATCATACCACCCATCATTTTTTCCATCATGGCTTGCTGACGCTTCATCATGGTTTTCATCATCACCGCTTTAAATGCTGTTTGAACAGGTGGAATTAGAATAAGTAAGGCGAATAGATCGGAAATTAACCCCGGAATCAAAAGGAAAATACCCGCAATAATTTTAGGTAAGTTATTGGTCAAATTCGGATCAGCACTCATATGACCTTGTTGCATTTGCTGCATCTGTGGCATTAAACCTGATGCATGAGAACGAACCATATTTAAACCAATAAAGAATGCAGCAATAAACCAGAAGAATACATACCACATACTTCCGACTAGATCACCCACACCGACCCATACGAAGATTTCAAGGACTATACCGATTAAAACAATAAGAGCTAATTTCATGAAATGTAATCTAATCTCAAAAATTTAAATATAGGGTCGTAATCATCTGCTCAATCTGTATCAAGCTTTTTTCATACGCTTATGTAACAATATGGGCATTATTTTATTTTTAAAGTCATGGAATGTCATTAATTATCGGAATTGATCCTGGTTCACGTCTAACAGGTTACGGTATTATTCAAAAAGAGGGGCAAAAACTCACTTTTGTTGATGCTGGAACAATTCGCACTGAAACACCTGACATGCCTGAGCGTCTAAAACGAATTTTTTCAGGCATTGAAAGAATCGTTAAATTTCATGGTCCTACCGAAGCTGCTGTGGAACAGGTATTTATGGCGGTCAATCCTGACTCTGCCTTAAAACTTGGTCAAGCACGCGGTGCAGCTATAGCGGCATTGGTCAATTTAGATCTACAAGTGGCTGAATATACTGCGCGTCAAATTAAACAATCTGTTGTTGGCTATGGCGCTGCTGATAAAGAACAGGTTCAAATGATGGTTATGCGCATACTTAATTTAAGTATTAAACCACAAGCCGATGCTGCAGATGCACTTGCCGCAGCAATTTGCCATGCACATGCCTCTGGCAGTATGAGTAAATTGGCTGTCTTAAATGCTTTAGGTGGAATGGCACGTGGACGAAGCCGCAGCAGTAATCGTCGACGTTAAAAGTCTCTCGACACTCAATGCACTTATTGGCGAATTTGAAAGTTATCGAAATCACGCTCTTTGATGTCAATTAAGTCTTCATAGAAGATTTGCTTAACTTTACTATTATGAGGCCCTGCCATGGCCAGTTTGATCATGTCATTTACATCTTTATATGTGCCAACAATGATAGCTTCCACATCCCCATTATCCATATTTTTAACGTAACCAGTTAAATGCAACTTTAAGGCTTGTTCCATAAACCAGCGACGAAATCCGACCCCTTGAACAAGACCTTGTATCGTTAATTTTAAATATCGCATATCTATCCCTGAATTTTATTTTAGATTTACTATTTGATAAATCGCTTGAGCCATATTCTGAGCTAACAAACCACGTTCACCCTGTTGAGCCAATACATCACCTGCCATGGCATGTAAGTTAACAATTTCATGAAGTTGAATGGAATTAGACAATTGTCCTTTAAGACTAGCAATCATTCCTGCAAGGATATCCCCCATTCCACCTGTACCCATTCCTGGATTACCTTGGGTGCAAATCCAAATGGTTTGCTGCGCGTCAATCGTTAAACTTCCTGCACCTTTTAATACCCATTCACCAGCATACAGTGTTTGTAATCGTTTAATTGCTTTGATGCGGTCATGCTCAACTTCCGCCACGCTAGAGTGTAAAAGTTTTGCAGCCTCACCAGGATGTGGCGTTGCGTAAGTTCTCTCATTGAGTCGAATGGGCTTTTCAGATAAGAACCACAATGCATCAGCATCGAGTACAGTCGGTTTGTTCGTAGAGGACAGAATACTCATCCATTGATCATATTGCTCAGCTGCCCAATCATCACGTCCCAACCCCATTCCAAAACAAATCGAATCGACTTGCTGTAGCAAATTTTTTCGTTGTGATGGATCGAAACGATTAATATCCTGCACCATTACATTGGGAGATCGTGACAAAATTGCTGAATGATGTTTAGCATCACACACGATCGTGACTTTACCCGCCCCAGCGGCAAATGCAGCTTCAGCCGCCATAATCACCGCACCTCCCATTTGTGCATGACCGCCAATCACGAGCACATGCCCATACGTTCCTTTATGTCCTGTAGAGTGTCGTCGCGGCAAAATTGTTTTGACTGGGCTTAATCGGGCCACAGGTTTTAAATCTGAGTCACATGGTAAAATGGGAATGAGTTTTAGATGTCCTATAAAATCCTGTGCACGCCCTACAAATTGCCCTACCTTATATGCGAGTGCGGTAAGCGTATGCTGAGCATGAATAGCCATTGGTAATGGTTGACCTGTATTTGCATCTAAACCGCTCGGCATATCAATCGCAATTTTGACGCCGTCTTGCTCATTAATATGATGGATAATTCTCTGCCAGTCTTCACTTAAAGTACGATTAATTCCAATTCCAAACAATGCATCAATATAGACATCATAACCCTGACACAGGTTCAGATCGGTGAACTGCTTAAGTGGTATGGATTGACTCATTTTATAAGCACTCTGCAAGGAGTCAGCCGAGTGATGATCGACTTGTGAAAAAGAAAAAATATCGATTTCTAGATTTTGGTTGAATGAACAATGTCGTGATAAAGAGTGCTGTGCTAAATAGTACGTAACAAGATAACCATCCCCTGCATTATTTCCTTTGCCGCAGCAGACTGCGATACGGATTTTCTTTTTTTCAATACCTTGAAGAATTGTGATGATTTCTTGTGCCATCATCCAAGCAACTTGCTGCATAAGACCAAAAGCACTATTTTGATCGTCAAACCAGCGCTGTTCCCAAGCTTGTATCTCACTGCTGTGATAAACTTGTTGATGCATCATCGTTCCTTTTTTTATTTATGACTCAATCTCTCTCATCTATACCAGCTCGTATTCCAACACAGCAATTTGATCCTCATGCGCTTAAAGCTTGGATTAAATCTCAAGCATTGGAACTGGGCTTCGCTGATTGTGTCATTGCCCGACCTGATGCTCAAGATGAATTACCTCGATTAAAAGCATATTTAGATCAAGGATTTCATGGTGACATGAAGTTCCTCGAAGAAAATTTGGAAAAACGTGCTAATCCAACACTGTTGGTTCCCCATACAAAAAGTATTATCTGCGTCAGAATGAATTATTTGGTTGAACGACCTCAACCTCGAACAGTACCTGATTTCCCTAATTCTGCCGTTATTGCGCGATATGCACGCGGACGGGATTACCATAAAACCATGCGCGGTAAATTAAAAACACTTTCAAACCTTATTCGTGAAAAAGTCGGTCCGTTTGAATCAAGACCTTTCGCCGATTCAGCCCCTATTTTTGAAAAATCACTCGCTGAATCTGCTGGTATGGGTTGGACAGGTAAACATACCCTGCTCATCCACAAAAAATCGGGTTCCTTTTTTGCACTCGGTGAACTGTTTAGTTCTCTTGAATTACCCTTTGACGAGCCTGCCAGTGCACATTGCGGCTCATGTACAGCATGTATTGATATTTGTCCAACGCAGGCGATTGTAGCGCCATATCAATTAGATGCCCGAAAATGTATTGCTTATCTGACCATTGAATACCAAGGCGTGATTCCTGAAGAACTACGCCGTGGCATAGGTAATCGCGTATTTGGATGTGATGATTGCCAGCTGATTTGTCCTTGGAATAGTTTCGCACAAACCACAACGGTTGCTGATTTCCATCCCCGTCATGGGCTGGATCGTCTTTCTTTAATAGAATTATGGCAATGGGACGAAGCAACATTCTTAGCAAACACAGAAGGCAGTCCACTGCGTAGAACAGGCTATGAAAGCTTTATGCGGAATATTGCGATTGGAATCGGGAATGCACCGTATCATCCAAACAATATTGAGCAATTGATACTAAAAAGAAATCAGTATAGTGAGATTGTGCAAATCCATATTGACTGGGCAGTACAAGAACAACAATCAAAAAGAAATAATTAACTGTACTTTTCCAAGATGACTTGACAGCGCAAAAACACCGTTTTGAGCATGATCTGAAATTTTAAGCACACTTTAGCAACAAGTTCTCAGCATCAAGTTCCCAAAAAATAATTTTGCGGCGAAAAATGCTTAAAAATAGTTAAGTTTGTAACTAATTCAACAATGATTAATTTCTATTGAGTTGGCGAATTTGATAATTTTTTTGAGTCATTATTGTCATATTTTACGATTTTGCATTATTAAAATTACAGTATGATCAAATAAGTAGCTTTTTAAATGATGGATAAATTATGCAAGTACGCAATGATTGGACGCGTGAAGAAATACAAAAACTCTATGAACAACCCTTCATGGACTTAGTTTTCGAAGCACAACGCGTGCATCGTCAATACTTTGATGCAAATACCATTCAGGTCAGCACATTACTATCGATCAAAACGGGTAAATGTCCTGAAGATTGTAAATACTGTTCTCAATCTGCACGTTATGATTCTAAACTTGAAGCCGAAAAAAGAATTGCTGTTGAAAAAGTAATTCATGAAGCCAAAGAAGCTCTCGCTTCTGGATCATCTCGTTTTTGTATGGGTGCTGCATGGCGAAATCCTCATGAACGCGATATGCCTTATGTACTTGAAATGGTACGTGAGGTAAAGGCCCTAGGACTTGAAACTTGTATGACCTTAGGGATGCTCAATCAATCTCAAGCGGAACGTTTAAAAGAAGCAGGTTTAGATTATTACAATCACAATTTAGATACCTCTCGTGAGTACTATCCAAATGTGATTACCACACGCACTTATGATGATCGTTTAAATACTTTAGACTTTGTACGCCAAGCAGGCATGAAAGTGTGTAGCGGTGGAATTGTTGGCTTAGGTGAAGATACTCAAGATCGTATTGGTCTATTACATGAACTTGCGACCTTAGCTATTCATCCAGAATCGGTACCAATCAACATGCTTGTACCGATCGAAGGCACACCCTTAGCAGATGTTGAAAAACTCGATGTGACTGAATGGATTCGCACTATTGCCGTAGCGCGCATTATCATGCCAAAAAGTTATATAAGACTTTCAGCGGGTCGTGAATCTCTTTCTGATTCTGATCAAGCTTTAGCGTTTATGGCAGGTGCTAACTCTTTGTTCTCAGGTGAAAAGCTTTTAACGACACCTAATGCTGGTGAAGGCAAAGATAAGCAGTTATTCGATAAGTTAGGTCTAAAAGCAGAAAAAGCGAAGCCGACTGTATCAGAGCTGACTATAGATGCAATGGCAAGTTAATTTCAAAGCTTCGCTTAATTAAAAACCGAAGCTTTGCTTCGGTTTTTAATTAAGCGAAGCTTTGCTTCGGTTTTTTATGATGTGATCAATATGCCATAACTGGCATTAAGATACTGTCCCGGCTTAATTTCATCTGTTCCATTGGCATGGTGTACCGTTATTTTTTGACTAAATGCATCAAACTCAAACCGATCATAACTATCTTGGTGGTGCATCAACCAATAAATCGTATCTATGACATGATCATCACAAATATAAGTATTCGATTTAAAATCTTTAATCATTTAATTTAAATCCTTTTTTCAATCACAATATTATTATATCTCAATTCATTTTATTGAATATCATTTTCTTTATTTAAGATAATATCTAAATTTCCTTTAATCCAATATATTATATTTACATATCACAATAAATCAATTTCCACACATTTTATAAGCGCTATTATTTTATTTTAATTTTGAATAAAGACTGATTATTATGAGTATTATTGATTTAAAACCTCAAACTGCATTGCAACACCGCCCCAGCGCACTGACCACACAAATTAATGCTGTATGGGGACAAGGACCTTCTTCACGTTATGAAAGCCTCGCCTCGTTATTCAGACCTACATTTGAAAAAATCAAAGCTTCGCGATCAGAACGCGAAAAAAAACGAATTTTAGCTTTTGAACAGATTCAATGGTTAAAAGACATCGGTTTTACGAAACTTCGCTTACCCAGTTCGCAAGGGGGATTTGATGCAACTATTCCAGAATTATTTAATCTATTAATCGAACTTGCCGAAGCTGATGCAAATTTACCTCAGGCACTTCGCGTACATTTTGGCTTTGTGGAAGATTTACTGCTCAGCCGCGACCCACAGTTTAAATCTATATGGCTTCCTAGAGTAGCTCAAGGTCAAATTATTGGAAGCGCATGGTCTGAAGGTGGAAATGAGTCCATTCATGAATTTAAAACGAGACTTTCCAAAGATGCTGAGGGACGCACGATATTGAATGGACAAAAATTTTATACCACAGGAAGCTTGTATGCAGACTGGATTGATGTGGGTATTACTGATTTGTATGGAGAATCAGCCAGCATTCTAATCCCTCGACATGCCGAAGGTGTTGAGATTGTGGATGACTGGAATGGTTTTGGTCAAATTCTTACAGCAAGTGGTACTACTAAGTTCAATCATGTTGTTGTGAATCAACAAGATGTCATCGGAGACCAACAGCGCTTTAAATATTCAGCAGCATTCTATCAACTGATTCAATTGGCAATTATTTCAGGGCTTACAAGAGCAGCAAGCTATGAAGTATCAGCTGAGGTTTATAAACGTGAAAGAAATTATACACATGCCAATGCTTCCTACGTCCGTAATGATGCTCAAATCCTACAAGTGGTGGGTCAAATTCGTGGTGTCGCCTACACCACTGCAGCAATTATTGAAAAAAATACACAGGCGATACAACGTGCTTTTGAAGCTGGGTTGAATGATAATGAACAACTCGAAGCAGATCAAAATGCCATAGCAGAATTAGAGGTTGCTCAATCTCAAACCATTATCATTACACTTGCATTAAATGCTTCGACCATCATTTTTGATGCTCTAGGAGCATCAGCCACTGATAAAAACTTAGCTTTAGATCGTTTCTGGCGAAATATTCGTACGCTCGCATCTCACAACCCAAGAATTTATAAAGATCGAATTGTCGGAGACTTTAGCGTAAATGGTGCATTACCCCCTTATCAATGGCGTATCGGTAAAGTTGATGAATCAGGGCTTCTGCAAACAGATAAGGCTTCTTAAGCTCGCTTTAAATCGTTAAGACACTATTCTTTAGTGTCTTTTTTAGTGTTTTTTAAAGTGATCTATCTAAATCGCTTAGGCTATTAGACTCTTATTTAAGAACCTAGTAAAAAGGTCCTTAACAGGACCTTCTTAGCAGCATCATCGAAATTACATCAATTAAGCCACTTGAGCTTTCAAGTGTTTCGCCAAAGGACTATTACCAATTTGCCATACAAATGGCAATTCAGTTTGATTCACGACAAAAGCACCCACCACTTTCTCCTTATAAATAATCGGATTATGTGAGGATACAACTCTTGCATTACGCCAGAAACGATCTAACTGCTTCGATGAAGCGCTGGCTGAAGCACCCAAACTATTGAATAGTTTAGTTGTTAAATCAAGTACAAGATCTGAAATGACTACCTGCCCTTGAGCAGATTCTAGTTCCGCAATTTGGTTAATCTCATGATCTTTTTCAGATGAAGCATTAAAGTGACTTAAATATGCATCATCCAGTGCTGCAGCTGTTTTTAAAGTAATGGATTGACTGGCAAATGCTTGGGAAGATGCCTTACCAATCACTTGTAGAATCTGAGCATCATCACGGACAAGATCAGCATTCCCGTGGCTAAAGATTCGAGTACGCTTACGCACTTCCTCACTAAAGGTCTCCACCGCAGAAAATGCGATGCCGGTCAGTGTTGCTAGATGTACAACTTGATAAAAAGCTGTTTGATATTTAAAACGCTGATCAAACGGGTAAATATGATCTCGTTCAATCGACACTTGGTTGATTTTTAGCGTCCCGCTTCCAGTGGTTTTTTGACCAAATCCATCCCAATCATCATGTACTTTAATTCCATTAGCTTTAGTTGAGACCGCTGCAATCACATGCTGATCAGTGGTCTCATCATAGGCAAAAAGATCAATCCAATCGGCAAAAATAGTACCTGTAGAATAGAACTTTTCTCCTGAAACTTCATATTCGCCTTGTTGATTTTGTTTCACTCGGGTAATGACGTCGCCTATCTCAACATTACCGACTTCTGTCCAAGCGTTTCCTGCGATTTCACCATTTACAAATCGCTTAAACCAAAACGCTTGTGATTGATCTTTATGGGCCACTAAACGGTCTTCGACAAATGCAAAATGTCCACGTAAAGCTTGCACAATATTTGAATCCGCTGTCGCCAACTCGATTAAGATTTGGAAAAGTTGCTGTTGGGTAAAACCTGCACCGCCATATTTTTTTGGTACACGTAATGCACCAAAGCCTACATCGTTTAACCATTTAATTTGTTCATGAGGCAAATCACGATCGGTTTCTCGTTGAACGGCCCCTTCTGCAATCCGCTTAAAAATCGGTCGAAACTTTGCTGCAACCTCTTCATAGTTGGCACCAAGTGAAAGTTCTTCATTCTGATTTAATATAGTCATAATAAATTTCTCCTTAGCTCCATGGATGACGTGGTGGTGGGACATCATTTAGAAAATAATTTCCTACAATGTTGTATTTCCAACGCACGGGATCATGCAAAGTGTGTGTTCTGGCATTGCGCCAATAACGATCTAAATTTAATTCTGATAAGGTCGAACGCGTGCCAGAAAGCTCAAATAATTTATTCGCTGCTAAAATCGCAATGTCAGTCGTTAAGACTTTTGCTTCAGCCACTAGCAATGTTGCTTCATTAATATGATCTTCGGTCGGTTCAGCAAGTGCTAAATCAATCGCTAATCCTGCCAAATCCAGAACGGCTTCAGCAGCACGCAGCTTAATTTTCAATTCACCAATATTGGCAATGGTATATGGATCTGAACTTGCTTTATCTAAACCTGAATCAATCCATGGACGTGCAAAGTTACGAACGTAATGAATCGTTTCTTGAATCGCACCACGTGCAATCCCAGCATCTACAGCAGCTTGAATAAATTGAGAAATTGCTCCAGCTGCTGTCGGTCTTACAAAAGCTTGATAAATTGGAACGATATATTTTGCATCTACTTTAACGTTGTTTAATTCGACTGATCCACTGACCGTTGTACGCTGACCAAACCCACTCCAATCATTGGTAATTTTTACACCTTCTGTCCCTTGTGGCACGATTGCAGCAAATGGTTTTCCTTCAGCATCAATCGCAACAACTGGAATGCGGTGTGCCAGTAAAGCTCCAGTCGCAAAGAATTTTTGTCCATTCACAATCCCATTGCCAGAAGCATCAAATTCTATTTTTGTGGTGAGATCGGCAACCGTCTTAGACCCTTTTTCTGAGAAAGCATTCCCCAAACGCTCTCCACCCAGTACTGCTTTAAAAAAGAATTGTTTTTGTTCTTCGGTTGCATCTAAACGGATATGCTCTAGAAACACCCAATGATTTTGTGCGATTTGACCTAGTGATGGATCAGCGCTAGAAATGGTTTTAACAACTTCAGCGAGAGTCTTGTAGCTCGCTCCTGCACCGCCATATTGCTTTGGAATATTAATTGCCCAAAGCCCTGATTGAGAGTACTTGTTAATTTCACTCAAAGGTAAACGGCGTTCATGATCACGAATGGAGGCTTCCTTTGCAAAATCTTCAGCGAGCTGTTGTGCGATTTGAATCGCTTCTTCATCTGTCTTAATCACATGCGCTGGCTGATGAATTTGGTAGAATTCTTTTGAAATTTCAGCCTCATGCAATCTTATATCTATTTGTGCAGTCATTTTATTCTCTTCAAAAAAATTGAATAAAATTAAACTAGCACTAATTATTTTAATTTTTTATACGATTATTTTATTTACTAATCTAATTTCAAACAAAATAAATCATTTATTTTTTTATTATGAATATTGCAGTTTTTCTCATTAAATAATAAGTATGATATTTCATATAATCAGAATATAAACATTTAATTATTTTATATTTTCATTATGACTAAACATATACGATTTAATGCTTTTGAAATGAATTGCATTGCACATCAGTCCCCAGGCTTATGGCGTCATCCGCTCGATCGCTCTACGGAATATAAAGATTTGGAATATTGGACTGATTTAGCAAAAATATTAGAAAAAGGTATTTTTGACGGTATTTTTCTTGCAGATGTTTTGGGTATTTATGATGTGTATCATCAATCGGCTCAACATGCTTTAAATGGTGCTGTTCAAGTTCCTGTGAATGATCCAATTCAAATTGTTCCAGCAATGGCAGCAGTCACCCAACATTTAGGCTTTGGCGTAACCACCTCTATTTCATTCGAACATCCTTATCCCTTCGCACGACGTATGAGCACGTTGGATCATCTCACCAAAGGTCGCGCGGGTTGGAATATTGTGACTTCATATCTAGAAAGCGGATCCAAAAACTTAGGTTTAAAAACCCAAGTAAGTCACGACAATCGTTATGATATTGCAGACGAGTATCTGGAAGTTTTATATAAACTTTGGGAGGGTTCTTGGGAAAATGATGCGGTACGACGCGACAAAGCCGCTGGTATTTTTGCGGATCATACCAAAGTTCATCCAATCCAACATGAAGGTAAATATTTTAGCGTGCCAGGTATTCATATCTGTGAACCTTCTCCGCAACGCACACCTGTTTTATACCAAGCAGGTGCATCAAAGCGTGGACAGAAATTTGCTAGTCAAAATGCAGAGTGCGTATTTATATCTGCACCAACGAAAGTTGCTGTAAAAAAGTTAGCACAAGGAATTCGTCAGAATCTTATTGAGGAAGGTAAAGATCCAAACGCAGTTTTAATTTATACGATGCTTGCGATTGTGGTCGATGAAACTGATGAGAAAGCGCAGGCTAAATTTGCAGAGTATCAATCTTACGGAAGTTATGATGGTGGATTAACACTCGCTTCAGGGTGGTCTGGTGTAGATTTTTCACAATTCAAAGCTACAGACCAGGTTGAATATATTCATACCAATGCCATTCAGTCTATGTTGCAATCTTACGTAGAAGCAGATCCAGATAAAGTTTGGACCATTGAAGAAATTGCAAAATGGACCAGTGTAGGTGGAAACGGCCCCGTGATTGTCGGCTCACCAAGCACAGTTGCCGATCGTCTTCAAGAATGGGTGGATGAAACTGGCATTGATGGATTCAATTTGGCTTATATTTTGGCACATCAATCTTTTGAAGACGTGGTCGAATACGTCGTTCCTGAGTTACAACGTCGCGGTGTTTATCCTACAGAATACACCAAGGGGACGCTTAGAGAAAAGTTGTTTGGTCATGGACCATTACTTCCAGATGATCATCGTGGTGCTCAATACCGTAGGTCATCAACGAATGGGCTGCACACCACAACCCAAACCGCAACACTTGAATCTGTGTAGATCCATTTAAATTCTCTAAATCTAAAAAAAGCCCCTTTCGGGGGCTTTTTTTAATGCTGATGTTCTAGTTCATGGTGATATGCATCATCTTCTATCTGCAAGGTCATTTCAGTAATATGATGATCATGACTTAACATTTCAAAAGCTTGTTGATGTAAACGTTTAGGATCGACATTCGGTGCAACCAAATGAACTGTGAGCATGACTTTTTTGGATGTGATCGCCCAAACTTTTAATTGGTGAATGTCCTTAACTCCTTCAAGCGATAATAAATCTGTACGGAGCTTTTCAATATCAATCTCATCAGGCACACCTTCAAGTAGGATATTTACACTTTGCTTGGCGAGAATCCAAGCACGTGGTAAGACCCAAAATCCGATCAGGACTGCGATAATCGTGTCAATAAGTACCCAGCCTGTAAAATAAATAATCACAGCACCGATGATCACACCTACAGAACCAAGTGCATCACTTAATACTTCTAGATATGCACCTTTGACATTGAGGCTATCTTTACTACTCGAAAAAAGAATCTTCATCGAAATTAAATTAATGATTAAGCCAATGACGGCGACTATCATCATTCCAACACTCTGAATTTCAGGAGGATTACTTAATCGATGAATCGCTTCTATCAAAATATAAATTGCAACGATAAATAACATCACCGCATTAAATAGAGCTGCCAAAATTTCAAACCGTTGATATCCAAAAGTTCTCTTGTTGTCTGCAGGTTTTTGACCAATCTTAATTGCAACCAACGCGATGGCTAAAGCGGCAGCATCAGTAAACATATGTGCAGCATCAGACAATAAAGCTAAACTTTGGGTAATGAATGCTGCAACGACCTCAACAATTAGAAAGGTCGTGGTTAAAGCGAGTGCAAAAGTCAGTTTCTTTGCGTTGCCTTTACTGACTTCCACATGACTGTGATCATGATTATGCGAACTACCCATTTTATACTCCTCATCAGAAACCTCACTTAAAATAAAGTGAGGATCTGATTCATATACATAATGCTATTGTTTAATTTATTGTTCTGCTTTTGCTTGATTCATCCACCTATACAATACAGGTAAAAGTAGTAGCGTCAGTATTGTGGACGAAATTATTCCACCGATAACCACTGTCGCAAGCGGTCGCTGTACTTCAGCACCCGTACCCGTAGCGAGGGCCATTGGAACAAATCCTAAAGACGCCACAAAAGCAGTCATCAGCACAGGACGTAATCGCAACACTGCACCTTGCCAAATAGCATCTTTTAAACTGTATTCACTTCTTAGCTCCTTAATAAAGGTCAACATAACCAGTCCATTCAGAACAGCGACACCTGATAAAGCGATAAAACCAATACCGGCAGACATTGAGATAGGAATATCACGTAACCATAAAAATAAGACTCCACCCGTGAGAGCAAAGGGTACGCCCGTGAAGACCAATAAACTTTCTCTGATATTTTTGAATACAGCCATCAGCAGGATAAAAATCGTAATCAAAGCCAATGGAATCACGATAGTCATTCTAGCTTTGGCAGATGCCAAATTCTCAAACTGTCCACCATACTCAATCCAATAGCCGCTCGGTAATGCATATGTCGTGAGGCTAGATTGCAACTCTTGGACAAATGAACCCAGATCTCGCCCTTCAACATTTGCCGTCACAATAATCCTACGCTTGCCATTTTCACGACTCACCTGATTCATACCATCAATATTTGACACTGTAGCCACATCTGCCAGTCTTACTGTCCCACCATTGGGGAGTTGTATGGGTAATTGTGCAATCCCCATGACTGTCCGATCTTGATCAGTAAGTCGAATAACAAAATCAAAACGGCGGTCGCCTTGTAGAATTTCACCGACTTGTTGACCACCGATACTTGAAGCGACTAAATTTTGTATTTCACGAACCGAAAGACCATATTGCGCTGCTAAAGAACGATTTACATCTATATTTAACAAAGGTAAACCTGAAGTCTGTTCTACTTTGACTGCGGTACTGCCACTGATTTTTTGCACAATCCTGGCAATTTTGGCAGCTTCATCGTTTAACACCTGCATATCATCGCCAAAAATTTTTATACCTATGTCACTGCGGACTCCAGAAATGAGCTCATTAAAACGCAATTCAATGGGTTGAGAAAATTCACTATTGTTGCCAGGCAAAGTCTCCAAAAAAGTTTCAATACGTGACCTTAAATCATCTAAGCTTTCTTTGGGATTCGGCCACTCTTGACGAGGTTTCAACATAATGAATCCATCTGAGATATTGGGTGGCATCACATCTGTCGCCACTTCAGCAGTACCAGTTCGTGCGAAAACATTTTTAATTTCTGGAAAATTTTGAAGCAAAAGTTTCTCAGTCATTTCCTGCATTCTTAACGATTCTTCTAAGCTGGTACTGGGTGAACGCATTTGTTGAATTGCAAAATCACCTTCGCTTAATTGCGGTGCGAATTCACTTCCTAAACGTGTCGCCAACAACCCTGTTAAAACTAAAATACTGACTGCGAGCGTTAACATGACCATTCGATATAAATAAGTCATATCTAATGCTTTTAGATATTTTTTCTTTAACCATAACATCCATCTACTTTCAGTTTCTTTTACTTCACCTTTTACAAATAAAGCCACTGCAGCAGGAACAAAAGTAATGGATAAAATGATCGCAGCAATAAGAGCTAATACTACGGTGAGTGCCATAGGGTGAAACATTTTTGCTTCAACACCACTTAAAGCAAATATGGGCAAGTACACCACTAAAATAATCGTTTGACCAAAAATTAAAGGACGGCGCGCTTGACGAGCAGCAAGGAATACTTCTTTAAATCTCTCTGAACGGGTTAAAGGTCGTCTTAACTGTTCTTGGGCATGAGCTAATCGGCGAATACAGTTTTCGACAATTACCACCGCCCCATCTACAATAATTCCAAAATCTAGCGCACCTAAACTCATAAGGTTGGCACTAATTTTCTGCTGTGCCATACCTGATAATGTAAATAACATCGAAAGTGGAATCACGCATGCTGTAATTAAAGCTGCTCTAATATTTCCCAAGAAAATGAATAAAATCACAATCACCAAAATCGCCCCTTCGACTAAGTTCTTTTGAACTGTCTTAATGGCTTTCTCGACTAAGGTGGTACGATCGTAAACAGTTTCAATTTTTACGCCTTCGGGCAGTGTGGTTTGAATTTCTTGAATTTTTTGATTAACAGCTTGTGCAACACTACGGCTGTTTTCACCCATCATCATCATGGCGATGCCGAGTACGGTTTCTTCTCCATTATTGGTCGCACCACCTGTTCTAAGATCATGTCCGATCGACACTGAAGCAATATCTGAAACACGGACAGGATTTCCATTCAAGGTAACCACCGTTGTATTTTCAATATCCTGTATCGTATTCAGTGTTCCAGGAACTCGTACTGTCAGTTGTTGACCTCCATCTTCAATAAATCCTGCTCCACGATTTTCATTGTTCTCAGTGAGGACCTGTTGAAGTTGCGTCAAACTGACTTGTAATTGCTGCATACGATTCAAGTCTGGTGAAACAACATAAGTTTTATTGAATCCTCCAATAGTATTCACCTCTGCAACGCCTTTTACGCGTTGCAATTGTGGACGCACAATCCAATCTTGAATTTCGCGTAAATCCATTGCTGTGTATGAAGCACCATCAGGCTTTTTAGCCTTTCGGTCTGCTTTTAATACCCATTGATAAATTTCACCCAGTCCCGTAGATACTGGAGACATGGTAGGTGCGATATCATCAGGTAATTCGGATTGAACCTCTTGCACACGCTGATTGATTTGTTGACGTGCCCAGTAAATATCTGTGCCATCTTTGAAGACAATGGTGACCTGAGATAAACCATACCTAGAGATCGAACGGGTTAATTCAAGATCTGGTATCCCCGCCATGGCATTTTCAATTGGATACGTAATGCGTTGCTCAACTTCGAGCGCAGTAAATCCATTGGCTTGGGTATTAATTTGAACCTGTGTATTGGTAATGTCTGGAACTGCATCAATTGGCAATTTTTGATAACTATAAACTCCAACAGCAATCCAAGCACAGGCAAACAGCATGATCCAAATCGCATGTTGAATTGAAAACTGAATAATTCGCTCAAATAGCCCTTCAGCCTTCGGCATGTCATGATTAGTGCCCATGGTCAGCTTCTCCTTTTTCTAACTCCGATTTCAGTAAGAAGCTGCCTTGATTGACATATTTTTGCCCCGTTTGAAGACCAGACTTAATTTCTGCCCATTGACCATCTGAAGACATTTCACCTACTTCAATGGGTTGTGCTTTAAAGTGGAGTTTTCCATTTTTTTGTTCTGTAACAATAAATACTGCTGATTTACCTTCGATTTGTTGCACTGCATTTTTTGCAACGCGTAATACATTCGATGCATCGGGAATTTGAAGTTCAACATTTACCATCAAATTTGGTCTTAACTCACTTGCCTTTCCTTGAACTTTAGCGCGAACAATCAAGCGACCAGTCTGCGCATCTGCTTGCGACGTTAACGATTGCACAACTGCTGTATACGTCTGACCTGATTGTAAAGATTTGAATTGAATATTTTGTTGTGCACGAATTTGATTACTCGCATCTGCAGGTAACACAAATTCGAGCCATAAATCTTTTAATTGTTCGATGATGAAAATCTGATCTGCAAGTTGCACATTTTCACCCACCACAATGTCTTTTTGGCTGATCACGCCCGAGATTGGCGAACGAATGGTAAAACGACCATTCGAACCTGCTGAAGCTCCCAAAGCTTGTAAACGTGCATTAGCACTTTGCACTGTGATTTGTGCTTGACGATATGCATTTTCAGCACGTTGCAAATCCTGTTTTGCGGAGATCCCCTGCGACCACATCCGTTGTTCACGTTGCAAATCTTGGCGTGCCAAATCTAAATTGGATTGCGCCATTCTCAAATTCGCTTGTTGGTCAATGAGCTCTGGGACACTTAATACTGCAAGTACTTGACCTTTACCTACTTCTTGTCCCAGTGCTACATTCACTTGTTCAACATGACCAGCAAAATTAGGGGAAATATGCGCTTGTTGATCTGTATTTACCATCAATTTTGCAGGCAAGTTTGTGTATCGCGGAATTGCACCTAATTGAGCTGATTCTATTTTTATACTATGTTCGACTAGCTGTTTAGATGTGAGTTCAATCTCACCTTCTTCTGCATGATCAGCTTCTGCGCCATTCGACGTTTCAGCTTGCTCTTCACTCTCAACAATTGCTGTTTTGTTATTATCTTTGAAAAAAATCCAAATCCCGATAACTACCGTCACCCCAATAATGAGGGCGATGAGGAATGCTTGGTTTATTTTACCTTGTTGTATAGATCTCATTTTATTCTGCCCCTATATTGATGAAATTTTCTGACTGTGACACAGCCTCTTTGAGTAATTGGGTATAGGCATCCGAACGACTAATTTGTTCATAACTGGTACCAATACTTAATGCCTCAGCAGCAAGTGCGGTTTGCCATGCCTCTCTTAAGAGCTGAATTTGACTGAGCCGAATATTTTGTAATTGTGTCGTTGCTTGTTGCACCTCAGTGATTGAAAGTTTTCCATTTTTAAAACCGAGCAAAGAGCGCGTCTGTACTTTTTCAGACAAGCCTTTTTGTCTCAGTACAGCGTCATACTGTAGTTTTAAGCCTCGCACCTGATGAAATGAGTTTGCAATCTCTAAAATTTGTTGTTTGAGTTCTCTTTGTTGTTGACGCTCAAGTAGAGATTGCTGACGTTGGGCAAGCGGAATTTGGTATTGCTGACGATTAAAAATATTGAACGGGATATCTACACCCACAGATAAATTAGTATCGTTTGTCTCATTGGGCGCTTTTGTTCGCGTCATCCCTACATTCAAATTTGGATTTGGTTTTGCTTTTACTTTAAGTTGCTCAATTCGTTGATTAGCCTGTACAACATTGAGTGCATAAAGCTTTTCTAAATAACCTGCAGAAATATAATTTTGAACATTCTGTTCAACTTGGTCAGGCCAATAAATCCGATTTGAATCAACCTTCACCTCTGCTTCAGTTTCTCCCCAGAGATTAGAAAGATTACGTTTTGCAATTTCTTTATTTAAAATGGCTTGCTGATAATTGCGTTCATTTTCTGCCGCTTCAATCTGCGCTCGTTCATACTCAACCAAGGCTATACTTCCTGCCTGATATCGTTTTTTAGCGCTGTCTAAAGTTTCACGACTGACTTGCAGTTGAGACCTTTGAATTTGTGCTTCAGATTGCGAAATTAAAAACTGTGACCAAGCATACTTCACGATTAATTGGCTTTGTGCTTCCCACAACTTTTCTTGCAATTCATTTTGTTGCCCAGCCAAACGCGCTATATTTTTTTGAATCCGTCTTTGACCAAAAATATCGATCGGCTGACTAATACCAAGGCTCAATTCTTGATCTTGACTCGAACCAAAACCATCTCGAGACAGATTGATGGTCGGGTTTTGCCAAAGTCCACTTTGCTTGACTGCAAGTTCTGACATTTGTTGTCGTTGCTGCCAAATCTGTTCTGATTGTTGATATCGAGACACTTGAACGAGAGCTTGTTCAAGCGAATTGACTGTCATCGCTTGAGCATTTGCACCCAAACTAAGCGAACCTAAAACCAGCCATAATCGAATGGAATGTTTTAATTTAAAAGACATGTGAATTTCCCACTAATTTAAAAATAAGTGGTGGGAAATTTTTAGGCTACCCCACCAATAGCGGGGTTAATTCAGGAGGCGGAGGGATTTTACCTAAATGAGGCGATTGATAAGCATTAATCCAAAGAAAGTGATTTTGGTAAATCTTTTCGATGTGTTGTGATGAAGGCAAATTCTCGTTTACAGCAAGAATAAACTGAGACATCGACGGCAGATGATCTTGATGATCCAAAACATCGATTTGCGCTTTTTCTTCTAGCGTCACGCTTTGATCATCGCCAAGCACTAAGTCTTTTTCAGTTTGGGACTTCGGACTTTGATTTGAAAGATCGGCTTGGCAAAGTACAGGTTGATGATGACCAAAGTGAAAACTTTGTGTCGATGTTGAGTCGCTTTCATGAACACAAAAAGCTGCCGCCACATTCCAAAGGCTTTGGAACATGAACATACATGCTAAGAATGTCACAAATTTAGCCGATCTCATTTAAGCAGGCTCTCATCTTTTCTATCTGAATTTAAAACGTGATATTTATCACAATCAAGTGAAGAGTTGTAATTCTCCATCATATTTTCATGATCGAAACCTTGATATTGAAAGAATGTACATAAGAAAAATGAATGAAAACTTAAAAATTTAGCGCTTTTAAAGCACGCTTCGAAAATGGCATCGATTTTGCAACCTAATCATACGAATTTTATTTTTTGTATTACTGAGGTGGCAACGATGAGCTATGTTGCACGAGAATTGAGTCAAAAGCATAAATTTTTGCTTGGTTTTGGATCGTTTTTAATTCCAATTTTAATATGGTGTGCAGTGAGTTATTTGCCTTTTATTTGGCATCCCCAAGTTCAAATCACAGATTCTGGTAGCACAACATTTTTACAAGTCGATAGCCGTGTCAGTAGAGAAGTTTATTATGCTGAAGCGCAATTGGCAGTCGATCAAGGACTGCCACCACCTCGGGGAATTTTGGTCAATCCCATTTACCTACCGGCACCAGATGAAGTCGCTACAGCCTTAGTGACCGCATTTACAACACCACCCGCTCAAGCGAATGCACCATGGTTTCATGAAAGTTTATGGCACAGCATTAAACTGGTGTTTACCGCATTTTTTATTTCTTCTTTGATCGGTATTCCTTTGGGTATTCTTTGCGGTTTTTCTCATAAAATTTCTCAATTAACTGAACCTTTTGTAGAGTTCTTTCGCTATCTGCCTGCACCAGCCTTTGGCGCTCTTGCTGTTGCGATTTTGGGCATTAATGACGCACCTAAAATTGCCATTATTGTGATTGGTACCTTGTTCCAACAAATTCTCATTATTGCCAATACCACCCGTCTGGTCGACCGCAGTCTTATTGAAGCTGGATTCACCTTAGGAACTAATAAAATCAAAAGTTTATTTTATGTGGTCATCCCTGCTGCACTCCCAGAAATTTATCGAAACCTTCGTGTACTTTTAGGTTGGGCTTGGACCTATTTAATCGTTGCAGAACTCATAGGAAGTACATCCGGTATCACGTGGTTCATCACTCAACAAGCTCGCTATCAAAACTTTGACAATGTTTTCGCCGCAATTTTGATTATCGGTTTGATTGGTCTAATTTGCGACGTGATTTTAATGAAACTTGGACAGCACTTATTTAAATGGAAAACGGGAGTTCGCTAATGTCTTCAGCACTTCAACCCTCAGATTTTGATGCCCGCGCTTACTTTGACAAAATTTACGCTCGTCCCGTCATTTTAGAAGCAAAAAATCTCACCCAAAAGTTTAGCCACGGAAAAACTGAGCGCACCATTTTAAATGCTTTAGATTTAAAAATTCATAAACGTGAATTTATCTGTGTTATTGGTCCTTCAGGATGCGGTAAATCTACATTTAGCCGTATTGTGGCAGGTCTTGATCCATATACCAGTGGTGAATTACTGGTAGACGGTGAAACCATCACAGGACCGAGTCCAGAGCGTGGCATGGTTTTCCAAGGCTACACACTGTTTCCATGGAAAACGGTAAAAGAAAATGTCATGTTTGGTCCACTCATGCGAGGTGCCAGCAATGCTACAGCTGAGGCGCAAGCCCGTGAATGGATCAACATTATCGGACTTGAAAAATTTGCGCAGCAATACCCTCATGAACTTTCTGGAGGGATGAAACAACGCGTTGCCATCGCTCGCGCGCTCGTGAATCAGCCGAAAATTCTTTTGATGGATGAACCCTTTGGGGCTTTAGATCCTCATACGCGTCAAAAAATGCAAAAGCATCTGATCGATCTTTGGGCCAATATTGATATCACGATTATTTTTGTGACACACGATATGGACGAGGCAATTTTACTGGCCGATCGGATTGTGGCATTGAAGGCCAATCCTGGCGAAATTAAGGAAATCATTGAGGTTGATCTACCAAGACCACGTCAGCATGAATTGATGCTCACTGAAAAATTTAAATCTTTAAGACAACGTGTAGATGCTTTGGTACATGCTGAAGAAGATGAACTTGATCCAGCACTCGCCGACTTACCTAAAATTCCAAGAATGACCAAGGTCAGTCATTCTAAATAAGGCGCTATATCCTGATCACACTAACGGTCAGGATAAAGCATGCAACATCAATCCTTTTGACCACACTATTTTAAATGCAGCCTTGGATTAATCACGACTTCATTTCATCACGTTCAATTCGTCCATCTACCAATTGAATGGTTCGATCACATGTAGCCGATAATCGTGGATCATGGGTCACTAACAATACCGCACAATTTTGTTGCTCGTTTACTTCACGAAACAGCTCAAAGACTTCGCTCGCTGTTTGACTGTCTAGATTACCTGTAGGTTCATCAGCGAGGAGTAAAGCAGGCTGTGTGATTAAAGCTCTGGCGATTGCGACTCGTTGTTGCTGCCCACCAGAAAGTTGGCTGGCTTTTCGTTGTGCAAATTGACCCAATCCTACCGCTTTTAACAAATCATGTGCCCGATCTAAAGCTTGCTGATTGGGTTTGCCATGCACCAACATTAGAGGCATCAAAACATTTTCAATAACGGTGAACGCTTGAATCAAATGATGAAACTGAAACACAAACCCTATGCTCTTCCCACGCAATTCAGTTCTTTGTTGATCTTGCATTTGACTGGTTGGTTGACCAAGTAAATAAATTTCACCACTGGTGGGTTGATCGAGTAAACCTAAAATATTTAATAACGTACTTTTACCTGAACCAGAAGGTCCAATTAACGCAGCAAAATCTTGACGATGTATCGCAAAATCAATCCCATGCAGCACTTCAATTTCATTGGGTTGTCCAATGTTATAAGACTTTTTCAAAGCCTCTAAACGTAGTACTTCATCATGATTAGACATGACGGATTGCCTCCACAGGATCTAAACGCGCTGCACGACGGGCAGGAATCGCCGCTGCAATTAAACCGCTCAATGTTGCAAGTAATAAAGCTGATCCAATCAAATAAGGGGAAATTGGAATGTAGAATAATCCTGGGCCAAATTCATTAAATGACCAAACCAATGCATAACTGGTCAGGATTCCGACAATAGAACCAAGTAAGCCGAAAATCGCACCTTGAATGAGAAAGATCATCAAAATTTGTTCTCGGCTCGCACCTGTCGCACGCAAGATTCCGATCTCACGTGTACGCTGTACCACTGTAATGGAGAGTACGCTGGCGATCGCAAATGCAACTGATATCCCAACAAATATAATAATCATATTGGTTGAAAGACTTTGCGCTGAAATCGCATTCATCAATTGCGCATTACTTTCAATCCAACTTTCAGCTTTTAATCCAGTGAGACGATGAATTTGAGTTGCGACCTGATCTGCGGAGAAAATATCAGAAATACGAAGATCAATAATGGTAACCCCACCCGGCAAACCCAATAAAGACTGTGCCCGCTTTAGATCGATATACATATAGCGTGAGTCTAGTTCTTTGACCCCGAGTTCAAAAATACCCGTTACATTCATAACGGCGTTAATGTCTTGACCGTTATCTACGCGAATTTTACTGCCTACGCGCACACCAAGATCTTTGGCCAACTCACTTCCGATAAGCACATCATCTGCCTTTAAACGAAGCTGACCAGCTTTTAGATACTCTTGCAAAGGTACTATGCGTTGATAACGTGGTAAATCAATCCCCATAATCGCAACTGACTGAATCGCTTCTCCCCGTTTTACCAGTGCAGGTCCTGAAACCATGGGAGAAACGGCATTGAGCGTCTTGATATTGTCTAGATTTTCAAGAACTTCTTGCCAGTTATTGATCGACTTGAGTCTTTGAGCCCTTTGATCTTCATGGATGATATGTGCCACGCCCTCAGGCACTCTAACGACGCGATTGACCTCATCTGGTGCATGCAAACTAATATGTGCCTGAGTACCCAACGTACGCTCAATCAAATTGGACTGAAGCCCCTGAATTAATGCACTAATAAAGACAATAACGGCAACACCAATAGCAACACCACCAATAATCATCAGTGTTTGACTGCGACCCTCGCGTAAAAACCCAACAGCGATGAGCCAATTGGTCCATAAACGCTTCATCTTCAAAGTGCTTGTACCTGCTTAGTTCTGACACGCTGATCCGGTTTTACTTGATCAGGCTTTATAACGACCTGATCATTGTGATCCAACCCTGATAAAATTTCAGTCATGGTGGTTCCACGCAATCCTAATTTTACAGATTGACGTTGGACCTTACCCTCTCTTATCACCATAACTTCAGCTTGCTTGGTTGAAGGGTCAATAAGCGCGTCATTGGCTATTACTTTGGTTTTATTTCGACGTGCTGTTTCGACATTCACTGAGACTGTCATATCTTGCTTCAAGAAATTGGGTACAGAATTCACCGCCAATTTAACTTCAACCGTACCACGTTGAGGATCAATATTAGGTGCAATAAAGTTAACTTCAGCTGGAAATGCTTGCTCTGGATAAGCGTCTGCAATCACTTCCGCTTTTTGACCCAATTTAAGATAAGGTAAATTTTGCTCATCCACCGCCACTTTAATTTGCGTTGGACTATCAACTGCGACTGTAAAGAGCACCTTTCCAGGTTGAATCGCATCCCCTTTTTCGACTTCACGCGTCAAGATCGTACCCGATACTTGTGCCCGAATTTCACTTTTTGCCAATTGGGCACGTAGCGCATTTAATCTTTCGCTTAAGGTTTTTTCTTCCACTTGACCTGGAGCAAGGCTTTTCGCCTTAAGTTTTGCCGCAGATAATTGATTTCTGGCTAAGCGTTCAGCTTCTAAAGCTTGTTCTTTTTCTTCAACAGAAAGCACTCCCGGTTCCGTTTGCTGACGACGTCTTGCTTCGCGACTGGCTTGTTGTAATTGAAATTCTGCCGTTTTCAATTCAACTTGCGCTTGTGGATAGCGAATTTTCTGCAATTCCTCTAGCGCAACTTCTGCTTCACGGACTTGTGCTTTTAAATCATCAGATTGAATAATTAACAGTACCTCTCCTGCTGCTATTCGTTGACCTTCTTGCACGCGTCGCTCAATCACCACACCCGAAATTTCACTCCCAATTTCACTACGTGCTACATTTTCAGCACGACCTGAAGCAACCACTGTTTGAATCAGTGGTTTTGCTTCGATTAGGTAAGTTTCGACTACAGGACCTTGCCACCAACGGAAAATGAAATATATCCCACCAATCGAAATGAGCAGAATGAGAATCCACCATTTTCGTTGTTTTAAAATATGCAAAGCTTTATCTCCCAATAGGCCTACTTCGGTTTATATTGTCGAGTACAGTAAGCTCTTAAAATATCTGGTGAGCGCTTGTGAAGATGCTTGGTATTCCGTCCCGCAACACGTTTACACCACATTTCAAAACTACTTTTTTTTTAATTGTTGTCGCATCAATCGAATGACTGCACTTTCGTTTAATCCGTATTCCAGCAGAATGGCTTCGAAGGGTGTCCGATCTTCCCACGCCATTTCAATAATTCTGGAAATATCAGCTGTTGTATACAACGCACATGATCCTTTTTCATTCGCATCAAACCTTGATGTTAATTGTTCATTCGTGAAAAATATGTGATTTTTTTGATTTATAGACACTTCATACACGCTAACGCATTCATCGTATAAAACGATTGATTTTATAATTTTAATCCGTTTCCTAGTTTTTCCATTTTTATCTATTCTTAATCCATACAAGGTAGGCAACTCTGTTGCTCTACCGACCAATCATTCAGTTCAACTTTGTGCCCAGTGCAAGCCCCTCTGCACTGGGCTTTTTTTATTTAAATGATTCAACCAATTTTGGATAAATCAGTCCATCAATATCTAATTTTACCGTATAAACTCCATTTTCAAGATTAAACTTATTAACATGATAAGTTGATCCATAAATAGAAGCTAAAGTTGAGGAGCGTTTAAATACCTTTTGATTTGCCTCAAGATCCAACAAATGTGTGCCTTGAATAAATTGTTCATATTGCTCAGGTTCAACACCAACACGCTTAGACATAATCATCAAAGCATCGTTTCTGGTCTCAGGATCTTGAATATATTTGACGGTTCGATCCCATACTTGCAGCACTTTTTTCCACTCTGCTTGATGCCTAGATAAATGCGTCATATTTACCGTCAACGTATCATAGATCAATCCTGGTTTATCTTGAGAACTATAGATGATTTTGGACCCAGCTACGCTTTTTAAAGCTTGATTTGCTACAGGTTGCCATACAGCGATGGCATCCACATCTGGGCTGCTAAACACTTGGGGTAATTCGTTGGTTGCTGCATTAATCAGTTTGATTTCATTGGCTGATATATTTTTATCTGAAAGTGCGGTATTCAATAAATTATGATCGACCAGCCCTTTTTCGACTGCAATCGTTTTACCCTTAAGATCTGCCACACTATGAATGCCCTCTTTTGCAAGAATGACATCATTCCCTGATGAATAATCAGTTGCTAAAATCATAATGCCACGCGTTCCACCTGAGGCGATGACCAAATTATCCCCATGAGAAACAGAAACCGCATCCAATTGGTTTGCTGCAAAAGCATTCATAGAGGCTGAATAATCAAACCATTTAAACTCTACGTTTAATCCAGCTTCTTTAAACCACCCTTTCTCAATAGCAACTTGCCATGCCACCCATCCTGGCCAATCACTGTAACCAATACGAATCGGTTGCATTGATTTTTCGGCTTGAGCATGTTGACTTGGTTCTGGAATTTTTGCGGTTTTATCACAACCCACGAATAACAGTGCAGTTCCAATGACTCCCCAGACCATCGTTTTCATTGCACCACCTCACCAATGCTCGTGCACTTAAATTTAGTATTGGTAAAATTTGAGGCTTGAATATAATCACGCCATCCACCAAAGTGACTGATATCAAGTGCATCTGCTAAAGCATGTTTTTCACATATAAAGCCTTTCACCCATGTTCCATCAATGAGTTGTACATTGCCAATACCAAGTGGTGCTGGGACTTCAGCAACAATGTCACCGAACAATGCTCTTGGTACATCCCACACTTCCACTTCAATAGAATGACCTGATGTATCTCGTTGTAGCCCCGGCTTAGGTGGCTGAGTATTTTTTAAAGCAAATAGTTTGTAATACGGCGCAGTACGCGTTTTTTTAACCAAGTTGGCTTGTCTGCTCGTTAACTGAAAATTCAGCGGCATGCCTGTGAGATGTGCTCCCACCACTGCCAATTTAACGGTGTGCTCAGATCCTATTGATTTATGAATTTGATAACCTTTCTCTGACGTTGCTAAATTTAATCCTGAAGTCGCTTGCCATTGCTGACCGAAGTGTGCCAAAGCTTGATCCATCCAAGCACCAGCAATTAAGGTGATACCACTTGGCAAACCATCATCACGGATGACATTCGGAAGTGCCAATGCAGATAAATCAGCAAAATTAACAAAATTGGTATAAGCCCCCATATGCGAATTCTTTTGGATCGGATCTGCTTCAACATCTGCAATGCGATAAATCGTAGGTGCGGTAGGCACCATCAACGCATCATAATTTTCTAATTGAAGATTGATCTGCCTAGCCCATTCTGCACGCTGATACTCATCTTGCATCACGTCTACAGCATTGAATTGATCAGCTTGATCAATAATTTGCTTAATTACTGGATGACATTGCTCACGTCGAACTTTTTGTTCGACTGCATGCGTACGCTCCGCAACCCATGAGCGGTTATATAATGCGGCAGCCAATTGGTTAAATACTGTGAAATCAATCTCTTCAACTTGAAATCCGAGCGATTTCATTCGAGCAATGGCTGTTTGAAATGCTTGCTCACTTTGAGTATCACCATAAAATTCTAAATGATCTGGGATTGCAATCTTCCCCTTCGAAAATTGTGTCGGAACTGTTCTCGGATGCTGTCTTGAATAAGCATCGGTCGCATCATAACCTTGCATCAATTGCGCTACTGTCCAAGCATCATCCACTTGAGTTGCAAAAATTGAGATTACATCAATACTTCGACATGCAGGGATTAAACCCGTTGCTGAAAACCAGCCTTTGGTTGGTTTGAGTCCGACAATATTATTGAAACCCGCGGGAACTCTGCCAGAACCTGCTGTATCAGTACCGAGGGCGAATGGTACACACCCATTTGCTACTGCAACCGCTGAGCCAGAGCTTGATCCACCGCTAATATAATCCAGATTGAAACTGTTTTTTACAGCCCCATAGGGTGAACGCACGCCAACCAATCCCGTGGCAAATTGATCTAGATTGGTCTTGCCCACCACGATTGCACCAGCAGATTTAAGCTTAGCCACTACGGTTGCATCTTGCATTGCTAAATAAGCAGCATCTGGACACGCCGCAGTGGTATAGAATCCAGCAACATCAATATTGTCTTTGACAGCAAATGGCACACCATATAACGGAAGATCAGCGATATCCTGATGGGCTAATGCATCAATCTGCGCCTGTATTTGCTCGGCACTGGCTATTGAAATCCAAGCGTGATCATCATTGGAGAATTCAGCAACATAACGCTTCAAATCATTCAGTTGAATAGTTTGATTTGCATAAGCCTGTTGCCAATCTTGTATAGTCCATAATGTCTGCACGACGGTGCTCCTTATACGTGTTCCGAATTTTGAGGAATAGGTGGCATGACTGCATCCATCAGCTCTAAATGCCCCTTAATTACCCCTTTTAATGCTTTAAATTGCTCACTTATGGCTTTTAGGTCACTGCTGACCCCTTGCATCAACATCACCTGCATGACTTTGTCATCATCTAATTGGATATGTAGTGAACTAATCACCTGAGTCAAAAACTGTTGCTGTAAATCAATAAGTTGTGTTCTTAATGGCTTTAAACTGACGTCATACAATAAGGTTAAAGTACCGACCATGACTTCATTGCGGCTAACAAGGTCATTGATCAAATGGTGGTTAATCATGTCAACAATGGCTTGAGATCGGCTTTCATAATGTTGATCTACAATTTTTTGATCCATAGCCTGCAATGTATTTTCAGGTAAAGTGATGCTGATCCGCGCCAGCTTCTGTTTAGGCACGTTTGAGCTCCTTAGGTTTTTGAGATTGTTGTAGGTGTAAACCGGCACGGACACTCATCAGTTCAATGAAGAATTGAAGGATGGGATGCTTCGATTGTTTGGATTGATTTGTAGTCATCTGCAGCACCTCTAGGTATTACAAAAAAAAGAATTGGTAATACTTAGTAAATGCAGAAAACGTGCCAAAACTTTTCTTGAGATATATAAAAGAGGGCTAGGAAAAAAGTCGTCGAAAAGATTCAAAAATGTGCATGAATCAAAATTGTGCACTTGATTTGTTCAATGTTCAGAAATGCAAAAAGACCGCCTTTCTGGAGATAGACGGTCAACTCGAATGGTTATTATTTTGTCTTCTTATTCTAATGAAATACTTTACTGGATATCAGTGACGAACTCCTCACGCGGAATACGGAATTTCTTCAATCCAATTAACCAATCTTTTTCTGGATTACGGCGACCTAGTGCCAATAGCACCACAGACTTTAAGCCTTTTTCTTTTAAACCTAATAATTCATCCAGACCGTCTTTATCAAAACCTTCCATTGGCGTTGCATCTACACCTAACTCAGCTGCTGCCGCAATTGCCATACCAAAACCAATATGAGCCTGTTTTGCAGTATGGTGGTATTGCTGCTCTTCAGTAAACGTCGAGAACAGGTTCTTTAAGTTTTGCACCACATCCATGGTCGTATCTAAAGGTAAATGACGCTCACGATTCATGGCGTTATAGCGTTCATCGATACGCTCGTCTGGAATCGTATCCCAAGCCGTAAATACCAAAAGATGCGATGACTGGGTAATTTGCGGTTGATTCAATGCAACTGGTGAAATTTTTTCTTTAAGTTCTTGGTTGCTGATCGAGATAATATGGAACGGTTGTAAGCCCGCTGAGGTCGGTGCTAAACGCGCAGCTTCAAGAGTTTGATCGACTAATTCTTGCGGTAGTTTTTCACCAGTCATTTGTTTGGTTGCATAACGCCACTGTAAAGCTTCTAATAATTTCATGTATTTACCTATAATGTTTAAATGTAAATATTTTTAATTCTTTAAGCGTATAAACTCGCCAACATTGATTTGAGTGGTTGGCTTGGACGACCTAAAAGTTTTTCTAAATCTTGGCTTTGAACTTCATACTGTTGATGTTTAATATCTACGACTGTGCCATGTGTGAGATAGATCAGAAATTCGGGCAAACCGATTCTTTTTAACAACTGTTGATAGGCTTCTTCAGTGAGATCGTGATATTCCACTGGTATTGTTTTGAGTTGACTTAGCTCATCAGCAATATCTTGATAGCTATAAGTTTGGCTGCCGACTAACTCATAGACCTTATTCTCATGATCATTTTGAATTAAGGCATTTGCTATTGCTTCTCCTAACTCTGCTCTTAACACATAAGGTACTTTCCCCGCACCTCCAGAGAGCTGGATGCCTGTATCGATAACTCCTTCACCGATAATTTGTGGAATCGCTTCTGCATACATGGTGTTGCGTAGGAGTGTATATTTCAGTCCGCTTGCTTTGAGGTAATCTTCAGTTTGAAAATGACTGATCATCAAATCCTTCACTGCTGAATTTTCAATATTTTGAATGGATAAACCTGTGTAATACACATGTTGAATACCTGCTTCACGCGCAGCATCGATGACATTCTTATGTTGTTCAAAGCGATTCATTTCCATCGTTGAAATGAGAAGTAACTTGTCGATACCCTGAAAGGCTTTGATCAAACTTTCAGGTTGATTGAAATCTCCTTCACGCACTTCAATATGTTCGTTGACATAAGGTTTGGCTTTTTCTAAGTTTCTCGCCAATACAGCAAATTCATTGTTTTGTAGCTGTTGCTTTAATTGTTGCACTACACTTCGCCCTAAATGGCCAGTAGCACCAGTAACTAAAATCATTCAATAACCTTGGATTATTTTTGCAATGATGTAATTTATAGGCGAGTTAAAAAACGAGATCACTATACTGTTGTATAGTGAATTTAGGATTTCATTTGATTAAATTTTATGACGAGATGGGAGGATAGATGGCTGATTTTATGAAAGAGAATGCTGAAACATTAAGCGAAGATGACCAATGTAATTTGATGTTTATTGTGGCGCTTAAAAATGCCATGAACGTCATTAATGGCAAATGGAAACTTGCGATTGTTGCAACCATGATTAAACAGCCACGCCGTTTTAATGAGATTGAACGTCTGCTGCAAGGCATTACACCCAGAATGATTTCTAAAGAGCTTAAAGAACTTGAATTGAACAATGTTGTTGAAAAAATTGAATCTGTTGATGAAATTACGGGTAAAATGACCTCAATGTATGATCTGACGCCATCAGGTCGTGGCCTAGAAAAGTTGATGGTGCAAATGGCGGTTTGGGGACAAGAGCATAAAGAGAGTTTGAAATAATTATATTTTTTATTGATCGAATCAAGGCGGTCTAAGTCTAAGACCAGTACCACAATTTTTGCATCAATAACTTGATAAACCAAACAATAATCTGCTGATCATAGTTTTACTTTATACAAATCGACTGATTCACTGAATTTTTCTTGGGATTTTGGGACTGTCTAAAATTGTCTCGAGCTTACGAATAAGCTGTTCTGCAATTTGTGGATTAAGTTCATCGAACTTTTTAGAGACCTTTTATTAGATCATTAACTGGTAAAATAAAATTTATCTTTTAATATATAAAACAAAATGTTATCTTAAATTTGATTTTTTTTAATCTAAAAATCCTAACAAAAGTATTTTATTATTATGAAATTAATAGCAATTAAATTAGAAAATTTTAGGGGTTATCAAGGTGTAAATCTGATAAATATTGATTCTAAATTAACAGGAATCATTGGGAAAAATGATGCGGGTAAATCGACTATTTTAGAAGCACTAGATATTTTCTTTGAGAACTCTTCTTTGGATAAGAGTGATAAATGTGTCAATTGTACCGAAGATGATAATGTTTCAATAACATGTATTTTTGATGATAATCCAACCTCTATAATACTTGATGCTACATCTGTCACAACTTTACAAGATGAACATTTACTAAATTTAGATGGATACTTAGAAATAAAAAAAACTTTTCGTATAAGCCAGAAAGTATCAACTGACTTATGTCTGATTGCCAACTATCCAAATAATAGTGGCTTAGATAATTTGATAATTTTGAAAAATGCAGAGTTAAAAGCATTGCTTAAGGTAAAAAATCTAGATATATCCCAAGTTCAAGACCAAAGATCTAATACCTCCTTAAGACAATATTTATTCCAATCAGAACATCTTACCTTTCAGCTTAAAGAAATTCCATTAAATAAAGAAGATGCAAAAAATGTTTGGGATGCCCTAAAAAACTTCTTACCTATTTATGCTTTATTCAAATCAGACCGCAATAGTAGTGACCAAGATAGTGAAGTCCAAGATCCAATGAAACTGGCAATTCGACATGCATTATCTGAAATTCAACCACAATTACAAGCTATTCAGGAGCATATCAAAACAAAAGTTGAAGATGTTGCGGGAAGAACTTTGGAAAAACTATCAGAAATGGATTCAGCATTAGCGAGAGATTTGATTCCAGATTTTTCAAAAGAACCTAAATGGGAGTCTATTTTTTCAATGGCTTTAGCCTCTGAACAAGGTATTCCTGTCAATAAAAGAGGAAGCGGAGTAAGAAGATTAATTCTCCTAAACTTTTTTAGAGCCGAAGCAGAGAAAAAATTTCGAGAGGCAGATGGTCGCTCAATTATTTATGCTATTGAAGAACCTGAAACCTCACAACATCCAGATTATCAGGAGATGCTAATAAAAGCTCTTCTAGATTTATCCATATTGCCCAAAACTCAAATATTAGTAACTACTCATACCCCAGCCTTAGCAGGCTTGATGCCTCTAACCAGTTTAAGATACATAACTAAAGATGAGGAAAATCAACATGTAATTGCTCATGCTGATCGCAATGATATTTTAAAATCAATCAGTGAAGATTTAGGTATTCATCCTTTTGGTAATATTTCTAATCCTCAATGTCGAGGATATATCTTTGTTGAGGGTGTATCTGATGTAGTGTTTTTAAAACACATATTTGCAAAATATGCAGAAAGTCGATTAATTCAAAAAGATTATATCGCTGAATTAGATGTACAACTTTTAATAAGTGGTGGTAGTGATAATTTAAAACATTGGGTTAATTATAAGTTAATTGAATCACTTCAAAAACCTTGGGCTGTCTTTTTTGATTCAGATGATGATGGTCAAAACTGTCAAAAACATCAACAAAATTTAGCTATAAAAGCAAAATACCCTAATATAATTTTTCATTTAACACGTAAAAGAGAATGTGAAAACTACTTGCATCCAAACCTGATACTTAGATTAACTAACAATGAAGTCAATCACTTACCTGATGACTTTTCTGATCAAAAGATAATATTACAACCATTATTGTTACCATTTAAGACTGTTAAACAAACTAATATGATTGAAAAACTATGGCATTTAACAACATGCGATGAAATTATAGAAAGCTGTACAGATGCACAGGGAAATAATGAATTCCTTCAATTCATTAATAGAATTGAGGAAAAGTTTGGTTTAATTGAACCAGAAAAAAAGACCGCCTAAGCGGTCTTTTTTTATATCGCACTTATCAAGCCACAGGCGCCAACGTAAACAACACCTGCCCCGTTTTCACCGTTTGCCCTTTTTCAATGCTAATCGCTTCAACCTTCATACGCTCAGGCGCAAGAATCGGAATCTCAATCTTCATCGCTTCAATCACGGCAAGCGTAGCGCCTTCTTCCACAATATCGCCTGACTGACATTCAATTTTCCAAATTGAACCCGGCATATGCGATTCCACCGCACAGCCCCCTTCAGGTACTTCAACCCCTTCACCATCATCGACTGCATCCAGGCTTTCAGACACATATTCTGCAAGACCTGCCTCATGCCAGCGACGACGTTCCGCATCAAAATTGGCTTGTTGCACAGACTTAAATGCTGAAATGGATGCTTGGTTTTCCGTTAAGAAGTCGTTGTACTCTTTTAAGTTCAAGACACCTTCTTCAATACGAAGTTTTAGGCGCCCAGCTTTAAAGTCCTCACGCATCTGCATCAGTTCTTCTTCAGACACTTCATAAAACTTAATTTGGTCAAAGAAGCGCAGTAACCACGGTTTGCCTTGTTTAAAGTCGGCATTTTTACGGTAACGAGACCACATTTGCGTGGTACGACCGACAAACTGATAGCCCCCCGGACCTTCCATGCCATAGACACACATATAGGCACCGCCAATGCCTACAGCATTTTCAGGGGTCCATGTCCGTGCTGGGTTATATTTGGTGGTGACTAAACGCTGACGTGGATCAAGTGGTGTTGCTACAGGTGCTCCCAAATACACATCGCCTAAGCCCATCACCAAATAACTTGCGTCATATACCACGTCTTTCACGGCTTGTTTATCTTTCAAGCCATTAATACGACGGATAAATTCGATATTGTCAGGGCACCATGGTGCATCTGGACGCACAGTTTGCATATAGCGTTCGGTTGCCAATTGGGTTTGTGAATCTTCCCAAGCAAGTGGTAAATACACGGTACGAGATGGGACTTGCATCTCGGTCACATCAGGCAATTCAGCTTCAGCCACTTGTAATAAACGCAGTAAATCAAGTTGATCGATTTTTAATGAGTCAAAGTGAATTTGTAGCGAACGAATGCCCGGTGTCAGGTCGATAATGCCCTGAATATTTTGCTTTTGGACCCATTGCATGAGGGCATGAATACGGAAACGTAAGTTTAGATCCAGCACCAACTCGCCATATTCCACCAACATGTAGTTGTTACCCGCAGGACGATACACCACATCAGGTGAACCATTTTCGCCTTTTAATACATCTAACACGGCATTTTTTAAGGTTGCGAGTTCAGGATAGAATGACTCATCAAATGCCACAGCTTGCGTATCTGAAGCTTTTAATTGCGCATGATATTTTTCATTTAAGAGTTTAGCTTGGTGATAGCTCACAGGGACAAATTTTACTTTATCACCGGCTTTAAGCTGACCGAGTTTCCATAGTTCGGAATGAATCACCACTGCAGGACAAACAAAACCACCGAGACTTGGACCATCTGGACCGAGAATAATCGGCATATCACCCGTGAAGTCGATAGCACCAATCGCATAGGCATTGTCATGAATATTCGATGGATGCAAACCAGCTTCACCACCATCTTCACGTGCCCATTCCGGTTTTGGACCAATTAAACGGATACCGGTCCGGCTCGAGTTAAAGTGAATCTCAAAAGTATTGGCAAAGAAAGTATCAATGTCATTTTTGGTAAAGAAATCAGGCGCACCATGTGGGCCATACATCACTGCAATTTCCCATTCATGGCTAAATGAAGGCACTTGTTCAGGTGCAAGAGCTTTAATTTCATCGCTTGTGAATGCTGTAATTGGGAGCATATCGCCAATCAGTAAGTTACGCCCGGCATGACCACCAAACTGACCCAAGGTAAAAGTCGCTTGTGAGCCGAGATATTCAGGCACATTCAGACCACCTTTGATGCCGATATAGGTGCGGCAACCTGTTGTAGTTTTGCCACATTTTAAAATCTGACCTTTACGCACATTGATGGTTTGCCACATTGGCACAGCTTCGCCATCTAGTGTTGATGGCATATCGCCACCGGCAAGCACAATTTGACTGTCACAATGGAATTTTAACGTTGGACCTTGTAGCGTACATTCTAAGCCTGCAGTGTTATACGCATTGCCAAGCAATTGGTTCGCAACATTGAGTGATAATGGATCTATCGCACCTGATGGTGGCACACCAACATCCCAGTAGCCCAAACGTCCTGTAACATCTTGCACAGCAGTTTGAATGCCAGCTTGTAACACTTCAATCTTTTGGGTTTTCCATTCAAAAGTATTTAAGAAACGTGTGGTTTGTGTCCCTGCTTTAAACACATCACAGTCGATAATGTTTTGTAAATATTCAAGATTGGTTTCAATCCCTGCAACTGAAGTTTTCGCCAAAGTATCCGTCATGGCTTGAATCGCAGAAGCACGATCGCCTGCTGTGACAATGATTTTAGCAATCATCGGGTCATAGAATGACGATACATTCGAGCCTGTTTCTACCCATGTTTCATTACGGGCATTAGCATCAAACTCAACATGTGTCAGTAAACCGGCACTTGGTTGGAAGTTTTTGATTGGGTCTTCAGCATATAAACGTACTTGAATTGAATGCCCTTTTGATTCGAGTTTTTCAGTAGGTGCAGTCCAATCACCGCTGGCCAAGGTGACCATCCATTCGACCAAGTCCACACCAAAGACTTGCTCAGTCACGCCATGTTCCACTTGTAGACGGGTATTCACTTCCAAGAAATAGAATTCTTGGGTGTCTGTATCCATCACAAATTCAACCGTACCTGCAGAACGATAGTTCACCGACTGCATCAATTGAATGGCAACATTTTGGATGTAGGCACGCTGTTCATCATTGATATGCGGTGCTGGGGTCTCCTCAATCACTTTTTGGTTACGACGTTGTACCGAACAATCACGCTCACCGAGTGCAATCACTTGACCTTGACCATCACCAAAAATTTGCACTTCAATATGACGAGCATTTTGCACGAATTTTTCAAGATACAAACCGGCATCTTTAAAGTTGGCTTGAGCTAAATAGGATACGGTTGCATAGGCATCTTTCAGTTCAGCTTCATTCCATACCAAGCGCATGCCGATCCCACCGCCACCTGCGGTACTTTTTAGCATCACAGGATAGCCAATACGATTAGCCTCAAGCAGTACTTCAGCCTCATCCGCCAATAACTGACTACCTGGAAGTAACGGTACTTTGGCTTGAATCGCAAGTTCACGTGCCGTGTGTTTCAGACCAAAGGCACGCATTTGTGCTGAATTTGGCCCAATAAAAGCAATGCCTTGTGATTCACAAAGATCACAGAATTCAGCATTTTCAGACAAGAAGCCATAACCCGGATGAATGGCTTGTGCGCCGGTTTGTTTAGCTACCTCTAAGATTTTTTCAACGTTTAAGTAGCTTTGGCTGGCGGGTGCCTCACCGATATACACCGCTTCATCCGCTAAAGTCACATGCAGTGAATCACGATCGGCCTCTGAATAGACTGCAACCGATTGGATGCCTAATTTTTTTAGGGTACGAATGACACGACACGCAATTGCACCACGGTTGGCGATTAAAACTTTATTAAACATGTTATGCGTCCTCGCCTTCACGGATGATCAATTGAATTTTAGTTGGGTTGTAAGCATTACAAGGGTTATTCAGTTGTGGGCAGTTAGAGATCAGCACGATCAAATCCATTTCCGCTTTAATTTCCACATATTTACCCGGTGCCGAAATACCATCATCAAACTTTAGATGACCCTCACTTGTGACGGGTACATTCATAAAGAAGTTAATATTTGGACCGATGTGACGCACATTTAAGCCGTGTTTTTTGGCAATTGGATGCTGAGACAATGCAATCATGAAATTGTTACGGCAACTATGCATTGGATATTTGTCATGTGCATAACGAACCGTGTTACTTTCACATGAACAAGCACCGCCTAAAGTGTCATGGCGACCGCAGTTATCATCATTGATAGTGGCAATTTTATTGCCAAAGTTGGTGTATAAGGCTGTGCCTTTTTCTAAATAAATCTGCTGATTAATGGCTAAAGTATCGGTTGCGCTATAACGCTCTTCAGAGTTTGAAGCCGAGATAAAGAGCGTATCCACCGCTTGATTGCCTTCTAAATCCACAATACGAAAATATTGCCCTTTTTTGACTTCGCACATCCATGCTTCACCGGCAGGACAAACTTCGCTTAAAACTGATTTTTCTAATTTCACTAAAGCTGTCATGTTGTATCCTCCAAATTAAGCGCTGAGTGCGTAGTAACGATTATTGTTTTGAAATGCACGCTGATTTTGCGGGCATGAATCACGACATACATCGCTGTCGCTTAAAGGAAGTGCTTTGTATAAAGACAATTGAACATCGGCAGGCGCATATTCTGTGCTGTTATCTAAAGCATGCGGTGCAGAGGATAAAAACACCAAGCAATCCATTTCAAAGCGCAGTTCAATCACTTGATCGCTATTGTCAGATGCCACATAGCTGAGATTGCCATGGTCATCCGGTTGAACTTTAGAAAACAAATTTAAAGTACTGCTGAGGTCTGTTGCAGATAAACCAAACTTGGTCATTTCGAGCAATAACGAATCTTTGCCGTTACGGTACATGTCGTTGCGTGCATCTTGAAATGTTTTTGAACCAAATTGTTGTTCAATATGCTGTGCATTGCTTGGTGCACAAAATGCATCATTCCAACCGTGGTCATCTTTGACAATGGAAACCATCGCGCGACCAAGATCAGACGCAAGGATATGCCCTGTGCTTAAAAATGCCGTATGTTGCCCTTTTAAGCTGTCTGGCATGTTGTAGCGTTCGAGTTTGTCTTCGCTATTGACGCAGTACAATGCCACATTGGCATTTTTGCCTAAGGATTTAAGTTGTAATACTGCGCCACGCTGAATGCGTGCTGACCAGTGATGTCCACCCGGTAAACGTTCTGTCCAAAGGACTTGATCTTCGTGATAAGTTATTGTGCTCATATGCATCTGCCCCAATCTTCTACGGTTTACCTCCCGGGCTTTTATCCCTCCGTGTAGCTTGAGCTTGCAACTTAAGCCGTGAACTCTCGGTCGCAGACGTACATGAAATTTCATGTATCGGAACCCTAGATCACTTTATGATGATGTAGATAGATGCAAAGGCTGTGCCAAAGTAATACTTTTTGGTGTTTTAGTATTACTATCGCTTGATATATAACATTTCTCTTAGCGCTGATTGTATTGAACGGAACTTAATTGAAGTAAACCTGTTGAATCAGTCGGAGTAAAGAATACTCGGTAAGCACCGAAATTAACCTGCGTGCAATTTTTTTGTGCAAAGAAAAAAGCTAACACATGATTCTATTTTGTTTGTTTTGAGCGGTTATTTTCTGATTGCTTAAGTAGGTTTAGACTCTGATTGATATCACGCACAGTGATTAACTTAAAAATCATAACTAAGCTTCCAAGTGCTACGAACAAAAGAAATACAAGTAAAATGATTAAAGTCATCCCTGTGTTTAATGCGCTATCTGAGGTATAACGAGCTAAAAACCAAGTAAAATTTGAAAATATAAAAAAAGCTAAGGAACCGGTGACGGTATATAGAGCACCATACGCTAACCCTTTAAAGACTAATTCCCGTTCTGAATAAATACATTGAATTTCTCCATTTTCAACTTTAAAAAATTTCCATGTAGTGCGAAGGGACTTCACTAAGTAAAAATAGTAATCTGCATATTTGCGTATAAGTATATCGGTTAAAAATGAAGGAATCTCGACACCGCTATTGAGTTGATCACTGGCAATTTTCTTCAAAAAAGGATCTATTGTTTTATTCGGGCTTACAGAGATAAATTCTCGAATGTAAAAAGATGCAGCCTCATATAAATTTTTATTTTCATTAAAACTTTTCAGACTCACAAAATACGTTTTTCAACCGTAAAAGACAGCGACGATACCTATAAGCGTCGTACAAATAATCGAAAATAAGCTGAGATAGTCTGAGACTGAAAATGAAGGTATGAGTTGTATCATGGATATAATCTTAAATTTATAAAGTATTGAGTTTTATAATTAAAAAAACCACTTAGATAAATGACCAAAATAATGGACAATGGACTGAGATCAAATCGTTTACTTTCTACAAACAAATGATAAGTCCAATGTCTCGATGTCAGACATCACTCTTAGTTAAAAAAGTATAATCTAAAGCAAAAAATTCGTCTTCATACAAATAATAGCGACTATCTAATTTTCATTTTAACTTTGCTCATTATTAATATGAAAATTCATTCGAGGTTCAATCTTCACTTTATTCAGAATGATTAAACTTTCTTACATATAATAAAGTTTTCTTGATTCTGAAAATTTAGCTAATTTTTTTATAAATGAATCGAAATAATCTTTTTCCTTATCTTCAGTTCGAAAACCTGCATATAAAGTACGCCTTAACCCCTCTGGTGCAACGCAATCTAGGCGACGTGAAGTGACCCACCCTTTGGTTTCATATTCGTTTACCACCCAATCTGGTAAAGCTGCGATTCCACGCCCACTTGCGACTAACTGAATCAGCATCTGGGTCAGATCTGTGGTTCGAATATTTTTTGGAAGAATATTTGCAGGAATGAACAACTTCGACATGATATCTAAACGATGTTTGTCTACTGGAAATGTAATCAGCGTTTCTTCAGCTAAATCTTGAACAGTAATGTTTTTTGCACGTACCAAAGGATGTGTTGTAGATAAAACAAGTCGTGATTCATATTCAAATACTGGGAAATATTCAACTCCTTTTAATGCAATTGGGTCTGCAGTAATCAACAAATCAAATTCGCCATTTTGTAGCAATTCATGAGGATTTGCTTCAAACCCTGATGCAAAATCTAAATCAACATCAGGATATTGGTTTCGATACTGATTTAATATCGGCATGAGCCAATCAAAACAACTATGGCATTCTGAAGAAAATGTAATTCTACCAGTTTGCCCATGGATAATACGCGTGATATCGCTTTGAGCAATCTGAACTTGCGGTAAAATTTCATCCGCTAACTGCAACAGTCTTAAACCAACATTAGAAAAAGTAATTGGCCTCGTCTTGCGGTTGACGACTTCAACCCCCATCCACTGATCAAGCTCACGTAACTGATGAGATACGGCTGAAGGTGTAATGCAGAGATCACTCGCTGCAGCGACTAAAGAGCCATGCTCTCTCAAAGCCAATAGCATTTTCAAATGTTTTAGTTCGATCATATGGGAAAAAACTCAAATCATGATCCCTCTAGGGACATATTAAAATCTTCGCTTTAGCCCACATTAAGTGAGCTATCTAGGCTGATAAGACATTTGGGTGAAATTAAATCAATCCTTTTACAAGGAAGATACTTCCTATGATAACCAACAAGACAGCGAAACATTTCTTTAACATTGCTGGCGATAAGGCATGTGCAGTTTTGGCACCAAATTTTGCTGTTATAAAACTCATCACACTAATGCCAATGAAAGCATAAATATGAACATACCCGATGGTATTCGGCACATTGATCTCAGCAGTCATACCAAAAACCATAAACCCTATAGCACCAGCTAGAGCTATTGGTAATCCACAAGCAGCAGATGTACCGACAGACTTTTGCATCACCACCCCATAACGATTCAGATATGGAACGGTCAGACTACCACCACCTATTCCAAAGAGTGCCGATGCAATCCCAATGACACTACCTGCTGCAACTTGCTGACTTGATGAAGGAAGAGCCATTGTTGAATTAACTGCTTTGTTCGAGCCTGTAAACATAGTATACGCCACCCAAATCAAAAATAAGCCGACCATGATTTGAAGATGTAATCCCGGTAACAAACCAGCAATTCCAGCACCTGCAAAACAGCCGATGGCCATGGGTGGAGCTAAATTTTTAAATACAGGCCATAGCACAGCACCATTTTTATGGTGTGCCATTAATGAGCTAATCGAAGTGACAACGATTGTTGCTAAAGATGTTCCTAGTGCCAGATGCATAATGACATCAGGATCATAACCCATTTGGGTAAAGACAATAAAAAGTAGTGGCACAATAATCGTACCACCGCCTACACCAAACAGCCCAGCCGCAAAACCAGCAAATGCACCGATGATTAAAAAGGTTATAAGTTCCACAATAGACTAACTTTTAAAAAGATGAAGGGATTAAGGGGTTGAGTTAAGCGTGTTCCAACTGACCCACTTGATGATAAGCACGGTTAAAGTACACCAAACTTTCTTCTTGATTACTTTGCTTTACTGCAGTCACACGGCATAAAAAAATACTATGTGTACCGACTTGTTGAATATTCTCAATCTCGCAATCAAAACTGACTAAAGCATCTTCTAAAATCGGCGACCCAGTTTTTAAATCAATCCAATCACCTAGTCTGAAACGATCTTCTGAGCTGAGCTTGCTTGAAGCAAAAGCATTCGAAAGCTGTTCATGCTGAGTACTCAGTACGTTTACAGCTAAGATTTTATTTTCAACAAAATGTACATGTGAACGAGAGGACTGATTCATACAGACTAATAGTGTTGGCGGAGTATCTGTGACACTACATACCGCAGATGCAGTAAAGCCATGCATCCCTGCTTCGCCTGTGGTTGTAATCACATTTACCGCAGTTGTAAGTAAAGACATTGCATTTCTAAAGTCTGTTGCTTCAATCATCTCTTTCATCTCAAATATACATATGACGTGTCGTACATTAGACAGAACAAATGATCTTGCGACGATTTGCCCTGATTAATACAAGACTACGTTTGATTAAGCTTCTAGCTCTTTACGGACAATGGCAGCTCCAGCACTTAAAGCCTCAAGCTTGCCACGTGCCACTTGACGAGAGAGCGGCGTCATACCACAGTTCGTTGATGGATAAAGCTTATCCGCGTCCACAAATTGCAAAGCTTTACGCAGGGTATTCGCGACTTCTTCTGCGGTTTCAACTTGATTAGTTGCCACATCAATTGCACCGACCATGACTTTCTTACCACGAATCAATTCAATCAAATCCATTGGCACACGTGAGTTTTGGCATTCAAGCGAAATAATATCGAGCTTAGATTGTTGTAGCTTCGGAAATGACTCTTCGTATTGGCGCCATTCATTACCCAAAGTTTGTTTCCAATCGGTATTGGCTTTAATACCGTAACCGTAGCAAATATGAACCGCAGTTTCACATTTTAAACCTTCAAGTGCACGCTCTAGGGTTGGTACCCCCCAATCATTTACTTCATCGAAGAATACGTTAAACGCCGGTTCATCGAATTGGATAATATCCACGCCTGCTGCTTCAATCTCTAAAGCTTCTTGGTTTAAAATTTTGGCAAATTCCCAAGCCAATTTTTCACGGCTCTTGTAGTGACCATCAAATAAAGTATCAATCATGGTCATTGGACCAGGCAACGCCCATTTAATTGGCTGATTGGTTTGGCTACGCAAGAATTTCGCATCTTCAACAAATACCGCTTGTTTACGAGAAACTTCGCCCACAACAGAAGGTACACTTGCATCATAACGATTACGAATACGCATGGTTTCACGCTTTTCGAAATCCACACCTTCAAGATGCTCAATAAATGTGGTGACGAAGTGCTGACGGGTTTGTTCACCATCACTCACGATATCAATACCAGCAGTGACTTGCTCATGTAATGATAATTTCAATGCATCACGTTTTGCCTCAAGAAGCTCTTCCCCTTCGAGTTTCCATGCAGACCATAGTTTTTCAGGCTCAGCTAACCAAGATGGTTTCGGTAAACTACCCGCAGTTGAAGTTGGGAGTAATAATTTCGGTGGTGTAAGTGCCATGTCTAATCTTCTTTCTCTAAATTCGTGAATCTGTATATCAATTGGATGTTTTAAGCAGCTGTTTCGACTTCGAAATTTTCAGCCCATTCATTTAAAATGTCTTGATAAGGCTTAATGAAATTTTCTTCTGTCCATTTACCTTGTTTGACTGCTAACTCAGCACGTTCTACACGGTCATACACCACACGTGTAAGTGAATAATCGCCATAGCTTAGACTTGGTTGATACACCACACCTGCAGGAGAGTTGGTGTTGTAGATTTCAGGTCGATATATGCGTTGGAAACTTTCCATAGTTGCAATCGCACTGATCAATTCAAAATCAGTGTAGTCTCGGACTAAATCTCCAGCGAAATAGAATGCGAGTGGCGCATTACCACCTTCTGGTTTGAAATAGCGTACACGTAGGCCCATTTTGGCAAAATATTCATCGGTACGTGAATATTCATCATTTTTGTATTCCACACCTAAAATAGGATGTACATTGGATGTACGATAATAGGTTTTAGAGGTTGAAACACTTAAGCAAATTACCGGTTCTTTGTTGAATTCTGCTTTAAATACTGCTGAATTCACCAGATGTTTATACAATTTGCCATGTAGATTACCAAAATCTTCAGGTTTTTCACCCACGCCACAACCCAACTGAGGCAATACCACACTGAAGTCATAATCACGCACATAAGATGAGAAGCTATTGCCAATCATACCTTCAATACGTTCACCTGTTTGGTGATCAATCACCACACTTTTCAGTGTTTCAATAAATGGGAAAGTTTGTCCATTGCCTTCGATATCAATTTCTGCAGAAATGATGTCGATCTCAAGTGAATAGCGATCACCTTTAGGATTATCGACAGTCGCCAAGCTATTAAAACGGTTGTTGATCATCGCAAGTGTACGGCGCAGATTTTCCTGACGACTTTCACCACGAGCCAAATTAGCAAAGTTTGTAGTCAAACGTGTACTTTCTGCTGGCGTATAGTTTTCATCAAAACGGATACGTTTAATTGAACACTCAAATGCTGTACTCATGGAGATTGCCACCTAAAAATTTTATAAAAAGCTAAATTTCTGAATGGCTGTATTTAAACGTGAATAATAAAGTGAGTAAAACGATATAAATTCAGCTTAAGATGAGAATCCCTCATGTTAAAGCATATTCTCTATTTCAAAGCGATTTAAAATAGATGAGCTAACTTATCCATGCAGTTAATGTGTAGATCACTGGTATACGGATGCGATTCCATTCAATCAAATGGTGCTCAAGTGAATTTATCTCAACCTAACCTTAGAAAATATCAGCATATCAAAGCCTTACTAACCAATTAAATCGCTAAAATATAGGGTTTAAATTTAAACCTATATAACTATGTCAAACAAACTTGAACGTCAAAAACTGACTCTCCCAGCAGGTCACGACAAACTTCTACTTCATTCCTGCTGTGCACCATGCTCGGGTGAAGTGATGGAAACCCTGATTGAATCAGGCATCGACTTTTCAATCTTTTTCTATAACCCCAATATTCACCCTGTCAAAGAATATGAAATTCGTAAAGAAGAAAATATTCGCTTTGCCGAAAAACATAATATCCCTTTTATCGACTGTGATTACGATACAGACAATTGGTTTGCACGCGCCAGAGGTATGGAAAATGAACCTGAAAAAGGCATTCGCTGTACTATGTGTTTTGACATGCGTTTTGAACGTACAGCTTTATATGCAGCTGAAAATGACTTCGGTCTAATAAGTAGTTCGCTTGGTATTTCCCGTTGGAAAGATATGAAGCAAATCAACGACTGTGGTCATCGTTCAGCTTCACATTATGATGGGATAACTTATTGGGATTACAACTGGCGTAAGAATGGTGGTGCTGTGCGTATGCTTGAAATCAGCAAAAAAGAGGAGTTCTACCAACAGGAATATTGTGGTTGCGTCTATTCCTTACGTGATACTAATCGTTGGCGTATGAGCCAAGGGCGTGATCGCATCAAAATAGGTGTGAAATTCTATTCAAATGCTCTGGACGATCTAGACTGATTACTTCAGTATTTAGCTATAATCTACATAAATAACGATTAAGTTTATGGCTAAATTTCAAAATCGTTGACCAGATTTTATAGTTTTTAACATATGAATGGTATCGTAAGTTTTTAACCATTCACGTTTAATCAGTTCAAAGCCTTGTAAACACCAAAATTGCTCCGCTGCAGGTAAAAAGGGATGTGTATGCAAATACAAGGTTTCTATGCCGTGTTGCTCGGCATGTGTAAATAATAACTGACACAGTTGCGTGGCAATGCCTTGTCGACGATATTCAGGCAGCACAAAAAGTTTAACCACCTCAACAGCACCTTCAGCAATATCCAAATCAAAACGTCCGTCATAGGCACGGTAAGCAATCGTTGCAATAATTTTGGCTTGATCTTTGACCACGATAAAACAGCCCAAAGAACTGTCCACATAGTACTGCTGAAACTGCGCAATATCTTTGGGAATACGAGCACCATACAGTTCTGGAAATAAAAGCTGGCGTGACTCTAAAGCAAATTGAATGACAGATTGATCGGCGGATTGCAGTATTTCATAAGTTAAATTCATGTTTACAACCAAGAATGATCAGGGATAACAATGGTCTTGTCTTGAATCATGGCTTCATGAAACTCGACATCGTAGACGCTTTTTAAAAATTTCGGATCAGTGAGGCGCGCTTTTGAATCAGGACGAATCACTTCATGTTCACGCATAAAAAACAAATGATCGGCAAATAAGAAAGCCAAATTGGGGTCATGCATAATGGCGATCACAGTAAAATTCTGCCGTGACAATTGACGCAGTTTTTTCATCAAATAAGATTGATAATAGACATCCAAATGATTGGTCGGCTCATCTAATAAAATCACTTTCGGTGCTTGCACTAAAATACGGGCAATCATCACCAATTGACGTTCCCCGCCTGATAGCTCGGTATAAGGACGTTCTTTTAAATGCTCGATATCGAGATCAATTAAGGCCTGATCGACCCGATCCAAATCTTGCTTGGATGGTCGAAATCGACTAAATGCAGCCCGACCAGTGATCACCACATCTTTAACTAGAAATGGGAAAACTGCTTTATGGAACTGCGGTAAAAATCCAAGTAGCGCAGTCCTTTCTTTGCCTTTTATTTGTTCTAAAGCCCGCCCCGCATAAAGTACTCGCCCATCTGTGGTCTGTTCTAAACCTGCCATCAGTTTAAATAGGGTCGATTTGCCACAACCATTGCGACCTAAAATCACCGAGAACTGATGGGCTGGAAATTCAAGCTGAATATTTTTTAACACTTGTTTATGCCCATAGGCATAGTTCAACTGTTCAATCCGAATCATGCCCAAGCCGTCCTTTGTGTTTTGATTAATAATAAGAAAAATGGCGCACCAAGGAGCATGGTGAAAATGCCGATGGGAATTTCAAAGCTGAGTAAAACTCGTGAAAAATTATCAATCAGCAGTAAAAAACTACCGCCTAGAATCATGTTGGCAGGAATACTGTAACGATGATCTGGGCCGACCAGCATGCGCACAATATGCGGCATAAATAATCCATATAGACTGATAATGCCTGCGGCAGCCACTGAAGTAGAGGTGCATAGCGTGACCAATATAATCAGTATAAGCTGCTCCCACTTCGGATTCACCCCCACGGCTTGTGCTTCATCAGCACCCAATGCCATCAGATTCAAGCGCCAACGCATGGCGTATAAGCCCATTAAAGCCACCGTGATCGGCACAACCGCATATTGGACTTTTTGCCACGATGCTTGATGTAAATTCCCCATGGTCCACTGCACGATCGCTTGTAATTTAAAAGGATCACTTAAATATTGAATAATGGTCAGTCCTGCTAAAAACAGACCTGAAACAATCATGCCGGATAAAATCACCATCACCAATGAAGTTTGGCTTTCATGCTTTTGCTGGGCAAACACATAGGTTAATGCCACTGCACATACGCCAAAAATAAATGCCGATAAATTGGGCGACAACCAACTCAAAGATAGTGCTAAAGCTGCACCAAAGGCGGCACCTGAAGAAATCCCCAGCACATAGGAATCCACTAAGGGATTGCGGAACAAAGCTTGCAAGCCATTGCCGGCTGTTGCCAAAGCCGCCCCGACCATAAAGGTCAATAAGATGCGTGGTAGGCGAATATTGAAGACAATATTTTGCATCAAGCTAAATTGTTGCGCATCAAAATACGCTGTACCAAATATCCACTGGATAAACCACAGTGCATAATCCCCTGCGTTTAATGTTTGACTCGGTCCTAGTAACAGCGACGTAAAAATCAGCAGAATCGGCAATGGATAAAACCAAGTGTACTTCCATGAAGTATGGCTCATGACATCAACTCCTTGGCAATTCTCTGACCATAGAGCTTCTCTAAAATCTTGAGTTGCAAAGCTTCAACTGCTAAGTCTGAGGTGTCAGGATAAATGTGATGATGTAGATAAATCGCAGTCACAATAATTTTGATGGTATGTGGGTTATAGATAAATGCAGGGCTGAGATTAAATACTTTCTGCTGTTGTACTGCTTTTAGACCTTGCAATTCTTTACGCTGATAAATCAGTTTGGGGTCGGTATTCCACAGCACAATATTGTCAGGATTCCACTCAATCAGTGTTTCAGGATTGACATTCGGTTGACTGGTCTCCGTTTTAACCACGTTGTAAGCCCCTGCCAATTCAATAAAATCATTGGTAATCGATTTGCGTCCTGAAGTTGAATAAATTCGCCCACCTGACCATGCGTAATACACTGATTGCTTATATTTTTGCTTTGAGGTTGTAAATGCCACTTCTGCCAGAACCGCATCTGAAAATTCGAGGATTTCTTTGGCACGTTGCTCAGCACCTGTAAGCTGGGCAATTTCGTACAGCTCTTCTTTCACCTGATCGTAAGTGCCTGATTCCATCACATAGACTGCAATACCAAATTGTCGAAGCAATTGAATGATTTGCGTTTGCCCACTAACTAAAATCACCAAATCCGGCTTTAACAGCATTAAGCTTTCAATATTGGTGGCATTTGAGCCTTGTGAAGGTGTGGCAAGTTGTTTATTGGCAATACGCGAATCCATTTTGGAATAGGCATGAAATAACAAGGGCTGTAAATACACCTCAGCAGGAATCCCCACAACCTTTTCGCCCTGCCCCAACATATATAGCCCGTCTAAACCTGACTCAAATAAGGATACAATGCGCTGTGCCGGCTGAGGTAGGCAGACTTCGGTCTCTGAGCTATCCATCACACAACGCGATGTTGGGCTTTGTATTTTTGCTGGTATCGGTTGCTCTGTTGCCGTACAACCCAACAGTAAACAGCTCAGTAAAATGACAATAAATCTTTGCATCAGTATTGCCACTGTACCGATAACGCTGCTTTGATCGGCTCACCAGCTTGTATCCATACATGGCTATAACTGGATAGGTAATATTCCTCGTTTAACAAATTATGAATATTCAATTGATAGCGTAAATTTGGATTTGCTTGGTAATAAGCCCCAAGGTTCAATACGGTATAGGCAGGTAAGCTGAAACCATTAGCCGTATTGGTTGGGCTGTCTCCACTCCGTTGCCCGACATAATTGAGGTTGAAATTTAGACCTGCTGCATGTTGCGTATTTTGCCAAAGGTCATAACTTGCCATGACATGTGCACTATGTTTGGGTACGTTGCTCAGTGCTGAGCCTGCAGGTAACACATCATCTTTGCTGACTTTGGCATCCATATAGGCGTAGCCTGCTGACACCATCATCTGGTCATTGATACGATGGTTCAGGTCAATTTCAAGCCCTGTACTTTTCACTTCACCGACTGCGGCTTCGAAGTTTGGGTCAAGCGCATCCGTCATCAGGACATTTTTTTTGCTCATATCAAACAAGGCGATGCTAAGCATACTGTAATCTTGCCAATGGTATTTCGCGCCGATTTCATAGCTTTTCGCTGTTTCAGGTGCAAACGTCTCCCCTGTGCGACCCATGCCATTATTCATGGAAAATGTTTCGCCATAATTGGTGTAAAAAGAGAGTGCTGGCGTAGGACGGTAATTGAGGCCTATACGTGGGCTAAACTTTTGTGCTGTACTCTGATCCTTGAACTGCGTGCGATGATTGATAAAGCGCTGTTCGACACGATCTAATCGACCACCGAATAAAATATTCCATTGATCATTAAAAAAGACCTGATCTTGTACATTCACAGCCATGTACTGCTGACGTTCATCCGAATCGGTATGTAAAGGCAGTTCAGGGCTAAATTGCCCATAAGTAGGAGCGTAAATGTTGATCCAATTGGGCTGAGCAGCCGAGTGATTAAGACGCATTTGACGTTGCATAAAATCTAAACGCCCTGTTTCTACACCGAGTACAAATTCATGCTGAACATGACCGAGTTGCAGTTGGCCAAGTACTTCAGCTTGGAGCAAAATATCATCGGTCTGATAATCACGATGACGACGCTGACGCTCTAGCGTTTCTAAGTCTGCTTGTAATTTGCGTGGTTCTGTCGAATAGCCCACCATCTGGGCGTCTTTATAACTGATCGCAGCATTCATCTGCCATGCGTCATTGAACTGATGCTTTAATCGAACTTGATAGAGATTGTCTTTGACGCGCATATCATCATCAGAAGGCTCACCGGTAAAGGTCTTTGGATCCATCAATAACTGGTTATTTACAGCCGTGATACCACGGTCAAATGTGCCTAAATGCTGGGTAAATTCAGTATCTAAATGCACTTGGGTATTTTCAGATAATTTCCATGAGAATTGCGGTGCGACAAATAAACGTTGGCTACTGACATGATCACGGAACGACTGATTATCCTCAATGGCAACGGCCATTCGATACGCCAACGCATCGCTGATTGGCGCGGTCTGTTCAAGACTTAAACGATATTCATCTTGTGTTGTCCCACGAAGATTAAGTTCTGTTTCAGACGTCCATTTTGTTTTTTTTGTGGTGACATTCAATGCACCACCGACCTCGCCACGCCCATACAGTGAGGCACTCGGACCCTTTAAAAAATCCAGTGATTCAATATTCACCATATCTCGCGGTGCAGAAATGCCACGATTGACACTTAGCCCATTACGAATGGCATTCACCCCCATATTGGGATTACCTTGGAATCCTCGGAATGAATAATTATCCCAAAAGCCCCCACCATAATTATTTTGATGCAATACCCCACTGACTACGCTGAGGGCTTGATCGATGCGCTGAATATCTTGCTGCTGGATGACGTCTTGCGACAGATGACTTTTATTGAAAGGGATATCCAATAGATCATGCTGAAATTTGCTTAAAGCTTGAGATTGCTGTGTAGATTCTGAGGCTAAAGCTGTGCTGACATAAATCGTATCTAGGGTTTTGACCTGATCTGTTGCAAACACCTGATCACTTATACCAACCAAACTCATTAAAAAAACTACACGCGATTTCAACATACCTACCCTTAACAGCATGCACAATATTGATGCACTAAATAAATATGAATCCAATTGGTGCACTTGTTATGTGATTTATGCACCAAAATTACACAAATATAAGCAACATATTGTGGATTTCTTTTTTGTATACATTCTTGTATACAAGATGTAAGTGGATAAGCAAAAAAAATGCCAATTCTTAAAATTAGCATTTTTTTAATAAATTATCTTAAACAGTTGAAAATATTTTAAGGGTAATTTTCTTCACGTCTTCAATACTATGTAAGACATGATGTTCTGCTAAATGGATCGCCCCATCAGCATCACGAGCTAAAATACATCTAAGTATTGCAGCATGATCATGATAAGCATGCTGGATATCAAATTTACGCATGGCGCCTAAACTGAGCACAATTCGGATTTTTTCACTGATTTCATGATGAATCTTGGCGATTTGACGATTTCCTGCAGCTCTAACCAAGGCACAATGAAAATCTTCACTTTGCAGCACCAATGCTTGGGTGTTCTGGTTATAGTCCTGTTCTTCTACAAGCCATAATTGCTTTAAATTCTGTAATTCTTCAGATTGCTCATGATCCATTACGCATAAACGTTTAACAGCCTCTTTTTCCAAGATCATACGTAAATCAAAGAGCTCTTGATAAAAGGTAAAATCTAAAGGCTTAATTTCCCAACCACTGCGGAAATGCACATTCACATAGCCTTCTTGTTCAAGACGATACAGTGCTTGCCGTGTTGGGGTACGGCTAACCTCATACTTTTCAGAAAGGTCCGTTTCAGTAAAACGTTGTCCAGGTTTGAGCTTAAAGCTAAAAATATCATCCTTTATTTGTTGATAAATCACATTAGCTAAATTGCCAGTGCCTGACTTAATGGGCGTTATGCTCATCCTTAATTCTCGTTTTACATCTATGTAATAAATAAATTATAGAGTCATCATGAGAATTTAAGAATCAGTAAATGTTGATATATTGGAAAATAGATTAAATTTTGACTTTTAAATTTATAGGATAATTTAATTTAAGCCCCTATATAACGCTAATTAATAATTGTATTTCAATACTAAAAATCAACTCATACAAGAAATTGAACACACTTAAACTTTTCCCAAAAACCAATTTTTCCAAGAACTGGTTCCACGAACTTCAACAGGTACGGTTGCAATCAGGGTATCTTTTAAAACGTCAGTTTGTCCTACAGCTTTGGCTAATCGGGCTTTTACAGAGTGAATGCATTCACGATCTCCAAACTCACATCGATCTAATGTGGTGCCACCGCAAGGGCCATTTGCAAGTCCTTTAGGACATGTTTCAGGGCAAATATATAAAGTATCAGCCAATCTACATTGACCACAATTTTCACAGCCCACAACCATATGTTTTGACTTAAATTCGGTTTTTAACAAAGTTTTTGATGCCAGCTCATTATCCCAAAAGGACGCTTTAAAAATAAACCTACCTACACTTTTAGAGATTTTGGACTCAAAAAGGGCTTTATGCATGACATGCAAATGATGATATTTAATCAGCTGACCTAATGTCGGTTGACGCGCATCATAAGTTAATTCTGGAACAAACTCATTTCCAGTCTTAATCTGCCAAAGAGATTTCCAGCGTGCTTCAAGTTCCTCTAAATCATCATGTTGATATTGCTCAATATAATTTTGCAGAACCTTCTGTTCTTCTGAATTTTCGCATGCTGAAAGATGAACACCATTAAAACCTAAAAGCTTACACATCAATATTTGTATGGCACACCGCTTATACGCATTTTCAGCCAATCCATTCTGTTTTTCCTCAGCCAACACTCTCAACATATAAGATGTAATCACAATACCAGCGACTTTATTTTTGACTATAAAATTGGCCCGTGCCAAGCTCAGTGGCATAACGCAAGCCAGTATTTTTTGTTTGTAATGGTAATGTTTTAGAAAAGACTTTATCTCTTTTAAGGCATCCATGTCATACCCTAATTGGGTAATAATAAAATCTGCGCCGGCTTTAACTTTTTTATGTAATTTTAAATATTGAGCATAATGCTCAGCCTCAGTATATTTAAAGGGATTAAATGCAACACCTATATTAAAGCCACCATAATTCTTTGCGGACATCACTGCATTAATCGATTCTAAGTATCGGGTACGTTCAAATTGATCATCCCCATAACTATGCTCTTTAAGCTTATCACCAGTGATCAAAAGTAAATTTCTAATCTGAGCTGAACTAGCCTGATGAAGAAATAACTCAAAATCCTTAATATCACGACCTTTCCCTGAAAAATGCAAAACTTTATCGATTGATTTTGGATAATCCTGACTTGCTTCAAGAGGTACCATATCGTGATCCGATTGGACACGATCGGCAATGGCTACAAAGGCTGGAAAGCCCGCTATATTACGTGTTATCTGTTGGCTTTTGGTTGAGGTTAAATACTCTACTAAAATACAGAATTTTTGAAGTTCTAAGTTTTGAAAAAAATTAAGCATGTGTCTTGATTGACCGAATTTTTTAGACTGCAATCATTGTCCAAATCCAAATGAATAGAATTCATGCACTTATTCAAGGATTAACAGAATTTATTAAATTAGATGTAACCCATTTCCAAGTTATCTATTAAATTTAAATAGCTTGGGAAAAATCGGCTTTTGAACAAGATTGTAAAACAACCATTAAATTTGATTAAATCAGGATATTCTATCTTTGAACTCTTTGTGCCCTAAAGCTCATTATAAATAATTGATGATTTAAGCTGTTACCATTTACTTACCAAAATTTAAAAATAAAAAACCACTTACGATTAATGCACGTAAGTGGTCGTTTTATTTGGTGGGCCCAGACGGATAATAACTAGCACCTATCCTATTGTTTTTATTACACTAATTAATATTAAAAAATTACAGGATACAAGCTAGGATACATGGTTTAAATGTTCATTTTTTAATCAATTAAACTTTTTTCACCACTTAACTCCCCTACTATATCACTAGCTCATCGGATTTAAAAAAATATAGATTATCTTAGTAAAAAATATTTAAACATCAATATTAAGTTATTGCATTCACCTTATCCCTCTTTAAAAACTTTTTTTCTCAACCACAGCGACACTGTCACTAAAGCAATCAATACAGGAACTTCAACAAGTGGACCAATCACTGTTGTGAAAGCGACAGGTGAAGCTAATCCAAAAGTGGCAATCGCTACAGCTAGTGCTAATTCAAAATTGTTGCCTGCAGCAGTAAATGAAATAGCAGTCGTTTTAGGGTAATCGTTGCCCATCCACTTACTCATAAAGAAGCTGATGAAGAACATTGCAACAAAATAGATCGTCAAAGGAATAGCGATTCTAAGCACGTCTAGAGGAAGGCTAATCATTTCACCACCTTTAAGACTGAACATGGCTACAATCGTGAATAAAAGCGCAATAAGGTTGATTGGGCTAATCTTTGGAATAAACTTAGTTTGATACCAATCCAAACCTTTCTGTTTGACTAAAATCAGTCGGGTTAAAAATCCAAGTAAGAACGGAATACCTAGATAAATGAGAACAGCATGGGTAATGGTCCAAAAGCTTACATCAATGATTTGTGCTTCTACCCCAAAGAATGGCGGTAAGAAGGTCAAGAACAACCAAGCATAAGTACTAAAGAACAAGATCTGGAAGATACTGTTAAACGCAACCAAGGCAGCAACATATTGATTATCCCCACATGCCAGACCATTCCAGACGAGGACCATCGCAATACATCGGGCTAAGCCTATGAGAATTAGGCCAGTCATATATTCAGGATAGGCGTGCAGAAAAATGATTGCCAAAGCAAACATTAAGCAAGGTGCAATGATCCAGTTTTGAACAAGAGATAATGTAAGGGTTTGCTTGTCCTCAAAGACTTTAGGCAAGGTTGCATAGTCAACTTTGGCAAGTGGTGGATACATCATCAAAATAAGCCCGATCGCAATCGGGATATTCACTGAATTTATGCTGAATTGATCAAGTACCACAGAGGTTTGAGGGAAAAGTACGCCTATGCCTACGCCTAATGCCATGGCAATAAAAATCCATAGCGTTAAATTTCGGTCTAAAAATGAGAGTTTGGAGGTAGACATTCTATTACTCGCATTGCATAGCGATCGTGATGTTGCTAGGGGGATTCATAACCTCATCCTTTAACACATGAAGGATAGACGTTGCCCACTCGGGTAAATCAGGATTTAATCGGTAATACACCCACTGTCCCTTGCGTTCATCTAGCAAAATTGAAAGGTTACGGAGTAAAGCCAAGTGACGAGAAATTTTAGGTTGGCTCAGTTGTAATATCTCTGTGATTTCACAAACACATACATTTTGTCTTTCTAAAATGATTTTTAAAATATCCAAACGGGTCGGATCTGAGAGGCATTTAAAGAAATCGGATTGATTCATCATCCACACTCATAAATATGATCTTGCGAATATACACATATCCATATATAAATTCAATATGATTCAGCTCTGAGTAAATATCATGTCATCAAAAATTAAGATTTATCACAACCCTGCGTGTGGCACCTCAAGAAATACATTAGCACTTATTCGAAATACAGGAGCAGAACCTGAAATTGTTGAATATCTTGTTTATCCTCCAAGCAAAAGTGAATTGGTTGATTTAATTGAAAAATCAGGTCTCTCTGTACGTGAATCCATTCGTAAAAATGTAGAACCCTTTGCAACACTCAAATTAGATGAACAACACTGGACAGATGAGCAGCTTATTAATTTTATGCTTGAGTATCCAATTTTAATTAATCGTCCATTTGTAGTGACTGAACTGGGTGTAAAACTCTGTAGACCGTCTGAACTGGTTTTAGATATTTTGTCTGCCCCTCAATTGGGAGCTTTTATTAAAGAAGATGATGAAATGATCATAGATAAAGATGGTAAGCGGATTAAATAAATCCGCCACATTTCACAAAATAACTTTATAGCGATCACGAGCTTTAGACACGGTTCAGCATAGATAATTTTTGTCAATTTATCATCAAAAACAACAATACCTAAAATATAAATTAAGATAAAGTTTATGATTAATAAATAAGCATAAATTATAAAACCATCATTTAATAATTCAGTAATAATTAATTCAATAAATTGAAATATAAGAATTTTATGATCAACACAACTTTATATTGATTTCCTATCAGTGATGACCAAAAAAAATCAGCAAACCCTCACCGAAGAATTATTTCAAAAAAAATTAACGCGCCGATCTTTTGTCAAGAATAGTGCCTATACTTTATCGAGTATTGCATTAATGACTCAAATTAGTAGTTGTGGGAATGAGTCTAATTCCTCCAATGATGCCACTTCCTTTCCCGATGAGTTGCCCTCTCCTACTTACTACGATGAAAAAAACTCAATTCATCAACTAAACTTTAAACCAGTCAGCAAACATATTGATGACAAATTAACTGTACCTGAAGGATACAAAGCTGAAGTTATTTATTCCACTGGTGATCCTATTATTGAAGAATTGGACGAGTGGAATGATCAAAAAAATGCTTCTGGAGCATCTTTTCAATTTAGATCAGGTGAAGGTCATGACGGTATGACATTTTTCGGTATGAAAAATGATAAATATGATTCAACTCACTCCGATGAAGGTTTATTAGTACTTAATCATGAACATATTAGTCCTGATGTTAAATTACATCCGACTTTCGCTATTCATAATGAAGATAAAATATTACGTGAAATAAATGCACATGGCGTATCAATTGTTCATTTGACTAAAGATGATAATCAAAATGTAAATATTAAAAAAAATTCACTTTTCAATCGTAGGATTACCCCTAACACGAAAATGAAAGTATCTGGGCCAGTTTATGGAAACTCGATAATTAAGACTAAATTAGATCCAGATGGAACAACGTTGCACGGCACTCTCAATAATTGTGGCAACGGTTACACGCCATGGGGCACCTATCTCACTACAGAGGAAAACTTTTTTCAATATTTTGTGTATTCAGGTATAAATCTCACAAAAAAAAATAAGTATTCACTTGACCGTTATGGTTTCTTACCTCAAGGCTTATTAATCAACTTAAATAATTGGCATATTCCATTTGGAAATGTTCAATCCGATTCCCGTTTATTTGAACGTTGGCAAATAAAACAAAATAAAGATGTTGGTCCTGAACAAGATTTTAGAAATTCAGGAAATTGTTTTGGCTGGATAGTGGAAATTGATCCATTTAACGCTGGTGAACCGATCAAGAGAACAGCATTAGGGCGTTTTTATCACGAAGATTGTCGCGTGAGCAGACCCATTCCTGGAGAACCATTGGCCTTTTATATGGGGGATGACTCTAAAGGAGAATACATTTACAAATTCGTATCAGAAGCTGTTTGGGATCCCAAAGATCTTAATGGAGGGTATCAGGCTGGTAACAAGTATATGGATCACGGAAAACTATATGTAGCTAAATTTAATTTAGATGAAAGGGATTACAAAACATATGGAGAATGGATTGAGTTATCAATCAATCACCCTTTGATTATCAATTACTCTGATTATAGTTTTAATGATCAAGCAGATGTATTAACCAATGCTAGAATAGCCGCGGATGCAGTCGGTGCAACTCGCATGGATCGACCTGAATGGGTAGCTATCAATCCAAAAAATGGGGAAGTTTATGTCAGCTTAACCAACAACTCAGACCGTGGAAGTGATGATGAGATTGACCCTGCCAATCCTCGATCAACGGGTAAAGGCAATCTGAATGGCCATATTATTCGTTTCAAAGAAGCAAATAAGAAATCTGATGCTACGCATTTTGAATGGGATATTTTCCTATTTGGATCCCCAGCAGATCAAGACAATTCTTATAACCTCTCAGAATTAAGTCACGACAATGATTTTTCAAGCCCAGATGGAATGTGGTTTGATCCAAGAGGAGTACTTTGGATTCAAACAGATGATAGCGAATATACTGATACATCCAATTGCATGATGTTAGCTGCACTTCCAGGAGAGGTTGGTGATGGCGAGCTAGCGTATGCTGAAACAGGATCAACTAAACTTCAAACCACTAGACGTGGGGCTAAACTTAATTCCAATCAATTAAAACGCTTTCTCGTGGGTCCTAAAGGATGTGAAATAACTGGTATCACAATGACTCCTGACTATAAGGCATTATTTGTCAACATACAGCACCCATCAGGAAATTGGCCGAATAATCACCCTGCCGAGCTAAACAAAAGTAAAGGTCTTTCTAAATCTCCACGTTCAGCCACTGTTGTTATCACACGTTTAGACGGTGGAACGATCTTAGGAGAAACATTATGAAAGTAACGACTTGTGTATTGTTGCTTTTACTTTTGTCTGGTTGCGGTGAAAGTGATTCCTCATCGGAAAATCATAATACGAGTAATTCTAGCGAATACGAAAAACCCACTTCATGTGAACAACACTGTGCACCATAGGATTTAAGTGATGAATAGACGAGATTTTATTAAAAATTCAGGTAAAGCTATCCTAGGGGCAACAGCAGTAGCCACTTTACCAATTTCAATTCAAAAAGCATTAGCTATTGATGCAAAAGTGACAACTGGAACTATTGAAGATGTAAAGCATATCGTAATATTGACACAAGAAAATCGTTCTTTTGATCACTACTTTGGTAGTTTAAAAGGGGTACACGGTTTTCAGGATCGTATTACGATACCTTTACCTAATAAACGAAACATTTGGCAACAAATCGATGAAAACGGAAAAATCATTCAACCTTATCATCTAGATAGTACTCAAGGTAATGCTCAACGAGTAAAAGGCACTCCACATACTTGGATAGATGGTCAACAGGCATGGGACAATGGCAGATTGACTAACTGGCCTAAATTCAAAGAAACACAATCAATGGGTTATTACACTCGTCAAGAATTAGAATTTCATTACGCCCTCGCTGATGCATTTACAATTTGTGATGCATATCACTGTGCTATGCATGCTGGTACTAATCCAAATCGTCATTTTATCTGGAATGGTCATCATGGCCCCACGGCTGCAGGAGTTTCAAATGTAGTTAACGAGTACAATGTTATTGGATTTTCTAATCAGGGCTACGATTGGAAAACATATCCTGAAAGACTTCAAGAAGCAGGCGTGACATGGAAAGTTTACCAAAATCTACCTGATAATTTTCTGTGTAATCCCCTAGCTGGATTTAAACAATATCGCCGTGAAAGTGAACAAGCGTTCCTCAAGGGGGTCTCATCCCTTTCACCATATAACTCAAAAGATGATAATCAATTCCCGTTACTTAAAGGCATTTCAAATACTTTACCAGGCGTAGGTGGAAACATTGATGCTCTAAAAAAAGATATTGCCGATGGAAATCTTCCATCTGTGAGTTGGATTGTATGTCCAGCTGCCTATAGTGAACATCCATCTTTATCTAGCCCTGTTCAAGGTGGTTGGTTTATTCAAGAAATACTAAATGCTCTGACTGAAAATGAAGAAGTTTGGAGTCAGACTGTTTTTTTAATTAACTATGATGAAAATGATGGATATTTTGATCATGTTCCATCTCCATGTGCACCAAGCAAAGATAAGAATGGCAAAATTTGGGGCAAATCTACACTTTCAGATACCGAAATGGCTTATGAGTATTACACTCATCCACCAGCACCATCAACCACAGGTCAACCTGATCCAGATGGTGGTGTGTATGGACCAGGTATTCGTGTTCCCATGCTAGTGATTTCGCCCTGGAGTCGTGGAGGCTGGGTAAATTCACAAATATTCGATCACACATCAATTATTCGTTTCATTGAAACAAGATTCGGGGTATTTGAACCTAATATAAGTCCATATCGTCGTAAATTATGCGGTGATTTAACCTCATCATTTAATTTTAAAAATCCCAATTTAGAAAAACTACCCAAACTTGCTGGAACTAAGTCCCAGAATGAAGTTAATGCTATAAGCTTAAGCCAAGGTGCAAAACCACAAATTAAAGTACCTACTAGTTATCAACCTTTACGACAAGAGTTTGGTCTACGACCTTCACGTGCACTCCCTTATATTCTACATACCAGTGCAATAGTAGAAAATACTTATGCCCAGCTTATATTCGCAAACTCTGGTAACCAAGGCGGATTATTTCACGTGTACGACCGATTGAATCTTGATGTATACCCTAAACGATATTTCGTTGAACCAGGTAAACAACTTGAAGACTCTTGGCAAATAAATGCTGGAGAGTATGATTTGTTTGTGCTAGGCCCCAACGGATATCATAGATCATTTGTGGGCAACATTAGATCAGATAATTTAGAACCAGAAATTCAAGTTTGTTACGATTTATGCCATTATTATCTGACAGTTAAGTTTAAAAATATTACACAACCTGGTGTTTTATATCTCAAAAACAATGCTTACGATTCTAATAAAATTATCGAGATTTCAAATAAGCAGCTAGATGAAGGTATTGTTTTAGACGTCTCAAAATTTTCAGGGTGGTACGATTTTTCTCTTATGAATCATCATAATGAAAAATACGAGCGCCGCTTTGCAGGAAGAATGGAAATTGGGAAAGATAGCATATCCGAACCACATATGTAGTTAGGACTAATTTAAAAATATTCTAGTTAAAGCGAATTAAAACTATTTTAATTCGCCTAACATTTAGATAAAAAAACATTCAAATAAATTAAATAATTTTAAAATTTTGAGGGTTATCTACATTAAAAGGCACTACTCGAAGCTTTGCACCTTGAGTATGCCTAAAGCAAAAATCATCCAAAGGTTGATCAAACTTCCCTGCTAGGTATGGATACACCAAAATCACTTCACTCTCATGTTTCAGGTAATAGTGACTGTAAGCAAACATCTGCTGAATATCACTATCCTTTGAGCCATATCGTCCACTACAGTCATTTTGATCAATCAACTTCCACTTGGTATCCAGCACAACGTTTGGCATTTTAGCTTTGGAGTGATCAATAAAAATATCAGGCTTTAATTTAAATATCTTACTCTTTTGATGCTTGAAGATATGTTCTGTCGAATGCTGTGTTTTAACCTGATATTCAGGCAACGCACGGCGCTAATGATAAGCCACATAGTGCTCAAATAACTTTTCCATCGGAAAGAGTAAACTCATCCCCCCGCGTAGATCCAAGCATGTATTCACCTAGGATTAACTCAGTCCAAAGTTTAATCCAGCATACAAAGCAAGTAAACGCCCTGACTGCCATTGCCTAAAATCTTGCTGAACGTTTAAGCTTCGTGGGATTTCATTCGTCATCAAACGCAGCTCTTGCGCCAATTTCCAATTATTTAAATTTTTGGTCTTTATACAGACCACTTCTAAAGCTATACGGATCAACCGTTTTTCAGGTCGCTTCACCTCACAAACATCATGCTCAATCAGAAAGATAGTTTCTTCGTAGGTGGGTGGCGCATGTATTTCACAAGCTGTAATTTTCCACGTAAAAACTTCTCTTCATCTTGCACACGGTTATAGTCAAAACGTAGACAGCACTGTACCAAACGCTCAAAGGATACCAAGAACTGAGTCATGTTACATTCATGCAAAGGCTGTTTAAAGCGGTTTAAATTGGCACTTCCTGCTTCTCTATACTGTAAATACAACGATACACTAAACATTTTTTGCATAAGTTCACGTTCTGCTAAAATAGTCGATTGATCATCTGTGCCACTTAGCTCTACATGCTTCGGTAATATTTCTATACGTGTACCGCACGGCGTTTCAATCACACCAACATATTGATCCAACGTTAGCTTTCTACGCCCTTCAAATTAAAATACCTTTGCGCGGTGCTTAGAAAATGAAGCAGTAATCCACATAAATATTCGAATGCAGATTCCTTAATAAAAGCATGATCAGAACTAAACTTAGGGCAACCTTCATAAGCGATGCTGATGAAGGCATATTCTCGAACGGTAAAATCAGGCATGAGGACTTAGCCTTTTGAACCGAGAATATTGACAAAGGCATCTATGGTTCTAAATATTCTGTTATAGCTTTGGTATAACTGTGATTATACACTTTTTCAACATCCTCAGCTAAAAGCAAACTCTTAATTTTACTAATGTTTGCATAATGCATTGCATTCACTTCAGATGCTAAAGGTTGACATTGTAGTGTTAAACCACTACCCAAATAAGTGACTCTAAATTGTTTGGTTTGCTGCGTCTTTAACTCTATAGGAGTTTCAATAATCTCCGCTAAAAAAAACATCAATCACTTCATCTATATGATTTTTTGTTGTGCAGTTCCATTTGCTTTCTCACAAATTTCTTTAAATACCCCAGCTTTTACATCATAACTTAACTGCCCTTCGTCATTTTTTTCAACTCGAATCCCCTCTAAAAAGTCCTCATAACTAAAGCTTTGATGGAAAGTCACAAACTTAAACTGACCCTGTTCTTTATAATGGTCAAAACGGTTTTTTAGCGCCGTGCGATATTCTTGCTCATAAGCATCGAGCGGCTTATTTTCAATAATGGATAAGGCATGGTTGATACTATGGTAGGTTTTTCCAGTACCTGCTGCATCAATAAGAAAAAATACAAAGCCGCGTAGAACCATCCACACTCAAAAACGTAAAATCAATAGCTTATATTTAGGAATAGCTCTCTTAGCCCTGTATATGCTAATTTTTTAAATCTCAGATTCAACAAAAACCACCCACATTTATAACCATTTTATTGACCTTCTGTTTAAAAATATTTTTTTCACATGCCTTTCCTTAAATAATAGTAACAAGGAGCATGATTATGAAATCTAGAGTTTTAAATTTTAAGAAATACAGAAAAGTAAAGTTTGACTCATATCAGACTATTCCCGTCCCTTATCCGCCTTTAAGTAAAATTTATCTTTGCTATGTTCAAATATTAAAGGCAGCAAGATTACCTTCGTTCTTAGATACAAAAACCAACCTCGCTTATCCGACCACAGCTACAAATAATCAGCTTTTTTTTCTAGACAATTTTCTGCTTCTATATGCGATCCAAATACAAAATTTACCTATTAGCGGATGCTATATTTTGCAGAACGACATCGATTTAACTAGGCTTGAATATCAACTGAGTACACGCTTATTCACACTAATTACTGAACTTAAATTTAATATTAAGCAGATCAATCCAAATAACGTGCTAAATGCATTTAACACATCACTTTCCAAGCATGCCATTTATGACTTGAATTCCACTCACACCGATAAACCGCGCTCTGAATTTTCACTCGATTTACTCTCAAAACTAATCGGCTGTAGCCGTAATCAACTCTTATATCAACAAAAAAAAATCAACGATGCATATTCAATTAAAGTCCAGCAACTCAAGCAAAAATGTGTAGCACTCCAACACCCTCAGCCAAGTGCAGAACTGTTTTGGAGCGCTCAACATGGAAACTAAAAGCATCATTCATCAATTATTACAGCAAGAATTTATCCATGAACATTATGCTGAGATACTAAGCCAATATTTAAAAGGAAAAGTCTATATTCTTGAGCTAAAACAATTATTAAATCCAGAGATCACCACAGAATATGATTACATTCAAATGTGCTTACTCTCACCGCCTAGTGTTTCTCAACATCCAATTTGCGCTTATCTTTATTCAGTAAAACAGCACTTACAGCATTCTGTAATACAGCAATGGGCGATTCACAATTTACATGCTGCATGTATTCTTAAATCTATCCAGAATAAGGGTAACAAAGACCATCAAACAACAATTATTAAAGTTCTCGATCGATTTAGGTTAGCAAATGAAGCTTATGACGCATCACAGCAGGTAAAACCTCTCAGTAAATCTCAGCGTCAGTACCTATGGCTATGGCAACAGCTGCCTGAAGATGAAATAAGACTATATGAATTCGTACAATATTTACGTCGCTTAGAAACGAATCCCCAACTCACTCGTTTTCAATATTTATTACTGCTAGATCTACGGCGTTTTTATGATTATGTATTAGCACTCAAGCCCAAAAAGAATAATTCACCCTCAGTCAAACATGTTAATGAACCCCATTATCTCGATGAACAGGGCGCAATTTTATGTCATCCACAAGACATGCCACAAAAGGAAGATCCTGCCCTCTTCTACGAAAAATCCCAAGATGAGCAGCCTGATCCTCAATATGCTGTAGATACTGCTCAAATATTCCCTCTAGCAACTCAATCAAGTTTCTTACAACATAAAATCAGCCAACTCACTCAACAACACATCATTCGGCAACAGCATGATTTTACGTGTAGCAAACATTACCCAGATTTCAACAGTTTGAGCCTACTGGTACAACATTGCTACCAACATTATTTAAACAACCCAAATAAAAATAAAGCCTATCTGTTTATCCTCCTGAGTTTTCTCAGCGGGGTTCCGATTGAACAATGGCTTAATCTGCAGATCAAACAACGCTATGCGCTCAATAAACGACAAAAACTGATTTTAGAAAACGAACAATATTTTTTACGCTCCAAATTTACGTTATTTGAAGATGCTAATTTTGGCTATAAAGATCAGTTACTCAATCAAGTGACCTACTTCGACTTACCGTTAGTCAAAGAGCTAGTAGAAGGTCTAAGAAAGCCTCCCATAATAAAACAAGAACAGGTCGCACATGCTTTAAAAAGATGCCGTGAAGAACTGTTTATTCCTTCACTATCAACTAAAAAAATAAGTGTTTTATTACATCACTGGATTTACCAGCATACTAAAAACCAACAACTTGCCGACATCCTGACAGGAATCGATGCTAATCGATCTGTTTCTATTTCTTATTGTTCATACCCTATATACCGCTTACAGAAATGTTATCAAACAACTGTAAAACAGCTTTCTCATGATTTAGCACAACAAGTTCATTTTACTCATGATGAGCAACTACGGTTTGGGAGTTGCAAAGCACCCAAGCCACAGATAGTGACCGCAATATTTGCATATCTACACTACCAAATCATTCAAGCTCAACATCAAGGGAAAATGTTGGAGATGTTCAATCACTACAACATTTGGTTGTGGCACATTTTATTATTGTTCAGTGCTGCTCGACCTGTTAGCGAGTTTCCTGGCTTCTTAAAAAATTTTGATCTAAATCAACAATGGCTTTGGGTTTCAGATAAAGAAATTCATTCAAGAACGGATGATGGCCGTTTAATTCCACTGTGCGATTTTGTAGTGAAGGAAATCCGCAAATTCATAGCCTACTTAAAGCAGTTTCAACAACTATATCCAGAGCATAAGTCTCATCTTCAAGAAATTTTAAACAGTAAAAAACCACTGCTTAGCGTTTACCAACACGGACAATGGCAAGCACTTAGTCCTCATATTATCGATCAATTCACCAATATCATGCAGCTCAAGCAACCCAATTGGTTACGTCATACTGTACGAGCGTATCTCACAGACAAAGCAGATGAAAATTTAATTCTTGCTTTATTTGGGCATGAGCAAAATCAGCAAGAAATGGGGCAAAAATTCTCAAGTTTTTCACTTCAACAATATAAAGAACTCGCCAACGACCTCAACGATATGCAACACGCTTACCAAATTGATGGGATGTATGAAGATGCTTAAAGAAAAAAACTATGCACATGAACGGCGTGCAAAAAATAGAGACAAAAAAATCCGCAAAGAGCGCTTACAGGTTCAATTGATCATTGATGAGTTTATATCACCTGAAAAACTACAGCTGGCACAACAATCTCAAAGCATTCCCGATCTTTATCACCAAGTGACTCAACATTTGGATCAACATAAATTCAGCTTTTCTTTAAAAAAGGCATTTTATCAGCACTTTCGCAAACATGTTATTCAATACAACCTTGCCAATAATACAGACTTACCACTCCCTACACAGCATCTCGTTTCTATTCAACGTAATCCTTTGCTTTTTAATGAATCTTGGTTAAATAATTCAAAATACATTACGTATATGAAAGAGCGGATTTGGCATTATTGGCATACTACAGAACATTTTTCAGATGATGAAATTATTGGCAATCTTCTTATCAGTGCAATCCTGTACGGCGGACTTTCACATCAAGCTAGCTTAAATAATTTACTTGAACACCTTAAGTTAGATAACCCGATCTATCATATTCAGGCTCTACAACTACCAATCATTTTCCTTGAACCTCAATCGCCACACTATGGTGACTTGTATGATCCTAAGCATCCCCTCAAGAAATCACGAAATTTTGTACCTGATCGATTGACTCAACTGTGGATCCTTAGATTTAAAGCAAAGACTATCGATATTCAATTTGATTGCTACACTTATATCCGTTTCATTTTTAATGCATTAGAAATACCTTACAATCTAAAGCAATTTAATCAACTCTTAGAGGCTTCCAGTCATTCATTAATGCAATTAGACAATGTAAATTTAAGCCCTGCGCTTGCCCTGTGTTTGACTGAAGAAATAGAAACTTGTGGCTTAAGCCCTAGTGCATTTAAACGCTATCTTTCACCCCAGCTAATAACCTGCCATTCTGAACAAACTAAAGAGCCACTGCTCAAAAATATTAATTCCATGGCAAAAGAGGAACGATTACATACTGAAGATACTCTTGAGACACTTACTGCTTTGCATAAACAGATTTTGAGATTCTTCAAAAACAGCTATAAGACCTCTACAGACCTATATAACTTTCTACACACCCAACATAACAGCCTGCCTGAAAATAGCAAACGGTTAGCTCTTTGGCTGTATAGCTTGTTTCATCCTGCTGTAGAAGATATTCACTCTATCGCTCAACTCTATCAGTTGGATTTAGCGAAATATTTGCTCCATATCTCGCAACAACAAAAAATTAGATATTCTTCAATTTATAGCTATTACACAAAACTCGCTGAGACTTGGTTACTCCACAGCAATGACTTTATAGAAGAACCTAACCTTAACGATCATTTGGAAGCGATCTATATCCGTATGTTAAGCAACGTAGGTAAATCTAAATCTCAAAAATTTGATCTCATAAAACGATTTCATCAATTCCAACATGTCTTATTTGATGCTGAACCGTTCCCACTCGCACATGAAGGTAAACACTTAAGCTCCCCGAAAGCTGAAATCATCTCTGCAAAAATATTCCAACAGATGCTTGCGCGACTTGAATACTACAAAAGCCCAAGTTATACAGTACATGACCTAGAAATGCTCAGTATCGTATATACGTTAGCATATCGTACGGGAACGCGGATTAATGAAATTCTTGGACTTCGAATAAAAGACGTGGAAGGCGTTCATGCCAGTTCGATTTGGATTCGCCCATATCGTGCCAAGCATCAACAACACTTACTTAAAACGGATAGTGCTGAACGCAATCTCAACATTCAAATTCTACTCACTCAAGAAGAGCATCTTAAATTTCAGTATTACTGTCAAGCACGGCGACGTGCTTATATGCCAAATCAATATTTGTTTACGACATGGAATGGAACAGATCGTCTAAAACCACATTTGGTGACACTCCCTTTTCAACGAATACTAGATACATTATTGCCAGAACATCGTTATTCTTTTCATAGTCTCAGACATACCGCAGCGAATAATCTCGCTTTGATATTAAACTTAAACTACGAATTTGTTTCTACTTTCACAGATTATTCATACGATCATTACAATCGCATTAGGAGTCATCTATTGCGCTCTAAAGCACCACAAGACAGCTGGTATTTAATTGCTCACCTGCTCGGTCATATTGAACCAACCGAGACCTTCCGAAGCTATATCCATATCAGCTATGTGATGGCAGGTTTACAATTACGTCAATTTGACCCAATGCTTTCTACCCAAATTATTCAAAAAATCTGCCCAACTTTAATAACGCCGTTGAAACACACAGAAGAGATTCATCTCAGTCGTTTTGACACTCAAATGCTTCAAGCGACTCATCTAATACTATTAGACATAGATAAACAATCAAGTATGCCAATCAATAAAAAAGAAATTCAGCAAAAACCTACTGATGATTGCATCTATGGTACTACTCAATCAGAATACCCATCTGCACTGATCATAAAAATACTCAAAGCATTAGATCAGTCATATACACCTGAGCTTCTTTCTCAAAAGTATGATTTTCCGATCAAGCCACTGATACGATGGCAGCAAAATTTATTCAGGCTCAAACAACTCAAAAATCGTAAAAACCGTGCACGTTTTATTATTGATGCGGATAAATCACAACGCATACTTCCACATATTGAAACGCAAGAGGAAAAACGACTATTAGAGTATTTCTTTAAACAGCTCAATCTGTATCATTATGATGATGCTAATCTATTGGCTGCTATAGATATATTTGAAAAAAAAGCAAGTGTTTCACATGCAGGACTAATTTTTAATATGTCTGATATAAGACAAGCGAATATATTTTTGAGGGGGATTTATTCACTGTTTCCAAATAAATATTGGAATGTAGCTATATCGCCTGAAATCACTCAAGGAAAACTCATGGAGCGATTAGAATTTAAATTTCAATCTAGCAATACAAACAGCAGTTTGAGTAACTCTTTTAAAATCGAGCTAGTATCTCAAAACAATGCTAAAGCTTTAGCAGTACTTCGCTATTGCAATTTGATTTTGCTTATTTTATGTATGCCGTTATAGCCAATTCACAACTGATCCAGCTGATAACCTGAATATTCATAAAAATCTTGTACTAATTTTTCATACACTTCAGAAAAGTTAATTAAATTTTCTCGCTGTAAGCCGTAGTGGTCAAAATAACGATCATCAATAAAGTAAGCTAAACCAATATGTGTATTGAGAGAAGTGGATACGCCAAGCAGTCGACAAAAATATGGGTTATATTGTAGCTGTAATGCTGTATCCATAATAATTTTAGACGCTACAATTTTGGACACATTACGAATATTCAATTGCCGAATGCTTGGATGCATCGATGTCAAGATACGATTCGCAGAATAATCCATCATGATCGTTTGGCCTTTTGTTAATTTAATTTTTTATCAGGTGATGATTTAGAGGCTTAACGTCGTTTCGTTAATCCCTAAACTGTACTTATATTTATATAAAAATATGTCTATATCGTCAAGTTTTTATTGTCTACTTAACAATTATTGTAAATTACATTAGACTCAAACATTCTTCAAAGTTCGATTAAAAAATAAGTTAGAAGTCAAAAAACTAACTCTGCAAAAGTTAGTTGAATAAACGAGGATATCTGTAACCTCTATTGGTCATTTTGAAACATGCTGATGAGACCTTCGCTTGAAAACTTCTATAAGCTACTTTTCATATTGAACTTATATGGTCATTAAATTTTATTGAGAAATAACGATCTGATTAATTCAGGGGTCCACCAAGAAACCAATACACTACAAAACCTATCTGATGCTTAAAGCAAAATAGTCGATAAATTTATTATTCCAATATCGAGTGATCAAACTAACTGAAATCATTGAATCCAATAATTATCATTATTACTAGTTAAAACATCTAAAAACTTAGATTTTATGTGTTTTCATTTTAATTTTCATCAACTTAAGTGTTATAGATATTTTATACATATATAAAATAACCTAAAAAGCTGATTGCAGTAAATTCAATGAGCTTTTTGAATAGCCACCGATTTACATCACATATCTATAGTAAGCATACCTTCGATACTAAAATAATTTCTACTTGCATTCGCTCTCTTTCCAATCCATTTTCTATTTGGTAAATAACAAGTACCAATTGAAATTTTAGTCTTTCCAAATTTTTTGTGAATATGTTCGTAAGCCTGCATTAATCTTTCATTTATTTCGATAGCATCATGATCTGCAAATAGTTCGGGTATATATTTATCTTTATCTATTAAATCAGAAAGCATCACGCCACATTTTTTAAATTGAATGCCCGGCTTATAGACTTGATCTAAAAGCTTTAAGGAGTATCTTGCTAGAACAGTAACACTATCCGATGGCTCGGGAAGGTCTATAGAAGTTGACTTTCCATAGTATGGAACATTCTTATCAAATGGATTTGATTGTACAAATACAATTAATGTTCCACAAAGCGAACCATCCTCTCGTAATCGCTTGACTGCATCCTGAATGTATTTGCAAATCGCCTCTCTCATATCCCCGATGTCAGTAATCTTCTCACCAAACGAACGACTTGCCACAATCTGTTTTTTAGGTGGTGGTGTATCTTCAAGTTCGATGCATGAAATCCCTTGTAACTCCATTACTGTTCGCTGCATAACAGATGAAAATAATTTTCCAATTTGGTGTGGGCTACATTTAGATAAATCTAATACAGTATTTACCCCCATATCATTTAAGCGTTTCGAATGTTTTCTACCAACTCCCCAAACCTCAGATACCTCAATAATCCCCCAAAAATGTTCCCGATGACGTGAATCCATGTCTACCAAATTACACACACCATTAAACCTTTTAGCTTTTTTTGCCATGTGATTAGCAATTTTAGCTTCTGTTTTAGTACGACCAATTCCTACGCACACAGGCAATCCAATCCATTTAAGGATTCGTTCTTTCATTTCTCTGGCAAGATCATCAAGATCATAATGTTCTGCATACGCCGTCAATTTTAGAAAACATTCATCAATTGAATATATTTCTTGCTCATCTGGTGCAACATACTGTCCAAGGATTGAATGAAAGCGATGTGACATCTCGGCATACAAAGCGTAATTGCTTGATAAGACCTGAACATTATGTTGCTCTACAATATCTCTAATTTTAAATAGAGGTACACCCATCTTAATGCCTAGATCTTTGGCTTCCTGAGATCGAGCAACTGCACAGCCATCATTATTTGATAACACAATGACTGGTTTATTTATAAGAGAAGGATTGAACAGACGCTCACATGAGACATAGCAATTATTTACATCTATGAGCGCGTAAATTTCTTGTTTTGACTTCATTTGAACTTCTTAATAACGCTAGTAACTACACCCCAAATTTCAAAAGTTTGACCTTCCATTGGATGGATATCTTTATAACCTTCGTTTTCGGCTTTGAGCCAACAACCTAATGCATCTTTAATGAGGCGCTTTACAGTGAACTCATTATCAATCAATGCGATAACAATATCTCGATGTTGAGGCTCAATACTACGATCAACAATCAAAGAGTCATTGATATCTAAACCAGCATTGAGCATAGATAAAGAGTTAACCTTTACAATGAAAGTTGCGTGATCATTACTAATCAAATATTCATTTAAATCTAGTTTCTTATCGATGTAATCTTGGGCTGGTGACGGAAAGCCAGCTTGGACGCGCTCTGTAGCTACAGGAATTTCTACACGGCTTAATGGATCTAATAATCGAATATCAGAAATTTCATGATTAGGTGATTTTTTTAAATAATTTTTAATTTCTACAACTCGAGACTCTGGTACACGAATAACTTTTGTTGGTTCATCAAACCGAGATTTTCGACCAGCACCTTCGCGCTTTCCACCATGACCTGATATAATTTCTGACATGATTAATTTCCCCTTGATTGCGTTACGTAATCAAGATTGTATTCATGCTTTAAATTATTTCAACATATAAAAATTAGCTAATGCTAAAAAGGCTTTAAAATAGAGAGTCTTGCTGTTTATTTTCAGATGAACGGTCGAAAGGTTTGGTTATATATTCATCATCCATTTCAAAAAAAAGTTCATGAGCATCTAAATGGGAGACTGTTAACCAGTCTTTTCTATACTTCTCTGGAATAACAATGATAGATCGCTTTTCATCGTCTGGACCATGAAACTGTTTCATAAAGGGATGATGTTCAGCATTGATCGTCAACATTGAGAATGAGCGTATCTTTCGACCATCGATGATTGCGTCCTCATAAATACCTGCGACCGTAAAAGGAGCTTTATCTTCTCTCGATATACCACACCAATGAGGCTTTCCATCGATATACTTGGGCTCATAAAACTCTTGTACAGGTATCAAGCAAAACTTGTCATTTTTCCAAGCGCTTCGGAATGAAGGTTTTTCAGCAATTGTTTCTGTGCGTGCATTGTATGTATGCCGACCAAATTTAAGGTCTTTGGACCAATGAGGTACTAAACCAAATTTAGCCACGTCTAAATCAAATTGTTCAGCACCATTCATAATGATAGGGGCATCGTATAAAGGGAAGACATGTTGTCTAAAATCCAATTCTAGTTGTGATTCATAAAGATCTAATAAATGTAATTTATTTTTTGAAGGAAACTCATAATTTGAGCACATGTCTTATTTCCTTAATTATTATTTACTAATAAAACAGATTTCTATCCTAAATGTATATATCACCAATAGTAGTCCACTAATTCCAATTAAGAGTAGTCCACCGATTCCAATTAAGAATAGTCCACCGATTCCTGATTAATAGTTCTAGAGAAATCTCTAAATCCAAATTACATCTAAGAATAGCTACATAACTCCTAGATCAACAATATGCTTGTTCAATCTTTCAATACATAGGAATTCAGATTTATTTGCATTCATCTCTTTAAACACGTTATTTTCTGATTTTACTCTTATAGGCATATCTACTAAATAGCATAGATTTTCAGCTCGTGTGATCGCAACATAGTGTAAATTTTTATCCCCTTCTAAATCGCTAAAAGTCCATTGACCTTGTTTCTTTGTTTTACGTGGCAATACCCATTGTTCCAAACCAAGGTGGATAACAACTTTAAACTCCAAACCTTTTGACTTATGAATTGACATTATTTGTAATTCATTTTTATTATGTGGTTTATATTTTTTCAACAAGAATTCATCATTAAAAATATTTTTTGTTGCCAAAATAAAATTTTCACAATCACCTTTATAATTAGTTTTATTAATTAAGCCTTTAATTATTTCACAAATTTCATCAGTATCATTTTCAGTTCTTATTTTTTTAACTTCAACCTTAAAATCATTTAATTTAATATTAATAAACCTAGACTTATAGTTCTCATATATTGAGTAACTTGAATAATTCTTACAAAATTTATATAAAATCAAATCAGAACATAACTGTGCAATATAATGATTCATACTATCAAGAGGATCATCTTCGTAAATTCTATAACTATGACGCGTATTCAAAGCATAATGCTGAACCGTTGCATTATTAGCTGCTAATATCACAAAATCTGAAAAATCAAAATTATTCTCATCTTTAATTTTTTGTATAAAATCATCTAACTTAGCGTATCTATGTTTTCCTGAATTATTTATATGCAATCCAAATATGTTTTTTTTATCAATTTCTTCTAGATCTATACCTTTTAAAAAAGCTCTAGCATATAAATCAATAGATGGGTCACATCTATGGTTTTGATCAATAGCATATTCTTTAAAATCGTGCTCATTTACAAGCGAAGTTAAATTTTCAGGAATAGCATCACGCCATCTGTAAATTGACTGATCAATATCTCCTACCGCTGTAAATTTCAACCCTAGTTTTAAAATTTCTAGAAAAACTAGATGTTGTCCTGATGAAGTATCTTGATATTCATCTACAAACAAGTATTTATATCGAGATGATATGTATCTTCTACAGACTGATGAATTTTTAAGTACAAACAAAGCTAAAGGTGTTACTGTTCTTTGCCATATTTTTCCACTTAAAAATAATCCCTTAAAAGCATTATCATTTTCTATATCTTTTAAATATATTTCTCCATTCGCAAACTCTTGTACAAATGGAATAGATTCTTCTTCCGATAAAATACTTACGATCTCAATATCATCGTTCTCATTGCCCCATAGCTTTGGCAAAAAAGGTCTAATAATTTCATTGATCAGAAAGCCATCTATAGTACCTAGATAATTGAGATTTGAACTTATCGTCTTCTTTTGAAATTTTCTTCTCAACTCTTCACTAGATTTTCTGGTGAAAGATAATCCTATTATTCCATTATGTCTTTTTAACTTTTCACAACATAAACTCATTTTATTAATAAGAACGGTAGTCTTTCCACTCCCTGGACACGCCATGATTACCGAATTATTTTCAATATCTTGAATTGCTTTTATTTGATCATTCGTCAACTTCATAACAAGACCACTTCTTTGGCAGTTTCAGAGTTCGTATTAATAAGAACTGGAGATTCATTGTCAGTGTCAGATTGTTTTAATAATAAATTTATTAAGTACCTAATCGGCTTACCAAAATCACTTTCATAAATTTTTTCAAAGCCTTTCTTTTCTAATTTAGCCATTAATATTTGCATATTTAGGGCTTTGCTTTTTTTGAGAAAATCTACTGCACTATTATTATTTTTTTTACCTAATGCCTTCTTAATTTCTTCAGAAGCAACACTTACTAAATCACACTCTAAATCTATATTAGACATAAATATGCCATGTGCATTTATCATCTTTTCAAAGGCTTTCCACCGTTTATCACCCAAAATATTAACTCTATTTAAAGGATAAAGACTATGCTTCCATTTTTCGGAATCTCTATTTAATATTCCATAGCATCTATTAACTCCTAGATATTGCCATTTTATACATTTTTCATCTGTATAATTAATTTCAATCCTTTTATATACATAGCAAGGATTTAAAGAGTCATTTTTATTAAAACCATGAACTTTGCAATTCATTTCTACAGTACTAATATCATTATCAGTTCTTAATGAAAATGGTATTTCTAGAGCTCTTAAAACGGCTGCAAATACTTTAAATTGAATTCCTCCAACTGCAAAAACGGATAAATTGTAGTAATCAATATCAACTTTATTTTTAAGCAACAGTTCCTTATATAGAATTTCTTCAGATGGGCCCTCAACTAAAAAAACACCACTTGAAAAAAATGCTTCTGCAGGGATAATGCTCATCCTATAACCTAATTCTTCCCATGCTTTTTCTAGTTCTTTTGTACAACCATTACTGGCCGCAATTGTAGAGAAATCTTTCTTAAATAATCTAATAATAGAACTTGGCGAAAAACTTGAGGCTATTTGCGGAGAGTGTGTTGTTATTAAACATTGACTTTGTAATTCTGAAGATAAATAACTAGCTAATTTTCTTTGTTGATGTGGGTGTAAATGTGCCTCTGGCTCCTCAACAACATAAAACACTACTTCATCATTTGAATCGTGTTCAAATTCGCTCAGTGCCTTCCATAAAGCAATTAAAATTTGATTATTACGTCCATCACCACCCAACATAACATTTGAGCCACCGCTCATTGCCCCTAATTGTAATTTATTAATAAAATCATCCACTTCTATACCACTAGCATTTAGTTTTACATCATAATCATCATGGGCATAAGCTAATTTCTTTAATTCTAAATTAACTTCTTGAGTAGCAGTTTTTACATATTCTAATTGTGCAACTTTATCGTCTAGGTCAACCAATTGCTTAGAAATTTCTAGTACGTTTTCTCGATCAAGCTTTTCTTGTTCTTCAGTAATCTTTGTTTTGGAGATCCTAAGTAATTGTTTTTTCTCTTTAGCAATAAATTTGCTTAAATCTCTTTGGGAAGAAATATACTTTAAATTGATATATTTTAAATAATAACGACTTTGAATTTCAGATAAGTCTGTCTCATTTTGACCAAGATATAATTTATAATCTAGATTTTCTTTAGAAGCCATGTATTTAAAAACACATTCTCCATCATCACTTACGTGTTCTTTCAAAATGGATAATGCAGCTTCTTCTTTAATATCAAAGAATTTAATTATGATTTCTAAATTTTCAGACTGGACACCACCCTGTACATGAAAATCCAACTCTGATGGCTCTATATCCAATTCAGAAAGACTTCTGTCTAACATGAGGCGTAATGCATATATGAGATTAGTTTTACCAACATCATTTTCACCAATAATTAAAGTGTTATTATTAAAATTTATTGTCGCATCTTTATAATTTCTAAAACCTTTTAGAATTACTTTATCAATTTTCATCATTTTACCCTTAATTATTACGCCACCGCTTCATTAAATGCTTCAACAACCCCAAATATGTTGTCAGCATCTGCTTCGCTAAACACACCGTCAATTCCTTCATAGTGGATTTGATTGAAAGGTGGTTCATAAAGTTGTGCCGCATCCAGTACACCGTTTTGAGTCAAATGCTCAATTAGCATTTCTACAAAACGTATTTGTTTCTCGTTATACGTTGAGCCTTGCAAATACTTAGAAAAAGCTTCCTGAACCGCCTGACGCTCTAATCCGACCAGAGAACGAATGAAGAGAGGTAAGGATTTTTCAGTCCCAAAACATTCTTCAAATTTATCTCGGCTTTCAACTTCTTGCGCTTCAAAAACAAAGCGTTCTAACTCACTTAAATCAGTCGGTGTAAGAGTCAAACCACGTTTTAACTTTGCAATCGTAATATGATTTTCATTCGCTTTGATGAAACTTTCTACACGCTTACGGTACTGAGCAAGATTGACACCACTTGATACGACAGGAATATCAACCGCTTGCATATCTCCAATTTCATCATCAAGCATGGAGTAGACAATGGATGAGGTTGATTTCTCTATGAGTTTGACCAAACCACGAATACGTTTACGCATCGCCTCAAGCATTGGCAAGGTAATGCCTTTCCAATATTCCACGGTTTGTATGTCTTGAATGAGTGCGATCTGTTCTGCAACAACAGGAATATTTTCTTTGCTCTCCAATTTAGAAGCAATTTCAATCACTTTATTGGCATAGCTTTGAGTTGCTGTATTGTTCTGTTCCAATACTGCCAACTCAAGGTTGTAGCAAAGCATATCAAACAGTTTGGCTTCTAAAGTTTCAGGCTCAAGCTGATTCGGGAGTTTCGAAATGTGTTCTCGTAATGTACCGATGGCAAGATCATCTAAGTTGTTCCAAGCATCATCATTTTTGAAATGTTCAACATGCTCAAGCTCAGACTTTACAATGAAATTGTCATTGTTCATTGACTTCACTTCAGTCTGTAAACTTTGACGCATATCTTGCTGTACAGCTTTTAGCTCTTCTGTGGCATCGTCCTTCGCATTCAGTAAACTCAGGATATTTAAACGTGCTTTAAACAAGCGTTGTCCGAGTGGCTCTGTGGTCGCAACAGGCGCACCATCAGGGTTTTCATTGAAGTATTCAAAGTTAGAGCAATAATCGAAAATAAAGAATTCTTTTTTATCTTTTTCAGGGCTGAACAGTTCTTTGCAGAGTCGTGTGCCACGCCCAATCATCTGCATAAATTTCACTTTAGAGCGCACCGCTTTAAAGAATACTAAGTTGACCACTTCAGGTACATCGATGCCTGTATCGAGCATATCCACTGAAATCGCAATCTGTGGCTCAGCTAAGTCTTTCTTACTAAAGTCATCAATTAAGCTTTGTGGATACTTAGTGGCATGGGTAATGACACGGGCAAACTTGCCATTATATTGCGGATAGTTTTCATTGAAGCGATCAGCAATAAACTGGGCATGTTTTTGATTGACAGCAAAGATAATAGTTTTACCAAGACGATCACCGCCTTCGGTCTTAATACCATTTTCCATCAAGTGCTTGAGCATTAAATCAATCGTGCCTGTATTAAACAGCTCTTTATTAATCTTGGATGCTGAAACTTCTTCGGGAGCTTCTTCATCTCCCCAATTTAGACTATCCCAATGTTGTTTTTCGGCTTCAGAGAGTTCGTCATATTTCACGCCTTCACGCATAAATTTCAATGGCACTGAAAATGCTTTCGGTGGTACGAGATAACCATCAGCAATGGCTTGATCTAAATCATAGTAATCCGTTGGTACACCGCTTTCTAAACCAAACAGTGCATAGGTATCACGATCGACTTCATCTCGTGGCGTTGCGGTTAAACCCACCAGCAGACTGTCGAAGTATTTAAAAATTTCACCAAACTTTTGATAGACGCTGCGGTGTGCTTCATCGACAATAATCAGGTCAAACATGCCTGTACCGAATTTACGTGTGCCATCGGCATTCATTTCATCAATCAAACCCATCATGGTTTGATAGGTCGAGAAATACACTCGACCAACTTGATTTTTATCCTCAAGTAAATTGACGAATGAAGCATCTTTTAAATTGGCTTTAAAGGCATTGTGCGCCTGATTGACCAAAGATGTACGATCAGCAAGGAATAACGCCTTTTGTACCACATTTGCTTTCATTAGCACATCGACCAGTGCAATGGCAGTACGTGTTTTACCTGTGCCTGTTGCCATAATCAGTAAGCCTGCACGTTCTTTACGTTGATAGGCTGCAAGCATGGCTTTGATGGCACGAGTTTGGTAGTAACGCTCGACAATGTCCGCATTGATCGGGAAGCTACTTAAATCAGGGTTGTTCTTCCGTCTTTCGATCAGACGTTTGAGTTCTGCCTGCGTATAAAAGCCGTGAACTAAGCGTGGTGGACCACCTTGCACATCGTTCCAAATTCGGGTTTTGTAACCATTGGTATAGAATATGACAGGCCGTTGTCCTGTTTGTTGCTCTAAACAGTCTGCATAGAGCTTGGCTTGTTGTTGTCCAATATCAGGGTCAGTTGATGTACGTTTAGCCTCAACAACAGCTAAAGGCAAGCCATTGGCATCATACAGCACATAATCCACTGCACCTTTACCCGATGGACTCGGCATACCTGTTACAGCAACTTCCTCTCGAACCGATGTACCTATTTCCCAGCCTGAATCTTCAAGCAAGAGGTCAATTTTAAGTTTTCGAGTTTCGTCTTCTTTATAATCGGTATGGTCTTGAACTTTGCTGTTGGCAAGCTTGGCTTGTTCGACATCTGCACGTTTTTGTGCAAGTTCAGCATCTATATTTGCAAGTAATTTTTCACGCTCTTCTATACTTGCGGACAGTTCAAATAGTTTTTGTTCACGTTCCCGTAAAGCTTTATGTTGCTCCGCAAACTGTTTTTCTTTAGCTTCTGTTTCTTTTTGCAGTTGTTCTTGGTTGGCAATGATTTGCTGAGTATTGTCAGCATTTGGTATTAGTTTTGGGTTAAATAAAATCGACTGTGAACGATCTTTTGATGGTGAACCATAGTTGCGTTCAAACCATACATACATCAGGAATAAATGGCTGATGTGTTTTACAGTTTCTTCTGTTGTGAGCTGCTTGAACTTTTTCCCATGTACGGCACTGTTGCCGACCATGCGGATGTTGTCCATTTTGTCCCAAATATAGGGTGGTATCAGGTCTTTAAATTTGAGGTCGTTGAGTAAGTTATGCAGTGACGGATCATAAGGCTGAGTCAGTTTTTTGTCGTATTGATACAGCCACAGCACAAGGTTTTCGAGTGATGTACGAGCCGCAGCAAGGGCAAATTGAGGAGATATATACGTGAGCTTTTCGGCTTCTTTGGCAGCCGCTGCCAAGCTTTTAAATTCAGGTTCTAAAAACTGAAAGTTGCTCATGTATATATTCCCTCATGTTTTTAATTTAATTTTATAAAGTGCCGTTAAATGCTTGGTTTTGTAACGCGAAAAAAAGCTTATTTGATGAAATTAACTGTACTTTCGAGTAACGTTTCGTTTCATTTATTGATTCTATAAATGAATCAAATTTATCTAATTGGGCTTTAGTCGGCAAAGGTATATCTAATTCATATAGATCTGAATTACTAATATTTGCTTGTCGTACACCACGATTATTTTTAGTAATTAAAGCCTTAATTGAGGATTGACTAAAAAAATAACGTATATAATTTTTAGAAAATAAAGTATTAATTACTTCTAGTTTAGCAACTCGCTGATTTAAATAGTATAAGTCATAGTCATCAGTAACTTCCGTTATATTACCATAATCATCTTTGCCAACTGTTCCAGTTAAACTCATTAATAAATCGCCTGATCTTAGCTCATATTGTGTAAGCTTTTCAGGATGTTGAGGAATAATGAAGTCAAATTTTTCAGTACTAAAACCTAATTTATTAGCATTGCCAATTTTCACAACAGGAATTCCTGAATTTGAAAAATCAGTACTTGAAAATGCAAAACCACCTTGGATTTTTAATACATTTTTTGCTGAAACACGTTCCCATCCTTTAGGATTACTGACAGGATCACCAAACATATCAATAAAGGTGGCTTGTAAAAGCTGATCTAACTTTTCAATCGCTTGCTGCCGTTTTTGGCGTAACTCGTCCGCTTGATCTAAAATAGAGGCAATTCGGCGTTGCTCTGCAAGTGGTGGGACGGAAATTTTAAGTTTTGAGAAATTTCCTCTAGAAATACGTTGCCTAGTCGTGCCTGTAACATATTCATTAATACGTTGGCGCATAACTGGTGAATTGATGGTGTGCATCAGCCAGCGATTATCGACTTTATTTGGATTAGGTCGAATGATACAAACGTCTACCACTGTTACACATGGCTTTTCAGATTTTGGAAAAATGCAAGCACGACCTAATGGGTCAGGCATACGAGCAACTAAAATATCACCTTCTTTTAAATAGGTACATTTTAAACGTTTTGCAGTTCACTATTTAAAAAACGTGAAGATTTGTCTATATAGAATCCGTCACCAATATCAGCTAATTGAATAAGGCGTACATCTCCATTCGGATCTTGATCTTTCGATTCAACCCAATCACCATCAATAAATACTTCGGCATCTGACAATAATTCAGAAAAAGTCATTTCTTGAAAAGAAGCCATTATTTTAACAACTCCTTAAGCGCAGCCATTCCTTTTAAAATATCCTGCTCAAGCTCTTCTAAATCCATCAAAATTTTACTTGGTGCTTCATATTCCACTTGCTCATATACCACTTCTTTATAACGGTTAATCGACAAGTCATAACCATTGGCAGCAATATCGGCTTTATCCACCATAAAGCTTTGCTCAGTCGCTTTACGGTCTTTTTCACCATCCAAATTTTTAAAACGGGCAATAATGTCAGGAATGTTGTTATTTTCATGCTTAGATGCATCTAGCTCGTTACGCTTATCATCAAGCGAATAACCATCCGCCTGCATATCATAAAACCAAACTTTGTCCGTACCGCCCGACATGGTTTTGGTGAAAATCATAATTGCCGTCGAAACCCCTGCATAAGGCTTAAACACACCTGAAGGCATCGAAATAATCGCTTCAAGCTTTTGCTCTTCTACAATTTTTTGACGCAAATCTTTATGCGCTTTAGACGAACCAAATAAAACACCATCAGGCACAATCACCGCAGCACGACCGCCAGTTTTTAACAAACGTAAGAACAAGGCTAAAAATAACAATTCGGTCTTTTTGGTTTTGACTACGGCTTGAATGTTCTTGGCACAGCTTTCATTGTCCAAACTGCCTGCAAATGGCGGATTGGCAAGAATTAGGCTGTATTTTTCAGCAATATGTGAATGTGCTTCACTTAAAGAATCACGGTTTTCAATACTTGGGTTTTCTACACCGTGCAGCATCATGTTCATTGAACCAATACGAAGCATGGTGCTGTCAAAGTCATAACCAAAGAAAGTGTCGGAGCTAAAACGCTTTGCAGCTTCAGGATTGGCAAAAATCTCAGTGCTGTAATGATCATTTAAATATTCACTTGCAGCGACTAAAAAGCCCGCTGTACCACACGCAGGGTCACAAATGGTATCGGTTGGTTTTGGTTGCATCAGCTCCACAATCATTTTGATGATATGACGAGGAGTACGGAACTGACCGTTTTGACCTGCTGAGGCAATCTTACCGAGCATATATTCGTAAATATCACCCTTGGTGTCTTTATCATCCATTGGCACATCAGCTACCAAATCTACTACTTTGGTGAGTAGCGCAGGCGTAGGAATAGTAAAACGCGCATCTTTCATATGATGGCTATAGGTGGTTTCGTCTTCCGCACCTAAGTTTTTAATGAAAGGAAAAACTTCATTAGCAACCGTGTTATACAGCGTTGCAGCGTCACCTAAAGTCACAAACTTCGACCAACGAAGATGATCTTGCTCTGACGTAAAAATAGGATGCTCAACTTCTTTTTTTAAACGGTTGGCTTTCTTTTCTTTGGTGATCTGAATTTCATCAAGTCGGCGAATAAACAGCAAATAGGTCATTTGCTCCATGACTTCTAAAGGATTGGAAATACCGCCACTCCAAAATGCATTCCAAATCTGGTCAATTTTGCTTTTAATTTCGCCTGTAATCACGCTGATGACTCTCAAATTTCTTTGAGAGTATTGTCTTAAAATTTAGTTAAAAAAGCGAATAGATCTGATCGGGAAACGACATAATTTGTCTCCTATATTCACAGATGCAAGAAATTCATCTAGATTAGAAATTAAATAAACTATTCGCTAAAGAGGAAGGAGCATGAAAAGTGAGGAATATAAACGCAACAAAGACAAATTTCAGAAAATTTTGAGAACTGTAAGTGAAATATCCAAATCAGAACTAGCTCCATTTTTGGATCATAAAAAATTCTTACATTCCACGCTATTTCATCAAATAGCAGTCTTTGCTGCGATGCATTATAAAGAACACAGTGATAGCACGCTTATTATGCAAGTTTTGGATTTCACAAAATTGAAAGGGACCGAATATCTAAAAGCAGTAAGATGGTTTGAATATAGAACTGGTACATGCTTTTTTATCGAAGATAACAAATTAAAGAAGAGTAAAAGTAATACTCTTTTAGACGAGAATTATCAAATGTTTGGGGAGTTTCTAAAAACTTACAAAGGGCCATTACCTGAAATTAAATCACAAAAAGCAGAGATCGAAGAAGACTATATAGAAAAATACAAAAAATACTCTAAAGAACCTCGTGACGAATTTGATTTGATAGAGAACACGTCTATGAAAATTGGTGGTCGGACTGTATTTGGAGGATATGGTACTGGAAAAAAACGCTAAAAATTAGGGCAATAATTCTTTCATGTCTACTTCTAGTGCGGTGGCGATTTCATACAGCTTTTCAACAGTAAGGTTTACTTCGCCACGCTCAATGCGACCGATATAACTACGGTCAATACCACACTGTAACGCTAAAGCTTCTTGTGTAATTTTTTTCTCTATTCTTTTTTTGCGTATTAATTGACCAATCTCAATAGATAATTCTAACATTTAAAATAAATTGTTCAAAAAATAGAAATATCACTAATTGAGGATTAAATATCCACGGACTATAATCCTCATTTTTAATAAAAGACTAAAAGACTGAACATGAAGAGACCTGTACATTTGCCGTTGTATCACGAATTCTTAGAGTTATTCGATAACTATGAAATTCAAAATTGGGAAGCCAAACAATTTTGGGAAAAACTTAATATTAATCAGATCTACAGAAATGATAAGACCAAGCGTTTGATGTATTCTGGTTTAAAAGTTTTAATACCATTTCAATATTTAGAAGTTAATCATGAAACATCAAGAAAAAATGTTTTTTCTTATACCGAAACACCACGTATGAATGAACTCAGGAATCGAACAAAGAAGCAAAAATTGGAAGAGATTTTTTCTAAAAAGAAAACAGAATTTTTAGATCAAATTAAAGATAAAGAAAATAATATTGAGTTTCTAGAATCATTATTATCGGATGATAAAACATTAGAGAAATATTTTATTAACCATAAAGAAACTATGGAGAATGATATTAAAAATATAAAATCAAATATTAAATTAATGGACGATATAATGAATAAATAAACGTTTCTCTATTAATTTATTATAGTAAAAACAATAGCTTAAAATAAAAAATAATTACTTGACTTAAGCATGCCCATCCGATATTTTTTCGTCAAATTTATTCAAAATTCGTCTGATATGATCAAGTCAATTAAGCAAGTTAGAGATGATTTTTCTCAGTCTGGAATTTCTATAGCCGAATGGGCACGTATTAATAATTTCTCACCTGATCTTGTATATCGAATTTTAAAAAATAATAAAGTCCCACTACGCGGAGAGAGTCATAGAATCGCAGTAAAACTAGGTATTAAGGAGCAAAAAACTATGGATTAATTGTTAATTATTCTTTTTTACTGCAGAAAACATAAAGACCCATGCGGGAACATGAGTCTTTATGAATTTGTCTTTAACTTGTAGGTCCAAGACAATTTCATTCTAAAAGACATTGATATTCTAATCAATGTTGTAGGGTGTTTTCTGCCTCATTTTTTATTCTGAGGTATAATTATGAACACATCTATTGAAAAAATTAGGCTAGTAATTAGCTATATATTTAGTCATAAAAGCAATCGAGAAATAGCTAAAATTGTAGAAATCTCTCGTGAAACTGTATCAAAAATCAAGTCCTTACTAATTTTGACAGAATTAACTTATGAAGATTTTACTAAACTAAACAATTCAGAATTAGAACAAAAATTAAAAATTAATCGCTCAATAAAACGTATCAAAAAGTCACAACCTGACTGCGAAGCGATATGTAGTGAGTTAGCTACGTATAAAGGGCTTACAAAGGCTATTCTTTGGGAAGAATATAGATTGAAAACTCATGGAAATGGTGTTGGATACACACGGTTTTGTGAACTAATAAAACAAGCACAAAAACAAAAAGACATTCCAATGAAGCAAGAATATTATCCGGGTGAAATAGTACAAATTGATTACAGTGGGGATCTTGTAGATATTGACTTATTTAATGGTGATGTAATAAATGCCAATATTTTTGTTGGGGCTTTACCTTGTTCTAGTTTAATTTTTGCTTATGCCACGGAATCACAAAAAACCGAAGATTGGATTCGAGGATGCTCTCAAATGTTTGATAAAATTGATGGTATTCCTCAAACTATTGTTTGTGATAATGCTAAAGCATTAATTACCAAACATAGAAATCGAATCGTTGAAGTTAATCCATATTTTCAAGAATTTTTAGAATTTCATAAAATTAATGTTCTGCCAGCTCGACCACGGAAACCAAGAGATAAAGCAGTCAGTGAAAATGCCGTGAATATTGTACAAAAGCAGATTTTAATGAGAATACGTCATGAAAAATTTACAAGTATAAAGGCTTTGAATGAGAGACTTGAATATATGGTGGATTGTTATAATCATAAAAAAACTAAAACTTTTCCGCAGGGTCGGATGGCTATATTTCTTGAGCATGAAAAAAAATTACTTAGACCCTTACCTTTAATCAAATACAAAGTATTGAATGAATATTCGAAAACAATAGTACCTTCTGATTATCATGTGAAATATTTGAACAATTCTTACTCTGTTCCTCATCAGTATATTAGAGAAAAAGTTGAGCTAAAAATTTTAGATAATCAGCTATATATCTATCAAGATAAAAAACTAATCGCTCAACATACGCTTCTTCAAGGCGAAGGAAAAATCTCTACATTTTATGAACATAAAACGGAGAATCATAGAACTACAGATTATCTATCGAAGGAAAGTATTTTAAATTGGTCCCAATCAATTGGCACTAACACGTTCAATTACTGTAATATGATTATTTGTAAAAACTCAAATTTATACAACAACTTAAATTATTTATTTGATTTCAGAAGTTGGGTTAATAGTAAACAATTCATTGATCGACTTGAACAGGCCTTATGTTATGCCTATAAATTAAAAATAGAAAATTTGGCTAGATTAAAGTCCATTATTGAATCAAGATCATATTTGGAGTTTGATCAACAAGATGTTGTAAAAGAACATAAAAATCTGCGTGGTTCCAGTTATTATAAAGGGGATAAATAAATGTTAAATCCTCATTTATCAACATTACTTGCACAGTTGAAATTGCATGGTTTTACTCAATCATTAGATTCTAATATTGATGCTGTTTATTCAGGTGAAATCAATTTTGAAGAAGCTATGATTGATGCTTGTAAAACCGAGTTGTTAACTCGGGCACGAAAGCTCACTGAACGACTAATACGAAATGCGCATCTAAGATATCCTCATGCTTGTATTGATGAAATTAAGTTTGATATAGAACGTCGTGGCTTATCAAAGCAATTTGTTAATAGATTTTCAGAGTGCACTTGGATTAATTTACATAAGAACATGAGCATACAAGGTCCAACTGGGGTAGGAAAAACATGGCTTGCATGTGCTTTCGCAACTGAAGCATGTAAAAAAGGTTATAAGACTATTTTTTATAGAGCATCTGAGTTTTTTGAAGCATTAGAACAAGCTATAGATCAATCAAATGAAAAGCTTTTTATTAAAAAATTGATTAGATATGATTTACTTATAATTGATGATTTTTGTCTTAGTAATATTCCTCCAAAAATAGAAAGTCTTTTACTAGAATTTATTGATAATTATTCAATATGCGGCAGCTTACTTATTACAAGTCAATTCTCATATGATTTATGGCACACAAAATTCCAAGATCCTACCATTGCTGATGCAATTCTAGATCGAATTATCCATAACTCTTATACACTGGAAATAGATGGTGACTCAATGAGGAAAACTGTAATGCTAGATACAACTACCACTCTTTAAGAGTGGTAGATTTTAAAGTGAAATGGGTGGCAGATTTTGAGTGTGATATACACCTAAACATCAAATTATGTTGACTTAAGATTTTATATTTTATATGAATTTCACTAGTATTATGTATAATTATTTATGAATTTAATTAATGAAAGCCCCCCTTTTCTGGAGGTGAACCGTACCGGGTTTGTCGGAGACTTTTTATTTAAGTTAGGCCACCTGACCTAACGGGTTAATCTTATCATAGTACATTGCTTCAAAATCAAAAGGTGATACATAACCCAGTGCACTGTGTACACGCTTTTTATTGAACCAATCTACCCAGTTTAGTGTCGCAAGCTGTACTTCTACTAAACCTTGCCAATCTGCTTTTAAATATTCAATCACCTCTGTTTTGTATAAGCCATTCACTGTTTCAGCCAAAGCATTATCGTATGAATCACCAGTCGTACCGACTGATGCTCTTAAATTTGCTGCTTCTAAACGATTGGTATAACGAATGGAAAGATATTGCACACCTCTGTCGGAATGATGAATCACATTCTTTGGCATGCCTCGATCATGCAATGCTTGCTCAAGTGCATCGAGCACCATATCTGTATTCATCCGTGTAGATACTTTCCATCCAACAATTGCTCGTGAGAACACATCAATAATAAAGGCGGTATAGACCCAGCCTGAATGAGTTTGAATATACGTAAAGTCACTCACCCACAGTTGGTCAGGATGATCAGCATTAAAATTACGTTTCACTAAATCATGTGCTCTTTTTTGATCATCTCGGCTACGGGTGGTTTGTTTATTCTTACCACGCCAAACACCTTGTATACCTAGCTTCTGCATCAATCGAGCAACTGTACAACGTGCGATAACATAACCTTCACGTTTCAATTGTTGCCAGACCTTACGCACACCATATCGACCTGAACTTTCTTTCCAAATTCGTTGAATTTGTTCAGCATGATGCTCATCATGTCGATCTCGTTTCGCTCGAGGTTCTGGATTGTCAGCGAGATCTAAAGTTCGGTAATAGGTTGAAGCTGCGATCGGTAAAATCTTACAAATCGCATCAACACCATATAAGTCTTTATTGTTATGGATGAAATCCACCATTATTTGTGTGGGCGGTCGAGCTCCGCCTGGGCGAAAAAAGCGGCTGCTTTACGTAGAATTTCATTCGCACGTTGCAGTTCTTTATTTTCACGTTCCAGTTGTTTGATACGTTCTTGATCTGAAAATTGTTGTACTTTGATTGGATTTTGTTGATCCAAGTATTTTTGATACCAAACACGTAGTGTTTCAGGAGTACAGCCAATTTTAGGAGCAATTGCGGAAACTGCAGCCCAATTCGATGGATAATCTTTCTCGGATTCAATCAATAATTGAACCGCTCTTTCTCTGATTTCAGGGGTATATTTTAATTTTGTCATCGGGATAGTCTCTCAGAATATTGACTCTCCGACAAACCCGGTACGGTTCAAGGCTTTTTATATGTTTTATATACTGTATGCTACTAGTAATAATTAAAAAAACCACTTAATGCGGTTTTTCTTAATAACACAGCACAGTCTAATAATACTGAATAGCCATAAATTCTATATACATATTTTGGTAAAATAAAATTGCAAATTTACAAGATTTTTTGGATTAGAACCTTTTAATTTCAGAGACTAGTTTTTTATTAAAAAAATAATAAACTACTTAATTACATCCCTAATTTTTTTATTTAATCATATATATGGATAATTTTTGTACCATTCAAGTATTTTTAAATAATGAGTGGATCGACTGTGCAACTGTTGAACTTAGAGATCTAGAAACTAAAGGTTGGTTGGCTAAAACTGCAACATACTACTTATTTGATTATGCAATTGATTACATTAATTTGAAAGATAATCATGCTCTTTCAAATTATTATCCTGTAACTATAAATAGTAATCTTGAAACCACATGGCCAGCTTTTCTTATGGATTTATTACCACAAGGGTACGGTCGAAGAGAGTTATTAAAAAAACTTGGTCACTCTGAATATGCACAAGAGCTAGCAGATTGGTCTTTACTTAGGGCAGGAGCTAGTAACTGCATTGGAAATTTAAGGGTTAAAGAGGCACACGAATGGCTTCTATCTCAGTACTCACCTCAACCAATAATAGGATTTTCACTAGAAGAAATCATCCAACGTGGTGAACAATTTCTAGAATATTTAACTTCTTTAGGCTTATTTATTAATGGATCTACTGGTGTCCAAGGTGAATGGCCAAAACTGTTATTGACACAGAGTTATGATGACCTATTTTATCTAGATCACACACTACCAGATAACAAGGCAAAACAACACTGGTTGGTTAAGTTCAGCCGTGGTAGAGATGAACGTCTAAATAAAATTTTAATGCATGAACCACTGTATATGCAATTAGCTGAATATCTTGGTCTGAATGTATTTAAAAAGTTAGAGCTATATGGAAAAACATTGTTCATTCCACGTTTTGATAGAAAGGTAGAAAATAATTGTGTTGAAAGAATTGCTCAAGAAAGTTTAGCCTCATTTGGTGGAAAAGCTGGCTTTGGAGTGGCAATGACCCATAATGAAGTTTGCCAATTAATTATGAAATATTGCAGTCATCCTGAACTTGATATCATCGAATACATTAAAAGAGATTTAGCAAATATTGCTTTAGGAAACAAAGATAACCATACACGAAATACTGCATTTCAACGACTCAATAATGGTTGTATTCAATTAACTCCTCTCTACGATTTCACTCCTACATGGATGCATCCAGATGGAATCTCTAGATGTACTAGATGGGAAAATGACGATACTAATTGGAGAGAAATTACAAACTATATTTTACAAAATACTTCTATAACCGAGGATCAAATAAAATACACGTTTACTGAACAGCTTGACTTATACAAAGGCTTATTAACTAAAATGGAATCCATAGGAATTGATTATGAGATCATCGAAAATTGCAAATATAGAATTCAAGATATTTGCCAACAATTAACAACAATTTGTCATAGATAGAAAATCCTTCTCAAAAAACAATCTATATCATACTGATTTTTAAACTGAAGAACTTCATACGTTCAAGCATAAACTGTGGATGAACAACATCGACTAAAAGTTGGTTTTAATAATTTTATGAGATGCGTTCCAATATAAATTATAAGTGATATGGTTGAAAACACGATATCTCATCAAAAGCTTAAACCAATTTATTGCAAACAAAAGAGAAATTATTTGTTTTTCCCATCTGTAATCCATCATGTACCATGTGGTATTTATCATTTAAATAAGGTAATACAAAATGTGTATTCTAATAATTATTTACACCCAGTTGAGGACAAAAATCAGGGTTATATTGTAGCTGTAACGCCGGATTCAGGGTGATTTTTGTAGCCCCTATTTTAGATACATTACGATTATTAAGTTGCCGAATACTAGTACCTGATACTCGGAGGCATCAATGTAACAATACGACTCGCGGAATAATCCATGATGGTCGTTTTACCTTTTGCTATTTTTTTTATCATGTGATGATTTAGAGGCTTCACGTTTCTTTAGTTAATCTCTAAACTGTTTCTACATTTATATAAAAATATGGCTATATCGCCATATTTTTATTGTCTATATGGCGGTAGTAATGACATTTGAATTAAACTCGAATAATTTTAAAATTCGATTGAAAGAAGCCCGAAAGATACGTAAGTTAACTCAGCAAGAGTTAGCTGAAAAAACGGGAATACCTGTGACATCAATCGCACATTTCGAAGCAGGCTCACGAAAGCCATCGCTGGAAAATTTTTATAAGCTTATTGTCATACTTAATATATCGGCAGATTACATTTTGGGACGCTGTGAAAAAATGAGTACCACAGGGATTGACCCTATTACAAATGCTTTACAGGACTTACCAGAGTTAGAACGCAAAATGATTGAAAAATTCATTATCTCACTTCAAAAAGAATGAGATTGAAGGGTTAAAAATAATTTCAAAATAAGGGCTATTAAATGATATGGATAAATACATCGATATGAATGATACAATTTTTATCTAAATATATTTTTTGATCTTGGAAAATAATTCTTAAATAAATCTCTTTCATAAATCTAAGGTTATAAAAAATTCATCCGAAAATATTATGATTAAGCCTAAAAAGTGTATAAGCCCACAATAGATTCCTGAGTATACTAAACATACAAAAGTCGCTAGCAGAATGGCTAACAGTCTGATCGCTATAGCTCTTTTATCAAATCAGCCTATCAAAAAGATAGTCGTGAATGCGAATAATGTATTCGAAAAAAACTTTCTCAGCAATTTGTAATGACCCTAAATATTAAAAAACCACATTTAAGTGGTTTTTTTTACATAGCGCCTAATTGGTTTCCTACACATTGTGTGTACGCTATGGATCAACTCATCATCTATTATCAATTAGATGGTCATAAAAATCGGATTATCGTTCACATCTACATTTTGCTTTGTAATTTCTATACCACTCTTCTATTTCTTCTGTATCAAAATAGACCGCCGATTGACGAGATGTGCCATCTTTCATAAATCTTGGAAAAGTAACATCATTTTCTATAATTTTGCGTAAGCAATCTCTGGTGACATTAAGCAACTCACAAACCTGATTATACTTCAACCTAAGTGGCTTGAGATTTTTACAAACTGAAGGTATTTCTATAGCTTCAGAAGCTTGATTACGGATAACGCTACGTCTTCCATCTGAATTATAAATTCTCGAATGATCCAACTTTGGATCCTCTTTCTAAAAAACTTACACCAAGCCTAACAAATTTTTTTTTTAGGAAATTAAATCCATGTAAAACTCAAAAAAAATCACTCTCACGAGTGATATTTAAAATTAGTTGTTGAGTATTAAGTTAAGAGTGATTCGATATGGGCACTCCACCACTCCATAATCTCATAACGCTCTTCTAAGTGGGCTCCTTGATCATATGCTCCTTTAACACCGCCTTTCACGTGAGATAATGCTGCTTCGATCACCTGAGATTTATTACTAAAATGTTTATTTAAGTTGGTCGAGGCAATATGTCTAAAACCGTGGGGATTTTGCTTCCCTTTATAACCCAATCTATTTAGTGCAGCATTGAATGTTAAATTTGAAATAGGTCTGCCTAGATCATTTCTACCTGGAAATAGATATTCACTTTCTCCAGAATATTGCTTAAGTTCTTGTAAAAGCTGAATTACATGCCTTGATAAAGGAATTCCATGTTCAATTCTATTTTTCATCATATACGATGGTCTTATCCATATAGCCTCTTGAAAATCAAATTGCTCCCATCGTGCATTTTGCAGCTCTCCTGGACGCGGAAACATATGAATTAAAAGCTCTAAACCTATTGCAATCGGTCGAGATGAAGAATTTCGAATCAACGAAATCATTTTTGGTAACTGATGAATCTTTACGTGTTTCATGCTTTCGGACTCACCTTTTGCTAAATGGTTTCCAATACCTTCGAGCGGATTATATAAAATTCCCTTTTTAAACTTCGCTAAACTATAGGCACCTGAACAACATGAAATCAGCTTTTCAATTCTGTTAAAAATTCTTTCATTTATTTGCTTTTCAGTAAAAAACTCCAACCATTCTGTCGGCGTAATTGACTTATATGCACGATGTCCAAAGACTGGTATTAAATGCCGTTCAACTGATTGCTTTTCTTTTCGATAAGTATCAGCAGCCCACACTAATTTTTTTCGGTCTAACCACTCATATATTAAATTTGAAAATAATTCACTTTGCTCTTGCAACTTGTGTTGCTTAACCTCAGCCTGTGTCTTTATTTCAACTTTACCATTGAGCATATCTTCAGCTTTTTCTCTTGCTTGTAAGTAGCTGACCGAAGGGTAAGCTCCTAATCCAATCCATGACCATTTGCCTTTGGAATTTTTATAACGATATTGCCACGATTTTTTGCCATTAGACTGAACTCTGCAATATAAACCCGCTATATCAGTTGGCTCACGATATTCTTTAACTTTAGGCTTTAAAGATTTATATCTATCTTCTACATTTTTTTTACGTCTTACTGTTCCATTCTGAACAATATTTGTTGAACGGTTTATAACATCAGCCTTTCCTGAATGTGTATTCATAACGAAGGATTATCCTTATATTTTTTCTATCTTGTATCCCTGAGTTATATTTTAAATTTAGGATACAAACAAGGATACACAGAACGTGTTCCCATATGAAGTTATATGACGTTAAACAAAGTAATAAAAAACCCTTAACTCTTTTAGAATTAAGGGTTTGGATCTTATATAAAGCTATATAAGTATAAAATTTGGTGGGCCCAGACAGACTTGAACTGTCGACCAACGGATTATGAGTCCGCTGCTCTAACCAACTGAGCTATAGGCCCTATAAATACTGATTTCTCAAGTATTTTCGAATCAGAATACTAGCCAATATCAAATTCAAAAACAAGGTTTTTCATTTTTTTATCTTCAGCTTGACCAAAATTTATCCACCGCACTTTGCAAATCAAGTACGATCTTGATCTTGTACAGAATTTCAGTCACAGATATGTGAAAAATTATGAATTTTCGGTAAACATGGATGATTTAAAACTTGAACCGAAAAGCTAAATCCAATACTCAATTTTTCAATAATTGCTCATTAAAGGGATTGAATTTTTTAAACTGAAGTATGAAACTCTGCCATGTAAAATTCAAATATCTTTGTAAATCATGAAAAAACACATTGCCGAAATGGCATTTAAACTTGCTGGTGTCAAATACCATGTAGAACCAAATGTACTTGGTGATAAACAAGTCATTATCGGTTTTGAACATACCACGATGATGGATGCAGTACTTTCAATCGCACTGTTTCAAATCCATGATATCCCGATTCACACACTAATTAAAAAAGAACTATTTAAAGGACCATTCAAGCCTATTCTAGAAGGAGTTGGCGGTATTCCAGTTGACCGTCACTCAAATAAAGATATCGTGGCTCAAATGATTGAACTCTTCAATTCAAATGACAAATTTAATCTCGTAATTGCTCCTGAAGCGACGCGTGCGAAAAATGGTGAGCAACGTAAACCGATCCGCACTGGTTTTTGGCATATCGCAAAAGCGGCAAACGTCCCTATCGTTTTCTTGTTTGTGAACCAAAAAACCAAACAAGGCGGAATTTTTGGCAAAATCATGCCATCAGAGTTGGATCATGATTTGAAATTGATTCAGGAACTTTATAAGGAACATACAGGTTTAGACATTATTATTCCTGAACCGAAGAATAAAGCCTGATCTTGATCAATTGCTAAAATAAGGGTCTTTATTAAAAAAAAGCCCTTATGGTAGAATTTCGCAGATTTGATTAGGCATAAGGCCAATCTACAAGGAGCATATTTCGCATGGCGGGTCATTCCAAGTGGGCCAATATTAAGCATCGTAAAGCTAAACAAGATGCTAGTCGTGGTAAAGTTTTCACAAAATATATTCGTGAAATTGTTACAGCTGCAAAACTCGGTGGTCCAGATGCAGCAAGCAACCCACGTCTTCGTGCAGTTGTTGAAAAAGCATTGTCCGTTAACATGACTCGTGATGTCATCAACCGTGCCATTCAGCGTGGTGCTGGTGGTGAAGACAATGATGATTTAAAAGAAGTCACATACGAAGGTTATGGTGTTGGTGGTGTAGCCGTTATTGTTGAGACAATGACTGATAACTTAAACCGTACCGTACCAGATGTTCGTCACTGCTTCTCTAAAACAGATGGTAACTTAGGTACTAACGGCTCAGTTGCTTTCCTTTTCACAAAACGTGGCGAAATTACTTTTGAAGATGTTTCTTTAGAAGACCAAATTATGGACGTTGCGTTGGAAGCTGGTGCAGAAGACATTGAAGTGACAGAAGATGAAATTCTTGTGATCACCACACCAGAGTCTTTTGGTACAGTGCAAGATGCTTTAGCGGCTGCAGGTTTAAAATCTGACAATGCAGAAGTGGTGATGAACCCTTCAACTAAAGCAGAAATCACAGATATCGATCAAGCGAAAAAAATCATGAAAATGATTGATATGCTTGAAGATTTAGATGATGTACAAAACGTATATACCAACGTTGAGTTCTCTGAAGAAGTTTTAGCGCAATTGGATGCTTAATCCATATTCAGAATTAGAAAACGCACCTTCTGGTGCGTTTTTTTAATTGAAAGGCGTCTTTTTTTGCAAGCTTGAATTATGCTTTACTCAATAAACCATGACAGTTAAATACATCATATTCTTTAATGACAAAGCTTGAATGCAATGCCACAACATGATCAATTTTACCAATGCGCTGTAACAAAATCTGGCTATAATTTTCCATATCACGAGCAACAACTTCTATAATAAAATCAGCAGATTGCCCTGTGACTAAAAAAGCATTGATCACTTCAGGAATACTTTTAAGTTCATCTAAAAATTTTGCAAAAGTATCTGAGTCATGCTTACTCAATGATACTTGTAACAGCACGTGTAAATTAAATCCCAATTTTTGATAATTAATATCACGCTTTAAATTTGTCATGATATTGGTTTCAATGAGATGTTTAATACGACGGTGCACTGAACTTACAGACAGGTTAATACGCTCCGAAAGCTCGTTTAGATTCAAATCTTCATGCGTAAGAATTTCTAAAATTTGTTTATCGTAACGATCTAATTCCATCTTCTTCTCAATATTTTCATGGCATAAAATGATTATGCGTTATTTTTTCAAAAATATCGATTCAAATGAAAATAAATTAACCAATCAGACAACATAACAGAAAATATGCTCTGTTATATCCCGCGCCAATCTACCCGCGCATTTCGCTCATTGGCATAAATGCGTTTAACATATTGCCCTATCGGCAAATCAAGCAATTGATTTTGATAGTCCTCAAATTCAGATGAAACTGGCTGATGATATTCTCTTTCCCAAGGTGTACCAGAGATCTCAAGTAGTGGAGCAAGCATTGAACAAACAGCGATATCTGCCAAACCCAAACGATCTCCTACCAAATATCGAGCTTGATTCTGAATCAATTGATCGTTTAACTGCAAAATAATTTCATGCATGTTTTCTTTAGCAAGCGCAACTTGTTCATCATCAAGTTGGTAGCTAGTTGAAACCAAAGTTTTGATAAGTGGCTTACTGATCTTTTGAAATTTTCTCAGATATCCTTTTTCACCAATCATGATTTCTAGCGGCTCATCGCTTTCAGATAAAGCTTGAGCAAGCCCCCAGCGCCTCACTGATACACCCAATTGATTACTCAGGTCATTAATTTCAAGTGCTTTTTTTCTTAACTTTAAATCTGATCTGAGCAATGAATGCTCTGGATAAACATCATCCAAATACAGGGCGATTTGGGTTGAATCTGCAATCCACTTTTCTTTATCACGTAATATCGGCAGAGAGTTTTGACCTGTTTTTAATTTTGCGAATGCACGATGTACGCCCGGAATCATATTTTGAGCAACATAATCCAATTCCTTATGATCAAGTAACCAGCGAGCTTTTTCACAAAAGTGAGATAAAGGAAACTGGTAAAGGATGCGCATAAAATCTCCGAAGTCTTGATCAATCATAGGATTTATTGTTTTGCTTACTTTATGCAACCCTATGCCAAAACACAATGTGATAATGCATCAATTGCAACTTAAATTGTTATTTTTGGAAATATGAATCCGTTAAATTATAAATGTTTAGCAAATCTTTATCATTTTTATTGCAAAGTCTAAATGAATCCATCGTGTTTAGAGCACTATGATTTATTAAAATTCATTATTAATCAATAATTTAAATTTTCTAATATTTTTCAATCGATATCTATATTTGTCTTAAGCATTTTTTTTGAATAGTTCCACAAAAACCAGCATTAAAAAAAAATATTCTATGGGCGTAGCGTATATCTCCTCAAAGAGGAATTGATCTATGTCTCGTTTAATTACTGAAAATGTTCATGTTATTGAAAATGATCAAGATGCCATTCATGCAGCCTATCATGTTGCTGATTATGCGCTCGAAGGTCGCAATCAGCGTGACCAACAACGAGCTTTGCCATTTGCAGAAATTGAATTATTCAGCCAAAAAGGTTTAGGAGGCTTACGCATCCCCCACGTCTATGGCGGTGCTGAAGTCTCTCATCGTACCCTTGCCCAAGTATTTCGTATTTTAAATAAAGCGGATTCAAGTTTAGGGCAAATTCCACAAAATCAAATTGCTTTGCTCAATATGATCAACATCATGGGAAGCCATGAACAAAAGCAATTTATTTTCAACGAAATTTTAAAAGGTAAGCGTCTTGCCAATGGGGGGCCAGAACGACATACCAAAGATACCAAGACTTTAGACACACACCTTGTTGTGGAGGATGGGAAATATCGAGTTTCAGGAAAAAAATTCTACTCTACAGGCAGTTCATTTGCACATTGGTTAGCTATCAAAGCCATACACCCTGAAGGTCACGTGGTTTTAGTTTTAGTGAACCGTGAATCCAGTGGTGTCGAAGTGATCAATGACTGGGATGGATTTGGTCAACGTACCACTTCAAGTGGCACAGTGATTTTAGATCAAGTTGAAGTTGATCCATTACTGATTTTTGATGAAAGAAAATTATTGGACGTCCCTAATTTTAGAGGTGCTTTTTCACAGCTGATGCAAGTTGCTATCGATGTTGGTATTGCTGAAGCAGCGTTTGAGGACATGTTATATGCGATCCGTAAAGCACGCCCAATTGTGGATGCACAAGTTGAACGTGCCAGTGATGAGCATTTCACCTTACAAGAATTTGGCAAAGCTAATGTTTTGTTAGATGCCGCCATTCTTTTGCTTGATGAAGCAGCTGATTATTTAGATTCACTCAGTGTGGTTGAACAACTCTCTGATGAGCAGATAGCTGAAGCTTCGATCAAAGTTGCTGAAGCTAAAGTCTATGCCAATGATGCTGCACTGCATATCTCAGAAAAGTTGATAGAGCTCGGAGGAAGTCGCGCCAGCCTCAATGTTCATAATTTTGATCAACACTGGCGAAATGCACGTGTACATACCCTTCATGATCCCATTCGCTGGAAACTTCACGCGCTGGGTTCGTATTACTTAAACCATACTTTTCCTGCACGTCATGCCTGGATTTGAGGAGTCATCATGTCATCTTTACAAGCTTTAGAGATCCAAGAATCAGGCAGCTATAGACCAGCTCATATTATTCGCTCTGATGAAGAAGCATTAAAAGTCGCACACGAACTCGCAGAAAAGTTTAAACACCGTGCATCTGAGCGAGATTTAAATCGTGAACTTCCTCATGAAGAAATAGAAGCTTACAGTCAATCTGGCTTATGGGCCATTACAGTACCTCAACAATATGGCGGTGCCGATGTTTCTATTCATACACTGACAAAAATCATCGCATTAATGAGTGGTGTTGATGGCTCTATCGGACAAATTCCACAAAATCATTTCTATGCACTTGAAATTTTGAGAAATACTGGGTCTGAGGCTCAAAAAAGACGTTTATTTACTGAAGTTTTACAAGGTGCACGCTTTGGAAATGCCTTGGCTGAGTTTAAAACTAAAAATGCAGCACAACGCCATACCTCTTTAAGACAAGTCGAAAATGGATATGTCCTCAATGGAGAAAAATTTTATTGCACTGGCAGTCTATTCGCTCACCGTATTCCAACCCTTGCTAGTGATGAACAAGAGCGCCAGTTTCTGGTCTTTGTTCCACGTCATAGCGAGGGCTTAAGCCTAATAGATGACTGGAGTGGATTTGGACAACGCACCACTGGCAGTGGGACTGTTAAATTTGAAAATGTACAGATTGACCCAGAGGATGTAGTCCCTTTTGATTCAGCTTATTCAACCGCCACCATTTCAGGTCCATTTGCACAAATTATTCATGCCTCAATTGAAACAGGCATTGCTCGAGCTGCTTTTGAAGAAACATTAATACGCGTTCGTCAAGCACGCCCTTGGATAGATGCAAAAGTTGAACATGCCACTCAAGACCCTTTGACACTGTACGAAATTGGTCGAATTGCAACAGACGTCAAGGCCACTGAGTTACTACTTAAACAAGCAGCGCAAGCGGTTCAAGACGCCAAGGTCGCCCCTTCAGAACATTCAGTTGCACATGCTTCTATTCAAGTGGCTAAAGCACGTGCACACAGTACCGAAACTGCACTAAAAGTCTCGTCAAAACTAATTGAACTGGCTGGTAGCCGTGGAAGTCAACGAAAAGATAATCTTGATCGATACTGGAGAAACGCACGTGTTCATACCTTACATGATCCAGCGCGTTGGAAATATTTTTTTATTGCCAATTATGTTTTAAACGGCGTATTCCCCCCAAGACGAGGTACGCTGTAATGACAAAAAATAAATCGAATCCTCAAAAACAGATCCTGCTCAATGCATTTGATATGAATTGTGTGGGTCATATTAATCATGGGCTTTGGACACATCCACGTGATCAATCCTACCGTTTTAATCAATTAAGTTATTGGACAGAACTCGCTCAAACTTTAGAGAAAGGTCTTTTCGATGGATTATTCATTGCCGATATTACTGGCGTTTACGATGTCTATCAAAATAGCATTGATCTAACCTTAAAAGAATCGATTCAACTGCCGAGCCATGATCCAAGCACACTGGTGTCTGCAATGGCAGCCGTCACACAGCATTTGGGTTTCGGTATCACAGTGAACTTAAGTTATGAATCTCCTTATCAATTTGCTCGTCGCTTCGCGAGTCTGGATCATCTGACCCAAGGACGTTTGGGATGGAATATCGTCACAGGCTATTTGGATAGCGCAGCACGATTAGTCGGTCAGCAAGGGCTGAAAGATCACGACTTACGTTATGAACAAGCCGAAGAATTTTTAGAACTCTGCTACAAATTTTGGGAAGGCTCTTGGGAAAATGATGCTGTCATCCAAGATAAGCTCAATCGCATTTTTACCGATCCGAGTAAAGTACATGCGATCCACCATCAAGGAGAGTTCTATAACAGTCACGGCGTCTTCCAAGTCTCGCCTTCAGTGCAACGTACACCTGTGCTATATCAAGCGGGAGCATCACCTAAAGGACTACAGTTTGCCACTCGGCATGCAGAAGCCATGTTTATTGGTGGAGATACCGCTGAAAAAATTGCGTCTCAAACACAAAAGATTCGCCAATTAGCCCATTCACACGGTCGTGATGGTACAGCAATTAAATTATTTGCAGGCATCACTGTCGTCACTGCTGAAACAGATCAACAAGCGCAAGAAAAACTACAGGAATATATTCGATATGCAAGTCCTGAAGCTGGCATTGCGCATTTCTCAAGCTCAATCGGAACAGACTTAGGTCATCTAAAAGATGAGGATGCTATTCCATATAAAAAAACCAATAGCATCGTTTCTGTAAATGAGCGCTTTAAGGAAAACAAAGTCACTTTGGCAGATTTAAAAGCTCAGCATGTACTCGGTGGACGTTATCCCTTATTTGTTGGCAGTGGAGCAACAGTTGCTCAACAGCTAATCGAATTCATTGATATTTCTGGATTAGATGGTTTTAACCTTGCCCGTACAGTCGCTCCAGAGTCACATCAAGATTTTATTCGTTATGTCATTCCTGAACTCCAACAACGTGGTCGCTATAAGACCGCCTATGCTGAGGGTAGCTTAAGGCACAAGCTATTCAATGCAGGAGATCATTTACCACATTCACATCCTGCACATCATTTCCGATGTCCAAGCTCAAAACAAGATATACAACAATCAAATTTAAATCCTATACACCAACATTCAGCTTAAGTTTTTAATATTTAGGGGTCTTTCTATGGCACAAGCTCAGTCTTCTCGACTTAAATGGATCGGCGTTGCAATCGGCATTATTGTGATTGCAGCGTTTGCATGGTCCTTTTTGAAAAAAAATGATCAACAAGAAATTGTCATTGGTATTAGCCCACCTTTTGCAAAACCACTTCAAGCCGCAATTGAAGAAGCAAAGGCTCAAGGCATTCATGTACGTTTGGTGGAATTTTCAGATTGGAATACACCCAACATCACCCTAAATCATGGGGATATTGATGCAAATTATTTTCAGCATCAACCTTTCTTAAATAATGCGTTAAAAGAAACCAACTTTAAGCTCAAACCCTTGGGCATCGGCTCAGGAACACATGTCGGTTTATATTCAAAAAAATATAAAGCGATTAGTGAGTTTGAAAATGGCGCTCGAGTTGTACTGCCAAATGATCCTGTGAATCAGGGTCGCGCCCTACTCCTCTTACAACACGCTGGATTAATACAACTTAAGGATTCCAACAACCACTTATCCAACTTAAAAGACATTCAAACCAATCCGAAAAAATTAAACTTTATTGAAGTCGAAGGTCCGCAAACTGCGCGTGCCGTAGATGATGCAGACCTCGTATTTAGCTATCCAATGTACCTACGCTTAGCACAAACGATTGATCCAAATGATGCCTTAATTTTGGATGAAATTAATAACACGCTTTATGCCATCTTATTTGTTGTTCGCGATGACTTTGAACAAACTCAGCCTGAAAAAGCAGCTCAACTGAAAAAATTTATCCAAATTTATCAAAGCTCAGACAAAGTTAAACAAGCATTGAATGAGGATATTGGTGAAAAACTATGGTTCAAAGGCTGGAAATAAGGAGCGTTCATGTCTACTTCAACACAATCATCTAAATTCATCAAAATTACAGTCGTCATCGTCGCAGTACTGGCGGCCTTAGTGGGATATCGTTATGTCAGTCAAAACTCAAATGATAAAGTGATTAAAATCGGTATTAGCCCACCCTATGCTGAATTACTGCAAAGTGTCGCTGAGGATGTAAAAGCACAAGGAATCCATCTCGAATTGATTGAGTTTTCAGACTGGCAAGCACCCAATGTCGCTGTGCAAAATGGTGATATTGATGCTAATTTCTTTCAACAAAGTGTTTTTCTAGCGAATGCAGTGCGTGAAACAGGCTATGACCTTGTGCCTTTTGCAAAAGGTTCAGGCAGTCATGTCGGACTTTATTCAAAAAAATATCAATCCCTACAAGACATACCTGATCAAGCGAAAGTAGTCGTACCGAATGATCCAGTCAACATGGCACGTGGTTTAAATTTGCTGGCTCGTGCAGGTTTAATTCAAGTCAAAGATATTAATAATGAGCTCACCAGCACCCGAGACATTATCAGTAACCCTAAAAAACTCAAGATTATTGAAGTTGAAGGCCCGCAAACCGCGCATGCTTACAATGAAGCTGACTTAATTATGGGTTTTCCTCATTATTTGAAAATGGCAAAAGTTGCTGATCCTACGTCTGCACTGTTATTAGATCCGATTAATAAAAAATTTGCGATTTTGTTTGTAACGCGTCGAGATTATCAAGATCAGGACGACAAATTAAAAACTGTGGTTGAAACCTTCCAGAATTCTGAGAAAGTCCGTCAAATTTTAGACAAAGACTTTGGACAAGGTTTGTGGTTTGAAGGCTGGAAATAAGGAGAATGATCATGGTGAGTTTTGGTTCACACATTGAATTTGCAGTACCCCATATTACGATTCGTCATTTGAATAAGTATTACGATGTACAAGGAAAACAAGTTCACGCACTCAAAAACATTAATTTGGATATTCCCGAAGGAAAAATTTTCGGCATTATCGGCAAAAGTGGTGCGGGCAAATCTTCATTGATTCGCACCTTAAATGGGTTAGAAACTATTTCTGATGGTAGTATTCATATACATCAACATGATCTAGGGCAGCTTAATCACAATGAATTAATCGCCCTACGCCAGCGTATTGGCATGATTTTTCAACATTTTAATTTACTATCTGCCAAAACAGTTTGGGAAAATGTCGCGCTTCCATTGAAAATCGCAAAAGTGCCTGCTGCTGAGATTCAAACTCGTGTGGATGAGGTTTTAAATCTAGTCGGTTTAGCTGAAAAGTATCATCACTATCCATCACAGTTATCGGGTGGGCAAAAACAACGAGTTGGGATTGCCCGCGCATTGGTCAGTAAACCAGAAATACTATTGTGTGATGAAGCAACATCGGCACTTGATCCAGAAAGCACATCTGTTGTTTTATCTTTACTGAAAGAAATTAATCAAAAATTAGGACTCACCATCGTTCTCATTACACATGAAATGCAGGTGATTCGTGAAATTTGTGATCAAGTGGTGGTCATTGATCAAGGTGAAATCGTTGAATCAGGGCAAGTTTGGTCAGTCTTCTCTCGTCCCCAGCAGAAAATCACGCAAGAACTCCTCAATTTGGAACAGCTTGATTTGCCATTCCAGTTACATCAAGAGCGAGCTACACATTTAACGCATACCATTTTGAAAATCAGCTATGCAACTGATTTGAAAAATCCTCCCAACTTAAATGATGTACTTTCTAAAATTGCACTGCCTGTGCATTTATATCAAAGCCATGTAGACACTATTCAACATCATCTGGTTGGCTCACTCATCGTAGGTATTCCTCAATTAGATGTTGATGTGCATACGCTTCATCAGCAATTCCACCATAAAACATCACAAATCGAGGTGCTTGGCTATGCACAACCAGCTCATTGATCTTTTAATTACGGGTACCATTGATACTTTGTTAATGGTCGGTATTTCTGCATTTTTAGCGCTTCTTATTGGATTGCCTATGGCTGTAATCCTCGTCAACACCTCAGAAAATGGGATTTATCCATCAAAAAAAATCAATCATGCCTTGGGTTGGGTGGTAAATATTACGCGCTCTATTCCCTTCTTAATTTTAATGGTGGCGCTCATTCCCTTCACTCGACTGATTGTGGGGACCAGTTATGGGGTATGGGCTGCGGTTGTACCTTTAACTATTGCGGCTACACCTTTTTTCGCACGTATTGCGGAAGTCAGTCTACGAGAAGTTGATCATGGGCTCATAGAAGCTGCACAAGCCATGGGCTGTAATCGCAAACAAATTATTTGGCATGTGCTTTTACCAGAAGCACTGCCTGGTATTGTGGCAGGTTTTACTGTCACGCTTGTAACCATGATCAATTCCTCTGCGATTGCGGGTGCTATTGGTGCGGGTGGTTTAGGTGACATCGCCTACCGATATGGCTACCAACGCTTCGATATGCAAATTATGTTGGCGGTGATCATCGTATTAGTCGTATTGGTCATGCTGATTCAAGCTTTGGGTGATCAATTGGCACATAGTTTGGACAAACGTAAAATCTAATTCACACTATTCAATTGAGTCTCATCTGTGTTTTCGAGAAACATCCAAGCCATGACCTGACTTTGTCATGGCTTTGATGTAAAATCACCGACAATTTTTAAATAACACTGTGTGAGTCTTTTCATGGGTTTTAATTGCGGTATTGTCGGCTTGCCGAACGTTGGTAAATCTACACTTTTCAATGCATTGACGAAAGCTGCTATTGCTGCAGAAAACTTCCCATTCTGTACCATTGAACCAAACACCGGCATCGTTCCTGTTCCAGATCCACGTTTAGATAAATTAACTGCTATTGTTAAACCTCAACGTGTTATTCCAACCACAATGGAATTTGTAGACATCGCAGGTTTAGTTGCTGGTGCTTCTAAAGGTGAAGGTTTAGGGAACCAATTCTTAGCCAACATTCGTGAAACTGATGCAATTGCACACGTAGTACGTTGTTTTGAAGACGAAAATGTTATTCACGTGAACGGCAAAATTGACCCACTTGATGACATTGCAACTATTAACACTGAGCTTGCTTTAGCAGATTTAGAAACAGTATCAAAAGCGGTTACACGTTTAGCAAAGTCTGCGAAAGGTGGTGATAAAGAAGCTGTTGCAACAAAAGCTGTACTAGAAAAAATTCAGCCATTACTTGATGAAGGTCGCCCTGCTCGCGCAGCTGATCTTGATGACGACGAGCGCAAATTAGTTCGTGGCTTTGGTTTATTAACCCTTAAACCAACAATGTATATTGCTAACGTTGCTGAAGATGGTTTTGAAAACAATCCGCACCTTGATGCTGTTAAAAAATTAGCGGCAGAAGAGAATGCTATTGTAGTTCCGCTTTGCAACCAAATCGAAGCTGAAATCTCTTTGCTTGAAGATGATGAGCGTGCTGAATTTTTAGAAGCGATGGGCATGGAAGAACCAGGTCTTAACGTGGTTATTCGTGCAGGTTATGGCTTACTTGGCCTACAAACTTATTTCACTGCAGGCGTTCAAGAAGTTCGTGCTTGGACTGTAAAAATCGGTGCGACCGCTCCTCAAGCTGCTGGTGTGATTCACACTGATTTTGAGAAAGGCTTTATTCGTGCAGAATGCATTGCCTATGACGATTTTGTTCAATACAACGGCGAAGCTGGCGCTAAAGAAGCTGGAAAATGGCGTCTTGAAGGTAAAACTTATGTCGTTCAAGATGGTGATGTTTTACATTTCCGTTTCAACGTTTAAGTCATTAAAAAAACAGCCGAAAGGCTGTTTTTTTTGCAAAGATTATTTAAAAGATTGAGATCATGGATTTTGAGTTGAAGTACTCGAGTGATTTACGTGTTTATGGTCCATGTCATAGCGTAATTGTTTAGCTCGAACCAATACTTTCTCTTCCAGTTTCTTACGTAAACCAACAAGAAATATAAATTCTGCTACGACAAATAAAGGACCTATCGCGAGTCCAACAAGATCATCTACAAAAGCTGGTTTTTTCTTTTCATAATAGTGCCCAATAAATTGAATAATCCATCCCACAATAAAAAATCCAGCACTTACCAATACCCAAGAGGATGTCGCTAAAGCTGCTACTTGTGTGGCTGGCTGATAAATTAAAGCAAATAGCACTGCCATCACTACCCCAAAAATGAGATCCAAACTCAAGTAATAAATCACCGATGTGACGATCAATAACATTGCAAGATCAATGGGATATCCTGCAACTGTAAATTGCGCTTTGGCTGCAAAACACAAGATCGAAAATACAATCAAGGGAATTCCAATAAAATGTGAAAATACGTTTTTACGATCTAGGTGATAAGCTGCATATTGTCCAAGCAAGCTCTCTAAACGAGTCATGTTATCATTCCTTTTTCTGACTATTTCCTTCACTATATATAAATGTAAACCAATAAGTTGTCGACTAGACGACAAATAAACAGCATAAAAGGGATAATTTTGCTTTCAAATCAATACGTTTATCTTTTAAAAAATAATTGGTGGTTTAGCCAGTTTGATCATGAACTACAACAGCTGATGCTCGAACATGCACAGCTCATTGAATATGGCAAAGAGCAACTGATATTTTCTAAAGCTGATCAATTTGATGGCATTTATGCCGTGATTGATGGTGCTGTTCGTTTAGCACATATTGACGTAGAAGGTCGTGAGGCGGTGACAGTTATCGCAGATCCCATTATGTGGTTTGGTGAAATTTCGTTGATTGATCAACAACCCCGCTCTCATCATGCGATTACCAGTAAAAAATCCAAAATCCTCAAAATAAGTCGTGTAGGACTTGATCTAATTTTAGAACAATATCCAAAATTTTGGTTTTATCTGGCTCAATTGGTGAGTCATAAACTCCGTTATGCTTTCATGGAGTTGGTCTCTATTCAAACACAACCCCTTATTCAACGTTTAGCACAAAGATTAATCTTTATCTTAAATGGATACGGTAATCTCAAAGAGATTGAAAAAAACACCATCAACCTATCTCAAGAACAATTGGCACAAATGTTGGTCTGCTCAAGACAGACCATTAATCAAGAACTACAGCATTTAGAAAAAATTGGCGCAATTAAAGTTGCATTTAAAAAAATTGAGGTGATTGATCTCAATCAACTTAAAGTTTTAGCCGATCAAACTTAACCGACTAAAGATGAAGAGCTTCAGTAAAATCTGGATTAATCATTGTATTGGGTTGGCTAGGGTCACTTAAAATAATTTTGTATACGCCTTGGTGTTTCCTAATTCTGGTTGCTCAATTGCAGTTTTGCACTGCGCTTTATCGCGTTCATAATTGGCTTGACGCTGTGCGAGCTGGCCCTCATTTTCCACGATTGCACGTGCCCAAGCATCTATGGTTGTTAGCGCTTTACGACAAAGCGCATATTTCCCTTCAGTCACTGAGTCGGTCATTTTGACATTAATACGCCAATCCAATACCAATTGACGCACAGGCTCGCGTACTTGTGATGGTATAAGCGCTTTATTGGCTTGATACAGAATAGGATCAACCTGATTCATCAATTGCCAAGCATGATTTGCATATTCAGTTGCATCATTGGTCAACTTCGGTGCTTCTTTAATTTCAACCTTTTGATCGGCAGTTTCTGCCTGACCACCACAACCTGACAAAGTGAAGATGAGGAATGTAGTCAATGTAGCTAATTTAAAGGGAGATTGAATCGCAAACATGACATCGCTCTAATAAACTATTCGGCACTATGCTAGTAAATTCGGGTAGAATACTCAATCTCGTTTTATACCTTTTGTTCCAATCTCCAATTAGGTTTATCGTGACCCAATCAAGCTCCCCACACATGACACCGGCAGGTTTTTGGCAAGGTGCCAAAGATAGTCAAGCCATCATTTTCACCTATTTGCCTGTTTCATTCGCGTTTGGTGTATCTGCAACTCAATTTGGATTTACGGCGTGGGAAGCATTATTTTTATCCTGTTCGATGTATGCAGGTGCCAGTCAATTTTTGGTGGTTGCCTTACTCGGCAGTGGCACTTCTATCTGGATGACAGCCTTAACTGTAATAGCACTTGATATTCGACATTTGTTATATGGCCCTGCTTTACAAAACTTAATTCAAGATAAACTCAATCTGAAAAAAACAGCAATTTGGTCATGGGGCTTGACCGACGAAGTCTTTGCATCAGGCATGATTAAACTTTCGCAACGCCGTCAAGAATGGTCTGAATCTTGGATGTTAGGTCTGAGTCTGTTTAGCTGGTTGTCTTGGGCACTTGGATCTTTTCTCGGGGGCTTATTTGCAGATCAAGTCAGTCATCTCCCCCAATTTTTGCAAGCAGCGCTCGACTTTCTATTACCTGCACTTTTCTTGAGCTTTTTATTGGCTGCATTTGAGAAAAAACATACCTTTGTCGTGACCATCACCATTATTGTTTCTGCTATTTCGTGTTACTTTATCGATTTATCTGCAGCGATATTCATTGGCATAAGCTCTGGTATTTTGGCTGGTTTGTTTAAACATTATGTACTGAAGCAACATGATCCTTTGCACACAGGTGAACAATCATGAATCTAGAAATTATTTGTGTCGGTATTCTGGTCGGCATCGCGAATTTCGCCTCACGCTTTGGTCCTTTTTTTGTTATTCAGAAACTACAACAAGGTCGCCAGAAACGCGGTGCTCTTTGGCTTAAAATCGCCCTTGGATCTATCGGTATTGCAGCAATCAGTTCAATGCTCGTGGTCGCGACTTTACCGCCGCTCTTAGAAACACCCAATAAGAGCGTTGCCATGTTAATTGGTTTTATTGTGCTCTCGGGTTTGTATTTCAAATTTAAACAGATTGTACCTGCAACACTCACAGCGGCACTCACATACGGTTTGGTGTATACCTATTTCCCACTTTAAAACATTTCTCGCGTATTATTCATTCAGATTCTAAATTTATAAGCCTGATCCTCGGATAAGGCTTATAAATTTTTATCAATAAAAAAATTAAACGATATCAAAATAATTTCTTGCTTTTTCTTGTATTCATCGCGCTCAAGAGGTTTTAGTTCTGATATGCTAAAAGTCCATAATATCAAGCACGGATGAATCAAATGCTTATTACACTCGGTACTCCACTTCAATCTTCGGCGTTTAAAGTTCTATTATTGGGTTCAGGTGAGTTGGGTAAAGAGGTGGTAATATCATTACAACGATTAGGTGTAGAAGTACATGCAGCAGATCGCTATGACAATGCACCTGCCATGCAAGTTGCTCATCATTCCTACACTTTAAATATGGCGGACCCAAAAGAATTAAAAAAACTGATTGAACAAGTTCAACCTCATTTAATTGTTCCTGAGATTGAAGCCATTGCCACTGAAGTCTTAGTGGAAATCGAAGATGCTAAAACTGCCGTAGTTATTCCCTCTGCGAAAGCCGTGAATCTCACCATGAATCGTGAAGGAATTCGTCGCCTCGCAGCTGAGGAACTAGGGCTACCAACCTCGGCTTATCGTTTTGCCAATAGTTTGGAATCATTCCGTGCAGCATGTGATGATATTGGCTATCCAAATTTTGTAAAACCTGTGATGTCATCATCAGGTAAAGGACAATCACGCGTAAAATCTTTTGATGAAGTCGACACAGCTTGGGAATATGCTCAAACAGGTGGTCGTGTCAATCAAGGTACTGTCATCGTAGAATCGCAAATTGATTTTGATTTCGAAATTACATTACTCACAGTACGGGCAAAAAATCCTGAAACAGGAGAAATCGAAACGCACTTCTGCGATCCTATTGGACACCGTCAAGATGCAGGTGACTATGTAGAAAGCTGGCAACCTCAACCTATGAGCACAGCTGCCCTTGATGAAGCAAAACGTATTGCCAATAAAGTCACAGTAGCGCTCGGCGGTTGCGGTATTTTTGGTGTGGAATTATTCGTTAAAGGTGATCAAGTTTGGTTCAGTGAAGTTTCTCCTCGTCCACATGACACTGGATTAGTGACACTTGCATCTCAATATCAAAGTGAATTTGAACTTCATGCCCGTGCGATTTTAGGTCTTCCAGTGAACACGCAACGTCACAGTGTTGCTGCAAGCGCTGTGATCTATGCAGGTGTTGATGATACGAATTTGTCATTTTCTGGCGTAAATCTTGCTATGCAAAACCCTAATGTCGATTTACGTCTTTTTGGTAAACCTGAAGGTTTTAAACGTCGCCGTATGGGGGTCGCAACTGCACGTGCTGAAACAACTGACATTGCACGCGAATTAGCGACTGAAGCAGCTTCAAAAGTAATTGTAAATCAAAACAAATAATTCATTAGGTAGGCCATCATTTCATGATCAATACGTCTCCATTAGCAAACTATGTTTCGAGTAATCACGACATCAAGGCAATTAATCAATGGCGCTCAGATGTTGAAAATCAATTACAACATGAGTTTGAAAATGGTAAGGCGATACGTGAGATCATCCTCACTCGATCTAACCTGATTGATGAGGCACTTAAATTCCTTTGGCAACATGCTGAGTTAGATCAAACCGATCTGGGCTTGTTCGCTGTAGGAGGTTATGGTCGTCGTGAAATGATGCCCTACTCTGATGTCGACATTCTGATCCTTTCAGAAGATGATCTTACACAAGAACAAGAAAATGCCATTACCATTTTTATTTCCTCTCTATGGGATGTTGGAAATTTTAAACCTGGCGTAAGTGTAAGAACCATTCAACAGTGCTTTGAACAGGCCATGAATGACTTAACGGTAGCAACATCTCTCATTGAGTCTCGTTTAATTATTGGCAATGAACACTTAGCGAAATGGCCTCGTCGTGTTGTTTCACAAACTTGGACGGATAAAACCTTCTTTGATGCCAAGATGGAAGAACAAGCCAAACGCTACGCTCAGCACAACAACACTGAAAGTAATTTAGAACCTGATATCAAAAATGCACCGGGCGGCATTCGAGACATTAACCAAATTGGTTGGATTGCAAAACGGCATTTCCGAGTAAATCGTATATACGATCTTGTACATTTAGGTTTCATTTCTGAGTTTGAACTTGGGGTGCTCGAAGATGCTGAGAATTTTCTCTGGGAAATTCGTCATCATTTACACCGCTTAACTAAGCGTGATGAAAACCGACTATTGTTTGATTACCAACGCGATATCGCAGCAAAATTTGGTTACCACAAAGTCGAAGGTGAACATATCAATTATCCAATTGAACAGTTCATGAAACGCTACTATCGAGCAGCTCAGCAGGTTTCAACCCTGAATGAAATGCTACTCGCCTATTTTAATGAGTCTGTCATCACTCCTCGTTTACCCAACTATGAGCGTAAAATTGAGGAAGTGAATGAAAACTTCAAATTGGTGGATGGTAAACTCGCAGTTCAACACCATAAAATTTTTGCAGAGAAGCCTACAGCCATCCTTGAGATTTTCTATATCCTAGCAAATCGCCCTGATATTGATGGCATTCGAGCTCGTACACTTCGATTGCTTACTTTAGCTGCAAAACGCATTGATCAAGCGTATCGAGACAATCCAGTTAATCAAGCCTTGTTTATGGCGATCATCCGATCACCGAATAACTTATATGAAACATTGCTTGCGATGAAACGTTATGGTGTACTCGGCAACTATATTCCTGCATTTGGGCAAATCATGGGCCTTATGCAATACGATTTATTCCATATCTATACTGTAGATGCACATACACTCCTACTCTTACGTAATTTAAATCGTTTTAAAGCGCCAGAATTTGCTAAAGATTTTCCTGTCGTAAGTTCCGTATTCCAGCGTCTGGTGCGCCGAGACATCGTATTCCTCGCTGCTTTGTTCCATGATATCGCCAAAGGTCGTGGTGGAGACCATAGTGAATTGGGCGCGGTTGATGCCATTGAGTTCTGTAGCAAGCACGGTTTTACTGAGCGTGAGTGTAATCTTGTTGCGTGGTTAATCCAAAATCATCTATTGATGTCGATGACTGCGCAGAAAAAAGATATTTCTGATCCAGATATTGTAAAAGATTTTGCCGAGAAGCTCGGTGATATGGAACACTTAGACTATCTGTATACGCTTACAGTGGCTGACATTAACGCAACCAATCCTAAGCTTTGGAACACATGGCGCGCATCGCTCATGCGTCAGTTATATACCAATGCTCGTGACGTTATTCGTAGTGGTTTGGGTCGTCCTGTCGATTACCAAATGCTGATCGAAGATACCAAATTTGCAGCAAGTGAATTACTTGTCAATGATTATGCTTTAGAAGCTGTTGAAAAAGTTTGGCAAGAACTTGGTGACGAATACTTCCTCAAAGAAACTGCAGATGAAGTCGCATGGCATACACGTGCAATCCTAGATCATGGTGATAATTCAGCACCATTGGTGATGATGCGCGCGCACCGTAAATCAGCGCAAGATGCTGTGCAGATTTTTATTTACACTCAAGATCAACCTAATCTTTTTGCCACCACTGTTGCAGTTCTAGATCGTATGAATCTAGATGTACAAGATGCACGCATTATTACAGCAACTAAATCCTTTAGCTTAGACACCTACGTGGTGCTTGATCGTTTTGGCACATTAGTGACAGATCCAGAACGTGAAAATACGGTAAAAGAATCATTGGTGCACGCATTAACAGATTCACAAAATTATCCAGGTTTAATGCAACGCCGTATTCCACGCCAACTTCGTCATTTTGATATCGAAAACACAATTGATATTACGTTGAACGAGGCGCTACAGCAAAATATGGTCGAGATCTCTACCCTCGATCAGCCTGGATTACTTGCCCGTATCGGTGGCTTATTTATGATGCAAGGTCTCGATATCCATTCCGCGAAAATCGCCACCTTGGGTGAGCGCGCAGAAGATATTTTCTTTGTAACCAAAAAGAATGGCGAACCTATGAATTTAACTGAAGCTCAGGCTTTTGCTGAACAATTAAAAGCAGCATTAGATGAGGCTTCAAATCAGGTCTGTAATCATCATTAAAATTTAGATTTAACCCGACGGTAACTGTTTCATGAACTCTAGTTTAAACCTATTACATCCTTATCCATTTGAAAAGTTGAATAAACTTTTTCAGGATGTAAAACCTGCAAATCTTCCGTTAATTCCATTGTCAATTGGTGAGCCAAAACATCCTGCACCTGAATTCGTAAAACAAGCTATTGTCGATAACTTCAATCATCTTTCGACATACCCAAACAGTAAAGGCTTACCAGAATTACGTGAAAGTATTGCGCAATGGCTCACACGCCGTTTCAAATTAAATGCTATTAGCGCAGAAGATCATATTTTACCTGTGACTGGCACACGTGAAGGAATTTTCTCATTCGTACAAGCGCTGATCAATCGTGATGAAGCACCTTATGTAGTTATGCCGAATCCCTTTTATCAAATTTACGAAGGTGCAGCTTTACTCGCTGGCGCTCAACCCTATTTCATCAACTGTACTGAAGAAAATGGTTACCTTGGCGACTTCGATGCTGTCCCTGCGGAAGTATGGGAGAAGACAGCTTTGCTCTTTGTCTGCACCCCCGGAAATCCGACAGGTGCTGTGCTTTCAAAAGAACAATTCAAAAAATTAATTGCGCTCTCTGATCAATACAATTTTGTCATCGCATCTGATGAATGCTATTCAGAACTATGGTTTGATGAAGCCCCTGTAGGATTACTCGAAGTTTGTGCTGAACTAGGTCGTGATGACTATAAAAACTGTATCGTATTCCATTCTCTATCTAAACGTTCTAATTTACCAGGTATGCGATCTGGCTTTGTTGCTGGTGATGCTAGTCTATTAAAACCTTATTTAAAATTCCGCACTTACCACGGAGCTGCAATGCCAGTACAACATCAATTGGCATCTATTGCTGCATGGAATGATGAAGCACATGTTGAAGAGAACCGTAAACAATATCGTGCTAAATTTGATTTATTCCAACAAGAATTAGGTGATTTGCTACCACTGAAAAAGCCTGATGCGGGTTTCTATTATTGGTTAAAGGTAGATAATGATGAAACTTTTGCCAAAATGCTGATGGAAAAAGCACATATCAAAGTCTTACCGGGTCGTTATTTATCTCGTGATACTGAACAAGGAAACCCAGGTGAAAGCCATGTTCGTCTTGCTCTCGTAGCAGATTTAGACCAATGTAAAGAAGTTGTTAAACGCTTAAAATCAATTCTCTAATCGTGCATGATCTTTAATTTTAAGCCCTCTTTTTAGAGGGCTTATTTTTTTGATTGATGATTCTAGGCATAGTTTGAGCGGAAAATGATATTTTCTAACAAACCTCTCTCTAACTCTCTCCCAAAAGGAGAGAGAACTAAAAAGAATGGATTGCCCATGATAATGTTTGGATCACTCTCAAGTGTGAGTTGTAGTATGCCTATGGGATTTAAAAAATTAGTTCTTTATGCATGATGGTAACTTTTTAATTTACTAGTTATTTTACTTTTTATAGAACCATTTTTATACAAGGCATATATGAGTAAGTGTTCAATGAGTAAATATGCATCATTCGGATGTGGTGTATCTTTCATGTCATAATTCTTTTCTTCCTTAATAAAGTTTATATATCTTATACATTGAGAACCATAATTTGAGCTTAAGTTACTTATAAATCCTTAGAACATGCTTTTCCGAGAAAATTTGAATGTTTAGATGCTTTATTTTTATATAAAATATATTCTTCTAATAGTTCCTTCCTTCTTTTTGCTGTAGTGCTTTTAGTTTCAATTTCGTTCTGTATTAATTCAAGTTTACTTAAATTATAAATATATTCTTTTGTTTCATTTGCAATGACTTCACTAACTTTTTGATTTCTCCATTCATTTGAAATACACCATGCAGTAGTAGATGCTATTCCAGCCCCTATTAAAGTAGCAATTGCTCCCCAATGCCAATTACAAGCTTCCATATTTTTTTCCTTTCATACCTTTTATGCAGCAGCAACGCCATGCCTAATAGCTTTTTCAATTTCTTTATTTGTTAAACCTTTTATACAATCCTTTAGTTCTATTATGTTTTTAAGTTTTAGCTTTCTTAGCACCAGGCTTCTTCTCACTCCTTTCTAAACCTTGTTTAAAACTTTCTTGAGTCTAACAATAATGGTCAGTAGTTCCCTTTAGAGATAATATAACTTCAACTATTGATACATCATAAAATTAAAAAAAACGCCATGAAAATTCATGGCATTTTAAAATACTTAATATCTGTAATTGGAAAATTACAAAGTCGCCAGAATGTCTCTTAAAGTCTGATTTGGATTTTCTGATTTAGTAATCGGACGACCAATAACCAAGTGTGTAGAACCATCTAACATTGCTTGCTTAGGTGTAACAATACGTTTTTGATCATCCGCTGCAGAACCTTCCGGACGAATTCCCGGAGTGACGAGAGCAAAGTTCTGACCTAAAGTTTCGCGTAACATTTTTGCTTCTTGCGCAGAACATACAACACCATCCAAGCCACTTTCTTGAGTTAAAGTCGCTAGACGTTTTACATGTTCAAAAGGCTCAATATCCAAACCTAGATCACGTAGATCTTCTCGCCCCATTGAAGTTAATACGGTAACTGCAATCAACTGTGTTTGATAGTTACCTGCTTTTAATCTTTCTACACAAGTTTCCATCATTTTTCGTCCACCAGATGCGTGAACATTAACCATCCATACCCCTTGATCTGCAGCAGCGCAAACGGCTTGTGCTGTAGTATTTGGAATATCATGAAATTTTAAATCTAAAAATACTTCAAAACCCTGATCATGCAATACTTTTACAACGGTCGGACCTTCATGTGTAAAAAGTTCTTTACCCACCTTTACACGACAAAGTTTAGGATCCAAATTTTCAGCCATTTTCAATGCGTCGTATTGGCTTTTTGCATCTAAAGCAACAATGATACTCAAGGTTGTTCTTCCGTCCATCTAAAGTTGCGTCATTATAAAGATGTTCAACTTAAGCTGCAAAATTAACTTTTAAAAACTCAGTTTAAAACTCAACAGTTTATTTTCAATAAAAAAAACCTCTAAAATAAATTTTAGAGGTTTTTTAAATATTTATAAATTACAGCGGATTTGAGTTACGCGGATCTGAATGCACATCTAGTACTGTCTTTTCATGACGTACATTTGCAGCAGCTTCAGCAGCAGCTAACTGAGCATTTTGGATTTGTTCTTTACGAAGATATTCAATATCTTTGCGAAGACGCTTAATTTCCCAACTATTTTGGAATACACGGAAAACTTGAACTCCGAGTAATAATCCAACGATGATCCCAAGTGCCAAAGTCAACAAAAGCAATAAACCTAATCTCATTGCCGGTACTTGAGTGAATAGAAGATCAACAGTCAGTTCTGTACCATTTTGCAGAACCAATGCCAATGCATATCCGAAGATTACAACTAACAGTGCAACTAATACGTAACGCATAACCACCCCTGAGTAATTTATTATTTTCCTGCTGATTCGTTTACAGCATCTCTTAGTGCTTTACCTGGTTTGAAATGAGGTACAGCTTTAGCAGCCACTTCAACTGACTTACCTGTTTTAGGATTACGCCCAACTCGCGGTTCGCGATGATGTAAAGCAAAACTTCCAAACCCACGAATTTCAATACGATTATCAGCTGATAATGACTCAATCATTTGATCGATCATAATTTTAACAGCTTCTTCGACCAATGGCTCAGCCAAATGAGGGTTTTTGATAGAAATACGTTCTATTAAGTCAGACTTATTAAGTGCTTCAGTAGTCATCTGCGACCTCTTTAATTATCAAGCTACTCTGTGCATAGCGAGATAATAACCTGTTTAAATACAAAACGGTAGCGCAGTAAGTCAATACTACGCTACCGTTTACAGTATTTGTGTAAAAAGTATTAGTTAAATTACATTAACAATACATTGAACACGAAAGACTTAGTGGTTCATTTGAGCTTTGATCAAATCACCAATTGTCTTAGGACCGTTGTCTTGACCTGCAGAAGCAGTTTTCAAGTTAGCAACAGCTTCTTTCTCTTCAGCTTCGTCTTTCGCTTTGATAGACAAGTTGATTGCGCGTGATTTGCGATCAACATTGATGATCTTAGCTTCAACTTCTTGACCAACTTCTAAGAATTTAGTTGCATCTTCAACGCGGTCACGGTTGATTTCTGAAGCTTTAAGAGAAGCTTCAACTTCGTCAGCCAACTTAATTGTTGCGCCACGAGCATCAACTGCAACTACAGTACCTTTAACAAGAGCACCACGTTCGTTAGCAGCTAAGAAATCGTTGAACGGATCGCTGTTCATTTGCTTGATACCAAGACTGATACGGTTGCCTTCAGCGTCTACAGAAAGGATAACCGCTTCAACAGTGTCACCTTTCTTGTAACGACGAATCGCTTCTTCGCCTTGTTCATTCCAAGAAATGTCAGATAAGTGAACTAGACCATCGATACCGCCTGGTAAACCGATGAAGATACCGAAGTCAGTGATAGACTTGATTGTACCTGAAACTTTTTCACCTTTGTCGTGAGCCTTAGCAAACTCTTCCCATGGGTTAGCACGAGTTTGTTTGATACCAAGAGAAATACGACGACGCTCTTCATCAACTTCAAGAACCATAACATCAACTTCATCACCAATCTGAACAACTTTAGATGGGTGGATGTTTTTGTTTGTGTGGTCCATTTCTGAAACGTGTACTAAGCCTTCAACGCCTTCAGCGATTTCAGCGAAGCAACCGTAATCAGTTAAGTTAGTTACACGCGCTTTAACGATAGAACCTTTAGGGTAACGGTTCATGATCGCTAACCATGGATCTTCACCTAGTTGTTTAAGACCTAATGATACACGGTTACGCTCTTTGTCAAATTTAAGTACTTTAACAGTAACTTCTTGACCAACTTCAACAACTTCTGATGGATGCTTGATACGTTTCCAAGCCATGTCAGTGATGTGAAGAAGACCATCAATACCGCCAAGGTCAACGAAAGCACCGTAGTCAGTAAGGTTTTTGATTGTACCAGTAACTGTTTGACCTTCTTCAAGTTGAGAAAGAAGAGCTTCACGGTCAGCTGAAGATTCAGCTTCCATAACTGCACGACGTGATACAACAACGTTGTTACGTTTAGCGTCAAGTTTGATAACTTTGAATTCTAACTCTTTACCTTCAAGGTGAGTCGTGTCACGGATAGGACGAGTGTCTACCAAAGAACCTGGTAAGAATGCACGTACTGGACCGATGTCAACAGTGAAACCGCCTTTAACCTTACCAGAGATAACACCAGTAACGATCTCGCCGTCTTCAAAGATTTTTTCAAGTTTAGTCCAAGTTTCAGCACGTTTAGCTTTTTCACGTGATAAAACTGTTTGACCCATACCGTTGTCAAGCGCTTCAACAACTACGTCAACTGTGTCACCAACGTTAACTTCAAGTTCACGTTGTTCGTTTAAGAATTCAGAGCGAGCTACTACGCCTTCAGATTTAAGGCCAGTATCTACAGTTACCCAGTCAGAATCGATGCTAACAACGATACCTTGGATGACTGCACCCTTTTCAACGTTGAGGTTTAATTCGCTTGCTTCAAAGAGGGCTGCAAAAGATTCGGTCATGATATACCTAGAAAAGTCAGCGGTCTTGGATCAGACAAGGCCGGTTTAGTTAAGTATCGACATAGTCCATATAGAACTGATCAAGCTATGCTTCCACTAATATTCATTAATTTATCTTATTGCGCATCAATATATGCGGTCATCAGGTTAAATACAGCGTCAATGTCCAGATCTGAACTATCGATAATGTAAGCCCCTTCAGCCGGCTTAAGCGGCGCAACGGTTCTTTCCATATCACGCTTATCACGTGCTTGGATATTAGATAAAATGTCGCTTATTTTAACATTTTGCCCCATGGCCTGCAACTGCTTTACACGTCGCTCAGCACGCGACTCAGCAGAAGCCGTCAAATATATTTTTGCTTGGGCTTCTGGGAAGATTGAAGTCGCCATATCACGGCCATCGGCAACAAGACCTGGTGCTTGAGCAAATGCACGTTGTCTTTCGAATAATGCCTGTCTTAATTCAGGTACAACTGCAACCTTGGATGCAAACTCACCGACTTTTTCAGTGCGAATTTCATCCGTTACATCATGCCCGTTAAGTAAAATTTTTGTTTTTAAATGATCACTAACAAATTGAATATCGAGATGAGTCGCTATTTCTACGCATTTAACCAACACATCTGGATTGTGAATTGAATCAATTAAATTCAGCTGATGTAATGACAATCCCAACAAACGATACAAAGCGCCAGAATCTAGTAAATGAAACTGGTAATGCTGTGCCAATTTTGCTGCCAAAGTTCCTTTGCCTGAACCGCTTGGTCCATCGATCGTGATAATTTGAATTGTCATTACTTTACCAACTTCGCCTTAAAGGCGTTTTGCTAATTTCTTAAAACCAAGTGTAATAGCAAGTTTGAGTTGTGCAAGAATTAATTTGCTCACAAACGGTGCTCTTGCCTGTAATTCGATCGTGTATGTGACTAAAGTTTTAGCTGTTGAAAGCTCTTTAAATTCAATAATTCCAAGATGATGTTTGATTAATGGATTCTTGATAATTTTGTATTCAATACGCTTATTTGGCTCTAGTACAGTAATTTCTTCTTGAATTGGCTTTATTGGGCCTAATCCCATTTTTCGTACTGATCCAATCCCATCAGGACGACTCGGATCAGCTGCATCTTTAATGCGTACAACCTGAATCGGTGCAAATACATCATTATAAGTCGCATGTTTTGACAAAACTTCAAATACACGATCTATAGGCTGGTTAAATTCTTGTTTAACTTGGATTGAATTCATTTTTTATTCCTTTTCATTGAGTCCGCTTCATACTGACAATACATTATGTCAATTTTTCACAATCAACAATAGCAATCATTCCTGATTATTTTCTATTTTTTGTCGTACACGCTGTTGTTTTTTTTGTTCACGTCTGAATTTAAAAAATTCTGAAAGCTGATGAGCACACACTGATTGCATGCAGCCCCCTTCAAATTCAAATATATGGTTATAGTAACCTTGATTATTCAATAGCTGTCGCGCACTGACCAGAGAACCCGCCTTCGGCTCTAAAGTACCAAATACAACACGATGAACTCGAGCATGAATTAAAGCCCCCACACACATCGTGCATGGCTCAAGGGTTACATAAAGGGTTGCATCTTCTGGTAGACGATAGTTCTGAATTTGATTACATGCTTGGCGAAGTGCGACCACTTCTGCATGAGCAGTTGGATCATGACTCAGGATGGGTTGATTATATCCTTCACCAATTACTTTTCCTTGACTCACAATGACAGCTCCAACAGGAATTTCTCCCAATTTAGCTGCGAATGCAGCCTGCTCATAGGCACGCTGCATCCATTTTAGATCTTCGGCATCAAATTGGATTTCAGTCAAAATTAAATAATACCGTACTGTTTTAACAAGTTATTCCAGCTCTCGATATTTGTAACTGGTGGGTGCGCACCTAAAACTCCTTTTAAGGACATAGATTCTGCAGGTGTCCATTCAGGAGATAAATCTTTATCCACTAAACGTGCACGTACACCTTCAACAAAATCAGGATGTCTAATTTTCCAATCAGAAATTTGAGTTTCAAGTTCAAATACTTCTTGCCAAGGATGAACTTGACGCCCCCATTGCCATAACAACCAGGTAATCGCAGCTGTACTTGGTGATCCTTTTGCCAGATTTTCACTGGCTTGTCTTAGCCAGTCACTTCGTGCATCACTTAGACCGATAATTGCTTCGTAGTCATTTTCAAAGTTTGCACCACGACAGACACTGTGAATCACGTCTAACGAGATTTGCAGTGGCCCTGGAGAAACTGGTCGATGCAAACTATTTAAAGTGTCATCTAATGCCCTAAAATCACCAGCAGGATAATGATCCCAATCGATATTGATCAACTTTTGTAAAACAACATCGCGCTGAGCATCACAAATATGAGTCGCCCAGCCAATACCATAAGCTCCTGCCGCAGTCATGATCGATCCAGTTAAACCTGTAAATAGACCAATTGGACCACGATCTGCCAAGAAACGACTAGCACCAACATCTGGATATAAACCAATATTCACTTCTGGCATTGCAAGACGCGAATAAGGTGTAACGAGTCTGAATGGTGCAGCCATAAATAAACCAAGCCCACCACCCATCACATAACCTTCACCCCAAACGACAATCGGCTTAGCGTAGTCATGCAACAAAAGATCTAGCGCGTATTCTTGTTCAAAAAATTTATTTGCCGCATCAACCTCATTATTGATGACCAACTGACGGAGTTTGCGTACATCCCCACCGGCACAAAAAGCTTTAGGGGTTGTTGAATCAAACCAGATCGCTTTAACCGCATCATCATGATGAAACTTTTCAAAAACAGCCAATAAAGCCGTCACAATAGATTCATCAAGTGCATGTAAAGATTTTGGACGATTTAATCGAACCACTCTCCATCCATTCTGTGCTTCTTCAACAATTAAGTCAGGATGATATTGATTCGTCTCAGGAGATATTGTCATGCTTCCAGCTGCCATTTAATTGGCTCAATGCCATTTTGTTTAAGATAATTATTTGTTTTTGAAAAAACTTTACACCCAAAAAAACCACCTCGGTTTGCTGCCAACGGTGATGGATGTGCTGCTTTTAAGACCAAATGCTTATTTTGGTCAATTCGTTGACCTTTCTTATGCGCGTACGCACCCCAAAGAATGAAAACGATCTTTTCACGTTGCTCATTTAGAACATCTATCGCAGCATCAGTGAAATCTTCCCAACCTTTCTTTTGGTGTGAAGTCGGCTGGCCCGCTTCAACAGTCAATACACTGTTCAGCAATAAGACACCCTCTTCAGCCCATTGGGTTAAATCACCATGCTTGGCAGGCACTATTCCAAGGTCAGTGCTGAGTTCGTGATAGATATTACGCAAAGACGGCGGTAATGCAACACCCTTTTGCACTGAAAAACTCAATCCATGTGCTTGATTTGGACCGTGATAAGGATCTTGACCGAGAATCACGACCTTTACACGATCTAAGGGTGTAGTGTTGAACGCATTAAATATAAGGGAATTAGGTGGGTATATCACCTTATTCGCCTGTAATTCAGATTTGAGAAAAGCTTTCAGCTGATCCATTTTATCGCTGAGCAGAAAATCTGCTAAAGCATACTTCCAACCATCCTCTAACCGAACTTGATTCAGTTGACTTAATTCTTGTTCGGTGAGTTGCATTGTGTTCATCCCTAAATCAATCACAGCTTTAAAGTTTTACTTGTAAATCTACACTTGGGTTCTTAAAAGTGAATCCTTGTTTCAATTGTTCGTACATTTTAGGATCAGACCATTCATTTTGAATTTGTTCTGAGAATACGATTTGATCAAGCGCCAATAAGCCCATCTGTTCATTTACGATATCTTCAGCAAAACTTTGCGCATAGCCTGTGTCAGTTTCATGCACGATCACTGAATAGACTTCAACATCACCTTCACCATTTTGCGTGATAGTTGATTTCAGTACTTGTTCTGCCAAATAAAAGAAAATTCGAGAAAATTGTTCAGCAGAAGGTGAAACGGGTAATGAAACCCAACGCGCACTAAAAGTTTTACATGCTTGAATATATTCAGCTGAATCTTCTTGCCAAAAACAAATCGCATGATCAAAACTATCATAAAGTTCTTTGATCACACCTTTCAGCAAACCAAAATCATAGACCATTTGACCATGATCTAGCTTTGAGGCTTTCAATAATAATTCGACTTTATAGCTATGACCATGAATTGAACGCTTACAGCGGTCTGATGTGCAATTTCGCACAATATGCGCGTTTTCAAACTTAAATAATTTTCGAATTAACATATGTCAGAGCAATAAAAAATCATGGATTAAAATGATTATAGTGCATATTCACACAACTCATCATTAATTTTAACGTTTTAAGCAATTGGCAAAACGTATTAAAAACAAAAAAATAAAAAGCTATCATTCAATTTGTTTAAATTAATAGTTTAGCAATTTAATCAATTGGTTTGAAGAGGTGCCAAACTTCTTGAGAAGACATAAACCTTATCTTCATCACGCATCAGATAACTCGAAAAATATCGCTTTCGATCAGATAGCATGATTTCAATATCTGCTCGATAGAATGCAGATTTAACATCAAAATTATTTTTTGCTGTGCTTTTTGCTTCTTCACTTAACTGACTTAGAGTGTTGAGTTCCCAGAGCTGATCTACGGACTCAAAAAACTCACCATTGGCTTTTTTCTGATCCAAATCACGCTGTACATTTTGCACATCCAAACTTGGGTCTATAGCAGCAATAATCATCGCTGGTGCTGTATTAATATTAATTTTAATTTCTTTTAAAGGAATCGCTGTAACATAAGGTTTTATCAATAAAAACTTATCACCTTCAAATCCTCGCACTTGCTTCAACTCTTCAACGCTATGAAAAGGACCATTCGCTGGCAAATAAGGACGCGTTAAACTTAAATAATAATTACTCTCTGCCCCCATCGCGCCAATCGTCAAATCATCTTGATCTTGCCAATCAATTACCGCTTCATTCAATTCTTCTGGCAAACCAAGCTTTGTTAATAATCCCTTAAAGTAATTCACCGCATTATCATTCGGCACGCCATCATCTTTGACCAAACTGTTTAAATTAAACTTACCCGTTTCATCAATAATTCGCCCTGCGACATAACCACCATCAATTGGAAATGGTGGCATCGGTTGAGCCCAAGTTTCTTGAAGATTATCTGATTTTGAATTGGACTTAGCATCTTGAACCAATAATTCTGAGAAAAAAGCTTCAGCACTTTTTGCATAATACAGTGCTTGGTTTTGACGAATCACATAGGCCGTATTTTCACTGGTATTGTATTGACGATGGGCAATCGTCGCAGCAATGATAGTTGCCAAAGCGACTAACATTAAAATCGTAATCAAGGCGATTCCTTTTTGCTGCTTCATGCATTTTCCTAATGATTATTGACTAGATGTCGGTTTTAAATAGTCAGTATTAAGCAAACTGAAAATCCACTCGTATTCAACATCTTGTTGCTTAAATCTAATTCGCATACCTTTAGGCAATAGTCGAGCAACACCATCTTGAGCATCATTACCATTAGAACTTATTGTTGATGCATCCGGCCACGAATTCAATTCATTCGGGTTCAAAATTGTGATTTGAAACTCATCCACATTCTCTAGGATCGTACTGGATAAAGGTTGGGTTGTTTGAAGAACATTCAGATTGGGATACTTTAAACGATAAACTTTTCGATCTTGTGCATTATAACGATATTCTATTCTCTCAAATGGAGACAAACCCTGTTTCAGCGGATCTGTGACCCCTGCCTTACTAAATTGTAAAGACTGATCATCCAGTAAAAATGCAGGTTGGATTTGTCCTGCGATATTTGCAGTCAGCGGTACAATTTGCAAAGCATCTCTTTGCATTTGTAAATAACTATCTTGCAAACTGAGAAGCTGCTGCTCATGCACAGCATTGCGATCTTTGACTTTATTTAAATAATCAAAAATTTTCCATCCTAAAGCAGACAATACTGCAAAGATGGCTATGGCAACCAAAAGCTCTACCAAGGTAAAACCTTGTTGTTTACTCTTGATCATGAGTTGGATTGCTCTCTGATAGGATAGTTATAAAACACCATGGTGGTGACACCTGATTCAACTTTACCTAAATCATTGTTATATAGACTCACTTGCACTTCTATTTTCTGAACATCTGGGCTAATAGTCGCTTCTGATTTTTTATCAATTTGCCAACTTAACCCTTGAGAGGTAATTTGCTTCGATTGAGTTCCCTCTAGCCATTCACCACTAATTTGCATTGCAGCGACTTCATTTTGTGCGACGAATTGTGCTTTTGTTCTTAAAATTGCATTTGCAGTCGCCTGTGTGTACTGCATAGCCACCTTCGTCAATGACATTGCTGCTACAGCAAAAATAGCCAAAGCCACCACAACCTCAATCAAGGTAAATCCTTTAAGCACCCGCATCGATTTTACCCAAGTAATCTATTTGAATAAGATCACCAATTGCTTTTTGTTCATAATACATTTGAATTGTGACAGGTTTAACCTCGCCATTGCCCAACCAAATTAATTTAGGTGCATTATTATTCATCAAGTCTGCATTAGTTGCATTTTCAAAACTATAGTCGCTACTTTCGATCTGAAATGAAACCTTTGCAGGTAGCTCTCTCGCAGAAAACTCTGGCATTTCAACCCAAGTGGAAGGTTGACGATTATTATTCGATACAAGCGTCTGCTCTGGACGAGTTAAATCATTATATTTTTGAAATGTATAGCGAAACTGATCACCATTCGATTGTGGCACCAATGCAACCACTAACGATTGATCAACAGCCTCTCGATGAATACGTTTTAAATCTAATATTAAAGCCTCTCTAGCTTGCATTGCTTTACGTTGATCAATCCCACCAATATTCATCACCACCAATGCCGCCATGATGCTGATGATCACAGTGACCACCATCAATTCGATTAAAGTAAATCCGCCTTGACGGTGATCTAGGGATTGCATATTAGGCCACTGATTCTGTCAAATTAATCTGTTTAGGCATCATCAACGCTTGATCAATTAAAGCAACCCTTAACGTATCTCGACAGCCTAAATAGCGTTGATAGAAACTCGAGTTTAATATCGCAGCACCACCATGAGTAATCGACCAAATGGATGCTAAATAATCCCGAGAACTCATCTTACTTTGAATGGATGCTAGATGATTTTCTGTCATACGAATGATAATTCTGAGTCTACTTTTGCGAATCTGATACATTTCATTAAACAAATGATTAATACCCTGACCGGTTGTAGACAATCGCTCTTCAATTTGATGAAAGAGTACAGTACGTTCTGGATGATGCAAATGGTGCAACATAAAAAAAGCTAAATGTTCAGGAAATCCTTTTTCAGTATCTCGAACCATTTCTAATAACATGCGCTCATTACGAATAATGAGCAACATGTACAATTCATCTTTACTTTGGAAGTGCTTATAGAGTGTTCCTTTTGCCAAATCCAACTCAGCGGCCAATGCATCCAATGTCATGCCCGCTTCGCCGTTTTCCAAAAGAAGTTGTTCTGCGACCTGAAATATTAATGCTTCTCTCGCTCTAAACTGAGCCTGACGATCCATCTTCACTCTATAAACTCTCTTCTTTCTATTTTCCGTATTAAATTTTTACTGCATTCGTAGAAGATTCTCGAAATTTTGCGTTGTAATAAAGGCAATCTCCTCGACTGACTTATCATATACATCACTTAATGCTTTGGCTACATATGGGACATACTTTGGTTCATTAGACTTTCCTCTATATGGCATTGGTGCTAAATAAGGGCTATCAGTCTCAATTAATAGTCGATCTAATGGAACTTGCTTGGCCACATCACGTAAATCCTGAGCATTTTTAAACGATACTATTCCTGAAAATGAAATGTAATAACCGCAATCTAGAACCGCTTTTGCCGTATCCCAATCCTCAGTAAAACAATGCAAAATTCCGTGTGTCGACTTTTCAGCTCTTATAATATCTATCGTATCGTTTTTAGATGAGCGTGTGTGTACAACCACTGGCTTTTTCACCATCTGTGAAGCTTGAATATGTCGTGCAAAACATTCTTTTTGTTCTTTAACAAATTCAGTACTGTGATAATAATCTAGACCCGTTTCACCAATTGCCCAGACCTTATCTTTACTCGCCAATTCAACCAAAATTTCAACAGTAGCACGCTGCATGACTGCTGGATCTTCACATGGATGCACCCCAACACTGTAGCCTACTCCTTCGTGTCGAGCTGCAATTTCTGACAGAATAATATGATCATCTAAATCAACCGATATCCCCATCATTTTTGTGACACCAGCATCAATCGCTTGCTGAATTGCTAAATCGATATTTCCCTCGTAAGGTTCGAGATTGAGCATGTTTAAATGACAGTGTGTATCTACAAACACAAGGACACCTTTTAATTTCTTAAGTCAGAACCTACATTGTAAAGCTTGCGCGTGCTGTTGACATACTTCCAGCGAGTATTTTTTCTGCTTCCATTTTGTAATAGGCTCCTTTATCTCCAGTTAACTGCAATCCAAAACCTTGCGGTTTAATGCCTGATTGCTTATAGGAAATCCAAATCACCTTACCCGTAATTGGTATTTTTTGGGTTTGATTAGGAAGTGTTGCCAAGATAAAAATCTCTTCACCCATTTTGACTGAATGTTTGGTTGGAATAAATAATCCCCCACCCTCAACAAAAGGCATATAACTGGATTGCAGAGTTTCGCGATCATTAATATTGACTTGTAATAAACCGCCCGGACGTGGCTGCATCTCTATCCCCTGTATTCAAACATGATTATTGAACATTCATTAATTTTATAAAAAGCTGATCAACAATTAAATTTGATTGAACATTCTGCTCAACCATTTGTTTTGCTTGATGCACATCGTTATAAATATCAAATAATTGCTCTAATTGATATTGCTCAGCCAACAAACTAAAGTCTAAATCGCTATTTTTTACATTTTGTTCCATTTTATAGGCAACAAGATCAGCTAATAAGTACTCAAACATAACAATCAACTCGGAAAAGTTGAGTTGCTTATTCCATCTAGAAGCGTACTGCATTGGCATATTTTTTTGACTGACTAAATGATACCAATCATTTATAAACTCACTTCGCAGAGTTAACCATTCACTTGAGGCCAACTCAATAGCAGCTAAAGGCATACCATTCGAAAGGTTAAGCAACAGTGTGCTCAAAGTCTGCTGCTCTGCATTCAAATGTTGATTCAAATATGCATTGGCTTGATCATCAGTCAGCCGATCTAAGGCGTAATGTTGTAGGCGACTTCGTATAGTGGCTGGTAATTTTAAATAATGATCCGCCAAAAGAATAATCACAACACGCTCACCTGGTTCTTCAAGTGTTTTCAATAAAGCATTTGACGATGCGATATTGAGCGCTTCCGCCGGTTCAATCACAATAACCCGCCAACCATCGACGGTTTGTTGCACGAATGGCTGTAATTCACGAATTTTCTCAATTTTAATTTTAGCGTTTTGTTTCTTATTGTCCTCATCCGTCGTGACGTAAACATAATTTGGATGAGTATCTGATTTTAGCCACAAACAACTCGAACACTGACCACAAGGTTGATTTGGCTGCTTATCTAAACATAGCAGCCAAGTAACAAATTGCTGGGTAAAAGCTTCTTTACCACAGCCTTTTTTGCCATAAAAAAGCAATCCATGACCAACTTGAGGATACCGCTGAGTCAGTGTGCTCCATACATTAAGTTGCCAAGGATAAACATGCTGAGTCTGAGTCATTGACTAATCTATACTATTGGAAATGAGAAATAGGCATTGCATTAAAACGGTCTAAATCTTGTTGCGTATCCACACCTGGTGGTAAGCTCACCTCTGCCAAATCAATTGCAATTCGATGGCCATTTTCTAAAACACGTAGTTGCTCAAGGCTTTCTAAAACCTCAAGCTCACCCTGATCCCATGTCACGTACTCTTGCAGCAACTTCACTCTATAGGCATATAAACCAAGATGTCGGTAGGCTTTAGGATGTAGTATATGTGGTTGTTGCTTTGATCCATCACGATCATATGGAATGGTTGCACGACTGAAATAAAGCGCTTCATTGAACTTACTTATGACAACTTTCACAATACTATCGCGCTTAAATTCTTCTAATTCTTTGATCACTTCACACAAAGTGGACATTGAACATTCAGGCTTTTGCTCTAACAAAGAAGCAACCTGTTGGACTAAAGATGCAGGCAATAATGGTTCATCACCTTGCACATTTACAATAATATCTTCACTCGCCCAACCTTTGATTCGTGCAACTTCACTCAATCGGTCGGTTCCAGAAGGGTGTTCTGCACTGGTCAACACAACATCAATTTGTTCTGCCTTACAAAGATCAACAATTCTTTGATCGTCAGTAGCAACACACAAATCATCAAACCCAGTCACTTTTCGCGCCTGATCTACCACACGTAAAATCATTTCACGCCCGTGTATTTTAAGGAGTGGTTTTCCAGGTAAACGCGAACTTGCAAAGCGAGCAGGTATTACAATATGTTTCATGGATATTCCTTATGTGTTTACGATACCAAGTTTTGCAAGCTGTTGATCCAGCAAATCATAACAAGCTGATGATAAAACTGCTTCAACAGGAACCACCCAAATTTCACGACTAAATTCTGGATGTTGTTTTAACAAAGGGAGGAGTTTTACAGCATCTTTTTCAGTGGTGATGACTGGATTTGAATCTTCAAATTGTAAATCGTCAATCTGATACTCATAATGATCAGGAAATTCATGGCACTGAAAATGCTTTAAGCCCATACTTTCAAGGGTTTTATAAAACCGTTGCGGGAACCCAATACCAACAACCGCATAATAATTCAAATTAGTGGCAAAATATTCAACTTGATCTTCGACTGGATTTAACAAGTACGGCGCTGCGACTTGTAATTGCATATACAGATTTGAGCTTGGTTGTTCAGCATGCTCAATTACTGTACCACTGCATAACCGTGCTACTGGCTCACGCAAAAAGCCTTCAGGCAACAGTTTCTGATTACCTAAACCACGATTGTTATCCAGTACAATCCATTCTAATTGACGATCAAGTGCCCAATGTTGCAAACCATCATCACTAATGATCAAATCAAGTTGATGCTGAGAGAGAAGCAACTCTATGCTTTTCTGTCGTTGCCCACCTACGACCATCGGCACGCCTGTAGATTGCACAATTAGACAGGGCTCATCACCCACTTCATTTGGCTCAGAATCGAGATTCACGCTTGCAGGAAAAGGACCTTTACCACCATAGCCTCGACTAATTACTCCAACTCGAATATTTTTTTGTTGAAGATATTTAACCAATTGAATTAATAACGGTGTTTTACCACTACCACCTACCGTTATATTGCCAATGACCATGACAGGAACTGGTGCAGTATAAATAGGTTTTATACCACGTTGATACAAGGATTTATTCAGGGAAAATCCTAATCGATAAAGTAATGACAGGGGTCGCAATACAATCAACCACTTGGATTGCTTATTCCAAGCATTTTGAATGACCTGCGCAATAGACATAACTTATTCCTCAAAATTACGTTGATGCAGTTGGAAATATGCACCACGCAAATCGAGTAATTCCTGATGTGTTCCCTGCTCTAATATCCGACCTTTATCCATTACCACAATAAGATCTGCATTCTCAATCGTTGATAATCGATGTGCAATGACAATCGTTGTCCGATCCTGCATAGCTGCATCAAAAGCACGCTGAATAAAGTATTCAGACTCATTGTCTAATGCGCTTGTCGCTTCATCAAGAATTAAAATTGGAGCATTTTTTAAGATTGCGCGAGCAATTGCAATACGCTGTCTTTGTCCGCCAGATAAATTTAAACCTTGAGCACCTAATGGTGTGTCATAGCCTTGAGGCAATGCCATAATAAAGTCATGGGCATAAGCAGCTTTCGCAGCAGCAATAATCTGCTCTTCCGAAGCATCTTGTAACTGACCATAAGCAATATTCTCACGAACAGTTCGGTTAAACAGCACGACTTGCTGATTGACCATAGCCACTTGTGAGCGTAACGCTGTAACTTCGATATCTTGAATATCATGGCCATCGAATTTGATTGACCCTGAACTTAATTCTTGAAAACGAACCAATAAGTTAACTAAAGAAGACTTACCAGCCCCCGAACGCCCCACCAACGCTACAGTCTGCCCAGCTTTAACATTTAAATTAAAATCATGGATCGCGTGGAAACCATCGCTATATGTTAAATTTGCCTGATTAAATTCAATATTGCCTTTGAGTTGTGGTTTTAACTGCCCTTCATTTTTTTCTTCAGGCATATCCAATAATTCAAATACTGAATGTGCTGCAGCCATTCCTCGCTGTAATTTTTCATTGATATCGGTTAAAGCTTTTATCGGCTTACTCAACATACCGGCTGCAGTAATATACGCAACAAACTGACCCGCTGAAGTATCCTGTAATATCTCAGGTCTTAAAGCAATCCAAATCACAATACTTAAAGCGATCGCCATAATAAGTTGTACAACAGGACTATTTAATTGTTGTACTGCAACCATTTTTAAACCACGACGCAAGTTTTCGAGTGAGGTTTCTTTAAAACGAGTTTGCTCGTATGCCTGTCCACCAAAGCCTTTAACAACTAAATTACCATTCACGGTTTCTTGCACTACATGGTTTACATCACCCATCGTATCTTGCACTTGAGTAGACAGCTTACGCATACGTTTAGCAGCTTTTCTAATCAAAAAACCGATTAAAGGCGCAAAAATCAAAATACATAAAGTCAAGCGCCAGTTGGAATAGAACAAATATCCTAACAGCGCAATGGTGATCAAACCTTGTTGTAATAAGGTTCTTAATGACTCCGTTGAGGCAGCAGTCAGCTGTTCAACGTTGTACATAATTTTGGCAGTAATATGACCACTAGTGTTATCTAAATAATATTGCGACGGCAATCGCATTAATTTAGCAAAAACTTCTTGGCGAATATTAAAAATTAGATTTCGAGAAATCACCGAAGTGTAGTATCCACCTAGAAATAGCCCCACTCCTCGTACAAACATCAAAACAACAACCAAAAATGGGAATAAGTTCGTGAAACTTCGATCCTGTTCTTGAATGGCATTGATAATATGCTCTAATAATTTCGCAACAGAAACTTCAGTCGCGGCATTCAGCACAAAACCAAATACAACAATCAATGCAATCGTCCAGTACTGTTTTAAGTAACTCAACAAACGCATATAAACTTTAAAATCTTGCTTCACTCACAACCTCTAATTGGTACGGTATCCTTAAACACCTAAACAGATTCAGCACGTATGCAATTTAATCATACATAATTCGAACATCGAATGCTAAAGTCTGCCCCACTCTAAAATCAATGACCTGATTGTATGGAATGATCAAAGTAAACCTTAGCTCAATTGGAGTATTGAGACCTAAATGACTTAAATCTCAAACTCATCTAAATAAATCACATTTACTGCTTTTAAATTAATTATTTTTCATCTAAACAGATATTTAGAATACCATCTAACTCATCAAGTGAATGATAATGAATCACAAGCTTACCTTTACCTTGCTTATTGTGATCAATTTTAACATCTGCACTGAAACGTTCAGAAAGACGCTGAGTCAGTTGCTCTAAATCAGCTGAAATTGATGGTTTTGGCTTATCCTGTTTTGGTGCATTAAAATCACGCACTAACTGTTCTGTTTGACGAACAGAAAGGTTTTTTTCAATGACAATTTTTGCAATTTCAATTTGGTCTTTTGCACGCAAAGTCAATATTGCACGCGCATGCCCCATATCTAATTGACCTTGTTGGATATGGTCTTTAATCGGATCCGCTAAGCTTAATAAGCGCAATAAATTACTTACTGTAGTACGTGCCTTGCCCACTGTTTCAGCAATTTCTTGGTGACTTAATCCAAACTCTTCATGAAAACGCTGCAATGCCATAGCTTGATCAATTGGATTTAAATCTTGGCGTTGAATGTTTTCAATTAATGCCAACGCAATTGCAACTTGATCTGACAAATCACGAACAATTGCAGGAACTTCATTTAGTCCAGCGATTTGAGCTGCTCGCCAACGGCGCTCCCCTGCAATAATTTCATATTGATGCACATCATCCTCAATTGGACGAATGACAATCGGCTGCATGATGCCATGCTTTTTAATAGAAGATGCTAATTCCTGAAGGTCTTCTTCATGAATAAAACGTCGCGGCTGATAATTACCACGTTTAAGAAGTTTGACATCTACTTGTTTGAGCTGACCATGATCTAATGACTGTGCTTCTAATTGTAATTTTTCTTTTTGAATAGAGCCCAATAACGCATCTAAGCCACGACCCTTTGCTAAGCCTCTTTTCTTCACGGTCATGCTTTACTTCCTTTTTTCACTTTGGTTTTTTTTAACATTTCAGCAGCAAGATTCAAATAAGCCACTGCACCCTTAGAACTTTTTTCAAAATAAATAATCGGTAACCCATGTGCTGGCGCTTCCGCTAAACGCACATTTCGAGGAATAACCGTTTCGTATAATTTTTTACCAAAATACTGCTCCAACTCATCCGACACATCACGTGTCAGCGCATTTCGAGCATCGTACATGGTACGCAATACACCAATGATTTCTAAATCAGGGTTTAACGCTTGTTGAATACGATCAATCGTTTGTGTTAAATCTGCCAAGCCTTCCAAGGCATAATATTCACACTGCATTGGAATGATCACGCTTTTAACAGCAGCCAATGCATTTACAGTGATCAAACTTAAGCTTGGTGCACAATCCACAATGATGTAATCAAACTTATCTGCAATTTGTTGGATCGCATCACGCAGAATAAATTCACGACCGTCTTGCTCAGCAATGGCTAATTCAACACCTGCTAAATCACGATTGGAGCCAATTACGCGATATCCAACTTCAGCTTTAGTGATGGCAGTTTCAATTGGCACTTCACCCAGTAAAACATCAGTTACTGAGTATAAGAGATCATTCTTTTGAATACCTGAACCCATAGTGGCATTGCCTTGAGAGTCCATATCAATCAACAATACTCGCTTTTTAAGCACTGCTAATGATGCAGCCAAATTTACAGCAGTCGTGGTTTTACCTACGCCACCTTTTTGGTTCGCAATAGCAATAATTTGAGCCATGGTAACCCCAATCCCTAGAATTTTTAAATTTGTTTAAGTAGCAATAAATGACGTTGTTCATCTAAACGAGGAACGTGAAGCTCAATAATTTCGCAACTCAACTCATCTTTATGGTTTTCAATTTCCTCAGCAGGAATTAAACCTTTCATAGAAGCAATAATACTGTTTTCATGCATAAAAGGACGAGAAGCAGTAATAAAATCTGTCAGTGAGGCGAAAGCACGACTGGTAATTACATCGAATTTACCCAGTTCATTAATACTCTCTTCATTCTCTACTCGAGTTTGAACTGCCACAACATTTTTTAGTTTTAGATCAGCAATAAACTGTTTGAGAAAACGAATTTTTTTTCCATTCGAATCCAGAAGCACACAGCTTCGCTCAGGTTGACATAGCGCGATGATCATCCCCGGCATACCACCACCGGTACCGATATCAAGCAATCGCCCTTGAGGCAAGTCTTTCAAGATGCTGAGGCTATCCAATAAATGCTTAACTAACATTTCTTTAGGATCACGAATCGCGGTCAAGTTGTACGCCTTATTCCACAATACAAGCGCATCTTGATATTTTAATAATAAACTCAACGCCTCATCACTGAGTGATAAACCTAGTTTTTGACTACCTTGTTGTAACTCATGAAAAAAAGGATGCATAAACAGTAAACATCTCAATAAAATTAATCAAAGTATACCGTTTTATGCATCGTGGAACACTATTTAACGCTTAGTGAATACTCAGTTAGTTAAATTGTCCTTCTCGAATTTGCTGATCTAACTGCATCAACCTTTCTGGTGTACCCACATCCACCCACGTTTCAGCCATTTTTTCAGCAGAAATTCTGTGGTTGTGCATAGCATCTTTAAGCAAAGGTGCTAAAGGACGCTTGCCCCATTCTAGACCTTCGAATAAACGAGGATGAATCACCGCAATACCACTATAAGTCAGATTTTCGCCCTCTTTTTCTTGCTCAAAAGTATAAGCACGGCCATCTAATAGTGTGAAATCACCTTGAGGATGTTGTAGCGGATTTGGTACAAGTACCAAGTGTGCCAGATCTTCTTGTAAATCAAGCTCAAGCAACTGAGCAAAATCAAACTGAGTCCACACATCCCCATTGACGAGGATAAATGGTTCTTCACCCAACAAGGGCAAAGCATTGATGATTCCACCAGCTGTTTCCAAACCCTCATCTTCACGCGTCCAGCGAATGTTCACACCAAACTGAGAACCATCGCCTAAAGCACCGATCAATTTGTCTGCCAGCCATGCCGAATTAATAATAATTTCACTAACACCAATCGACTTTAATTTTTCAATATGCCATACAATTAAAGGCTTTCCACCCACTTCCAACAGTGGCTTTGGTTTATAAAGCGTCAAGGGACGCATACGGTTACCCAGACCCGCTGCTAAAATCATGGCTTTCATGCAGCTACTACCTCATAGTGACCATACTTGGCTTCAAATGCATATAGCACTTTATCTTCAACCCATTGAATAAATGGAGTGAGTTCAGCGTAAGGCTTCGACTCTTCGAGTAAATACCACATGACACGAGGCAAGTCTTTTAAATAGCCCGACTTTCCATCACGTTCAAACAATCGCACAAAAATACCTAAAATCTTTAAATGGCGTTGAATCGCCATGAAGTCAGCATCTTTAATAAAGCGCTCTAAATCACGATCAATTTTTGAATCATCTGGTAATAATTCATAGAAGGTTTTAAACCATTGTTTTACACGTGCTGGAGGCCATTGCACGTATGCATCACGTGTAATTGAAATCAAGTCGTAGGTATCCGCACCGATTACCGCATCTTGAAAATCAATTACACCTTGCTCTTGCTCATCACTTAACAGCATGAGATTACGACTGTGAAAGTCTCGATGAACAATCACTTGGGGTTGAGCTAAAGCCGCATTTGCCAATATCGCAAAAGTGCGCTTAATCAAACCTTGTTCATCAGCATTTAATCGAATATTTAATGATGGAAGCAACCAATCTGTGAATAACTCCATTTCACTGATTAATTTTTCGTAACTATATTCTGGAAACTGATCCACACCATGAATAGACTGTAATTGAATGAGTTGTTTAAAACTCTGTAAATAATGCTGATCTACCGTGTCATCATTTAAATGGTTTGCTAAAAGCTCATCCCCAAAATCTTCTAGAAGCAATAACCCTTGATCTAAATCCTTTGCAACAATATGTGGAACACGAACTCCATGACGATCAAAGAATTCGTCAATCGTCACAAAAGGTACACAATCTTCTTTTTCTGGAGGTGCATCCATCAACATAAATGATTTATTATTCAAGGTGATTCGCGCATAGCGACGGAAACTGGCATCGCCTGCTAAATATTTTATTTCGAACTGCTCTGATTGAAGTACAGATTGCACCCACGTATGTATCAATTGTTCACGTTGTGTATTCATTTGCTATAAATTCTAGTACAGGCTGAATATTTAAAGTGCTAAGTGTAGCCACTAATCCGTTTTTTCTCTATGATGCGACAATAATTAATTGCAATTTGCATACTTGGTTAATGATATAAATGAAGCATCAGTTTACTTTCAGCCCTTTGGCGACTGCTATTTTAACCTTATTGTGTGGTAGCACAGTCTCAAGTTATGCCGACTCTAAAGACAGTACAACTGAGGTGGACAATCAAGCACTTCAAACTGCAATTAAAGAAAGCTACCCTGGTCAGCGCTTCTTTGATCAATATTATGTCAATAAAAATTCAGCCGAAGCGCAACAACGTAGCACGTTCTCCCCAAGCTCGAAATTTTGTGCTCAAACTTGGTTGACACCAATCAGCCCTGATACTAAAGCAGTTGATCCTGAGCAAGCAACATCGATCATCACCGCTGATCGTGCATATTACAATCCAAATGGTGATTCAGAATTAGAAGGCAATGTCATCATCGATCAGCAAGGTCGTATGGTTCGTGCGGATAAAATTAAAATTGACAACACTCAAACCCACGCCAAGGCTTCTGGCAATGTACAGTTAGCACAAGCGGGTTTATTGGCTCAAAGTGATCAAATTGACTACAATTTAAAAACCCAAACGGGACGCCTCAATAACAGCTTTTATATTTCAGAAGCGACACATGGGCATGGTCGTGCAGAAAATATTGAGCGCACCTCACCCAATATTTTACTCCTTCAGAATGCAACTTATAGCACGTGTCCACCTGAGCAAAGCCCAACATGGAAGATTCAAGCCAATTCGATTGAGTTAAATCAAGACACTGGGCGTGGTGTGACCAAAGGCACTAAACTATATATTAAAAACACACCAGTGCTGGCTGTGCCATATTTCAATTTCCCTATTGATGATCGTCGTACCACTGGCTTATTAAACCCAGGTTTTGGTTATACAAACGATGGTGGTTTAGAACTTGAAGCGCCAATTTATCTCAATTTAGCACCCAATTATGATGCAACTATAACCCCACGTTTCATTGGCGGTCGTGGATTGATGGCTGAAGGTGAGTTCAGGTATCTGACTGAACAATATGGTGGTGGCCGTATTTGGGGTGGTTATTTAGCACAAGATCGTAAATATGATGATGAAGATCGTAAAGATTTACACCTCTTGCACAATTGGAAAATCAATGACCAATGGACGACCAATTTAGAATACAACTATGTTTCTGATAAAGATTTCTTTGCCGATCTAGACAGCAATCCGAATACAAGAACAGAATTAAACCAACGCCGCGCTTGGGATCTTAATTACGCCAATGGAATTCCAGGGTTGCGCGCGCAACTCAAAGTTGAAGACTTCCAGACGCTAGACCCTGATGTTGATGATGTTGATCGCCCCTATGCACGACTACCGCAATTGCTCGTCAATTATATCACTGGTAATCCGCAAGGACTGGAATATGAATTTAATAACGATACAGCATATTTCCAAAAAGATATTAATGACTTAGATGCTTCAGACAACTCAAATATGGACACCATTTATCAACCAAGTGGTACACGTCTTTATAATGAGTTTTCTGCACGATATAACTTCCGCAATCAGTGGTCATTCTTTATACCACAAGCATCAGTTCGCTCTATAAATACTTTCTTTGATCAAAATACGATTGATCGTATCACTGAAGAACAAAGAAAAAACACCAAAGATAATGCAGTTATAGTTCCAGAGTTTACTTTAGATGCTGGTCTTATCTTTGAAAAAGATGGAAAATTCTTACAAACCATCACACCACGTGCATTCTATGCTTATGCACCACACAGAAATCAAAAAAGTTCACCGAACTTTGACTCAACCGCAGCGTCCCTGAATTACGATCAACTCTTTAATCCACGTCGCTTTTATGGCCACGACCGCCTAGAAGATAATAACTTCTTATCACTCGGAGTAAGTTACAGCCTCTTTGATACAATCGGATTAGAACGTTTACGTGCCAGCATCGGACAAAGTTACTATTTTGAAGACCGTAAGGTGACTTTGAATAATAGTCAAAATGACCCATTTAATACTGAGCGTCAAACTGGTCCTGTGATCAGCATTGCCAGCCAGCTTTCTCAGAACTTTACTGTGAATGCAAACTCAATGTGGATGTCTAACGGAGATAATGCTCAACGTGATCTACAAGTGTATTACACAGGTGATCAAGGTAACCTATACAACTTTGGTTATTTTAATCGTAAGCGACTTGAAGATCGTCAAGACCACTATGACCAAGTTACAGCATCCTTTATACAACCTGTGAAAGGTAATTGGAATTTGATGGGTCATATGCAATATGATCTAGACAACAGTGTTGCACGCGAGTACCTTTTAGGTATTAATTATGAGTCGTGCTGCTGGGGTGTTTCGGTCTATGGTCGCTCTTATTACAATGACTTAGATGATGTTAATGCACCAGACACCAAACAAAAACGTGCTGTAATGGCAGAGTTTACACTTAAAGGACTTGGTGGCTTAAACAGTAAGTTAAGCTCTTTACTGGAAAATCGAATCTTGGGTTTCGATAAAGTTAAACAAAATTGGACGAATTAATGAAGATGCAAAATTTAAAACAACTCTTTAAAGCTTCAGCGTTAGCACTTGTTATTTCTGCATCAGTGTCAAGTTATGCAAACCCATCAGATCAAATCGTTGCTATTGTTGGCAAAAGCGCCATTTTAAAAAGTGACATTGCACAAGGTGTCGCTGAGCTACAACATCAGCTTAAAGCTCAAAAACAGGATGTACCACCACTTCAGGTACTTGAAAATCAAGCTCTGAATAAACTTATCATCCAAAATGCGCAACTTGAACAAGTAAAACGCTATGGCATTCAAGTTGATGAAAAAACTTTAAATGATGCTGTGCTTAATGTTGCTCGCCAGTCGAACAGTAATAGCCTAGAAGACTTCCAGCAAAAGCTTGACCGTATGGCTCCAGGCACTTATGAAAACCTACGTGCTAAAGTCGCTGATGATCTTGCTATTCAGCGCTTACGTCAACAACAAGTGATGTCACGCATTAAAATCAGCGACCAAGATGTTGAAAACTTCCTCAAATCACCGGAAGGTCAAGCTGCTGTGGGTACTCAAGCTCACGTGATTCACTTCAGAATTTCTGGTGAAGCCTCTCAACAAGAACTCACTCAAGTCGCGCAACAAGTTCAAGATGCACTTCAAGCTTCGAATGATGTAGATGCGATACAGAAACAATTTTCTACATCTACAATTAAAGTTGAAGGTGCAGATATGGGCTCGCGCTCAATCGCAGATATTCCAGAAGAACTTGCATCGAGTATCGCTTTAGTTTCACCAGGCAATACTACTGATTTAATTCAGGCTCGAGATGGCATCCACTTATTGAAACTCTTAGAGCGCAAGTCAAATGAGAAAAAGACAATTGTGCCACAATACCAAACTCGCCATATTCTGATTAAGACTTCTGAAGTGGTGAGCCCTGAAAATGCCAAACACACTATTGACAGTATCTATAGCCGTGTAAAGGCAGGTGACGATTTTGCAGTCCTTGCTGCAACTTATTCAAATGATCCAGGCTCTGCACGTGATGGTGGTAGCTTAGGTTGGGTGTCACCAGGAATGATGGTGCCAGAGTTTGATCAAAAAATGCAGACTGCGAAAATTGGCGAAGTCAGTGAACCTTTTCAAACACAGTTTGGTTGGCACATTTTGCAAGTTACTGATGCACGTCAGCAAGACATGACTCAGGAACAGCAAAAACGCATAGCGCGCCAAATTCTTGGTGACCGTCAATTTGATGCAGAGTTAGATGGCTGGTTAAGAGAGCTTCGCGCAAGTACATACGTTGAAATTAAACAACCCAACCAAAACTAATTTTTTCTTAATTGAGAGCCTCCACTATGGGGGCTTTAATTTTAATTTTTAGGCTGTTCATATAAAAAAAGGCACCTTCATCAGGTGCCTTTTTGATTACTCAAAAATTAACGATTGTTATCGTCTTCTTGAGCATCATCAAATTTTGTTTCGCCATCAAAGTTTGGTGTAGAAGTCGCACCAAAGCCACCTTGACCACCGAAGCCACCTTGACCACCGAAGCCACCTTGACTGCCAAAACCTTGACCGCCACCGAAGCCACCTTGACCGCCAAAGCCACCTTGACCGCCAAAGCCACCTTGACCACCGAAGCCGCCTTGACCACCGAAGCCACCTTGACCACCGAAGCCACCTTGTTGACCACCGAAGCCGCCTTGAGCACCAGCAGGAGCGCCTGCAGGAGCACCAGCAGGACGTGGATTACGTGCAGGTACAACTGTTGAAATAGCGTGTTTGTAAACCATTTGGCTTACCGTGTTTTTTAATAATACAACGTATTGATCAAATGATTCGATATGACCTTGTAATTTAATACCGTTGACTAAAAAGATTGAAACTGGAATACGTTCCTTACGGAGAGAGTTTAAGAACGGATCTTGTAAAGTTTGACCTTTAGACATGTTATACTCCAAAAAATAAAATCAGCGCAAAAAAACTATCTTTATTTTTCAATTAAAATTTATAAAAAAGATAGTGAGTAAATTTTGCTTTATCCATATAAGTTTCGCAAGTCTTCTTGAGCTTGCTTTATCGTCAAAAAAGTTTGAAAACTGTGCGCTTCTTGCAAAGAACGTAACCAAGTGTATTGACGTTTAGCAAGTTGTCGTGTTGCAAACAAACACTTGTCTTCCATATCTTGCTTAGATTTGAGACTTCTATCACTATTTTTAAGGAAATCTAAAGCTTGGCGATATCCAACAGATCTCGCCGATGGCAAATTATCGTTTAAATCGTATTTTTCAATCAGATACTCCACCTCATTTAAAAAACCGATATCCCACATTATTTTTAGGCGCAGTTCAATTCTTTTGTGTAATTCTACACGATCAGGTAATAGCGCATAATTATGAAAATTGTAACGATATGGCTGTTTTTTAGGCTGTTCAGCTTGAAGCTCAGTGATAGGTCGACCTGTCAGACGATAGACCTCTAGCGCACGTATAATGCGCTGACGATCACTCACTTTAAACTTCTCACCTGCCATAGGATCGACACATTTTAACTCTTCGTAGACGCTCTCCCAACCCAATGCCATGGCTTCATTTTCAATTTGTTGACGTACCTTTTCATCAGCATTAGGGAGATTCGTTGCCAAGCCTTCCAACAGTGCTTTGTAGTACAACATCGTCCCACCCACCAAAATTGGGGTCTTACCGCGTGAATGTATTTCATCAATCAGCAGCGATGCATCTTCAACGAATTGAGCTGCCGAATAAACCTCGAGCGGTGTAATAATATCAATCAAGTGATGTGGATATCGTTCCTGCTCTTCTTTTGATGGCTTTGCCGAACCGATATCCATGTCCTTATAGATTAACGCAGAATCCACTGAAACAATTTCAAAATTACCGCGCTCATATAGCTCGCATGCCAAAGCAGTTTTCCCACTCGCAGTCGGCCCCATTAAGTTAATGACTGGCATTTGATTTGACATGTACAATTACTCTCCTCGAGCAAATAATTTATCTAATTGACTAAGTGGAAAAGCTCTCCAAGTCGGTCGTCCATGATTACATTGACTTGCAAACTCAGTTTGTTCCATCTGCCTCAACAGTGCATTCATTTCAGAAATACTTAACATTCGATGCGCACGCACTGCGCCATGACATGCCATCCCTGCCAAGATATGGTCTCTTTTTTGTTGTAAAGCACTGGCCTCATCATTGGGATCAAGATCATTCAAAAGTTCTGGGATTAATGCATTAAAATCAGCTTTGTGCAAAATAGCAGGCACACCTCGCACTATCACTTGCTCATCGCCATATTGATCAATTTCTAAACCAAGCCGCGCCAACTGAGGCTTAAGGTCTTCGATACGCGTGGCTTGCATGCGTGTAATTGAAATCACTTTTGGAATCAGCAACTGCTGTGATGTCCAAAATTCAGGTTTATCCCAAGCAGATTTCATTTGCTGCAACAAGATTCGCTCATGCGCAGCATGCATATCCACAATGATCAAACCTTCAGAATTTTGCGCCAGAATATAAATTCCATGAAGTTGTGCAATTGCAATCCCCAAGGGGAACTCATCAACTCTAGACGATGTTGATTCCATCTCAGCATCATGAGGAACTTCAAAATTAGATGACGTTTCTTTCAAAGGTGCCAAATAAGACTTGAGTGCATTACTGATATTAGAATTTGAATAAGGCTGGCTCGGCGCACTATATTGAACTGACTGAGGCTGTTTAACACTAAAATCTGTTAAATACCCCTCATGACTCGATTCCTGCAACGTCTGGGACATAGGGGGCGATGCTGGAGCATTTTGATGCAGATTAAATTGCTCTTGATAACGTGGTAACTGTACTGATGGTGCGATGACATCTTGATCAAGCTTTAAAGCCTGGGCTAAATCCGCAGTCGCAGTTTGAAATTGCGACAAAGTTTCTTTGGCAAAATGACGTACAAATTCGTGTACTTCACGTTGATTCAAAAATCGAATTTCATGTTTAGTCGGATGCACATTCACATCAATAAATTCAGGATCAACTTCTAAGAACAACAAATAAGCTGCATGTTGATGCCCATGCAAGATGCCATCATAGGCCATTCGCAAAGCATGAGAGATTGTTTTATCTTTTACGATACGACCATTCACGTACACATACTGCAAATCACTTTGTGCTCGAGCATCAGAAGGATGACCTAACCATCCTGATAAGCGCATATTGACACTATCAGCATCGATCCAATACGCATTTTCCGTAAATTGTCGACCTAAAAGCTGCTGTACACGTTGAAATCTGAGTTGACCACTGTCTGCGACAGGCAAATTTAAACGAATAGCACCATTATGTTCCAGCACAATCCGAATATCGAAATGCGTTAAGGCTAAGCGCCGTACGATTTCTTCAATGTGACCAAATTCCGTATTTGGCTTTTTTAAAAACTTTCGTCTTGCTGGCACATTAAAAAATAAATCTTGTACACGTATGTGTGTGCCTTGCTGAGTAGCAACAGCTTGAATCTCTTGATGATCAAAGGCCGTGCCGTTTACTTCGACCTGATAACCAATTCCTGAATCATCACGACTACTGGTCAAGGTCAAGCGCGAAACAGCAGCAATGGAAGCCAAGGCTTCTCCGCGAAAACCTAAGCTCACAATTGCATGTAAATCTTCAGCAGTTTGAATTTTACTGGTCGCATGACGCATGACCGCAAGCGGAAGATCCTCAGGATGAATCCCTTTGCCATTATCGATAATCTCAATCAGCGTACTACCGCCTTGTTCGACTCGAATGATTAATTCAGTCGCACCTGCATCAATGGAGTTTTCTAGAAGTTCCTTCACCACTGATGCAGGACGTTCAATTACCTCTCCCGCAGCAATTTGGTTTGCTAATGCAGGAGATAAGGTTTGAATTCGATTCAAGCTAAGATCATGCGCCATAGATTTATTTAAAACTGTGTCTTTAATTTTGCGAGTAAAGCTTCATCATTTGAAGAAATCGTGACATGACGCACTGACTCATCATCAGATTTCTCAATATTCAAGATAACATCTGCTTCTGGAATTTCGTCACTACCTTTAGAGGGCCATTCAAACAAGAATAGCGCATCAGCAATATCCAGATAATCACGAAGACCCATCAACTCAAGTTCATAAGGATCATTCAAACGATACAAATCAAAATGAAAGACATCCTGCTGATTGATTTTATAGGGTTCAACCAGTGTATAAGTCGGGCTTTTAACCGCACCACGATGACCTAAATTTTGCAGCCAATAACGCGTCAGGGTGGTTTTACCCGCACCCAAATCTCCAATGAGGTATATGACACCCTTTTCAATACACTGCCCTAAACATGCAGCTAATTTTTGAGTATCTGCTTCATCATTTAAGTTGAGTTGAAAAGAATATTGCATCTGGATCACATTAGACATCTGTTGAAGAGGTATAATAGCATGCTCCTGAACAGTGCCTATCTAGACTTGTTCAAAAACTCATTCATCTGATCATTTTTTTATTCAGTTGTCTTGTTATGCCAAAATCAAATTCAGAAAGTGCCCCAAGTTTTACGCCACCGATGATCAATGGTGTAACAGCCAGCAAAGTATTTCTTCCAAATCTACAAATCTCCCCAATTACGATTTATGATTTTCTCATTCAAGCCTTTTCTCATATAGACGCACTGGCGTGGCAACAACGTTTTCAAGATGGTCTTATTTATAATGCAGATGGCAACAAACTTTCCATCAACTCGGCGTATCAACCTAATTCTCATATTTTTTATTATCGTTTTTTAGCAAACGAAATTCATGTTCCGTTTAAGGAAAAAATTTTATACGAAAACGATGAACTGCTCGTGGTGGATAAACCTCATTTTTTAACCATGAGTCCGACAGGTCAATATGTTCAAGAAACCTTATTGGTGAGATTAAAGCAGTTCACTGATAATCCTCATCTCACACCGATTCATCGTTTAGACCGCGAAACAGCAGGTGTTGTTTTATTTTCAAAAAAAGTCGAAAGTCGCGGAGTCTATCAACAACTTTTTGCAGATCGAAAGGTATCCAAAACATATCAAGCCATCGCACCTTACTCAAAAGATTTAGTCTTTCCACAAACAGTAGAATTGCGCATGGAAAAGGGAAATCCATTTTATATAATGAAAGTATGTGAAGGCGTCACCAATTCTGTCACTGAAATTGACCTGATAGAACACAATTCACAGTGGGGACGATATATTTTGAAACCACTGACCGGTAAGCAACATCAACTCCGCGTTCACCTCAATGCGCTCAACATTCCAATCAAAAATGATCCTTTTTATCCGCTAATCGCGCATAAAGCTGAGGATGATTTCAGTGCTCCGTTGCAATTACTTGCTGATGAGCTTCAATTTATTGATCCGATATTAAATATTGAAATGCACTTTAAAAGCACGCAAACACTGACATTGTAGATTCATTGTAATGACAAATTTATATAATTTTCACGTTCAGACATTGAAATTACATTTACTTAGATTAAAATAAGCACTTAAATTTAGAGTCGTTTGGTTTTAATTCATGAGAAAAACAGAAGTTTATCAAGTCCGACTTGACTCACAAGAAAAAAAACAAGCCTTTGCAGTTTTTAAGCAATTGGGGATTACACCAGCGCAAGCAGTGCGTTTATTTTTCAAACAAGTTGTACTGACAAAGTCCATTCCTTTTGCAATCGAAAATCAAACGATCAACATGGATCAATTGTTGAAACTCAAAAAGCTTAAGCAAGAACAACAAGAATCCAATACTACAACTTCGAGTTTAGATGACGACGATTTTTTTGCAGAATTGAATGCACTTTTGGGTGAAAGCGATAAAGATTAATTTTTGACATAAGTTAACTTTGTCGTATTTCTAAACAATTTAATTTACAGCGCCCTGCGCAAATATGTTTAGCTCTTCATCATAACAAGATTAAAAATAATGATCTGAGGAGAGCTCAACAGTGATAGTACGGAAAGCCACAACAGAAGATCTCAATCAACTCGCTGTACTTTTTGATGAATACCGACAGTTTTATGGTGCATCATCCAATATTCAACAATCCTATGATTTTCTAAAACAGCGATTCGAAAACCAACAAAGTGTTATTTTTATTCACATCAAAAATGATGTAATCACTGGGTTCGTGATTCTTTATCTAGGTTTTTCGTCCCATGCTTGTTCAAGCTACTACATTTTAGATGATGTATATGTCACTCCAATTTATAGAAGACAAGGTTCAGCTAAACAACTAATTGACACTGCAATTTTGTTTGCACAATCCGAAAAAGCCAGTCGAATTTCATTAGAGACACAACGAAGTAACTTTCAATCTCACCAACTTTACGAAAAGATGGGCTTCGTCAAAGACAATGAATTCCAAACCTATCATTGCTTTCTATCTTAAGGCATTACATAACATATCGTCTTGAGAATAGAGTCTTTAGCATTGATGATTTAAATCTTAAGGAGTTGAGCATCAGGACTTTGATTTTTTGCGGCGAGTATTTGCTGTTCAGTGAGATAGCAATATTCACCTTCAGCAAGCTGATCTAATTTTAATTGTCCAATTTGCAGTCGATGCAATGATTCAACACGATTTCCCACAGCAGCAACCATTCGCTTTACTTGATGATAAACGCCTTGATGCACTGTAAATTGTAGGTGTTGTTCGCTTATGAGTTGAATGTCTGTTGCTTGAAACAATCCTGTTTCATTGCGAAGCTCTACACCTTGACCCAATTGAATGATTTGCTGCTCAGTGACTGGATCTACTGTATGCATTTGATAAACTTTAGGAACATGTTTTTTAGGATGAGTCAGCGCTTGCAGAAATTGTCCATCATCTGTAAGTAACAATATACCAGTCGTGTCTTGATCTAAACGTCCGACTGTTTGCACTCCCCTTTGCAACAATATGTCATCGATTAATTCAAACACGCTGAAGTGATGCGTCGCTTGATGCGAGCATTCATAGCCTACAGGTTTATTGAGTGCTATATAAACTTTTTCACGATAAGTATATTCATCGTTATACACGTGGAAGCTAAGACCTTGAAGCTTCAGTTTATATTTCGGGTCCGTGATCACAGTACCATCAATGACCACTGCACCAGCTTTAATTAATTGTTGACAATATTTTCGTGATCCAAAGCCTTGAGACTGTAACATTTTTTCCAGAACCATGAATCACTTCCATTACTTACAATATTCGTTGAAATTTAAAGGATGCCATCTGAATGCAGACTTTAAATCAGTTAAACTATTATAACTTTCAAGTACTGTCCTGATAAGCACTGGATCTTCTTTATGTCTCAATTAGACCTCAATTTAATCGTTCTAATCATTTTATTGGCATGTGGAATATTCAGTCAAAATACAGCTGTCACAATTGCAGTCGCAGTACTTATTGTTTTTCGTATCACCCCTTTAAACGAGTATTTTCCATTGCTTCAACAGCATGGTTTAAATATCGGCATTATTATCCTCACCATTGGCGTACTCACGCCAATTGCCAGTGGCACCATTCCGGGTAAAGATATCCTCAAATCATTCTTGAGCTTAAACTCAATTTTAGCTATTGGAATCGGGTTACTGGTGGCATGGTTAGGTGGTCGTGGCGTAACGCTTATGGCGAATCAGCCAAATATTGTTGCTGGACTTCTGATTGGTACTGTAGCAGGTGTGGCTATTTTACGTGGCGTCCCTGTTGGACCTTTAATTGCAGCAGGAATACTTTCCATTATTATTGGCACTTCTTGAAACAGGTTGCTTTCACGACTGAACAGTCATTTCACAAACGCAACAGTCATTATTTGTTGGTTTAATCTTTTAGAACTGCAGTAAAGTATTTTGATTACGGATACTTGCACAGTTTAAATTATGCAAAAAATTAAAATTATTCGTCAGGATCAATACGAACTCGCTGCTACCTTTTTTCCTACCGAGCATTCAAAGCGTCTTCCCGTCTTGGTGTGCCCTGCCACTGGAATTACTCAAAAGTTTTATCATCGATTTTGCGAATGGCTTAACCAACAAGGCTATGCCGTAATGGTGTTTGATTTTAGTGGTATTGGTGCTTCTCTTTATGGCCCATTGAAGCAATCCAAAGCAAGTATTGTGCAATGGGGACAGTTAGATATTCCCGCTGCGATTGATCAACTCTTACAACTCACCCATGCCAAGCAAGTTATTCTTGTCGGTCACAGCGCCGGCGGACAACTCATTGGTATTACCCCCAACCATGATAAAGTTGCAAAAGTCGTTGCAATTGCAGGTTCGACTGGGCATGTAAAAGGGCTCAAAGGCCGTACGAAACTACTTGCCCCTGTGATGTTTAAAGGTATTTTTCCTCTCGCACGTATGATGCTCGGTTACGGCCCTACCCAAGCCATTGGTATGGGGGAAAATCTACCGAAAGATGTTGCACGTGACTGGGCTCAATTTTGTAGTCAACCAGGCTATGTTATTAATGCAATTGGCAAAACGGTTACCCTAGATCAAGATTATCACAAAGAGATACGAATTCCTGTCACGGCCATTTGGGCAAGTGATGATGAGATTGCAACCGAAGCAAATGTTCAGGATTTACTTCGTTTGTATCCTAATGCACCTACTGAAGCGATCGAACTCAAACCCAAAGAGCTTGGCCATAAAGCGATTGGACACATGATGATGTTCAAACAGTCGCATCAAAATATTTGGCCGATGATCGAATCTCAACTGCATATATAAGTCTCCATAAGTAAAAAACCGCCTTTAAGGCGGTTTTTTTAAACTTGCTCTATCCCAATATCCCAATGGAGAGCTGGATCACTATCGCATTTACAATATCAATGAAAAAAGCACCTGTCAGTGGAATGAGTAAGAATGCTTTGTGTGAAGGACCATAGGTATTGGTTACTGCTTGAATATTGGCAATAGCCGTTGGCGTCGCACCCATACCAAAACCACAGTGACCTGCTGATAAAACTGCAGCATCGTAGTTGCTCCCCATCACCTTAAATGTCACAAAAGCAGTGTATAAAATCAATACCAGCATTTGCACAATCAGAATCGTGACTAACGGACCTGCCAAATCTGCTAATAACCACAGTTGTAGTGATAACAATGCCATAGATAAATAAAGTGATAAAGATGCATTTCCAAACACGTCAATCGCACGATCAAAGATATTTACTTTGAATACATGTTCAAGCAGATTTCTCAAAATCACACCTGAACCTAGCGCCCAAACAAAGGTTGGAAGCTCAAACCATTTACCCTGACTAAAATCTGTCATTAAGTTTGCCGTGAATATACAAAGTGCAAACATACCAAGGGTCGAAACCGCATTACTTGCAGTAATTAATCGTGTCTTTTTGGGATATTCAAATGGTGCAGATTTTAACTGATCATCTAATTGTGATTCGTTTTGCTCATTTTCAATTTTGTCAGCCAATTGATGACGTTTAATTAAAAATTTAGCAACTGGACCACCAACAATACCACCAATAATCAGACCAAAGGTTGCACTTGCCATACCCAATACAATAGCACCTTGAATGCCATGCTGGGTTTCAAGCACTTGCCCCCATGCACCTGCCGTGCCATGACCACCCGTTAAGGTGATTGAACCCACAATTAAACCAATAAGAGGATCTAAGCCTAAAACCGTCGCTAAACTCACCCCAACAATATTTTGAACGATCACAAATCCGATCACACAGAACAAAAATATAAATAGGGCTTTCCCGCCATCTTTTAATTTAACAAAATCTGCACCTAAGCCCACAGAGGTAAAGAACATCAGCATTAAAATGCTTTGAATTTGCGCATCAAAGGTGGCACTAATATTAAAGAATTTAAATAAGATGAATGCTGTAATTGCTGCGACTAAACCGCCAATCACAGGTTCAGGTAAATTGTAGTTTTTAAAGAATTGGACTCGGTTGACAAGGTATCGCCCAATAAATAGAAAAAATACGGCAATCACGATGGTGCCAAAGGCATCAACTTCAAAATTCATTGTATTTTCCTAATGTTTTAATTTTAATCAATTTTCACAAAGATTTTTGCTTTATTCAGCTACTGAAATGTAATTTTTCAATGATTTATAGGCAGTACATTTATTTGTACTGCACTGTTGGTTTATTGCGATTGTTTTCTTCTTAGTTCTCGAATTGATTCGCGAACTCGATCTGGCTCGACTACACCTAGGTGGTGCTGATTGTAATAGCGCTGTTTATCGTATTCAGACATGTTTACTGTTTCATCTTTATATTTCTGATAACGTGCATCTTCTTCTGAATCATAATTTTTAATCTCCACGCTTGAACATGCAATGAGCGATAGACTGATTAAACTTAAGGTAAGTAGCGTTTTCATTATATTCATGCTGTGTTCATTTTTTGCTTATTCTATTTATTTCACATTTTTAGATTGTTGCTGTCTGTTTTATTTATGGTTATGGGCTTGTAAGCTTTTCACAGTAGTCAATTTGAATTTATATTCGATTCAGCATGACGAATCTGTGTGAATGTGTTTTAATGCAGGCAGTATGAGATGAGCCTTATATGAGTATCACGCGAGTGGTACGACTAGCCCCGTTAATTCAATGATTACGGGGCTTTTTCATGGGCTTTCTTTTTCGGTAGATGACGGTTTCTCCATATTTTTGAAACACCCACTCTTTTGCTTGTTGGTCGGTGATGTTTTCAAACACGTAGTAGTCATGATCCCATGCTTCTTGATGGAAAATGACCTTCTTCGTATAAGTTTCATTCTTTCCATTGGTCATACAAACAAAGCTGTCGCCTTGGTCTTTGACTTGAGTTCCGTTGAGGAATCCACCGATACAGAGGAAGCGGGATTGTGTAGGCATTGTTAGATCAACTTTATCAATCTTTTTCAAAGTTGCGATTAAACGATTAATAAGTTTAACTGTAAAGCAAAGTCAATAAACATTTTGATTTATTAATTTTATTTATCTAATCCAAATTTAGAAATAAACTCCCACCCCTTATAAGAAATCTCAAATATTTCACCCTTTTGACCAACATCCTGAATTAATCCCTTAACTCTAAGAGAGTTCAAAGCTTCATCATATTTTAAAAATTCCATATTATTTTGAGTACCTAACTGTAAATTACCAACTTGAATAAATCGACCACCAATAAAAGTCCGACGTATTATTTGACCGTTTTTATCCATAGAGGCTGCTTGTAAAATTTCTTTCTCTGCATTTTTAAGCACTCTTAACTCTTCAATATCTTTCTTAAGATTTTCTTTAACTTCTTCATGTTCAATTGTCTCTATATCTGCATCTCTTTTAGCTTTATCAATTAAGTCTTTTTCTTTATTAGCTATTTCTAATGTTCTTTCTTGTTCTAATTTATTTTTTTCAGCGATATATTTGTGCTCCCTAGCCAATTCTTGAGAATTTAATTTTTCATAAGCTAAACCAGAAACCAATCCAAACAAAACTTTTAACCAAGGCGTTACCAACATTATTGCAACTGCCGTAATGATTGGAAAAACAATTAAACTTAAAAAAGTTGTTTGATCATCAAATAAAAAGATTTTTTCTTGCGCTGTTCCTTTAGCAAAACACAATAAAAATAAGGCACGCCAATTAAATGCTAAAAACGATAATAAAAAGAATCCCCAATATGGTTCTTTAACGCGTGTATTAATTGCATCAATCAAATCTTTCATTATTATTCTCTTTCTAGATAACTTTACACCCAACTCAACTTAGGAACATCCACAATGCCTAGTGCTTCTTTAGTCGATGATTTTAATTTTGATAAATTTGCATAAATCCAATCTACCAATTGTTCACCTTCCATAATATTTACTTGGTTTAACTCAGCAAATTCTTTCGACTCTTTTGAAAGATATCCTGTTGTTATAACCCATTTGTAAGTTCTGATACCTATTTCTTCTTCATAGGCAATCAATTGGTTTATTGCATGTTTATCTGTTTCCCCCCTATGATGTTTCACTTGAACTAAAATATTTTTTAAAAATGGGTTGTTTTCTGATGTTGCTTCTATATCAATATCCGCTATGCCTTCACCATTCTTTTTATCTAAAATCAATACACTTGAGTAACCTTGTATTTCTAAGAGTTCTTTAATCAATTCCTCTAAACCCCTACCGCCAGCTTTTAAACGTGTATTCCCTTTCCATAAGGCATTCAATAATTCTGTTTTAAATTCATTTTCATATTGATCGATTTTTTCTTGAAAACTACTCTTTATATCAAAATCCCCTAAGTCCTTTAAGTTTTGAATAATATGATCTATCTCTTGGGAAAATCTTGTTAGATCACCTATTGTAGTTCTAAGCTTTAATCTGCTTTCTAAATTTTCTTTTAGCTTAGAGCGTGGAATATAAATTACTTTTCCATCTTTTCTAAAAAACTCTACATCGATTTGATTAGCACCATGTCCTCCTTTAAATAGAGGATCATATTTTTTGGTTCCTATTACTTTAGCAATCGCAATCTTTTTACCTAAAGGAACAATAACAATATCTTCACTCTTTAATTCAAAATAGTTCTTAACTTGATTAGTCATACGACCAATCGAACCATTTTTCTCGATAATTTCTTGAATCACAGTTTTTATATTTTGATGTAGTGAAAAGTTTACCTGCTTCCAACCATATCCAATTCTATTCTCTTTTATTAAAGATTCTGGACTTCTTACCATTAAATATTTTTTCATTTTTTAACACACAAAAATAAGGGCTGATTACTCAGCCCTTATTTCTAACTCAATATAAATTATTTTTCAATAACTTAGCTTAATTGAGCAGCAGCAATTTTCTTCGTATCAACGTCTTTAGCAGCTTCTGTATAGTCGTTCATTTGATCGAAGTTCAAGTACTTGTAGATATCCGCAGACATGCTGTCGATTTGAGCAGCATACTGTTGGTATTCTTCAGGAGTTGGCAACTTACCAAGTACCGCAGCAACAGATGCAAGCTCAGCAGAAGCCAAGTAAACGTTTGCACCTTGACCTAAACGGTTCGGGAAGTTACGCGTAGAAGTAGATACAACAGTTGTATTTGGAGCTACACGTGCTTGGTTACCCATACATAATGAACAACCTGGCATTTCTGTACGCGCGCCAGCTTTACCATAAGTATTGTAGAAACCTTCTTCCATCAATTGGCGTTCGTCCATACGAGTTGGAGGAGCTAACCAAAGACGAGTAGATAAAGAGCCACCAGGTACTTTGTCTAAAAGTTTACCAGCTGCACGGAAATGACCGATGTTCGTCATACAAGAACCGATGAATACTTCATCAATTTTGTCGCCTTGAACGTCAGAAAGAAGTTTTGCATCATCTGGATCGTTCGGGCAGCAAAGGATAGGTTCTTTGATGTCAGCAAGGTCGATTTCATACACTTTCGTGTATTCAGCATCAGCATCAGCTTTAAGAAGTGATGGGTTCGCTAACCATTTTTCCATGTTCTCAACACGGCGTGCCATAGTACGAGCATCGCCATAACCTTCAGAGATCATCCACTTCAACATTGTGATGTTTGAACGAAGGTATTCAGCAACTTTTTCTTCAGAAAGTGTGATCGCACAACCAGCAGCAGAACGTTCAGCAGAAGCATCAGAAAGTTCGAATGCTTGCTCAACAGTTAAGTCAGTTTCCATTTCTGATAAGTCGATCTCTAAGATACGACCAGAGAAGATATTTTTCTTACCTTTCTTCTCTACAGTTAAGTCACCTTCTTTAATTGCGTAGTAAGGAATCGCATGTACTAGGTCACGTAAAGTGATACCAGGTTGCATTTTACCTTTGAACTTCACAAGTACAGATTCAGGCATATCAAGTGGCATAACACCAGTTGCTGCAGCGAACGCTACAAGACCAGAACCCGCTGGGAAAGAAATACCGATTGGGAATCGAGTATGCGAGTCACCACCAGTACCTACTGTATCTGGAAGAAGCATACGGTTTAACCAAGAGTGGATAATACCGTCACCTGGACGCAGTGATACACCACCACGGTTCATGATGAAATCAGGAAGCGTGTGTTGCATTTGAACGTCAACTGGTTTTGGATACGCAGCAGTATGACAGAAAGATTGCATTACGAGGTCAGCAGAGAAACCTAAGCAAGCTAAGTCTTTCAATTCGTCACGCGTCATTGGACCTGTTGTATCTTGAGAACCAACAGTTGTCATCTTAGGTTCGCAGTAAGTACCTGGAAGTACACCTTGACCTTCTGGAAGACCACAAGCACGACCAACCATCTTCTGAGCAAGCGTGAAGCCTTTGCCAGTTGCAGCTGGTTGCACTGGAGTACGGAACAAGTCAGAAGCAGGAAGACCCAATTCTTCACGTGCTTTAGTAGTCAAACCACGACCAATGATCAAGTTAATACGACCACCCGCACGTACTTCGTCTAGAAGTACTGGAGTTTTTAACTCAGCTTCAGCAATTTGAGCGCCATCTTTGAACGCTGTAACTTTTGCAGTCGCTTTGTCAATCTTCAACGTGATTTCGTCGCCCATGTTCATGTTTGCAACGTCGATCTCAACAGGTAACGCACCAGCGTCTTCCATAGTGTTGAAGAAAATCGGAGCAATCTTAGAACCTAAGCAGTAACCGCCTTCTTTCTTGTTTGGAATGTGAGCGATTTCGTCACCAAAGAACCAAAGCACAGAGTTTGTTGCTGATTTACGAGATGAACCTGTACCAACAACGTCACCCACGTAAGCAACAGTATTGCCTTTCGCGATTAATTCTTTGATTTGAGTTAATGGACCAACTTCACCTGGAACTTCTGGCTTAATACCATCACGTTCGTTTTTCAACATTGCGTTAGCGTGTAACGGAATGTCTGGGCGGCTCCAAGCGTCTTGAGCTGGAGACAAGTCATCTGTATTTGTTTCGCCAGTAACTTTGAAAACTGTAAGTTTGATTTCTTCTGGAACGTCTTTACGGCTAGTGAACCATTCAGCGTCAGCCCAAGATTGAAGCACAGCTTTCGCGTTTTCGTTACCTGCTTTTGCTTTATCAGCAACGTCATGGAACGCATCGAAAACAAGAAGTGTTTTCTTAAGCGCTTCAGCAGCTAAAGCACCAAGCGCTGCGTCTTCTAATAATTCTACTAAAGGAGCAACGTTGTAACCACCAAGCATAGTACCTAGTAAGTAAACCGCACGCTCTTTAGAAACTAATGGAGAAGTCGCTTCACCTTTCGCCAAAGCAGCCAAGAAAGCAGCTTTTACGTAAGCAGCTTGGTCAACACCTGCTGGAACACGGTTTTCAAGCAAATCAACTAAGAATGCTTCTTCGCCAGCTGGTGGATTTTTTAATAATTCAACTAATGCAGCTGTTTGAGCGTCATCAAGTGGCTTCGGTGGGACTCCGAGTGCGGCACGTTCTTCAACGTGTTGGCGGTAAGCTTCTAGCACGGTGTTATTCCTCTTCTTTAAAAAATTACTTGCAATATCCTGCTTATAAAGCCTGCAAATAATATGGACTGCTAAATTTTACTAAAATTCCGGTTAAAAGTTAATGCAAGAAGAGTGTTTCTTTGTGATGACCATTATTTTCTTACTAAATGATCTCTCTTCTGATTACTCATTGTTCAATATGTTGTTTTATCGAACAATTCTGACATTAACATGAAGCTTTTACGGATCTGAAATAAATAAAAGGCAACAAGATGTTGCCTTTTAAATCCTTTTTTGACTATTCAACCTTAGTGGACAGTCGTGCGATCTAAATATTGTTGCAGACTTTCTCGTGTTCCTTCGAATCTGACCAGAATTTCATCATCATGTAACATGCGGTGTTCGGCACAGGCAAAACTAATGTGTACCTCATAAATTTTGGCATGTTCATTGATCATATTTTTAAGATAGACTCGATCCCCTAAACTTAGGACATAATGGCTGCCATTAATTACAGCAACACCATTGGCATCTTCAAGCAGAAGATCGGCATTATTCAGGTATGCGACCACTTCCATTGTTCCGCTCCTTTTGTTTATTTATCTTATTTTTATATAAGCTTTTCTATTTTAATGCTAATCAAAATTTGTAATTAATTTCGAAAAAAAAAGGGAAACTTACGCTTCCCTCTTTTTTATGATCGATCTTATTGCGGCGCCTTAAAACTGTTTGTAGTCAGGCAGATTATCTTTATCGTAAGGAGTGGCTAAACACTCATCCGTTGCTTCTTTTTTGAATTTAGCCATTAATGCATCACGATCCAATTCTAATTGATTCGCAGGATAAGCATAGACCTTCTCAATTTGAGCATCTACGAATTTCTTCGTCGTCGGATCGGTCAGTTTAGAAGCATGTTCGACCGCCGCAGTTTTCTCGATACCATTTTGACGATCTAGCAAAATAGAGCGTGCAGCATTACCAATACTGGTACAGTAACCATGCCAGACTTCTTCAGGGGTTAGTGGCTTTTTTTCTTCACAAGCACTGAGCAAAACGGCTGAACCAAGTACAGCACCCAGAATCACGAATTTGTTCATACATCTCTCCTGTTGCGGCTATGATAATCGAGTTAAACCGAATAGGAAATCGTGTAATGACATTTCTCGTTCATTAACCGCAGCTTGAACGAATAATTTTATTCTGATCATCCACGGTTACTGTAATACGATCATTTCGATAATCCATAGTAACCAGATCATTTGGTCCGACCCGGCGAATAATTTTGGCTTTGGTTTTATTCAAAATCTGTTGATCATCAAGATTATGCATACCGACTATTTTTTTCGCTTCTTCAGGCTTGCAAATATTTTGATGATGTCTAAATAACTCCCATTCTTCTACTACAACGCCATCTGGCAACTGGCAATAACCCACTTGACCATTTGCCTCATCGCGTATTTCTAATTTTCCACCTTGTTGAACACAAAATTTGCTTGCAGGATTAGCCATTCCAATTTTTGGAGTAAGTTGCTCAGTTTGAGTGGTTTGACAGCCCGCCATGAGTGTTGCCGCTATCATCGCGATGAATATTGCAATTGTTTTCATTTTTTAATTCTTTCTTGTCCGATAAATTTTAAGTCTAGCATTTTAACAATAGGGCTTAAATTTAATTTCGGTTTATACATTGAATTAAAAAGGGCTTCGATTGAAGCCCTTTTACCTTTTAGAATCGCCAATTGTAGAAAATATCAATGGCTTTTTCTAAAGACTGACTTGCTTCCAGATAGAGTCTTTGGTTCATCTGATATCGTAGCGTCAATTTATTGACTGGCGTAAAGACACCAACACCATAACGGATATATAAATCAGGGGTCAGATAACCTGTCACACTCACTTGAGTATCATCGCCTGTTCCTTGCGCATCAAGAGCAAGACCACTTAACCCAAATGTCTGTCCAATTTGATTGGTTAAAGCACGTGTACCACCAAGCCCTAAACTAATCCCCGCTGCAGCAATGGTATTGTTCACATCTGATTTAAAGCCTTCTGCTTGACTCAAGCTACTAGAACCTTCATTGATTCGACCTGTAATCAAGGCATTCATCGCCTCTTGTTCAGATAATCCCGCATCATTAAATACTTGGATATTTGGACTACTTGCGGTTCCAGTAACACGCACACCAACTGTACTGCCTGAAATGAGTTTACTTGCTTCAACCTCAAGGGTTGGGTTAGACAATGCACCATTGAAACGCGCAATTGCACGACTTAGTTCTAAAGACTGCCCATAAGCTTCAATAGTAACGCGCTTACTTACACCAATCGCACCATTGGCACGCATGGCAGTTTCTAAACCGCGTTGCGTTAAGTAAATTCGCCCAAGCAATGGAATACGACTATTAAAGCCTTGGAAAATCACTTGGTTTCCTAAATTTAATTCTAAGTCAGCGCGGATATCCCATGGCTTTGCAGCCTTAAGTACCGCGAGTTGATTATCACCTTCACGTACCACTCGAACATCGGCGGATAAAGGCACTACGGATGCGCTCGATTCTGGCATTGAAATCAGCGCACGTGGAACTTCAACTTTACCATTCAAAGTTAACTGCTTACTGACAGGACGTGCATCTAAATCCATTTCAGTGTTCACAACAGCTGTGATTAATGGTGCTTGGCGAATAAATAAATTATCACCTTTGAGTTTTAAACGAATTCTAGGATCATTTTTCCAATCGATATCACCCGTTAACTTACCCACACCTCGACCACTATTGAAAGCGCCATCGATCGTCGCTTGGTTTTGACGAATAGATGAATACAGCTGAATATTCGTGAGATTAACAGGTAACGAAATCATGCTGATTGAACCATTTTTAAGTCGCATTTCGCCGTTAAATAACGGTTGAGTCAATGTCCCACTGATTTTACCCGCAAGGGATAAATTACCATCGATTTTACGCACATCCGCAATGAATGGTTTTAAAATTTTCAGTTGTACTTGACTCAGAGCAACTTCACCACGCATTGGTTTCGAATCAACAAATGGATTCACCACAACATTTGCATATCCAGTCCCAATATTCGGAGCTTTCAAATCAGCACGAAGTAATAATCCTTCACGAATACTTCGTGCAATAAGACTTACTTCATCGTAGTTCATCGTGGTGCTGATATCATCTGGATCGGCAGCTGCTAGACCGACAACACCATTACGCGTAACAAGTTTGGCATCGATTTTTGGTTGAATGCCTTGCCCCCAAGACGCTTTAGCATAACCATCCAATTTACCCGTAATTGCGAAACCTTCAGGCATAAATGCGGCAAAGTCACCAAGATCTAAATTCCGACTCACAAATGAGGCGCTACCTTTGGTCTTACTCACACGTAAGGGCTGATCAAAGCAAAGCTGGCTTTGATTACTGGTCCAGCAATGAGCGCCCACAAATAATTCTGTTTTCGCAGTATTATAAATCACAGGGGCAGATTGGGCCTGTTTCAAATGCGCGCGTGCAGAGTCAAAGTCACCTTTTTGAATTTGACCTAACCAATCATTCGCAGGATTAAATCCACCTGCCAGTTGAACATAAAATTTAGACAGCTTGTTCGAGGCTTGGACTTTCAATAAATGTGCTTTTCGCGTGCCAGCAATTGAGACTTCAGCGTTTTGAATCTCACGATTGCCACTTCTTAAACTGTCCATTCTTGCAGTTAATGCAGTAGGCACTGTGTCTGAAGTTGGTAATTCCCCTTGGATGTTGAGTGATTTGATACTGACAAGATCATTGAAACCAAAGTTATTCACCTTTACATTCGCAGTTGCGGACAATCTCGGTTGAGACTGCACATTAACAAAACCTTGCGCACGACCACGTAAACCAGGATAAAGCTCAAATAATGCAGGTGCGTCAATTTTAACGCGAAGATTCTGAGCATTCCCTTCGGCTTGAATCTGATTCTGCGCATACACAAAATACAAATTATTGGCTTCAAACTGTTGTGGCAAGAAACCTGTCTGATTCGAATTAAGAATAACAGCAAGATTACCTTTTGCTCTCAGCGGTTTTTTATTGATCATGCCAGCGAGGTTGAGTCGATCAATATTAATTTTTTTCAAACGATCTGACCAAACACCATCCGTTTTGACATTACCTGAAATTTCACCTTTAACACTTGAAACAAAATAATGAGGCTTAAAGCGTATTAAAGAAGCATTAATGTCCCATCCGATTCCATTGGCTAAATTGACTAAACCATTGGCATTGATCTGACCCGCAGCACCCTGATGTTTAAATTCGGAAATATTGATGCGCTGAGGTGTGCCTGCTACACGTATTTTAAGCTGACCATCCCCTTGTGACAGTTGGCTTGCATGTAATGCACCATCATAATTTACTGCGAAGCCTTTAAAACCACCACCCGACTTTTCATCATGTAGAAGAATGGCTGCTGTACTTGAGCCAGTCAGCTTAATTGTTTCCGGTGGATTTTGATTGGCAAGTTGACCTGAAACATTGATCTGATTTAACTGAATAATTTGCTGGTTAGGTCGAGCAAAGCCACTCGCTTGAATTTGTCCATTTAATAAATTTACAGGAGCAGCAGCAGTGATGGTTTGCGGATTAAAGTCTTTTGCATTAAGCACCGCATTCCATTTCAACTGTCTTTGATCAGATGGTAATTCAACCTTGGCATTTGCTTGTAAAGATCCTTTTCCATCTGCTTGATAGATAAATGAAGGAACATGAAGATCATTCCCTTTAAGGTCTAATTGGGCATTGTATTTTCCAGCTGGTAAAGTTCCTTTTTCATTTGCACCAACTACGGTTGCCACATGAATATTTTGTTGACCTTCAACTAAAGCAAGTTTTACATCCCCAGACTCACTACTCAACCAACCAATGTACGGAACAGCACGATCAATATTTTTCCAAGCGACATCTAGCAACATTGGATTCGGTTTATTATTTTTTTGTTCAGCTTGATTAAGATTTAAATTCCATGTTTCATATTGGTCGAAATCAATAAGTGCTGTGAGAGCTAATCCCTTCTCTAACGAACCTGCTGAAGCGATTTTGGCATCCAAACGTTCTGGCAGAAAATCTTGCACCACTTGTGGAATCACTTTATCTTTTGGATTGATTTTATCTAAGCGACCTTGCACATCCCAAGTGACTTTATCCTTCCACCCGACGACACCCACAAGATTCAGCGCCCCGTTCATCAATTGACCATTCAGGTTTGAAATATTCAATTGATTGACGAGATCTGTATGCGCAAGCGCAGTATATTGTCCTTGAGGAATATTTTTACCAGAAATATCGGTGTTAATATCCAAATTCAAACGTTGGATATCTCCAGAAAACTTAGCAACACCTTGTTTAGATAAAAGCTCCTGCTCTAGCATTAAAGGCCAGTGATAATCTTTAAAGTTTAAAGCACCCTGCATTGGTACATTTTTTCGAACTGGATGTACCACTGCCCAACCTGTTAATAAATCAGGGGTACGCGTGGCAATGCCCGCTTGAATGGTATCTAAAGAGCCTTTTGCATGGAGATAAATATCCTCAACGTTGATCGACTTTAAAGATGGGAGTCTTACAACTGCTTGCGCATCTAACGGATATTTACCTTTAAAATCCATCTGACCTGTTGCATTTTTTACAGACAAATAACCCATATCAAACTGCGAGTCTTCAAACTTAAGCTCAGTACCTGACCATAGTGCTTCGTTTAGGATAATGTCATTAAATTGCACGTTAGAACTTGAAGTTTGGATCACCAATTGATCGATATCGGCATGATCAACACGTAAAACAAAAGGGAGTTTAATTTCACTAAACTTAAATGGCTCATCACTTGGCGGTGACTTGTTAATGACACGCAAATTTCGGACATCGGCACGATTCAAATGAATTTCTTTATCTAATATGGCACGCCAACCCAAAGTGACATCAGCTCTATCAATTTTCACATCAACTGATTTCAGCGTCACCAATACATTTTTTAGAATAATGCCTTGAAGTAAATTTCCACCTTCATATTCATACTGAATAATCTGTTGAGTGGACAAAGCACGGTCAAGTAAGAATTTACTGCCTTTGTCTGTTGAAAACATTACGGCAAGCGAAGCCACAAAAAAGATCAGAATAAATAAAATGATCAGCAATACACGGCGTAATAAACTTCGCTGTGGCGTCACGTTTTGATCAGGTTGTTGCTCAGGTTGCTGCTCGATGTCTTCAGCCATACTTATTCCAAAAAATGTTTGAGTACTTTTATTATCTTAAATATTAAAGTTGCGGCCCGATAAAGAAATGTAGACGAATCGGTTTACCAGGATCAGATATCCCCGATGCCACATCTAGACGAATTGGACCAATTGGAGAGTTCCAGCGGATTCCTGCTCCTATGCTATATTCAGTATCATTGGTAAATTTTTCATCATAAGCATTACCAAAATCACTAAATAACGCTGCGCGCCAACCTTCTTTAAATTGGTAATTGTACTCTAAAGTCCCAATCGCACGCGCTTGACCTCCGACTTTATATCCAAATTCCACAGGGGACAAGCTCTTATAGTCAAAGCCTCGTAGACTTTGGTCACCCCCTTCAAAGAATCTCAAGTTATAGGGCACTTTTTGAAAATCTTCAGTGATGATATAACCGAGGTTTGCCCCACCAATGAATTGATGATCATTGTTACTGCCTAATGAATATAAAAATTTCCAGTTCGCATTTACAATCGCCATATCAGCATCGGATAGCAGGCTCTCACTCCCCAATTGGATTTTGTAGTTTTGTTTAAATCCTTTAGTCGGATTCAATCGATTATCACTGGTGACTTTAGTGGCTTCATAACCAAGTAATAAAGATTGCTGCTCATCATTACCCGTTGCAACGACAAACTCTGGGATTTCATCCCAATTGGTATCTGGGTCAAGTGTCTCAGGAATATCACCTTCAATCGTCATACGATCTAGACGATAACGCACACCAAAAATATGCTGCCAATCACGACGCGCACCTTTAATAATTCTGTCAGCTCCGGCAACAGCGGATTCCACGATGAGATTTAATCCATTCCCAATTTCATCACGATCTTCACGCTCGTAACCACCAACTAGACTGACATAATCATTTAATGGGTGTTTATATGGAATATTATAACGACCATCAATTGATTGTCTGACTTGTGACAACTCTAAGTTTGCATCAAACGAATGACCACGATCATTCACAATAGAACGGCGGTACTGACTTCGTAAGCGCACACCTGTATCAGTACCATAACCAATACCCGCTTCAACACTATTTAATTTATCCGCATTCAATGTCACGATGACAGGGATTTTTTTCTCTTCACGTGCTAAGGCTTGTAAACGCTCAGTTTCTTCCTGCTTGGCTTGCGCTTGATTATCAGCATCATTACGCTCTTGCAAAGTACGACGTTCATTTCCACCCGCAAATTGAGTTTCATCTGCTACATTCTGCGTGACTTCTTCTGATGAACTTGCTTGTTGTTCAGCCTTTTCTTGACCTGTTAATAAACTTCGATCAATTTTTTGCTCATCCACTAAAGCCTGCAAATCAGGTGCGAGTTCAAGCGGCTTAATAATTGGATCAGGTTTAACAGCGTCAACGAGGCTATAGTTAAAATAACGTGAATTGGTTAAGTTGTTGGCTAATACATTTACACGCCATGCGGTAAAGTCTGCACCTTCTTGCCAAGGAGCTAATGTTCTTAAAATATCTTCACGAATCGGTAATTTTTTTGATGGATCACTCATTCTAAACTGCACATCATCCAGCTTATAACGTTCACCTGTTTCCATCTTCAAATTTATATCTGCTTGATTTTGAGGGCGGGCCAACATGACATCGTGCATTCGCCAATAATAATCAAAGAAACCATTGTTATTCGCCGCTTCAATGATTCGAGCTTTTGTCGCTTCATATTTACCATGATCGAAAATATCACCCACCTCCAAATCAGGAAGCACTCGAATCACTTGCAATTGAGCAAGATTCTGCCCAGGCCCAGTAAATTCAATATTTTGTTCTCGCACCACTACTGGATTATGAGGTGTGACATTGACACTTACTCGGTTATCACTGACTTTTTCAAACTTAAATTCAGCATCGTAATAACCTACGGCTTGTGCAGCTTGGACAGTCATATTACGGAGTTGCGGGACGGCAGCATTGAAATCTGAAAATGACTCAACAGTGAATGAAGATAACTTTGCTTTGATATTGTCAGCTAGTGGTTTAGGTGCACCCGTAACATCTGCGGTAATACGTGGCACAGCAGCGGGCTGATTAAGACGTGGAGGACGTATTTTGTAGAAAATGCGTTTAAACACATTTACTCTTTCTGGTTCTTTATTTTCAGGTTCTTGGGTTTGAACGGATAATGAACGTCCTTCCACATTTTCAGATACATCAATCTGACGATCTGACTGAATATTTTGCATCAACTGATCAATGTTGACTGGCTCTTTTGTTAACTCAGCCTCTGAAATGTCATTCGCAGGTAAATCTTGTACTTGAATTGCTGGAGTCGTCGTCAAACCCGATCTGAAATTTTGCGCTTGCTGCTTGGCTTCTTCAGCGACTGATAAAATTTCATTGGCAAGTCGAGGGTCCACACTTTCTTCAGGCAGCAATTCCAAATCATCAAATTCTATCGGCTTGAATTGCTCTTGTGGACTCAATTGCTCTTGCTGCTGAAGCATTTCATAACTATTAAAATCATCTTGCCCACTCAACTGATCTATTTTTTGATCAATACTTTCAATTTTCTCTTTTGACAATCCCTGTTGCTGCGCAACGTTTTCAATTTTTTGTTTATTATTTTCGATGGCTTGTACGGATGTCGCAGGCTCAAGCTCCTGACTTGATACCACTGTGTCAGCTGCAAATAACACAGGTGAAGAAAGCACACCTAAAAAAACACTTGCATATAACCATTTATTGATATCATTTGATATCCATGTGTGCTGTACACATTGGGAAAGTAATGATTTTTTAAATTGTGTTTTCGATGGCATACTGCGCTCTGAATACTTTATATTTTAAATAGAAAATACGGATTTTTCACTCAAGCTAACTGAATCAAATTTCTAGTATTTTCAAAATTTTTAGGATGAAAATATGATACATGATTTTCCGATATTGTTACTAAATCATCACATTTCTTAATAATTTTTAAAAAAGCTGAATTGTCATGCAAAAACAAGAGCATCTACTGAGTTCGCGCCGTTTTTTACCTATGTTTTTGACTCAATTTTTTGGAGCCTTAAACGATAATGTCTTTAAACAATCCTTATTGCTTGTCATTACCTATGGTTGGATTCAACAACAGACCGCAAGCGTAAGCACACTGAATAATCTAGCTGCACTTCTCTTTATTCTACCTTACTTCATTTTTTCAGCGACTGCAGGACAAATTGCAGACAAATACGAACGCTCTTTCTTGATTCGTAATATCAAATTGCTTGAAATCTTGATTATGCTGATTGGTACTGCTGGATTTTTACTCGGCAATTTATGGCTATTGTTATTTGCATTGTTCCTCATGGGTACACACAGTACCTTCTTCGGACCGATTAAATACGCCATTCTCCCTGAAATATTAAAACCGAATGAATTGATGTCGGGTAATGCTTTATTTCAATCAGGTACTTCCATTGCAATATTGATGGGGATGATCTTGGGTGGTGTAGTGATTTCAAACTCTGAAGGCAACTTAGTTTGGATCAGCCTGACGGTCGTGACCATCGCGATACTTGGTTATATTTGTAGTCGCTTCATTCTCAAACAAAAAGTCCGTGAAAATCATATCAATGTCGATTGGAATTTCTTTCGAACCAGTTTTCAAACCATACGTTATGCAAAAAGTTTACCCCTCATCTTTACCATTTTATTGGGTAATTCTTGGTATTGGTTTTACGGCGCGACTTATTTAACTCAAATTCCTCAAATGACTCAGCAAAATCTGCACGCCAATGAAAATGTGGTCAGCCTCCTCCTTACCTTTTTTTCTGTGGGTATTGGTGTAGGTTCATTGCTATGCCGAAAAATTGGTGGCTCAGAGGTCAATATTAAAATGGTGCCTATTGGTGCAGTAGGCTTAACCGTTTTCGCCTTCTATTTAGCAGGAAGTTTAGCCTTTGTTCCTGAAAGGACTGGCGATTTTATTGGCATATCAGACATGTTTAATTCTGGTATGATTTATTATCATGTGATGATTGCAGTTACTTTATTGGGGATCAGTGGTGGTTTTTATATTGTTCCGCTGTATGCCATGATGCAAGCCTATTCACCGTGTTCACATCGTGCTCGCGTAGTGGCTGCTAATAACATTATGAATGCAGTATTCATGGTGTCTTCTGCTATATTCTCCATTATTATTTTAAGTATCTTAAGTATTGATATTAAGATTCTATTCAGTATTACAGCGATATTGAGTGCTCTGTACACGATTTGGTTATTAACACGCTTAAAACCAATGTTAAAAAATGCTCAAATTGATTTAGAGGATTAAGGTTATGCGTCACTACACAGGTCTAGATAAATTTATCCACTCATTTGATCAAGCACTGCGTAGTTTGGTTCCAGGCACCACCACCTCACAACGTGAAAATCCAGCAAGTCAAGCAGAGACTCATCTCGCAGTGAGTGAAGCCAGGCATGTTGCTGGACTCATGCGTGTTAATCACAGTGGTGAAGTCTGTGCTCAAGCGCTTTATCACGGTCAAGCATTGACAGCTAAGTTGCCTAATGTTCGTCGTGAAATGGAGCATGCCGCGATTGAAGAACAAGATCATTTAGCATGGTGTGAAGATCGTTTAAAAGAGTTAGATAGTCATACAAGTCTACTTAATCCTGTATGGTATGGTCTTTCTTTTGGTATGGGTGCGATTGCAGGTATTGCTGGTGACAAATACAGTTTAGGCTTCGTTGCAGAAACTGAACGTCAAGTGAGTCTGCATCTGCAACACCATCTCGATCAACTCCCACCACATGATGCCCGCTCTCGTCAAATTTTGACACAGATGAATCATGATGAACTTCAGCATCGAGATACTGCACTAAATGCAGGTGGTGTGGAATTACCAGCTGCGGTCAAAATCGCAATGACGGGTATATCCAAACTCATGACCAAAACAAGTTATTATATTTAAAAAAAACGCGGCTCATGGGCCGCATTTTTTATAGATGATGGAATCGTCTAAACTTATTTAATTCACGCTCAGCATGATTGAAATTCAAATCTAACCGCAATTTATCCTGCTTTAAGGACTTTATTTTCTTAAGATACTCTTCCCGCTTTTCTTTGGTGATTTTGTCATCCAGCAAATAGTCTCGATATGTTTCAATTTCTGTATCTTTATCATCTTTGTCTTTCTTGGAACGATAGTACTGATCGGCCACATTATAAAAGGGTGCTAATTGGGCATGTAACTCTGATGGACAAACCCTATACCCACCTCTTCCATCCAAAGCTCCATCGAAAATAACTTCGGGTTGACAATATGAACGAAGCCCAAGTTGGTAACCTTTTTCATATAACTTGTGATCAGGTTCAATATTCACTTTTGAACAGGCTTTTTGATGTTTAACAATGCGATTCGAATAACCACTGCTTCCATCTTTTTCACCTATTTCCGACCATTGAGCAGTTCGACACTCTTGAGGGGAAAGCGTTGCACAACCTGAGAGGAACGCCAAAATTGCGCTTAACACAATAATTTTATACATCTTCTTGATATGGAGCTTATTTATTTTGAAGTGGCGTATTATAAAAATTAGTCCATTTAAAAGAAGCTGATTATTGTTACATCACAGCCTATTTCCGTATCAAAGACATATTTGATCAATGCTACCGATGGACTATTCGGCGAAACTCATCCTATTTTAGAAAATGAACCATCTAGTGACACTTGAGGAAAATGATGCGCTTCATGCTCAAATAATGGATTTTCCCAAATATCAAACATTGGAATTTTAACATCTAAGGCTAATGGCATTTTTTTTGGATTAAATTGCATATTTTGGAGCGTATTTCCCCATGCAATGAGATCTACATCCAAAGAAATATCATGTGACGGACGGACTCGACCAGAAGCTTTTTCCAGCGCTTTTAAAAGATTGGTAATTTCATTGACTTGCTGCTTTGATTCTAATAAACATGCAGCATTCCAATAATCTTGTCCAACACCATCTCGACAAGGTATGACATAGATGGGAGAACGCGTAATACAACCTAATGACGCAATTTGTTTTAATGCATTCACCAGATGATTATGCGGTTGGCTATTACTCGCCAATGCTAGCGCGTAAATCATTACGGTGTCTTTCAAGACGAATTCCTACTGAATTGGCTTGTGGAATAATGGCAGGCTTACGCACAGTAATTTGAATAGACTCAATTGCTGGATATTGGTCAAACAAAGCTTTGAGGACAATTTTTGCAGCAAATTCAATTAATTCAGGTTGAGCTTTTTGAATCGTCTGAGTCGCGATTTCACAAATTTCAGCATAATTTAAAGTATCAGCGAGAAGATCTGAATTTGATGCCTGCTCTAAATCAGTCGCAATATGAAGATCAAGCAATAATGGTTGAATGATTTGCCGTTCCCAGTCAAAACATCCGATGACTGTTTCAACTTTCAACCCTTCAATTAATATGGAATCCATCTTCAATCATGACCTTTTCGTAAACTATCAAACAGTGATAGCACACTTGACGGGAGGCGATAAAAGCAAATCCTCTTCTATTGAGGATTTGCTTTTATATTTTAACACTTGTTTAAGATTTAATGTTTCAACAAAAGATTAGGATCGATTGTTTGTACCATTTGTAAGCGCTGATCTGCATAAATATCAGTGTACGGCGCAAGAATTCTCATAAAACGATCAAAATAAAGCATTTGTTTAAACAGCAATGCGAAATCCCGTGGGAAACGGATGCCATGACGCTCACCTACAGCCACCATATCCATCATGATGTCATTTAAGTCGGCTGGATTAGATGACAGAATTTGCTGAGGATCAGCGGTGAGCACGCCACTGAATAATCGTTCTAAATCGTTTGCCAAAACTGTTGTATCAATTTGCGTATTGGTCATGCCCATTTTCAGCATATTTTCTGCCATCAATGGATAATTGGTATTTTGCAATGCATCCATGAAAGCAATACATGCAGTCCATACTTCAGGCTTTAATTGTCCCACAATACCAAAATCAATGAATCCAATGCGACCATCATCCAAAAGCATGAGGTTGCCTGCATGTAAATCTGCATGGAAACTTTCACACATCATCAAACTACCAAACCATGTGTTCATGGCAGTAATCAAAACCTGTGATGGGTCTTTGGAAACTTGACGAACCACATCAAAATCCGTCAACGGCACGCCATACAGACGCTGCATTGTCAGGACACGGCGTGTTGAATATTGATGATATACCTTTGGTGCAGTCGCTTTGGTATTTTGAGTAATGTGCAGATAATTAACAAAATCATCAATATTTTTTGCTTCTTCAATAAAATCAACTTCACGAACCATACGTGTTTTGATTTCTTCAACAATATCCGCAAGTGAAGCAAATTTTACTTTAGGAACTGCCTTCTCTAGAATCTTGGTCGCCCAATGTAGGACATTTAAATCCGTATAAAGGATGGTTTCAACACCAGGTTTTTGGACTTTGATCACGACATCTTCGCCGCTCACCAATTTAGCAGCATGCACTTGTGCGATCGAAGCAGAAGCTAATGGCGTTTCATCAATAGATGCGAAAATTTCACCTAAATCGCGACCCTCAAATTCAGCATTCAAAACACTTTCAATATAGCTAAATGGAAGTTTAGGTGTCTGATCTAAACATCCTTGAAACTCTTCAACATATTCACGTGGAAATAATGAAGGCGTACTGGCAATAAACTGTCCCAACTTAATATAAGTTGAACCAAGCGACTCGAAAGTTTCGCGCATTAATTTCGCATTACTCGGTTTTTCTGTCGCGTATTTAATCCCTGCTCGCGCAGCAATGACCGCAGTTTCACCTACACGGGCCACTGAGCGTAAACCATCTAACCAAATATTATTTTTCATAATGTCGATATTAAATTTCGATATGTTGAGTGTAGCAAATTAAATTGTCTTTGCGGATTGACTGCTGTGACAGATTTGACATTCTTTATCCTTGTCAAAATTCAAAATTCGCTGTTGCATGTTCAATCCATTCCATAGAAGGATCTTCTGTTTTAATGGTGTTAAATTTAACCCCAGATATAATAGCGCATGATGTGCTTGCATACTTGCCATCACGTTAGGAGTTGTTGCTAAAACTCCTGAATCTGCACACCTCAAACTCTCATCTGCATGATCTTGTTTTGGAAAAAGACATTCATAACACGCTGATTCACCATCCACCATAAATAACTGACCCTGCAAACCAATCGCAGATGCACTGATGAGTGGAACATTCGCATCCTTACACATTTGATTGACCAAATAACGGGTTTCAAAATTATCACAACCATCTAACACAAGATCTTGCTGTGTAATCAGTGCGGCAGCATTATTAAAATCAATTTTTGAAGTGATGTATTCAATCTTAATATAAGGATTAATTTGAGAAATTTTCTTGGATAAAACTTCAGCTTTGTAAAAACCCACATCATGATGATCAAAAGCAATTTGTCGCTGTAAATTACTGATTTCTACAGTATCAGCATCGATGAGTGTCAACTTACCTACACCTGCTCTTGCCAACAACTCTGCAGTCAAACACCCTATCCCACCACAACCAATAATAAGCACATTGGACAGTTTTAATCTTTCTTGTGCATCAATATCCCAATCCTCTAGTAATATTTGTCTTGCGTACAACTGTAGCTCAACATCACTCAGTTCAATGCTATCACTCACCTAAACACCCTGATTACATGCTTGTATAAGCCTATGATACCGAATAAATAAGCAGTCTATTCATACAATTCTGAAGATAATTTTTACCCTAGAAGATCTGTACCTTATTGTTACAATTCGAATAGGTTTGTTTAATTTTTATTATTTTATTTTTTAATATCAATAAACATAATCTCAATAATTGCTTCACTAGCAATTGATTTTAAAAACATCTAAATCCAATAAATGACAGTTATACTTATGAATAAAAAAATTTTAGCACTCGCTACATTATTAATGTCGAGTTTATTCCTGACGGCATGTAAAGATGAAAAGATCACCAACATTACATACGTCAATCAAGGTTCGGATACCCAACCAGAATATATAGAAAGCACGCTTTATGATCTGGACGAAGAGAACACTTCACCGAATCAAGACAATCGGCAAATGTTCTTGATTCTGCACTACACAGCAGTATCTAAAGACGAAACTCTAGCTTTGTTTAAAGATCCTAATTTCCCTGCCAGTAGTCACTATTTTGTACCCGAATTACCAACCAATGGTAAATTTACTGTGTACCGTCTTGTGCCTGATGATAAAAGAGCTTGGCATGCTGGCGCGAGTTCTTGGCAGACCAACAGTAGTTTGAATGCCTCGAGTATCGGAATTGAAATTGAAAATCTCGGTTTCCCTGCAGATGATGAACAACTCCCTTTGATGCAACGTCGATGGTATCCATTTTCATCAAAACAACAAATCGAAGTCCTTGCGGATATTATTTTAAAAATTACTAAAAAATACGAGATCAGACCCGACCGAATTTTGGGGCACAGTGATATTTCTCCAGGTCGTAAATTCGATCCAGGTCCGCTATTTCCTTGGAAACGTTTATATGAAGACTACAACATTGGTGCTTGGTACGATAACGACACTGTAAATTATTATCGTACCTATCATCCTTGGAAGAATGATATTGCTTCGTTACAAAGCAAATTGGCATTATACGGTTATAACATTCCTGTCACTGGTCAATATGATCAAGTCACTCAAAATATTGTATCCGCATTCCAAATGCATTTTTATCCTGAAAAATATGATGGTTTGGCGGATATTGAAACCGTAGCCCGCCTTGATGCATTACTTGAGAAGTATCGTAATGTAGCTCGTCCGGCGATTTCACCATAAAACATCTGAGATCAGTTTAGTCGTCTATTTGAGTGAAGACTAAACTGATTTTCATATATTATTTTGGCGCCATACGAATTGCGCCATCCAATCGAATCACTTCACCATTTAAATACGAATTTTCAAAGATATGTCCAACCAGTTTCGCAAATTCTTCAGGTTTGGCTAAACGTGGTGGGAATGGAACCATCTGTCCCAATGCATCCTGCACATTTTGCGGAAGACCTTTGAGCATCGGGGTTTCCATGATTCCTGGCGCAATAGTCATAACACGGATCTTTTCACGTGCTAACTCACGCGCCAATGGTAAAGTCATACCAACAACAGCGCCCTTGGATGCAGAATATGCAGCTTGACCAATTTGACCATCAAAAGCAGCAACTGAAGCCGTGTTCACAATGACACCACGTTCTTCCTCTTCCCCCGAAAGCGTATACTGTGACATTAATTGCGCAGCATATCGCAACATATTAAAGGTTCCACTGACGTTGATATTCAGCACTGTTTGGAACATATCTAAGGCATGCAGGCCATCACGACCAAGCACTTTAGCTGATGGTGCAATACCAGCACAGTTGATTAAACCATTTAATTGTCCATATTTTTCTTGTATGTGTGCAAAGAATGATTCAACTGCTTTTTCATCAGTTACATCTAGTTGAATAAATTCTGCACCAATTTCTTGACCCTTCTGCTCGTCCAAAGATGCATTCATATCAACAATTACGACTCGAGCACCCTGCTGTTGAAGATAAGCTGCTGTCGCCGCACCTAACCCAGAAGCGCCACCTGTAACAACAATCACTTTTCCTTGAATATTCATAAATCTCATTATCCTTTTTTTAGTTTTAGGTTGGCTTTAGGGTAATCTTCCTCCAATACGGATTCAATTTATTCAGTGACCAATTGGTATAAATAATTCAAAATAGATATAATTTAATATTTATTTTATATAAAAATAAATCACCCATGACAATTTTTTTTGCCTTAATGACATGATTTAAAAACCATACAGTCATCGTTATTCTTTTGAATTCGGCTAATATTTAGACTATTTTAATCTTATTCATTTCGGCATTTTGCCATATCTCCTAAAGGTTCAATCATGTTTAAAATGATCGATGTCTTAGAGCAAAATTTTGCTCAAACTTTCCCCCATGCACTTAATCAAGATTCAGATCAAATTACAGAGCAGCTTCAAATGAGCATTCTGAATGCATCTGAAATAGATTTAAAAAATGCAATCAATCAATTCCTAGACACTCAAGATGCAAGTGAAACTGCACTTGCATTAGATATTTCAACTGAGCGTCTTAATGAACTGAAATCTGGTATTGCGTTAAAAGATGCTTCAAAAATTTCGGACACTTTAAAGGTAGTAGCGCTATGCTTGGCTTTGGAGTCAGACTCATTAGACCTTCTTGAAGTGAGCGATATTTCAACTGAGTATTTCGTATAATGTGAGTATTGAGATCAAGCTGATATGGTTTGGTCTCATTTTCACTCTTAGCCTTGCTATATTAAATTATGTGACCTTCATCTCATTGCATTAATTTATATAAAGTTCTGATAAATCACTATATTTTCACAAAACCACAATATTTATAAAATATTGATTTGATTTCAATTTGTTAACTCATAATTTTAACTTTATCAAAATTTGTTCTTTTAATATCTCATTTTCTTTTTTGTCACAAATCACCTGAAAGGCTATTTATATCGAAAATTTAGCGAATTAAATCAGGTACTTTAATGAAAAAATCGATATCTCCATTGAAATTAGGACTGTTGGGTTTAGCAATTAGTGTTGTTCATAGTGGAGCCAATGCCGCACTTCCTAAGGAAATCAAACTGGATTATGCCTATTATGCTCCTACGAGCTTAGTGGTTAAAAATCAAAAGCTATTAGAAAAGGCTTTACCCAATACCAAAATCAAATGGGTATTTAGTCAAGGCAGTAATCGCTCCTTAGAATATCTCAATAGCGGCAGTGTTGATTTTGCTTCAACTGCTGGTCTTGCCGCTGTATTAAGTCGTGCCAATGGTAGCCCTGTTAAAACAGTTTATATCCAAAGCCAACCTGAATGGACAGCTTTAGTCGTGCCAAAAGACTCCCCGATTAAATCCTTAAAAGATCTAAAAGGTAAAAAAATTGCCGCAACAAAAGGAACTGACCCATTTTTATTTACGCTACAAGCTTTAGATACCGTTGGATTGAATAAAAAAGATGTACAGCTTGTTCATTTGCAACATCCAGATGGCAAAACGGCGTTAGAACGTAAACAAGTGGATGCTTGGGCTGGCTTAGACCCTTTGATGGCATCAGCTCAAGTTCAGTCGGGTGCAAAACTGCTTTATCGTAATGTAGGCTTTAATAGTTATAGCGTGTTAAGCGTCAAAGAGCCATTTACTCGATCTAGCCCAGAAGCAATTGAAGCCGTAATTAAAGCGTATGAGCAAGCACGTAAATGGGCAAAAGCCAATCCAGATAAACTGGCGCAGTTACTCGCCACTGAAGCTAAACTACCTTTAGAGGTTGCAAAACTTCAGCTTCAGCGTACTGACTTTAATCAAAACATTCCTACAGCCCAACATATTAATGCACTACAAAAATCCGGCAAAATCTTGACTGAAGAAGACTTAGTTCGTAAAGGAACAAATGTAAATCAAGTTGTTCAACAGTTATTTAATGCCTCATTCGCTCAAAAAGTGGTGACAAAATAATGGCGATCAGTGAAAAAGCGATTGAGCATCGGAATATCAATGTCCAATCACAACTGTCGACAAAAGGAAATAAATGGTTGAAAGGTATTTTCCTCCCTGTATTACTGGTACTGCTGTGTGAAATTTTGGTTCGAGGTGGTGTAGTTGAACCTTATCTGCTACCTGCACCAAGTAGCTTATTTGTTTCCCTGCAAGAATTTGCTCAGAATGATTTAGGTCAACATATTTGGGCAAGTACATGGCGAGTGTTTTTAGGGTTTGCTATTGGTAGTGGTTTAGCACTATTTTTTGCAGTTTTGGTTGGGCTCAATCGCCATGTAGAAGAGTTTATTGAACCGACCTTTTCTGCAATTAAGTCAATTCCTAGTCTTGCGTGGATTCCCCTCCTTTTGTTATGGCTTGGTATTGATGAATCCTCAAAAATCACCCTCATTGCGATTGGTGCTTTTTTTCCAACCTATACCAATACTGTGGCTGGTATTCATGGTGTCGACCGAAAATTGATTGAGTTGGCTCAAGTGTATAGACTGAATCGCTGGCAACAAATCTACCAAATCGTTGTACCCGCAGCTTCTCCATCTATCCTTACAGGCTTGCGCAATAGTTTGAGTTTAGCTTGGATGTTCATGATTGCCGCTGAACTCATTGCAGCAACGCAAGGTATTGGATATTTATTAAGCGATGGACGTGAAACATCGCGTCCAGATATTGTGATCATTGCTATTATTTTATTGGCAATATTGGGAAAAATCACGGATACCATAATGAAAGTATTTGAATCAAAATTATTGTTATGGCGTGATGTCATCAAAAGATGAATCAATAAAAAAGCGACCTAAAGTCGCTTTTTTATTTCTAATGAGGCCATTGTGCTAAAGTCACGCGATCGTTACCACCATAATCTTTAACGGTTCTCACTTTCTTATAACCTGCTTGACGAAATAGATGCTGAACAGCGTCTGCTTGATCATATCCATGTTCAAGTACCACCCAACCTTCAACAGTCAGATGCTTCTTGGCTTGTAAAATAATTTGCTCAAGATCCGCTAAACCTTTTTTATCAGAGATTAATGCACGTTGAGGCTCGGTCGCCAAATTGTGCATATGTTCATCTGCTGGATCAATATAAGGCGGATTAGACACAATGACATCAAAAAATTGACGCCCAAACGGTTTTAACCAACTGCCTAATACAAATTGAACCTGATCTAAGTCATGTTGCTCAGCATTAAATTTAGCGACTTCCAATGTAGGCTCATAAATATCGGTTGCTGTTAAAGACCAACTAGGACGCTCGGAAGCGAGTGACAATGCAATGGCGCCTGTGCCAGTTCCTAAATCTACAACGCGCGCATCCTCAGGTAACTCTAACTTTAAAACTGTCTCCACCAAAACTTCGGTGTCTGGTCTAGGCACCAACGTATCGGACGTCACTTTTAAGTCCAATGTCCAAAAAGGTTGCGAACCTGTGACATAAGCTAAAGGCTCACCTGCTTTAATCCGAGCAATCGCCTCTCGATACGCCTGCTCTTGTTCTGCAGTGAGCTCTTTATCCTTCTTCATCACCAAATCGAATGAATCGATTTTAGTGATATGTTCGAGCAACCAAGCATTTTCTTGACGCTCATAACTTTCAGGCTCACCACGCAGTGCAAGCGCTTGTTGAATGTTCATTAACCACCATTCTGCTGTGCAAGCATTGCCAATTGATCCGCTTGATATTCACGATGTAAGCTATCTAAAAGCTCAGTTAAATCTCCCTCCATCACTGCATCCAACTTATATAAAGTTAAGTTAATACGATGATCAGTCATACGACCCTGAGGATAATTATAGGTACGAATACGTTCTGAACGATCACCTGAACCCACCAAATCACGGCGCATTTCAGATGTCGCAGCATCAGCTGCTGCACGTTTAGCATTCTCAAGACGAGATGCCAATAATGCCATTGCCTTTGCTTTGTTCTTATGTTGTGAACGCTCTTCCTGACATTCAACAACAGTACCTGTCGGAATATGGGTGATTCGCACAGCAGAATCCGTTTTATTAACGTGCTGACCACCCGCCCCAGATGCACGATAAGTATCAATACGCAAGTCTGAAGGGTTAATATCTACAGTAGTATCAACATCAATTTCAGGAAGAATTGCAACGGTACAAGCTGACGTATGAACTCGACCTTGCGATTCAGTTGCAGGAACACGCTGAACTCGATGAGCACCGCTTTCAAACTTTAAGCGTCCGTAAACACCTTCACCATTAATTAAGCAAATAATTTCTTTGTAACCGCCATGTTCACCTTCATTTTCAGAAAGGATTTCGACACGCCAACCCTGTGATTCAGCATATTTACTGTACATACGGAATAAATCACCAGAGAAAATCGCAGCTTCATCGCCACCTGTCCCTGCACGTACTTCCAGATATGCAGAGTTCGCATCATTTGGATCTTTCGGAATCATCAGAATATTCAATTCTGCCTCTAAAGATTCAATTAATGCTTTATTTTCTTTAATTTCTTCTTGTGCCATTTCCTTAAAGTCAGGATCTGACAACATTGCTTCAGCCGTTACAATATCTTCTTCCGCTTGGGTATATTTTTTCCAAACAGTGGTGATTTCAGTCAAATCATTGTGTTCACGTGACAAATTACGGAAACGCTTATTGTCGGAAATGACTTCAACATCAGCCAATAGCGCTTCTAATTCTTCATGACGATCACAAAGTTGGTCTAATCGTAAACGTAACGATTCTTTCATGTTAAATAAAATCTCTAATACTGGATTAACTTAAGGACTGCCTTAAATTAATATTTCTAAAATTGCGAGTAGTTTAACGACTCTGACATTCAATTAACATATTTATATAGAATGACTTTGCAAAACCATTTTTCGATCCTTGTCACACCCAATTAATGGATAATCAAAAATTAGCTCCATAACTGCCAAGTTTAAAAAATGTTTACTGAATCAACTCTCCATAGTTTCTTCTTAATCAGCCCAATAATGCATATTGAATGATCAGCTGTAATATAAAAACAACATTGTGCAACCAAAACGTAAAACTCTAGGTTAACTTCTACATATTTAGCGCTTCAATTCTTGTTACATTGTGCTCAACGAATTATTACTCGTCCACGAACAAGGACATGGAGTCACACATGAAATTGAATACCCTATTAATGTCAGCCACCTTAGCCACTGCATCAATGTTCACGGTATCTGCACATGCAGACAGTACAGCGCGTGTCGCTGCTGCGAGTGCTTTAGGTAGTGTAGCAGGTACAGCAATTGGTAAAAACATGGGTGGTACAACAGGTGCAACTTTAGGTGCAGCACTTGGTGGTGCTGGTGGTGCTGCTGTTGCTAGTAATAAACGTAACCGTACTGAATCTGCTATTGGTGGTGCATTAGGTGGCGGTGCGGGTTATACCGTAGGTAATAGTATGGGTGGAACCAATGGCGGTTATATCGGCTCTGCTTTAGGTGCTGCTGGTGGTGCTGCTCTTGGTAACAAAATTGCGAAAGACAAAGCATATGATTCACGTCAAGATCGTAAATGGAAAAAGAAAAAACATAGTCGTCGTTAATATAATCTGATTGATAGTTTCCCCTTTGAATACTCTGTATTCACCTCGATGCGCCTTAGGGCGCATTTTTTTATTAACAAAATAATTATGGATAAATTAGGGAGAGAAAAATACAAACCAGCAACTTGCTCTCCCAAATGATTACAGAAATTTGGATTAAATTAAAACCATCAAATATAAGACTTCGACAAGGAGTTCACCATGAAATTTAATTCAAAATTATTTGCTGCTGCGATCGCAACTGCGGCCTTGAGTACAACAACTGCTTATGCTGATAGTTCGTCTAGAGTTGCCCTCACATCTGCTTTAGGTGGAGTCGTTGGTGCTGCGATTGGTCAACAAATGGGTGGCTCGACTGGAGCAATGATCGGATCAGCGATTGGTGGTGCTGGTGGCGCAGCTGCATCAGCGAACAAAAAAGATCGTAATGCTGCTGCAATTGGTGCTGCATTAGGTGGTGCTGGTGGTTACACCGTTGGTAATAATATGGGCGGAACAAATGCTGGTTATGCTGGGGCTGCATTAGGTTCAGCTGGTGGTTCAGTTTTGGGTAAAAAAGTGGCTGAAGACCGTCGCGAAGATGACTATAGAGATCGTTATGATCGCCGTGAAAGCGGTTATCGCAATTCAAACTATCGTTATAATGACCGTAATTACAGAAGTGACAATGGTCGTCATTTAGGCTGGTATAAAAACGGTAAACGCTAATCCCAAACTCTTAGAATTCAAGCGCTCAACTTAGAGCGCTTTTTTATTTACACTTATATCGTTTTTTTTCAATATACAAATACTCAAGTTCGTATTAACATCTTTATGAGTGTTCAAAAGAGTAGAAAGTTATGCGAAGCTTAAAAGATATCGAGTTTTCAGTATTGGAACTCGCTCCTGTACGTGATGATAAAACGATTGCTTTTTCACTACAGCATGCTTTGGAGTTAGCACAAAAAATCGAACAATTGGGTTTTAAACGACTGTGGCTTGCAGAACACCATAATATGGACGGTATCGCAAGCTCAGCTACAGCTGTATTATTAGGTTATATCCTTGCTAACACCTCCTCTTTAAAAGTAGGTTCTGGCGGAATCATGCTGCCTAATCACGCACCACTTGTTGTAGCAGAACAATTTGGAACACTAGCAACGCTTTATCCTGATCGAGTTGAGCTCGGACTAGGACGCGCACCAGGTACAGATCAATTGACCATGCGTGCCTTACGCCGAGGTCGTCAAGAGACTGAAGATCAATTTCCACAAGACGTGCTCGAAATTTTGAGCTATTTGGGAGATCCATCGCCACATCAAAGAATCAAAGCGACACCAGGTCAAGGAACACATGTTCCCGTATGGCTGTTAGGTTCTAGCTTATTTAGCGCACAATTGGCAGCTAAACTTGGCTTACCTTATTCTTTTGCTTCTCACTTTGCCCCTCGTATGCTGGGTCAAGCGATTCAACTTTACAGAGAAAACTTCGAACCTTCTGAATATTTGGATCGTCCTTATGTATCAATGGGCGTTCCAACTGTTGTAGCTAATACTGATGAAGAAGCTGAATACTTGGCTACTAGCGCTTATCAACGTGTATTAGGCTTAATGCGTGGGCAAAGCTTAAAACTCAAACCTCCAGTTAAATCAATGGATGGAATTTGGTCTGCTCCAGAAAAGATGTCAGTTGACAATTTTTACGCAATGGCTCAAATCGGATCACCAGAAACAGTGAAACAAGGTCTTGAACAACTACTGGTGCCTTATGATGTAGATGAGTTTATTTTTACCTGTGATATCTACGATACTGACAAACGTATTCAAAACTTTGAGTATTTAATGCAAATTAAGCAAAACGCTTAGATCGATAAGATCCTGAAATGATTGAGTAATGGTTTTGATTTCAAATCTGTTATTAATTACTCTTTCATTTCTTGAGTTTGTCAAACAACTATTGGCAATAAATGACATCGAATGTCCCTAAAAGACTATTCCAATGAAAAAATTCTTTTAACCAACAATATTAATTATTCATAATCAAATACTTAAAATTTGGCATTTTATATCAAACTAAAATAAGCACTTCTGCAAAATACATCACATTTTTAAGCGATAAAATTTCATGATTAAAAAATAAATACGGATGTATAACATGGCCTCTATCGACTTAGAAAAAATGTTGGATAAAGTAAAACATACTCAATGGACACTCTCGGATATTGACTGGGATGCTCCTGGCAAAGAATTAGTCACCGCAGAACAGTGGCCCAAGCTTAAAGATTTTATGGCTGATTTAATGTGGATCGAACATGTAGGTGCTCGTGCATTTTCTGCGATGTCAAAAAAAGCACCGACAGATACGCTTCGCGAAATGTATGCCATTTTCCACGCTGAGGAACAGCGTCACGCCAATGCCGAAATGGCACTGATGAAAAGATGGGGTATGCTTGAAGGCGATATTCCTAAACCCAATAAAAATTTAAGACTGATTATCGAATGGCTCGACACTTATGCTGATGAAATGCCCTTCTATATTCTAGGTGCTGTCATTCCGATGCTGGAAGTCGCTCTTGATGGTGCACTTTGTACATTCCTATTGGATACTGTAGAAGACCCAGTTTGCCATCAAGCTTTTAAACTGATTAATGGCGATGAAGCTCGTCATTTAGGTGTTGGATTTAGTGTCATGGAAGATCAAGGCTACAATAAAACCTTTATTGAGCTTTCTAAAATGGCAGCGCGAGTTGTAGATCCACGTTTATTACTTGGTATTCTTGCCTACTTACCACTCATTAATAAAATGCGTGATAATGTGATTAAACTAGGTCTGCCAGAAGAAAAGCTCTATGCAGCGATGCACAAATTTGCTCGAATAGGTGGACGTACTGCAGAAGGTCGTCGTAATCCTTGGTATCAAATTATTAACTTCCATGCACGAAGTGCCATGAACCGACGTAATAAATGGTTTCATATCCCTGTCGACACTATGGTAAAAATGACTGATAAGATTCCAGAAAAATCTTTACCTAAAATCCCATCTTGGATATATGAATTAACTGCAGAACCAAAAGCAACCCACTAAAACAATAATTAGGTACAGAAATGAAAAAAAGGAATAAAGCCCACACGGATTCGTTCTTTCATAATGAAGCTGAGTATTTTTCCAACTTTAAAGGAAAAATTATCTCAGCTGAGGACATCAAACAAACCGATTTTTCAGGATTAAAGGTCGCGATTATTGGTGCCAATCAAATGTCAGTTTCACATTTAGATGTGGTTTGTCAAAATGCGCTATTCGTCAAAGTATTTCAAATGACACCTCATTTCGTTTTGCCACACACTGAAAAAGGGATTCAAAAAATTATTGCTCATCCCCTCATCGCTAAAAATAAACGATTATTTAATCAGCGAATTAAGACGACATTGGCAATACGATATTTAGATTCTCAGATTTCAGATACTTGGTTAAAAAGACAATTGATGCCAAATCCAGCTTCGTCGCAAAAAATATTTTTTAAATCCGATCATTATTACAGCGCCTTACAGCGAGAAAACTGTAAATTGATCACATGGCCAGTCATGAAAATTACTGAAAATGCCGTTCAAAGTATGGAAGGAATCGAACACTTAGTAGATATTATTATTACAACGTACGAAAAATAACCACCATTTAGTAGATAAATGCGATTATAAATTACATTTTATGATGAAATTATAGACACTTGAATTATATAATTTTTGAATTTTATGAGTATTTATGACGATTAATCTCTTAATAAAAAGAAGCACAGCTAGTGCTTCTTTTTTTTAAATTAGATTTACCGATTTAACCAATCCGGCGTTTCAAGCCTGTCATTTGCAATACTCGTGTTGAGATTTCTTCAATCGACATTTCTGAAACATTTAGATATTTAATCCCTTCAGAAATATAAATACCTTCGATTGCACGCAATTCCATCTGACATTGGCTAAAACTTGCATAACGACTGTTGGCTTTGCGTTCAGATCGAATTGCCACCAAACGATCAGCATCAATCATTAATCCAAACAATTTATGCTTATGTGGACGTAAAACTGCTGGCAAACGGTTGTCATCCAAATCTTCTTCAGTTAACGGATAGTTCGCAACTCGAATACCAAATTGTAATGACAAATAAATTGAGGTCGGTGTTTTACCAGAACGCGACACTCCTATCAAAATTAAGTCCGCTTTATCATAGTGTCTTGTACGTGCGCCATCATCATTATCCAGCGCGAAATGTACAGCATCAATACGTGCCTTATAAGACTCAGAATCAGTCACAGCATGCGTTTGTCCGACTAAAGTTGTAGGGGCTGTTCCAAGCACCTCAGATAGCTTACTAATTAACCCTTCAAAAACATCTAAATTAACCGCATTTGCCGTATTGATGATATCCCGAACATAGGGATCCACAAGAGTATCAAAGACAAGAGGTTGTTGGCCATCAGACTCTGCGCGCGCGTTAATCTCTGCAACGACGTTCATTGCGGCTTCTTCTGTAGTGATATACGGAATGATATGAATATCAAAATCGACATGAGGAAATTGAGCCAATAAAGAATGCCCGAGTGTTTCAGCCGTAATGGCAGTACCATCGGAAATAAAAAAAACACTTCGTTTAATATCTTTACTTTCTGCCATTAAATTAATCCTCAAATATTTGTCTAAGTACTATATAATCTTTATAGTAAACCGATCTTACATGACTGTCGCTTAGTAATGAAAGTTTGCTAAGTTTTCACAGAAAAATATCATGCCAAGATAGTGATTAATACTGCAAAAGTGGAGTAACAACTTTGGAAGCACGCGTAATCGGTCTGGAAAAATTAGGTAAACACGACGTAGAAATCGTGGGCGGTAAAAACTCATCTCTAGGCGAAATGATCAGCCATTTAGCAAATGCTGGTGTATCAGTTCCAGGTGGTTTTGCAACAACTGCTGCGGCTTACCGTGAATTCCTTGAGCAAAGTGGTCTAAATGCCAAAATTTCAGCCGAGCTCAAACAACTCAATGTTGACGACGTAAATGCACTTGCTGAAACTGGTGCTAAAATCCGTCAATGGATCGTTGATACTCCGCTTACTCCAGCACTTGAAAAAGAAGTTCGTGATGCATTCGCAACTCTTTCTAACGGCAACCCTGAGATCGCGGTTGCCGTTCGTTCATCTGCGACTGCAGAAGATTTACCAGACGCATCTTTTGCAGGACAACAAGAGACTTTCCTAAACATCCGCGGTATTGACAACGTCTTAATCGCGATTAAGGAAGTTTTTGCTTCACTTTATAACGACCGCGCAATTGCTTACCGTGTACACCAAAACTTCGATCATGACATCGTTGCTCTTTCTGCTGGTGTGCAACGTATGGTTCGCTCAGAAACTGGTGCTGCTGGTGTAATGTTTACACTGGACACTGAATCTGGTTTCCGTGACGTTGTATTCATTACTGCATCTTACGGTTTAGGCGAAATGGTCGTACAGGGTGCTGTAAACCCTGATGAATTCTATTTATCTAAGCCACTTTTAAATGCAGGTAAACACGCAGTATTGCGTCGTAACCTCGGCTCTAAACACCAAAAAATGATCTACGGTGAAGAAGGCTCTGCAGGTAAATCAGTTGTTGTTGTGGATGTTGAAAAAACTGAGCGCCAACAATTTGCTTTAAATGATCAAGAATTACAAGAACTTGCTAAGCAGGCGTTAATCATTGAGCAACACTATGGTGCGCCAATGGATATCGAATGGGCGAAAGACGGTGATGACGGTCAAATTTACATTGTTCAAGCACGTCCTGAAACTGTGAAAAGCCGTGAGAATGTCGGCACAATGGAACGCTACCTATTAAAACAAAAAGGTACAGTTCTTTGTGAAGGTCGCTCAATCGGTCAACGTATCGGTTCTGGTAAAGTACGTATTGTTAATTCAATCAAAGAGATGGACAAAGTCCAAGATGGCGACGTTCTTGTTTCTGACATGACCGATCCTGATTGGGAACCAGTTATGAAACGTGCTGCTGCGATCGTTACAAACCGTGGTGGTCGTACTTGTCATGCCGCGATTATTGCACGTGAACTCGGTGTTCCAGCGATTGTTGGATGTGGTAACGCAACAGAAGTACTTGTTGATGGTCAAGAAGTAACTGTTTCATGTGCTGAAGGCGATACAGGTTTCATTTACGAAGGCGCTTTAGATTTCGAAGTTCAACGTAACTCGATTGAATCTATGCCAACACTTCCGTTCAAAATCATGATGAACGTTGGTAACCCTGATCGTGCATTTGACTTCGCTCAAATTCCAAACGAAGGTATTGGTCTTGCACGTCTAGAGTTCATCATCAACCGTATGATTGGTGTTCACCCTAAAGCATTACTCAATATTGACAGCTTACCTCGCGAAACACGTGCAGCTGTGATGACCCGTACTGCAGGTTACTCTTCACCGATTGAATTCTACGTTGAAAAACTCGTTGAAGGTATTTCTACACTTGCTGCTGCATTTGCTGATAAACCTGTCATCGTACGTATGTCAGACTTCAAATCAAATGAATATGCGAACTTAATCGGTGGTAAGTTATACGAACCTGAAGAAGAAAACCCGATGTTGGGCTTCCGTGGTGCAAGCCGTTATGTTTCTGACAACTTCCGTGACTGCTTCGAATTAGAATGCCGTGCATTGAAGAAAGTTCGTGATGAAATGGGTCTAACTAACATTCAAATCATGATCCCATTCGTCCGCACAGTTGCTGAAGCAAAACGTGTTATTGAACTTCTTGCTGCAAATGGCTTAAAACGTGGTGAAAATGGTCTTAAAGTGATCATGATGTGTGAATTACCAACCAATGCTCTACTTGCTGAACAATTCTTAGAGCATTTTGATGGCTTCTCAATCGGTTCAAATGACTTAACTCAGTTAACGCTTGGGCTTGACCGTGACTCAGGTATCGTTTCTCATTTATTTGATGAACGTGATCCAGCAGTAAAAGCTCTTCTTTCAATGGCGATTCATGCATGTCGTAAGGCAGGTAAATATGTGGGTATTTGTGGTCAAGGACCATCAGACCACCCAGATCTTGCTCGTTGGTTAATGGAACAAGGTATCGAATCTGTTTCACTCAACCCAGACTCAGTTTTAGATACATGGTTCTTCTTATCTGAAGAAAAGACTAAACAAGCTTAATAAACTATGTTAAAAAAAGACCCATTCATGGGTCTTTTTTTTACCCCATTATTTTTAGTAATTTTTGAGAAATTAGGTTTATGCAAATTTACTTGGCGAGAAATAATCAACAAGCTGGACCGTATACGGTAGAGCAGTTAAATCAAATGCTCTCGAGCCAACAAGTTTTACTCACAGACTTGGTCTGGCATCAAGGTATGACTGAATGGAAAGCTTTAGGTGAACTCACTCAAGGAAAATTATATTACCAACCTGAAGGCTATCAACCCACTCCACCAGCACAACAAAGCTATTCAAATCCTTCAATTTCGAGTGTCAATGTTCAAAAAAATACTGCACAGCAAGAACTTGCCTCAATTGGATCACGATTTTTAGCTAAACTCGTTGATCTGGCGCTGTGGTTGCCTGCCATGGTGATTCCATCATTCTTTATGCAGGAAGAACAAGTTGCTCAATTGACTGAACTTCAGCAAAAAATGCAGAATGCTAGCTCATCAGATCAAGCAATCAAATTACAGGAACAGTTATTTACACTGATTCCAATGGAAGCTTGGCAAGCAATGTTGGTTTACATTGTATTAATGCTAGCTGCTCAAGCATTTTTAATTGCGAAAAGTGGTCAGAGTTTAGGAAAAAAAGTAGCAAAAATTCAAATTGTTGATGCTGAAAATGGACAGCAAGTAAACTTAATGCGCGCATTCACATTGCGTAGTGTGATTTTTATTGTATTGAATTTACTCTTTATGCCATTCATTACCATCATTGATCATGCCTTCGGTCTAAGTCAAAAAAGACAAACTTTGCACGATAAATTAGCAAAAACTAAAGTCATAAAACGATAATTTTTATCTTAGGGGAGCAAATGCTCCCCTTTGTTTTGCCTCTGTTTTCATACCAAAAGTAATTAATTCTTCAACCAATTCCGACCAAACAAATTGGGTTTAATCCTTATATTTAAAGGCACTTTACATATAGCTTAGTTGGTCGTTATAGGGCATAATGCCCTACAACGTAGCGGTGTCATATGACTGAAATTCAGTAAATGTAATTTTCTGTTTTTCAATCATGTGACACTATAATCGCTATCCCATAATTTTATTAGGGAATGGGACTCTTCACCGAGGTTGTAAAATGAGACAAACAATTTTAGCTGTATTGTCTTTATCAACGCTTGCCGTGCTCTTAACAGGGTGTGGCGGTGATATGGTACTTCTAAACTCAAAAGGTCCAGTAGCACAAGGTCAGTCTGATCTTATGATGACTGCGATCTACCTCATGCTATTGGTAGTAATTCCATCAGCATTGATGGCTTTATGGTTTAGTTGGAAATATCGTGCGTCAAATAAAGATGCAGACTATAAACCTACATGGGCACACTCTACTATTATTGAAATCGTAGTGTGGGGTATCCCGTGTATTATTATTGGTATTTTAGCGTATTTAACATGGTGGGGCTCACACAAGTATGACCCTTATCGTCCGCTAGAATCAGAGAAATCACATTTAACTATTCAAGTTATTGCTGAACAGTTTAAATGGGTTTTTGTTTACCCTGAACAAGAAATTGCAACAGTTAACGAAGTTCGTTTCCCAGAAAAAACTCCGATTAATTTCAATATCACCTCTAACTTCACAATGAACTCTTTCTTCATTCCTCAGTTAGCTGGTCAGATTTATGCAATGGCGGGTATGCAAACTCAACTTCACGTCCTTGCGGATAATGAAGGTGTATACCGTGGTTTCTCTTCGAACTATTCAGGCTATGGTTTCACACAAATGCGCTTCCAGGCTCATTCTGTTTCAGAAGCTAAGTTCGCTGAATGGGTGTCTGCAGTAAAAGCTGGTAACGGTACTTCAATTAACCCTGAAGCTGTTCAAAAAACAGTTTTAGACCAAGCTGAATTTGCAACCTTGCGTGATGGTAACCGTTCAGAGAAACAAATCGCTGCGATGGTTCGTAACGCTAAAACCGATCTAGAGAAGCAACAAGCTGAAATTGCTCAAAAAGAAGGTCCATATAAGGCACATCCTCATCCTGTGACTTACTACTCTTCTGTTGAAAAAGGCTTGTTTGAATCAATTATCAACAAATACATGGCAAACTACCACGGTGCAGATCACTCAGCTAAAGCTGAAGGTCATGCTGTAGTTGCTGATGTAAATGCTGAACCTGCTTCTTCAGTTGTAGGGGAATAAGACATGAGCTTCTTAGGTAAGTTAAGTGTAGATGCTATCCCGTACGATCCAATCGTACAGGTAACAGTGTTAATGATGATTTTAGGTGGTATTGCAGTATTTGCTGGTATCACTTATTTCAAAAAATGGGGCTACTTGTGGAACGAATGGTTCACATCTGTAGACCATAAAAAAATTGGTATTATGTACCTTATCGTTTCTGTGATCATGTTATTACGTGGTTTCGCGGATGCGATTATGATGCGTCTTCAATTGTTCCTTGCAAAAGGCGGCGGCGAAGGCTATCTACACCCTGAACACTACGACCAGATTTTCACCGCACACGGTGTAATCATGATTTTCTTCGTAGCGATGGGTCTTGTAGTGGGTATGATGAACATTTCTGTTCCACTACAAATTGGTGCGCGTGACGTAGCATTCCCATTATTAAACTCTTTAAGCTTCTGGTTATTCGCTGGTGCTGCAGGTTTGATGATGGTTTCTCTTGCGCTTGGTGAGTTTGCGGCAACTGGTTGGATGGCTTACCCTCCTCTTTCAGGTATCGAATACTCTCCTGGTGTTGGTGTTGACTACTATATCTGGGCACTTCAGATCTCTGGTCTTGGTACACTTCTTACTGGTGTTAACTTCTTCGTTACCATCATTAAAATGCGTGCTCCTGGCATGGGTCTTATGGATATGCCGATCTTTACGTGGACATCTTTATGTACTTCAGTATTGATCATCGCATCATTCCCAGTGTTAACTGCAACAATTGCAATGTTAACGCTTGACCGTTATTTCGGTTTCCACTTCTTTACAAATGACATGGGTGGTAGCCCAATGTTGTATGTAAACTTGATTTGGACATGGGGTCACCCAGAAGTTTATATCTTGATCCTACCTGCATTCGGTCTATTCTCTGAGATTACTTCTGTATTCTCTCGTAAGACATTGTTTGGTTACAAATCAATGGTATATGCAACGATCGCGATTACAGTTCTTGCATTCGTAGTATGGTTACACCACTTCTTTACAATGGGTTCAGGTGCCAACGTTAATGCGTTCTTCGGTATCATGACCATGATTATTGCGATTCCTACAGGTGTGAAAATCTTCTCTTGGTTATTCACAATGTATAAGGGTCGTATTACCTTCACATCACCAATGTACTGGACAGTTGGCTTCTTAGTGACTTTCGGTATCGGTGGTTTGACTGGTGTACTTATGGCGGTTCCACCTGCGGACTTCCTTGTACACAACTCACTATTCTTAATCGCTCACTTCCATAACGTAATTATTGGTGGTGTTGTATTTGGTATGTTTGCTGGTATTACTTTCTACTGGCCGAAAATGTTCGGTTGGCAGTTAAGTGAATTCTGGGGCAAAGCATGCTTCTGGTTCTGGTTCTTCGGTTTCTACTTCGCGTTCATGCCATTGTATATCCTAGGTTTCATGGGTATGACTCGTCGTCTAAACTCGTATGACAACCCAGACTGGGATCCATATGTTGGTATCGCATTATTCGGCGCTGTATTAATCGCAATTGGTATTGCTTGTTTCATCATGCAAATCATTGTTGGTTTCTTACAACGTGAACAAACTCGTGACGTTACAGGCGATCCATGGGATGCACGTACGCTTGAATGGGCGACTTCATCTCCAGCTCCATTCTATAACTTTGCAGTACTGCCTCAAGCGAACGGTATCGACCGCTTCTGGACTGACAAAGAAAATGGTGTAGCTTACGCACGTCCTGCTAAATATGAAGATGTTCATATGCCAACTAACCGTGCTGCGGGTGTACTTATTGCACTGATCATCACTGTTATGGGCTTTGCGCTTATCTGGCACATTTGGTGGTTAGCGATTGTTTCTTTCGTTTCTGCAATCATTGGCTTTATCTGGAGCTCATTCACGAAGAAAGTGGATTACTATGTTCCAGCTGCTGAAGTAGAACGTATTGAAAACGAACGTTATGCGTTACTCGAAAAACACTTGAAGAAGGACTAAGGATATGGCTGAAGTACTTCATCACGAAAACCACGAGCATGATGAACATCATCACGATGATACAGACATCACGGTCTTTGGTTTTTGGACTTACTTGATGAGTGACTTGATTTTATTCGGTACACTCTTCATCGCGTTCGCTGTATTAAGCAGTCATATTCCACCTGGCACTCCAAGTGCAAAGGATCTTTTTGCAGATTCTTTAGGTTTCGTTTTAACTGAAACTTTCGCACTTTTGATTTCATCAGTGACATTTGGTTTTGCGGTACTTGCTTCTTACAAGAAAAATGTTGGTCAAGTTCTAACTTGGTTAGCAGTTACATTTGTATTCGGTGCAATCTTCATCGGCATGGAACTTTATGAATTTAATCATTTAGTTCATGCTGGTCATGGACCAAGCGTGAGTGCGTTCTTATCTGCGTTCTTTACTTTAGTTGGTACGCACGGTATTCACGTAACTTCTGGTTTGGTATGGATGATCGTGTTGATGATTCAAATCAAAAAATATGGTTTGACTACAATCAATACTCGTCGTCTTGCTTGCCTAAGCTTGTTCTGGCACTTCCTTGACATCGTATGGATCTGCGTATTCAGCGTAGTGTACTTAATGGGAGTATTATAATGAGTCATGATCATAATGCTGCTGGTGCATCACACGGTAACGTAAAGCAATACACAATCGGGTTTGTACTTTCTGTTTTATTGACTGTAGTTCCATTCTACATGGCAATGAATACTGATAGCTTCAGCCGTGGTGCAATTATTGCTGTTATCGGTATTACAGCTGTTGCTCAGGTACTTGTACAATTAGTTTACTTCTTGCACATGAACTCATCTTCAGAGCAACGTTGGAACGTGATTGCATTTATCTATACAATTCTAACTATTGCTGTTCTTTTAGTTGGTTCTGTATGGATCATGAACTACTTACATTCAAACATGATGATCTAAACTGATTGTCATGTTTAAAAAGTACTTATTCCTGACTAAGCCAGGAATTCTCTTTGGTAACTTTGTTACCACTTTGGGTGGCTACTTTGTAGCCACCCAAGGTTCAGTAGATTTCCTTCTCCTGCTTCTTACCCTCATTGGCACTACCCTCGTAGTTGCATCTGGATGTGTGGTCAATAACGTTATTGATCAAGACATCGACCAAAAAATGCAGCGCACACAAAATCGTGCGTTAGTTAAGAAAACCATTTCTGTTCAAATTGCATTAGCTTTTGCTTTGCTGTTAGGCATACTCGGTTTTGGCATTTTATGGTTTTGGGTAAATGCGTACGCTTTTTTATTCGCAGTTATTGGTTTTGTCATATATGTTGGTTTTTACAGCTTATGGACAAAACGAACAACGATCCACCAAACTGTGGTCGGTAGTATTTCTGGTGCAGCCCCCCCTGTCATTGGATATACAGCGGTCGCGAATCAATTCGATTTAGGTGCGCTACTCATTTTCTTGGGTTATGCATTTTGGCAAATGCCTCACTCATGGGGAATTGCAATTTATCGTTTTGATGATTACAAAAATGCGGGTATTCCGATTCTTCCTGTTGCACGCTCGATTGTTCGCACCAAGATCGAATCGCTGATTTACATTGTGCTATTTGCAATCTCAATGAACGCTTTATTTGTATTTGGCTATGCAAATTGGCTTTATTGTATAATTCTCAATGTATTGACTGTTTATTGGCTATATTTAAATATCATTGGATTTAAAGCTGAAAATGATCAATTATGGGCAAAGAAATATTTTTTATTCTCTGTTCTCCTAATTACGATTATTAGTATTTGCTTTAGTTTTACTGCTACTGCACCAATAAACAATCTTGTCATTTTTTAAAAGATAGAGAAGCCTCTATCTTTTTTTTATCTTCGCTTTAAGCAGTCTATAAATATCTATACTCAACACTACCTTCAAATACTTTCTAAAAGTAAGTTAATTTTCAAAATTAAATATTCCAATTTATTTTCTTCGTCGTTATATTTTGCTTTATTTTTCTTGTAATCCCCTGCCGACATCCTTACAATACAGCTTCGCATTTTTTGCGACACATTAAGTTTTTTTGAAACCAATAAAATTTATTTGTGACTCCTTGCTTCTAACAAATGCGTTAGGGGCTGCATAAAACCGTAAGGAGCTGACAATGCGTCACTACGAAATCGTAATTCTGGTACATCCAGACCAAAGCGATCAAGTGGTAGGTATGGTAGAACGCTATATCTCTCACATTAAAGATGCTGAAGGTCAAATTCACCGTCTTGAAGATTGGGGCCGTCGCCAATTGGCTTACCCAATTAACAAAATTCACAAAGCGCACTACATTTTAATGAACGTTGAATGTAACCAAACTACGCTTAATGAATTAGAAGAATTATTCCGTTACAACGATGCTATTCTTCGTAACGTTATTATTCGTCGTGAAAACGCAATCACTGAAGAGTCTTTATTGGCTAAGAGTGCTGAAGAAAAACGTGCGCGTAAAGCTCAACGTGAAGAAGCACAACAAGCTCAAGACTCTGCTGAAGCATAAGGAGAACATCAATGGCACGTTTCTACCGTCGTCGTAAGTTCTGCCGCTTTACAGCTGAGAACGTTACATATATCGACTATAAAGATATCGATACTTTAAAACAGTACATCACTGAAAACGGCAAGATTGTTCCTAGCCGTATTACAGGTACTAAAGCTCGTTACCAACGTCAATTAGCTCTTGCTATCAAACAAGCTCGCTACTTAGCGTTGATTCCTTACACTGACAATCATAAGTGAGGTTGAGCTGTGGATATTATCTTATTACAACGCATTAAGAACCTTGGCAAATTAGGTGATAAAGTTTCAGTTAAAGCTGGTTACGGCCGCAACTACTTAATCCCTCAAGGTAAAGCAGTTGCTGCTACTGAAGCTAACACTGCTGCATTTGAAGCTCGTCGTGCTGAACTTGAGAAGCAAGAAGCTGAAGTACTAGCTGCTGCTCAAGCACGTGCTGACCAATTGAACGAAGTAAATATCGTAATCACTGCGAAAGCTGGTGACGAAGGTAAACTATTTGGTTCTATCGGTACTCGTGACATCGCTGACGCGTTGACAAATGCTGGTCTTGAAGTTGACCGTGCTGAAGTTCGTTTACCGAACGGTGCACTTCGTCACACTGGCGAATTCAACATCGCAATCCAATTGCACCATGATGTTGTTGCTGAAGTTCTCGTTACTATCGTATCTGAGTAATTTTATGCAAAGAAAAAGAGCATGCATCTGCATGCTCTTTTTTTATCCCTAATAATTATAAAATTTTATTTAGCAAGCTGAAATTTGGACTTAGTTTTTCATTTGTTATCGATATTATTTGTTGCACTGTCTTGCTTATGCATTTTGCATTAAGATAAGTCTCCCCTTTTCATTTTCGTAATTATTGTAAATCAAGGTTTTATATGTCTCAGGCGACTGCCAAAAAAAATACGAATAACACTGAGTTAGATTTGCTAAAGAGTGAATCTTCAGCACTCAAAGAGTTTCGTACGCCTCCGCACAATCTTGCTATTGAACAGGCTGTTCTTGCCGCACTCATGACAGTAGCTGAGTCATTCGAACAAGTCAGCGATATATTAACCGAGAATGATTTTTACGCGACTCGACATAAATATATTTTTAGAGCGATCGAAAAACTCTCTAAAGAAAGTTCACCTTATGATGCCGTATTGGTCAATGATTGGTTAATCAAACAGAACCTGCTTGATGCAATTGGTGGTGAAGAATATTTAATGCAATTGATGGCGGATTCTCCATCAAGCTTTTATAACCTTGAAACTTATGCCAATAAAATACGTGAATTTGCAACTTTGAGAAATATGATTAAAGTTGGTAATGAAATTCTACAAAATGCGTATGACACGAAAGGTCGAGAAGTCAGTGAAATTTTAGATTTAGCTGAGACCAGTATCTTTTCTTTGGCTGAACAACACAATAACAATGCTAAAGCTCAAGGACCAAAAGCAATAAATACCGTTGTCGCAGATGTATTCGATAAACTCAACGAATTATCACAACTTGATGGAAATATTACAGGTCTGACCACAGGGTTTGTAGAACTTGATAATAAAACATCAGGTATGCAAGCTGGAGATATGATCGTCGTTGCTGCCCGTCCATCTATGGGTAAAACAACTTTCGCAATGAATTTAGTCGAAAGTGTGCTATTCAATTGCAACCTTCCTGCACTCGTATTCTCCATGGAGATGCCTGCTGACTCTATTGCCATGCGTTTAATTTCCTCGTTTGGTAAAGTGCATCAAGGACATTTGCGATCTGGCAAATTAGATGGCGAAGAATGGAACAAGGTCACGGGAACGATTCTTCAACTGCAAGAAAAACATCTTTATATTGATGATTCATCTGCCCTACCACCGACTGAAATGCGCGCACGTGCAAGACGTATCGCCAAACAACACGGTGGTAAACTTGGTTGCATTATGGTCGATTACCTGCAGTTAATGAAAGTACCAGGTATGGGTGATAACCGTGTGGGTGAAATTGGTGAAATTTCTCGAAGCTTGAAAGCACTGGCCAAAGAGATGCATTGCCCTGTGATTGCACTTTCGCAGCTTAACCGCTCACTCGAAAACCGTCCAAATAAACGTCCTGTAATGTCAGACTTACGTGAATCTGGAGCAATTGAGCAGGATGCCGATTTGATCATGTTCATTTATCGTGATGAGGTATATAACAAAGAGTCTAAAGAAGCAGGAACTGCCGAAATCATTATCGGTAAACAACGTAATGGTCCAATTGGTACTGTTCGACTCGCTTTTGAAGGTCAATATACGCGTTTCAGTAACCTATCACCTGAATATTATGCGCAAAACCAAGAAGAAGAGTAATGTTGCTTTGATCAATTCGTAGTTGAGAACGCACGAATTGATCTGACCACAATTATCTTTTTTCAGTTTAAAAGATATAACCTTTCCACATGCCTCTAGGAGTAAATTAGAGTGCGCCAAGCAACGGTTTGTATTGACACACACGCATTGCAATACAATTTAAATCGCGTGAAACAACTTGCACCAAACTCTAAAGTTGTAAGTATGGTGAAGGCAAATGCTTATGGTCATGGCGTTTCAGACTGTTTAGCCGCATTGAACCAGTCTGATGCTTTTGGCGTTGCATGTTTAGAAGAAGCACTTGAAATACGTCAATCAGGTTTTAAACAATCTATCACATTAATTGAAGGTGTTTTTTCTGAAGATGAAATGCAAATTGCGATTGACCAACATATTGAAGTAATCGTTCATCATCCTCAACAACTGCAGTGGTTGTTGCAAGTTAAAGATGCTTATATCGCCAGAAATCTAAAAGTATGGGTTAAATTAAATAGCGGAATGAACCGTTTAGGCTTCAAAATTGATGTAATCAAATCGATTATTCATCAATTAAAAAATGAAGGTTTTACCTGTGTACTTGCAATGCATTTTGCTAATGCAGATGTTGATCACCCTTTAAATGAACAACAAATATCTCAATTTCTTGAAGTAAAACAAGATTGTGCACCAATTTTAGCTTCATGTTGTAATTCAGCGGCAATTTATAAATACCCTGAATTGCATTTTGACTATGTTCGTCCTGGTATTATGCTGTACGGCGCAACGCCATTTGCAGATCGTGACGTCCACGCTCTAGATTTAAAACCTGTCATGACATTTAGTGCTGAGATTATTGCACTTAACGTCATTCAATCAGGTGAAGCTGTAGGTTATGGCTCAACCTTTGTTGCACAGCGACCTATGCAATTAGCAATTGTCTCGATCGGATATGGTGATGGGTATCCAAGAGCTTTTATTCGTGAGAATTCGGTTTCACTAGATGGTCAATTAACCCCAGTGATTGGCAGAGTTGCCATGGATATGATTGCCATAGATGTCACTGATCTCAACGCGAAAATTGGTGATCCAGTAGAATTATGGGGTAAACATCGTTTAGTGGATGATGTTGCTGAAGCGAATGGTACGATTGGTTATGAGTTGTTATGTCGATTAAGCCAACGTCCGAAGCGTCTCAAAATGTAATGAGCAAATTAAATCAACGTAATGCTAAACAGCATTACGTTGTAGTTCATTAAAATCCGTATCCTGAGCGCGTGTCAAAAATCGAATTAAATAATCAGCTTGATCTTGTGTAAACTGTGTAGGCGTAAATTGACTAAATCCCATATCTATTAAAGCCTGCTTCACTGGACTTTGTCGTCCTACAAACTTCATAGACCATTCTTGAAATTGTTTTTTTTCAATATTTTTTCGCTGGAATAGGCGAATTTGATGATGGCGTTTATCCTTGTGAAGCTTTTGCAACAATATATCTAGTGTGGCTTCATCACCCTCTAGACATTGAAAATAGTGCCCATCTGCATAATAAAGTGCTCCAGAAATTTGATGCTCAAAATTGAAATGACGGGCTTCATTCAAGATTTCACGAACATCAATCAATAAGCGACTTGCATCTGCAGTCGACACACTCGCATAACTGAACTGTTGCATTGCTTCCCCTAATTTTTATAGTAATGATTTAATATTCAATGCAACTCAATTTAATCTAAACTCAATCATAAAGCAAAATTATTGCCAATAGTCTTCTGTTGGCCGTGGCAAACCGTTTAATCCTTGACGCAAAGTATCTGACCAAAGTTTACTAATAGATGAAAAATATGGATCATCATCATGAATACGTTTAGACAATGGAGTCGCAAAACTATCTTTTTTATAAATACATGCATCTAGTGGTAAGCCCACAGAAACATTAGATCTAAGGGTTGAATCAAATGAAATTAAACCGCATCTTAATGCTTCATCTAATTCAGTATTGTAATTTAATGCACGATCTAAAATTGGTTTACCGTATTTACTTTCCCCAATCTGAAAAAAGGGCGTATCTGACGTCGCATTGATAAAATTACCCTGAGGATAAATATTATATAACTGAATATCCTCCCCTTGAATTTGACCAGAAAGTAAAATCGTACAGTGATAATTACTTTGCTCTAGTTGATCAGTAGTCACATCCATAATGACACGCTTTAAAGTATGACCAACCAATTCAGCCATCTCGAACATGCTATTCACACTATACAAATTAGGTTCGTGTTTTAAATCTAGCTGATTCTGCAAATGTCCTATAACGGCTTGTGTCGTCGCCAAATTACCCGCAGTTTGTATACTGATAAAACGCTCACCCTCAACACCGAAAAGATAGAGTTTACGAAATACAGAGATATGATCTACACCTGCATTTGTTCGCGTGTCACTGATACAAATTAAACCATCACGTAAACGCATAGCACAACAATAGGTCATTGAAATATCTCTTCTAAATTTTGTTCTAACACGGTAATACCTGAACGATGGTCGTCATACTCTCCACGCCACCAGCTTCTCGCACACCTCTGATAGGTGCAACGTCCCAATAATCACGCCCTAATGCAATATAAATGTGTGAACTTGGCGTATAGAGCTGATTGCTAACATCAAATGTATACCAAACTCCATCTATATAAGCTTCAGCCCAAGCATGGCTCGCCAAATGACTCATTTCCGGAACGTAAAGATATCCAGAAACATAGCGCGCAGGAATATTTAACTCTCTACACATACCTACAAATACATGAGTATGATCCTGACATACCCCTTGTTGATGATGGAATGCATCTATTGCCGTAGTATTCACTTGAGTAGAATCTGAAATATATGGCATATGCTCAAGCAATGCAGAACTTAAATGTTTTAATTCATCACGAGTCTTTTTACTCACATGCTGAGCTGCAAAAGCTTTCATTTCAGCATCACATTGAGTCGCTGGGGTAATTTGTAGAAAAATACCGACTGGCACTTCTGACTCAATAGCTTGTTCTGAAACTGTATCGATTTCAATAATGCCCTGCGCCATAATACTTAAATTTTGATATGCATAGCGTTGAGTCGAAGTGATCCAAATATTATTAAAGGCATCTTTTGCTTCGACCGTATGACCAGGAATACTCACTGACCAAGCATCTACTTTTTGGTGAGCATTACATTGAGGACACATTCGTATATATTGGATACTATTTTTTGCCGTTTCCGTATATTGATAATGGGTTTGATGATTAATCATCAATTTCATGCATCCACCTCAAATAAACATTGCACCTGATCATTCAATTGGTAAAAGCTATTAGCATTTGGATGCGCTAAAAGATGTTGCCAAGCCTCATCTAAGCTGTCCCATCCTTTAGACTTCAACAGTTCAATCACAACACTTAAAGAATTGATTGTAGAATTAACATCCTGATTCAATCTTATTTCACGATCAAGATTTTCGAAATATTGTCCTAGACTAAAAAACAGAAAAATGTCTTCATTTTCAGCTTCTAGAATATCGCTACACTCATCAACAACAGTACAAATTAATCCTGCATTTTGTGTCGCTGTATCCACCATCTGTTTTAATTCTGAATAAGCCTGAACTGACAATACACCACGTAAATCTTGAATATTATTTTTCACATATTCAAATTGTTGAAAAAAAGAAGCTGGCTGATCATTACTCAGAATCAGCTCATTGAGCGAACACGCATTAAAAGCAGGTAAGCAAAAAGCATGGGCATACTGCAATGCTTGAACATCATCTTGAAATGGAAACTGACCACATAAATGTTGAATACGAGATAAATAACGGCCAACCCAGTATATATTTTGCGCATTGCTGTTTAATATAATCATGACAAGCTCCTGGTTGTATATTTATGAATGTAGCGGATCTATAACCCACGTATCTTTAATGCCACCACCCTGTGACGAATTTACAACTAATGACCCTTCTTGCATCGCAACTCGGGTTAAACCTCCCGGCACGATTTCTGTACGATACGGTGAACTTAAAATAAACGGTCTTAAATCAATATGGCGTTCAGCGATGCCGAATTCAGTTAAAGTGGGAGCGACTGAAAGCGCTAAAGTTGGTTGTGCAATGTAAGCATGCGGCTGTGCAATTAACTTTAATCTAAATTGTTCAATTTCTTGTTCGGTCGCTTTAGGACCAATTAACATGCCATAACCGCCTGAACCTTGCGCCTCTTTAACCACTAACTTTTCTAAATTACAAAGTACATAATCGAGTTCTTCACGTTCACGACATTGGTAAGTCGGTACGTTATTTAAAATTGGCTTCTGGTTTAGATAGTAATTAATCATTTTATCGACATAAGGATAGATTGATTTGTCATCTGCTACCCCCGTGCCAGGCGCATTCGCAATCACGACATTGTGTTGTAAGTAAGCAGACATTAGGCCAGGTACACCTAATGTACTGTCTGGCATAAAACACAATGGATCAAGAAATCCATCATCTAGGCGTCGGTAAATTACATCGACTTGTTTTTTACCCCAAACGGTTTTGGCATAGACCTTAGCATTTTCAACGAATAAATCCTGACCTGTAACTAGAGGAACATCCATCTCACGTGCGAGGAAACAATGCTCATAATATGCACTGTTATATCGGCCGGGTGTAAGCACCACGATAAATGGTTTATCTACTTCAGCATTTTCCTCGAGTATTTGTCTTAAAAGTTGAGGATATTGCTCTACACCTTGTAAATTTGATGACTTACAAAGTTCGGGCATCATTTTTTCACTAATTTTTCGACTTTCCAACATATAAGACACGCCTGATGGTGTTCTTAAATTGTCTTCTAGTACGAAGAAGTCACCTTGCTGATCACGAATAATATCGATTCCGCTAATTTGACTATAAACTTTACCTTTCAATGAATGTTTATACATCAATGGTTGGTATGCCTCATGAGTGAGCACTTGCAGCTCAGGCACTAAACCATCTTTTAAAATCGCCTGATTATGGTAAATATCATCTAAAAAAAAGTTCAATGCTTGCACCCTTTGTGCACAGCCTTGCTCTATTTTGTGCCATTGTTGTTTGGCAATTACACGTGGAATTAAGTCATAAGGAATAATACGATCTGTACCCTCAGCACCACCATAGACTGTAAATGTAATGCCCTGATAGAGGAAATGTTCCTTCGCTTGATGATTTAATGATTTCAGCTCATCCAAGCTTCTTTCACATAACCAATTTTCGATTTTGCTAGATGCCTCTAATCCAATAGTTTTGTCATCTAAAAGTTCATTATAAAATTCAGATTTAAGTTGATCGAACAAGTACGCAGTGCTGTTTTGTTTAACTTCGATCTGCATAGATTTTTCAAAAGCTTCGACGGTATGATCAGCCTTAAAATTTGCGAGAATTGAAGTGGTATCTTTTTCCTCTTTTAGCATACATACCTCTTAATTGTTATCAATTGTAAACAAAATTAAGCAATTTCAATGCCAAAAATTTACCTATTCATCTATTAATGCCCCATTTTTGAAGCATTCACAACGAAAAATGGCCTAAAGATGTATCGAAATATACTCAACAGCTTCACTTTCCATGCTTGCTTATCTCTTAAAGATTTTTTATTGTGTGTTTGAAAAATATTTTCTCTTTATTCATTAGTTGATTATGTCCTCTCAAGAAAAAGAAACATCGAATAGCTTATATCGACAGTGGCAAATTCTTTCACGTTTAACCACTGGCAAATGGATGGGTACACGAGAGTTGCAAGAGACCCTGCAAAGAGAAGGTATTGAAATCAGTTTAAGAACCATTCAACGTGATTTAAATCAAATTTCTCAAAGATTTCCTATTGAGAGTAATAAAACTGTACCACAAGGTTGGCGTTGGCGATCAGATGCCCCAATTCAAAGCTTGCCGCATATGACCAGCTCACAAGCCGTCACCTTCATGATGGTTGAAGAGCATTTGAAGCATTTGCTTCCTCCAAGCTTAATTGAGGAAATGAACCCTTGGTTCGAGCTTGCAAAACGCAGCTTATCTACACAAAACAATGTACGTCAGTGGATTAACCGAGTTCGTATTGTCCCAGCAAGCCAGCCCTTGATCCCTCCTGTTGTAGAGAAACATGCGCAGCAAGCTATTTACGAAGGTCTATTACAAGATAAACAGATCGAATGCATATATCGTGCGCGTGGACCTGAAAGTGAAGAACGTGGTTATACCTTAAACCCGCTCGCATTGGTTCAAAAGGGTTCAATCATTTATTTGATTTGTACTCGACATGACAAATCAGAAGTTCAAACCTTTGCTTTACATCGCTTTAAATCTGCAAAAGTTCTAGAACAACGCGCCTTACACCCTGTTGACTTTGATATTGATGCTTACATTGAATCTGGTGCGCTCGGCTTTAGAGTTGATTTCAATAAACCCACTGAGCTCGTTCAACTCGAACTCTTTATGAATAAAGCTGATGCACTTTACTTTTCCGAAAGCCAACTCAGTAAAGATCAATCCATTACACAAGTATCCGATGATCTCTTTAAAGTGGTGGCTAATGTGCCCTTTACTTCACAATTGGTTTGGTGGCTCAGAAGCTTCGGCAAAAAAATCATTCGTATAGAACCGCTCGATGTATTTAACGCCGTTCATGAAATTGAAAATTAAAAAAAGAGCCAAATTGGCTCTGAAGATTTTTTATTATCATATTTTCAGTATTGCGCTGATTTCTAATTGTGTTGAGTTTAAATACGTGAACTAAACTCCCCTTTAGCCCACGTACATTTTTCAATGTCGTTGGATTATGATTTACATCGTGCAGCATGCAATTTCATAACCATTATAACGAATACGCTTCATCGTCATGGCCTTTCCTCTTTGTTGTGAACGTAGAATCAATATAACGACATCAACTTGGATTGAGAAATAATCATAATTTCTTTATTAATCTCTATTCTTGTTAAACATAAATAATAAATTATTCATCTTATTTATGAATAAATCGTTATATGAGGATCAAAAAAACCCGCATCAAGCGGGTTTTTTGGACTGCAACAGGCTTAAGCAGATTTTTTAGTTTGTGCATTCTTACGAATCGTAATCATCACCAATTGAACAGCAGCAGGTGTTACGCCCGGAATACGACTTGCTTGAGCAAGAGTTTCAGGACGAACCTCTTTGAGTTTCAAGGTAATTTCACGAGATAAACCAGATACTACATCATAATCAAAATCAGCTGGAATCTTGGTTTCTTCAAGACGCTTCATTTGTGCAACATCTTGATGCTGACGGTTGATATAACCTTCGTATTTCACCGCAATCTCAATTTGGTCACCCACTTGAGCAGAAACATCAGAACCAGTAAGTTCCGCAATTTGAGCAAAAGTAATGTTTGGACGTTTCAATAAATCAATTGCTGAACATTCTTTAGAAAGATCCGCACCTGTCATTTCAACGAATTTTTTACCCATTGGATTGTTTGGTGCAGCCCAAAGATGTTGCAAACGACCTGTTTCACGCTCAACCGCTTCCATTTTTTCACAATATGCTGCCCAACGCTCGTCATCCACAAGACCCATTTCACGACCGATTGGCGTCAAACGTTGGTCTGCGTTATCTTCACGAAGCATCAAACGGTATTCCGCACGTGAGGTAAACATACGGTACGGTTCTTTCGTACCTAAAGTGATTAAGTCATCAACCAATACACCCATGTACGCTTCATCACGCTTCGGTGTCCATTGCTCTTGTTCCCACGCACGGCGTGCAGCGTTCAGGCCTGCAAGTAATCCTTGTGCACCTGCTTCTTCATAACCAGTCGTACCGTTGATTTGACCAGCGAAGTACAAGTTATTAATCGCTTTAGTTTCTAAAGTAAATTTCAACGCTTGTGGATTGAAATAATCATACTCAATGGCATAACCCGGACGAAGAATGTGCGCATTTTCCATACCACGGATTGAGCGTACTAACTCGAACTGCACATCAAACGGTAAAGATGTAGAAATACCATTTGGATAAAGTTCATGAGTATCTAAACCTTCAGGCTCAAGGAATACTTGATGAGAATCTTTATCGGCAAATTTATGAATTTTATCTTCGATTGACGGACAGTAACGTGGACCTACACCTTCAATCACACCAGTATACATCGGTGAACGGTCTAGGCCGCCACGGATAATCTCATGTGTTTTTTCATTGGTATGCGTGATGTAGCAGTTGACTTGCTCTGGGTGCATAGATGCATCACCCATAAATGACATCGTTGGTGATGGGAAATCACCCGGCTGTGGTGTCATGACAGAGAAATCTACAGAACGTGCATCAATACGTGGTGGCGTACCTGTTTTTAAACGACCTACTGGCAATTGAAGCTCACGTAAACGGTGCGCTAAAGAAATTGAAGGTGGATCACCTGCACGACCGCCGCTTGATTTCTCAAGACCAACATGAATCACGCCACCCAAGAATGTACCAGCGGTTAACACGACTGTTTTCGCATCAAAGCGAATCCCCATTTGTGTTACCACACCTTTAACGGTATCGCCGTCAACAATGAGATCATCTGCTGCTTGTTGGAAAATATCAAGATTGGCTTGGTTTTCTAATGTTTCGCGAATAGCCGCTTTATAACGTACACGGTCAGCCTGCGCACGCGTTGCACGAACTGCAGCACCTTTACGTGAGTTCAGAATACGGAACTGAATACCACCCTTGTCTGCAGCGAGTGCCATCGCACCACCTAAGGCATCAATTTCGCGAACAAGGTGTGATTTACCAATACCACCAATCGCTGGGTTACAGCTCATCTGCCCTAAAGTCTCAATATTATGAGTTAAGAGTAAAGTCTGTCGACCCATACGTGCCGCAGCAAGCGCTGCTTCTGTACCAGCGTGTCCGCCACCGATAACAATGACATCGTAAACTTTAGGATAATGCATAGTGGTATATGAGGAGATAAAAATAATGACAGAAAATTATAGCAAATTTTGTTTGCCTTGAGACAATCGAGAACAATTTAATTCTAATTTTTTTGAAGTCCAATAATATAAACCATATTGATATTAAAATTTATAAATTTTGCAGATTTAAGTGATTTTTTAACAATTTAGAAAATTTATTTACAGCATTGCCCTTCCATTGATTTGACTATTTTTTCAACATATTCATGTCATATTTTTTAACAAGAGTATACGAACATGAAAGTCCAGTTATTTACGATGTCAATGTTATGTTGTTTGGGTCTAAGCGTAAGTAGTATGAGTATTGCGAATGACAAAGTTGATAATGCCTATAATGCCAAACAATTCCAAAGCGTATGTAAGGGTAAAAGCGAAGGTGATGCTGTCAGTTTCCCGTATAAAGGAATCATTTGGAATGGTACTTGCCAAACTCAATTTTTCCCAACCCAAAGTAAAGATTTAAAAGGAAATGAAGAGCAGCTTAATTCAGCTTGTAAGTCTGATGCAGCGAGTGTTTCCGTGAATATTGAAGGTCAAGAATATAAAGGCAAATGTGCACTCGGATATGCGCCACCGATGCCAAAAGCGTCTTAACCCAATTTTTTAAATTTGACCATTTATGCAACCAATTGAAAAATTGGTTGCTTTTATTTATTGATAACGATAAAACCAAATTAAAAATAACGATCTATTTACAAATAACACAACAAAATTCAGGATGAATTTATGGACACAGGGATCCTTACGATTTTTTTACCTTTAGCACTTGCAATTGTGATGGCGGGTTTAGGACTTGAACTCACTGTTCAAGATTTTCTACGCGTTCGTAAACACCCTAAAGCAGTGCTCATCGCATTATTTTCCCAACTCGTCATTTTGGTTGGCGTTGCATTTATTATATGTAAAATACTCAATCTTTCGCCTTACTTGGCTGTCGGCTTAGTGTTGCTTGCTGCCTCACCAGGGGGTGCGACAGCCAATCTGTTTAGCTATTTATACAAAGGTGATGTTGCGCTCAACATTACCTTGACTGCGATTAATGCCATTATTGCTGCAGTGACCTTGCCGCTTATCGTGAATTTTGCAATCACACATTTCATTCAGGATTCAACTCAAATTGGTCTACAATTTAGTAAAATTTTACAAGTGTTCGCCATTATTCTTATTCCAGTTGCCCTCGGTATGTTTGTGCGCTACAAATTTCCAAATGTTGCAACCAAACTAGAAAAACCAGTGCGTATTTTTGCCGTTGTATTCTTAGTGTTAATTATTGTCGGTGCAGTACTTTCTGAACGTGCCAACATTATGAATTATCTTGCTCAAATTGGTTTGGCAACAGCGTTATTTTGTATCGCAAGTCTTAGCGTTGGTTATTTTCTACCACGCTTCTTTGGTGTACCGAGTTTTCAAGCAAGAGCGTGTGCTTTTGAAATTGGTATCCATAACAGTACTTTGGCCATGGCGATTGCAATCACGATAATGAATAGCAGCGAAATTGCGATGCCAGCAGCTGTTTATTCAATCTTTATGTATATCTTCGCTGCTATTTTCGGCATGTTGCTGAATCGTTTTGCACCATTAGACCATCCGGCTGAGTTAACTCAAAACCACTCACAAATTAACTGATATTAATTGAGTTAACCAACTCATCTTAAAGGCACTGTAATCGTGCCTTTATTTATGCTTCAGGTTTTATCTGCATTCTTAAAGCGAATACAGTACAATGCTAACTCTCGTATTGCATATTTAGGTTTTTTTACTGTGAAGTGGTTACAAATCCATATTACTGTCGATCAAGCACAAGTTGATTTTACTGAAACATTATTATTATCTCTTGGTGCAGTCAGTGTGACGCTAGATGATGCAGAAGATCAAGCGTTATTAGAACCACTTCCAGGTGAGACTCCGCTTTGGAACAAAGTCATCGTAACGGGTATTTACGCTCAAGAAGATGATGAAGAAATCGATGTCGTCGCACTAGAAACTTTCATTAAAGACCAGATGCCTGAAGCGCCTTTACGTTATGAGTTTATCGAAGATCAAGAGTGGGAACGCACTTGGATGGATGCATATGAGCCAATTCAAATTGGTGAAAAATATTGGATCGTGCCTGAGTGGATGGAAGCACCTGAAGCGGATGCGGTCAATATTAAATTAGATCCAGGCCTAGCTTTTGGTACAGGTAATCATGCTTCAACATTCCTCTGCCTACAATGGTTAGGTAAAACCGATGTAAAAGACAAAATCGTCATCGATTACGGCTGTGGTTCTGGCATTCTAGGTGTTGCTGCCCTATTGCTTGGTGCAAAAAAAGTATATGCGACAGATATTGATCCTCAAGCTGTACTCGCTACACAACAAAATGCTGAATTAAATGGCGTGCTCGAAAATTTATATGTCGGCTTACCTGAAGAATTTAATCAAACACTTGGTGAGCAAAAGGCAGATGTATTTGTCGCAAATATTCTTGCTGGCCCACTGATGGCGCTTGCTGAGGAGTTTTCAACACTCATTCAACCTGAGGGTGAATTCGCACTAGCCGGTATTATTGAAGAGCAAGTTGATGATGTTTCTCGTGTTTATGCTGAATTTTTTGATATATTAGACAAAGAAAAGCGTGATGAAAATTGGTACCGTCTTTCTGGGAAACGCCATAAATAAGTAGAGCTTAATTTAAGATATGAGTGATAAACAAACCCGCTGCCCAAATTGCTCCACAATTTACAAGGTATCAGTCACCCAGTTAACTGTTGCCGAGGGTATGGTTTGTTGTCCTAAATGTTCTGCTGAGTTTAATGCGCTTCTACATCTATTCAATCCTCAACCGAAAGTGATTGAACCTTTAATCACAGAAGCCCAAGACAGTACCGCACCATCTGAAGATGTAATTGAACCCAAACAAGAACAACACCTATTGGATATTTTCGATCGTAAAGTTGCAAATTCAAACATAACCTTGCGTACGTATTTAAATAACTTAAATACGTTCAATCATGATCCGATTACCAACTACCCTTCTTTAAATCTTTCATCATCAATCCATGCCAATAGCCAATCGAAACCAAGAACTAGGCTTTATATTGCGACATGGGCGATCGTAAATACAATTTTAGCGTTATTACTGGTTTTTCAATTTTTATGGTTTAACCCAAATGTATTGCAACGCTCACCTGCGCTAAATCAGGCATTTATATCAGCATGTAACTTATTTAATTGTGACACGCTTGATGAACGCTATACCCATATAAAAGTACAAGACCTCAATATTGAGTCAACATCAGTGATCTCCACTGTTTTTTCAGGTCACTTGGTGAACGAATATAGCAAAGGGCTAAAACTGCCTCTCTTGAAAATAAGCATTTTTCAACAAGGTAAATTGATTTCATCCTCTATTAAAGCACCCAATGAATATTTAGTAGAAAGTTTGCATGGAATTACACGAATTCCTCAAGACAGTCCATTTGGTTTCAAATTTAGTATAAATTTTTCTCAATCTGAGTTTGACAATTATAAATTGGAAGTTATACGACCATAAGATCAAAAAAAACGATAAAAAAATTAAAAAAAATGTAGTTTTCTTGCTCACTTTTTCATAGACAATGGTATGATACGCGCCACGAAAGCTTTGTACCGCAAACTCCTCGCAATTTCTCAAAATAAATACAGTTCTGTTCATGTGCTTAATTTTTTTATTCAGCGCATCAGGGATGTTTTTTGTTTTATGTGGAACCGTAACAAATATTAAACTATTGTTACGCTTATTTTTCACTCAATTGCTCTAGTTGTGGCAAGCTAATTGTTCTTGTTTTAGAGTCGACCGTTTTAGGACCTAAAACGGAGCTCGTTTTTTTTATTTTGACCACAAAATCACTTTTACCCTAAGTGATTATTGATTCTCGGATTAACTCGCATGAATAGCAAATCTCCTATTTTTACTGCACAATCTGATGTCGCTCTTCGTATTCACGTAGATCGCGCAGTTCGCCATTATTTTGCACAATTGCAAGGCGAGCAACCATCTCAAGTTTATGACATGGTTTTAGCAGAAATGGAGAAACCTCTTTTATCTGTAGTGTTAGAATATACACGTGGCAACCAGACTCGCGCTGCTGAGATTCTAGGCCTTAACCGTGGTACTTTACGTAAAAAGTTGAAAGCTCACGGTTTAATGAGTGAATAAATGATAAAATGCTTGCGGCTTCCGCGGGCATTTTTTTTACCTGCTATTTAGCTTTTTTGTTTTAATTCTTGATAACTGTGACTAAATCATGACTATTAAACGCGCATTAATCTCTGTTTCTGATAAAACAGGCATTGTTGAATTTGCCCAAGACCTTGTTGCTCTAGGGGTAGAAATTTTATCTACTGGCGGTACTTATAAGTTGTTACGTGACAACAATATTGCTGTAGTCGAAGTTTCAGAGCACACTGGTTTCCCAGAGATGATGGACGGACGTGTAAAAACACTTCATCCGAAAATCCACGGTGGTATCTTGGCTCGTCGTGGTCTAGATGAAGCTGTGATGGCTGAACACAACATCGATGCGATCGATTTAGTTGTGGTAAACCTTTATCCATTTGCTGCAACTGTTGCAAAACCTAACTGCTCACTTGCTGATGCAATCGAAAATATCGACATCGGTGGTCCAACGATGGTTCGTGCTGCTGCGAAAAACCATGCAGCTGTTGGTATCGTTGTAAATGCATCTGACTATGCGACTGTAGTTGCTGAGCTTAAAGCTGAAGGCTCACTTTCTTATGCAACTCGTTTTGACTTAGCAGTTAAAGCATTTGAACATACTGCTCAGTACGACGGTATGATCGCATCTTACTTAGGCGCTCGCGTTGGTAAAGAAGAAGGTCAAGCTGATCAATTTGCACGTACATTCAATACGCAATTAAATAAAGCACAAGATTTACGTTACGGTGAAAACCCACACCAATCTGCTGCATTCTATGTTGACCCTGCTGCAACTGAAGCATCTGTTTCTACTGCTAAACAGTTACAAGGTAAAGAACTCTCTTATAACAACATCGCGGACACTGACGCAGCTTTAGAGTGTGTTAAATCATTCGCTAAACCTGCATGTGTAATCGTAAAACACGCAAACCCATGTGGCGTTGCAGTCTCTTTAGAAGGCATTAAAGCTGCATATGATTTAGCTTATGCAACTGACCCAGAATCTGCATTCGGTGGCATCATTGCATTCAACCGTGAATTAGACGTTGCAACTGCACAAGCTATTGTTGATCGTCAATTTGTTGAAGTGATCATTGCACCAAGCGTTGCTGAAGGCGTATTAGAAGTTACTGGTGCGAAGAAAAACGTACGTGTACTTGTATGTGGCGAATTACCAGCAATTGACGAACGTGCTCCACAAATGGACTACAAACGTGTAAACGGTGGTTTACTTGTTCAAGATCAAGACTTAGGTATGATTACTAAAGATGATCTTAAAGTTGTGACGAAACGTGCCCCAACTGAACAAGAAATTGATGACATGATCTTTGCTTGGAAAGTTGCGAAATACGTTAAATCAAACGCGATTGTTTATGCTAAAAACCGTCAAACGATTGGTGTGGGCGCAGGTCAAATGAGCCGTGTAAACTCTGCTCGTATTGCTGCGATCAAAGCTGAACATGCAGGCTTAGTCGTTGAAGGTGCAGTAATGGCATCTGACGCATTCTTCCCATTCCGTGATGGTATTGATAACGCTGCTAAAGCAGGTATCAAATGTATCATCCAACCGGGTGGTTCAATGCGAGATGAAGAAACGATTGCTGCTGCTGACGAAGCAGGTATTGCAATGGTGTTCACTGGCATGCGTCATTTCCGTCATTAATTAATGGTTCGTGTCATGATGACTTCTCATAAGTCACCTATAACACTGATAAGAGATTTTTAATCTTGCCTAAAGTCCTCTTCTATTCATTTAGTTGAGGACTTTATGTCATTTTCGATTCATGGAGTATGAACCGATGAATATTTTAGTTTTGGGTAATGGCGGTCGTGAACATGCGTTAGCATGGAAAATCGCTCAAGATGAAAAAGTAGCTAAAGTTTTCGTTGCACCGGGTAATGCGGGCACAGCAACTGAACCAAAATGTGAAAATGTAGCACTTAACATTTTAGATAACCCTGCCATTATCGACTTTGCAAAAAATAATGCCGTGGACCTGATTGTTGTCGGTCCTGAAGCACCGCTTGTAAATGGTGTAGTCGATGCTTGTCGCGCTGCAGGTGTGAAAATTTGGGGTCCTACCCAATTTGCAGCGCAATTAGAAGGCTCTAAAGCATTTGCGAAGCACTTCCTGAAACGTCACAACATCCCAACGGCTTTCTATGACGTGTTCACAGAAGTCGATGCTGCTAAGGCATTTGTTGAGAAAAATGGTGCGCCGATCGTGATCAAAGCTGATGGTCTTGCTGCTGGTAAAGGCGTGATCGTTGCGATGACCAATCAAGAAGCATTCGATGCAATTGATGACATGCTTGCAGGCAACAAATTTGGTGATGCAGGTTCACGCGTTGTCATCGAAGAGTTCTTGGCAGGTGAAGAAGCATCTTTCATTTGTATGATTGATGGCGACAACATTTTACCTATGGCTACGTCACAAGATCATAAACGTATCTTTGAAGGTGACCAAGGTCCTAACACGGGCGGTATGGGTGCTTACTCTCCTGCTCCTGTTGTGACGGCTGAAGTTTTTGAAAAAACCATGAATGAAGTGATGCGTCCTACCGTTGAAGGTATGAAAAAAGACGGGCACGTTTATACAGGTTTCTTATACGCAGGTTTGATGATTGATGAACAAGGTCAGCCTAAAGTAATCGAGTTTAACTGTCGTTTTGGTGACCCTGAAACTCAACCGATCATGATGCGTTTAAAATCATCTTTAGTTGATTTAGTTGAAGCAGGTATTGAAGGTAAACTTCCTGCAGAAGCTGAATGGGATGAGCGTAAAACTGTCGGTATCGTACTTGCATCCAAGGGCTACCCTGAAACCTCTAGCAATGGCGATGTGATTTCTGGTTTAGATACGGAAATGGCAGATGCGAAAGTGTTCCATGCAGGTACGAAAGCCAATGAGAATGGTGACATCGTAACTGCTGGTGGTCGTGTCCTTTGCGTGACTGCACTTGGTAATACCATTGGTGAAGCACAAGCAAAAGCTTTAGAGCTTTGCCAAAAAGTAACGTTTGACGGCGTTCAATACCGTAAAGATATTGGTTACCGCGCGATTGCTCGTGAAAATGCTTAATACAGTTTAAGTATTAAAAAACCCCGCTTTGTGCGGGGTTTTTAATTAATTTCTTAAAGTTCAATTGATGTTTTATCATCTAATTCATCAAGATAATGATTGACTGATTTTCTAAAATCTAATGGTTTAGCAATATATGGAATTGGGGCATTAGAACCACCAGTTCCTCTAACAATAATTGAACCAAAATTAAATATGCGACCTAGGATACCTTGATCTACACCAAGACTCTCTACACGATTGATTTTAAGTTCAATTGTATTACGGCGAATTAACCCAGTTTTAGCAATAATCCTTCTATTCGTTATAGCTAGCTCTGTGGTCCATACGTTAATAATAGCTACTAAAATAAAAATTAGACCAATTCCAGCCATAGGTAACAATAATACCCCTATAATAATATAGCCAATTTGAGACATCCAAGACACATGTGCCCTTTCTAATATTTTTTCGTCTCTAGCTAGATTAGACTCAATGTAACTACCCATCACTACCTCATAATTATAAATTGTGCTTAATATTAGGATTTATTGAAAATATTTATATTGCTTGCAACAATATCTAACATTCCAATTCATTTCAACAAATACACAATAATTAATAAATAGTTAAATCATAATCTAAAGTAGTCCTTAAACCCTTAGAAAGAGCTTTTCCTTATTCCTGATTTACTTTAGGATGCAGCTTTACCATCATCTTAGAATATCCACGAACAAAATTAGACTGAACAATCTCAGGTGTTTCAAGCACTTCAATTCTGTCATAACGTTTGAGAATCTCCTCCCAAAGAATAGTCAATTGCATCTCAGCCAAACGACTACCCATACAGCGATGAATTCCATAACCAAATGATAGATGTTTTTTCACATTTTCACGATCAATACGAAATTCATCCGCATTTTCAAACACAGTTTCATCACGGTTAGCAGACGCATACCACATAACAACTTTGTCACCTTTGCGGATATACTGACCTTTATAAATTAGATCTTGAGTCGCTACACGGCGCATATACGCCAATGGTGTCTGCCAACGAATAATCTCACTAACCATATTAGGCAACAGATCAGGATTATTCTTCAGCTTGTCTAATTCCTGAGGGAACAAATGCATTGCATAAACCCCGCCCGACATCGAGTTACGAGTCGTATCATTCCCGCCTACGATTAATAATGCCAAATTCCCCAGAAACTCTAATGGCCGCTGAATCAGATCCTTTGTCTCATCACTCCGAATAAGCATACTCATCAAGTCAAAGCTTGAAGCCTCACCTGCTTCTATACGTGCAGCCTTATCATGCCAAAGTTGTGACAAATCTCTCACCATCTCTTTTAAACCATCAAAAGTATTTTCAATGGTCATCGTACCGCCTGTCGTACCTGGCGATGAAGATGCAATTTCAGACCAATACACCAATTTACGTCGTTCTTCGTAAGGGAAATCTAGCAATGTCGCCAACATTCTTGAAGTCAGCTCAATTGATACTCGATCTACAAAGTCAAAAGCTTCATTTAAAGGCAAGTGATCAAGTACGTCTTGGGTACGTTTCCGAATCAAGCTTTCCATGTCTTTTAAGTTTTTAGGTACAAAAACCCCCTGCACAGCTTTACGCTGAATATCATGCTTCGGTGGATCCATCGCAATAAACATTTCAAGTTCTAAACCTTGCGGTTGCTCACCCAACATAATGATCGGTTCTGAAGAGAAGAGCTGATGATTTTTATCAACGTACATGACATCTTCGTACTGTGTCATCGACCAAAAAGGACCAAATAAACTGTTTGATTGATAATGTATCGGCGCATCTTTCCGTAATCGCTTAAAAGTATCCTTCCATACACCTTGCTTGTATAAAAAAGGGCTACTGACATCAAGCTCTTGTAAGGGGCAAACATTTGGATCTGGAAGTTGAATTTCTTGAATGTGATCAAAATCAGGATTCTTAAATAGGCTACTTTTTAATTTATGGTATACATGGGCAGCTTTGATGTGATTTTCTAAGGGAATATAGCGAGCGCTAAAATTCACCAAATCTACTCGAACAGCATTCATTTTTTTGACTAAATTATTCATGACAATGTGTCCTATGTGATCTCATCTTTAAATTTATATTCAGCCTTTATTCCATTAAGCTGATGATCTGTGTTTGAGCATAGAATTTAAAAAATACACAATCAGGTCATTTTTTGACATTAATAAGTCATTTTTTGACATTCTTTTAATTCAAATTAGCAGCTCTAATGAGGCTAGATTTAAGAAAGATCAATATCACGCTATCTGGACTTGAGTATGATGTCTAAAGGAATAGAACATAGCAATCAGGACGATAATGCAATTCGGGCATTGATTCCCTGCGCATATGTCAGAATTATTGCGCAACAATTGGGAGGTGGGCTGCGTGTATTCCCAACTTTATTGAATGGCACATCTCTGACTGCTGAATTTATTCAACAGGAAGATTCACGGATTTCAGCATCTGATTTTATTCGTATATTTGACAATGCATTGAACATGGCAGATGTTCCCGACTTCGGTTTAGAACTTGGACATCGCCTTAAACCAACGACTCATGGCGCAATGGGCTTTTTGATGCACAGTTGCCCAAACCTCTATGCTGCACTTGAAGCGATTCAACATTATCTACCTACTCGGATTGGATTTGCAGAAGTCATTCTCGAAAAGCGTGATCAGCAGATGAATTGTAAAATTCAATTTAATATCGATTGCTCCACCCCTGTATATCAAAGCATGATCGAGTCTTGCATGGTGGTATTTAAAGAGTGTGCTGAATTTATTTTAGGTAAGCCATTAACTGAGGCGAAGTTGCTTTTTAGCTATCCTAAACCTGCTTACCACGCTGCTTATACAAAAATTTTTCAATGTGATTTCGCATTTTCACAATCTTTTGATGGCATTCAGATACCTTTATCTGTGTGTAAAATCCCGAATGCTTCAGCAAGTCAGGAGAACTATCTCATTGCAAAAAAACAATGTGAAAATGTACTTAAGGAACTTCTTACACCCCAAAATACTTATCAGTTTCGTGTCAAAAAAATACTGATTGAGCATTTATCAGATCCCAAAAATGAATCTGAGATTGCCTCTTCATTATTCATGAGCAAACGAACCTTAGCTCGTCATTTAGAAAAAGAAGGTTTAACCTTTAAAGAAGTCAAAGATCAAGTTCTTGCACAGCAAAGTGCTTATTTTCTTGAGCATACGCAACTCACGATTGAAACAATTAGTATGCTTCTTAATTATCACGATGCCTCAAATTTCAGACGAGCATTCAAGCGTTGGTTTGGTATGCCCCCTAGCCAATATCGGCAGAAATACAATAATGATCTTACCAAGCAAATTTCTAAATTAAATTAAATCCATATTTTTCATATTGATATATTAAATCATTATAAGGTGTTCGGCTGATAACGGGTCTTTCTAATTTTAAACACTCAAATTATAAGTATGATATTTAAAGTTTATTTATACATTCTCATAAATTGTATATGACGCTTTATGCTAAGCTAGTTCATTAACATCACTATATTGAATAAAAAAAAATTGTTATCATCAACCAACTTTTTTGTTATCAATGCTTAAATAATTGATAGCTAAATACCGAATTATCTCTAACAGATGAATAGCTTGAAGTGCTCTTGAAACAAGGACAGTTCATTTCACTATTCACCTCACTGCATATGTAAGTTGAAGATCGTTTCAACATACTCAGGAAATATCATGAAGAAAATTCTTGGTTTAGTTTTGGGCCTATCAGTGGGTATCGCTGGATGCTCAAAACAAGATGCTCCAGAAACCGCTGCAAACAACACGAATAAAGATTCAGTTCATACCATTACAATCGCTTCTACAGGTTCAGATGCAGATATCTGGAAGTTCATTGCAAAATTGCCAGAAACTGAAGCTGCAGGTTTAAAGTTAGATGTTAAAAACTTTACTGATTATGTTTCAATGAACACTGCGGTAGCCAATAAAGAGATTGATATCAATGCCTTCCAATCATATGCATATATGGTTGCATACAATGATGCCAATACTCAAAAAATTGCGCCATTATCTACGACTTATCTTGAGCCAATGGGGATTTACTCAAGCAAAGTTAAAAATTTAAATGATTTCAAAACAGGTTCGACCATTGCAATTCCAAACGATGGTGCTAATGAATCACGTGCCCTTTTATTATTGCAATCTGCTGGTTTAGTAAAGTTAAAACCTCAATTTGACAATGTCAAAGGCACTACTTCTGATGTAACTGAGAATCCTAAACAAATCACCATCAAACCGATTCAAATGGCAACTGCGGTACGTGTGAAAGATGAAGTGGATGCCATTGTATTAGGCAACACCTTAGCAATGGAAGGTGGTTTGAACGTATTAAAAGATGCGATCTACTACGAGCCAATCGATCAAAGTACAAAAATGAATGTGAATGTATTGGCTGTAGCTGAAGGGCGTCAGAATGATCCTGTATTGCAAAAGGTAGGTCAGCTATATCATACAGATGCAGTTAAGCAATATGTGAAAGAAAACTTTGGTGGCACTAAGGTTAATGTTGATAAACCAACAACATATCTCACAGAAGCTCAATAATTCTAGACTTCTGTATTTTTAACAGGCAAATTTAATTTGCCTGTTTTTCATTTTTAATAGTTCTTGACGTTATGATTGAATTTAAAAATATTAGTAAACATTATCAGCTTAAAGGCCAAACTATTCACGCCTTAGACAATATTAATCTGACGATTCCAGATGGAAGTATCTTCGGAATTATAGGCTATAGTGGTGCAGGTAAAAGTACACTGATCCGTTTGATCAATTTACTAGAAAGACCCAATCAAGGTCAAATGATCATCCACGGTCAAGATTTCACTGCTTTGAGCGCTTCAAAATTACGTCAAGAACGCGCCAATATTGGTATGATTTTCCAGCATTTCAATTTACTACAAACCAAAACCGTTGCAGCCAATATTGAAATGCCAATGAAACTCCTTGGCTGGAGTAAAGCTGAGCGTCTAAAACGCTTAGATGAGCTACTTGAGTTTATCGATTTAAAACATAAACGTGATGCTTTTCCAGATGAGCTTTCTGGTGGTCAAAAACAGCGTGTAGGTATCGCTCGGGCACTTGCCAATCATCCAAAAATTCTACTCTGTGACGAAGCAACATCAGCGCTTGATCCTCAAACGACAAAGTCTGTACTTGCCCTTTTGAAAAAAATTAATCAAGAGCAAGGAATCACCATTGTTATGGTTACGCATGAAATGGATGTTATTGAGTCGATTTGCGACTTTGTTGCAGTTATGGAACAAGGCAAAGTGATTGAACACGGCAGTACTCTCGATATCTTTAGTCAACCTCAACACCCGACGACCAAAACATTTATTCAAACTGTTTTACAGCAGCAGTTACCTATCAATATTTTAAATAATTTAGAAAATCAAAATCACCACAGTATTTATAGCTTGCAGTTCTTAGGTACTTCAGCACAAGAAACTGTTGTACAAGCTGCCATCAAACGATTTGATATTAGTCTCAATATTTTATTTGCCAACATGACCGAAATTAATGGCGCTGTGATTGGACAAATGTTTGTGCAATTACTGGGTGATCAAGACATTATTCAAGAAACCATCAGCTTTTTCCAACAACATGGCGTTAAGGTTGAACAATCAGGAGTACGTGCATGAGAGATATGATTGTTCAATGGCTAACAGAAATTACTGAACCTTTTTGGAAAAGCTCGCTTTCAATTGATCAATTTTTGACAGCCCTACAAGAAACCTTCCATATGGTTTTCTTTGCAATGCTATTCGGTACGATTTGGGGTTTAATTCAAGGGATAACCCTACTTGTTACACGACCAAACGGGATTTTAGCCAATCGTGTGATTTACTATGGATTAAACCCTATTGTGAATGCATTACGTTCCCTCCCGTTTATTATCCTCCTGATCGCGGTTATTCCACTGACAAAAATGATTGTGGGTACTTCTATTGGGACATGGGCAGCTATTGTTCCTTTAACCATTTATGTAGGACCTTATATTGGTCGTCTGGTTGAAACTTCACTCCTTGAAGTCAACGAAGGCATCGTGGAATCAGCGCAAGCTATGGGCGCAACACCCCTACAAATTATTTTCAAATTTATTCTACCTGAGGCACGCAGTTCCCTCATTCTCAATTTAACTACAGCTGCAATCAGCTTAATTGGTGCAACAGCCATGGCTGGCGCTGTCGGTGCAGGTGGCATTGGTGATCTTGCGATCTCCTATGGTTATCAACGCTTTGATACCAGTGTCGTTATACTCACTGTTATTGTGCTTTTAGTATTAGTTCAATTGGTGCAAATGACAGGTGGAAAACTCGCCAAAATGCGATAGTAAATTTAAAAAAAGATCTCAAATGAGATCTTTTTTAATATCAATCCATCCAAAGTGAAGCGATTTTTTCCATTAATTGCGCACGTAACGGCGCAGTTGGATTGCATGGATTACGCTTTGCTTCATGCTTATAAAACGCTTGCCAATCGCGTATCATTTCCAAACTAACACCTTGAGCTTTAAACTGATGGATGTCTTGCTTAGATACACTTTCTAAGCGTGCTTGAGCACCTTCTGGCCCTGTTGCCCAACCGATAACCTCTTGCCCAAAACTCGGAAGGCTCATTTGGTTAGGTGTTTGAGGAACCGCTTTACGTTCAATTGTCTCATTGACCTTACAGCTGCTTGGACGCTCGTATAATTGAGACTTTTGCAGTTGACCAACTTGAGAGTTCTGCATACAACCAACAAGAACAATCGAACTCATCACTGCGCTGATGCAAGCACTCAATCTCACTTTTATCTTCATTTACTTTTTACTCGAAATTTGTTCATCAGATCAGATAATCTTAAGCTAACAACGATGCACCTCATCAAATTCGACATCAATATTTACAATACATCGCTGTTTAAAATTTGGGTGAATTTTACAATTTGATAAGCTTGATCTAGGATGAGATCAAATAAGTCACATGTTTTAGGATCGTTTAGGATGCGTTATCAAGTTCGCGTAATTGATGTTAACAATGCGCTACAAAACTATATATGGATTATTGAAGATACTGAAACCCAAGAAATTGCAGTGGTAGACCCTACAGAAGCCAATTTGGTGGTCAACTATTGTGACTCGAATGGTTTAACACTTAAGCAAATATGGCTTACCCACTGGCATAAAGACCATATTGGTGGTGTGCCAGAGTTAATCGCGGAAAAAAATATTGAAGTTTATGGTCCACGCGAAGAATTATCTAAAATTCCATTTATCAGTTGTCCACTCAATCATAATGATGAATTTTATTTTAATGACTTAAAACTTGACGTCATCGCTGTTCCTGGCCATACCTTAGGTCATATCGCAATATTTGCAGATGAAATCGACAGTTTATTCTGTGGAGATACCTTATTTGCAATGGGATGTGGACGCCTTTTTGAAGGAACGGCTGAACAAATGTATCAATCACTTAACCGACTGTCAGCGCTCCCTCCAAGAACTCAAGTCTACTGTACCCATGAATACACGCTCTCAAATGCACAATTCGCTTTACAAGTAGAACCTGAGAATAAGGCACTACAAGAACGATTTGAACAAGTTCAGAAACTTCGAGATCAAAATCAAATAACCTTACCTTCCACCATTGAAATTGAACTTGAGACCAATCCTTTCTTGCGCGTCAACAGTGCTGAAGAATTTAAACGTATTCGGGAAATGAAAGATAATTTCTAAATTTAGCATTATCTGTTCAAATTACAGATGTTTATTACTGAGCGATATTCGCTCAGTTTTTAAACCCTTCAGACAATACATTCTCTTCTTTATCTTAAAGCTTTAACAACATGATCAAATTCTGTCTTTTAATTGCATGAAATATATACATTTCTATAGAATTAAAATATATTTACATTAATTTAGGTTCAAACCCTTTAAAAACAACATCATTAACCTTATTAATATTTCATTAGTCAAAGGAGTTGTCTCATGAAGAAAGTGGTCAAAGCAAAAAATTTAATTGCATTCAGAATTTGGTTAGAAAAATTAGGTTATTCCGTTCGAAATTTAAAGGATAACCAAGGCTTCACTTTCAGTTTTAAAAAAGAATATGGTTTAGTGACATGTGACTTATCTGGAAATACGTTGGCAATGCAATTAGGTGAAGAATTCGAGGATCACTTGAAGGCTTAATTTCAGCTTAATTCAAAGGAATGAATACTGAATAGATCATTTAAATATTAATATCGCCTCTTTGTAGGCGATTTTTTTTATGTTTAGATATTTCAGCCTGTATTTATATAAAAATATAGGCAATAAAAAAGCAAGGTATCAAACCTTGCCTTAATATGGTGGGGACGGAGAGACTCGAACTCTCACACCTTGCGGCGCTGGAACCTAAATCCAGTGCGTCTACCAATTTCGCCACGTCCCCTTTGAATACTCAATTATATTACTGAGCTTCATAAAACTTGGCAGAGGATCAAGGATTCGAACCTTGACGAACGGTTTTGGAGACCGTCATGCTACCATTACACCAATCCTCTATTTCACTTACTTCGGTCATTCCACCTAGTAAATTACTTGGTGGGGACGGAGAGACTCGAACTCTCACACCTTGCGGCGCTGGAACCTAAATCCAGTGCGTCTACCAATTTCGCCACGTCCCCGATGGCTGTGTATATTATAGAGATCATTATCTCATGACAAGCCCTTTTTTTGAAAAACCTTATTGTTTGACTAAATATAAAACAATTATCCATTTTACTGGTTTTTCTTTAGACAAATTCGCTTAATATCTGTTTTAATTGATAAATATTGTCCAATCTTTGTGATTTATTTTTCATCAACATCTGCTGGAGTACTGGTGTTAAGTCAGAAAAAGGCCTAATAATTTCAACTTTTAATTGCTGACAATGCCATTTTGCCCAATCTATATAGCTTTTTTTATGGATTGAGTACTGATTTAACCATTCTAACCAAATAATACCGAGTGCATATATATCTGATGCTTGTGATTTTGACTCACCATGAAACAACTCAGGCGCCATATACCTTGGTGTTCCATGTGTAGAAACTTGAGGATGGCACTCAAAGTGAAACATCTGTTCAAAATCAATTAATTTGGGTTGACCATTCAATATTCTAAAATGTTCTCTTTTAAGATCTGCATGAACCCATCCTTGCTCATGAATCGATAGTAATGCATCTAGACTATATAATAATAAATTGACCACATTTGAAAACTCATTGTGTGGGAAGGTCTGCATTTGAGTATAGACAGAATTTTCTACTTCAAATAGCGGCGCCGCATTTTCAATCAGAATCAATGATGAAGAATCATGTTTTGATGTAGGTGTATTGAATCTACTGTTTTCGTCATACACGATCTCAAACGGCACTAAGATCTTTGAAGAGCGAGTACTGAGTGATTGGTAGTGTTTTATCTCATTGTCGAACCACTGCTCATGCTGTGAACTGATACCCTGCTGTTGTCGCTTAACCCAATACGTTTGGTCGTCTATTTCGATACAATAAATTAGACGACCATACTGCTGACTTTGTTCAGAATTAACCGGTTGCCTGAGCAGAGGCTGAATGGTTTGCCACTGTAGATTGTTTTTCAAGAGATTCATTTTGCTGTTTCAGTTGCGTCAGCATATCCAAACAGTGTTCAATGGTTTTTCCTATACGCGCATGTGTTTCAATACTGGACAGTTTTGACCAAGTTGCCCGTTCCCCTTCTCTTTGAAGGACTTTAAACAAATGAGGTCGCGGATTTTGTAACATATAATGATAATGTCGCAGACTATAATTACCTACAATATTTAAATCACCATAATAACGCTGATCAACAATACCATAACCGTGATCCAATAGTCGTCTAATCGTCGGCACACTGCCCATTCGGTCACGAGTGAAATTCATGACATCCATCGCAATCGTTTTACCATGTTTACGCACTAAACGTTGCGGCCAGCTGAGTAGATCTGTTCTAAAACGCTCCGCATCACTTTGCATGAATGGCACAATATGTGGATTCACCTGACTGGCAATGGTGTAATTAATATTGTAGAGACGAGCCATTTTCTCTTGTGGAAAATCACTTCTCACACTGCCATCCACCCAACGAATACTTGCCAAGTATGGTGTATGCACCCCATCATAACGCTTACTGGTCAGTCGTACTGGAGGAAATAAGATAGGAACCGCACATGATGCCAATACTGCACTCCACACCAGTAAATCTGGTGCAGTATATTTATTCATGATACGAGCATCTTCCTGAGCGACATCATAAGGTGCAACACTAATATTGATATCAAGTCCAGACTTTTCATACGCTTCTTGAAATGTTAAGTCCCCTAAATTTTCCACTAAAAATTTCTTAAGATATCGCACATCAGCAATACCACCATTTCCTCTAAGCAACTCTTTGAAACTTCTGAAATGGAATGCCTCGCTATAAAAGCTCTCTCCTGTCAGCAGCTGATCAATATCTTTTTGATCAGAAACGCCTAACATCGCCGTCATTAACGCACCAGCACTCGAACCTGATAAAACTTTCGGCATCAAATCTTGTTCCATCAGCGCCTTACACACGCCTGTATGAAACAAACCTAATGAGGCCCCACCCGAAAACATCATTGCTGGTTGACCATAGGTCAGTTGACAATTTTTAAAAAAATCAAATTTTTCTTGATGTGTCAAACCTGAACATTCATCCGAAGCGATATAAATTAAACTCTGTGAAACCTCTTCGATATAGTCCTCAATAAGTTTTTTAGTGCCAATATATGTTTGTGTGAACAGCATAGGATGACCAATATTGGCGACATCATGACTCAAGCCTTCTCGCAAAATATAGATAAGATCAAACACACGATGATTCAGCTTGTAACGGCGTAAGAGATTTAAACGATGCGATATAATTTCAGCATCAAAATAGGGTGAAGTATTATCAAACTTCCATTCCTGAGCGCCCGTCTCCTCATCCAGCTTTAAGGCAATGTCTTTCCACTCTTCATAGCTCTCCGCACGTTCAAGCTCATGTTGCATTTTTTTAATTCGATACGCTTGATGCGGATTAATTTGACTACGATTGCCTAAAATCATTGAGCTAGTCCTTTGATTTTTATTAGTTCAATTAGTTTTGTTCAGTTTTTAAACTATGCAAAAAAAGCACAAAATAATCAACTTAATAAAATTTATTTCTTGTATCGACCAGTCAGCATAGATTTATACCTTAGATCAGTTCACATCGCTGTCGTCATCATGTAGATTAAACTTGATTTTATTGAATTGTATTTCACAAACAACTATGGCGACTCTAGAACTACCAGATCAACTGTTAACAAAAATTTCTCAACTTATTGATCAACTTAATCACACATTATCTGAACCGAGTCAGGAAATTGATTTCTCAGCACTAGGATACAAATGGCAAAATAAACGGCTGATCCCCATTCAAAAACCTAAAATAATTCATCTTGATGATTTAAAAGGTATCGAAAAACAAAAAGAAAAAATACTGCAAAACACTGAACAATTTTTACAAGGCTTACCTGCAAACGATATTTTATTGACAGGATCTCGTGGAACCGGAAAATCATCTATTGTGAGATCTTTACTGTCTAAATATGCTGACCGTGGTTTACGCATCATTGAAATTGAGCGTGATAATCTGTCAGACCTACCAGAAATACAAAAAATTATTGAAGGTCGTCCTGAAAAATTTATCGTGTATTGTGATGACTTAGCCTTTAATGCTGAAGACGAAAATTATCGTAGTTTAAAAAGTGTGTTAGATGGTTCACTAGAGTCAGGTTCTGGCAACTTTATTATTTATGCGACCAGTAACCGCCGCCACCTACTCCCAGAATTTATGCATGAAAACACCCCGATCACTAAAGTGGACGTGCCTCAATATACTGAATTACATCCGCAAGAAGCGATCGAAGAAAAAATCTCATTGTCTGATCGTTTTGGTCTTTGGCTTTCGTTCTACCCTATGGATCAAAATCTTTATTTAGAGATTGTAGAGCACTATTTAAAAAAATCTGATATTGAAATGACGCCTGAAGTACGTGTTGAGGCGCTACGTTGGTGCCAAGCCAGAGGTCAACGCTCAGGTCGTTCCGCATTCCAATTTTCAAAACATTGGATCGGCTCTACTCAATTAAAGCGTGATTAAGCATTTACATCAGCTTCTGCAATAAGAAACTAAGATGGAATAACGTCTTAGTTTCTCGACTTTCACTCTTTAATCTAAGTTATTAGCTTTTATTACGATAAAAGTTAATAAATTATTCATGAATAATTATAAAGATAAAATTAACAATTTAACTTATTGCTCTCTATCGATATCAAAAAATTTTAAATCAAAAAATCGCGAATATTACTTTAAGTTATTAATTTTAATAAAATTTATTATATAAATAAAAATTAAAAAAATATTTTAAATTTAAAACAATATAACATAACAACCATTTTTTGTTTTTCGAAAAAATTAATGTAACCCAAACTTAACAATTCAAAAATAGTATGAGGGACGCAAATAATTATAGAAAAAGGCTGCATCCATGCTCCAAATTAAAAAATATAGTAACCAACATACACAATCCCCAGATGTTCAAAATATATTAAAAACGCTTCATCAAGCGATCTTCATGACACCAGAGGGTTGTGATTTGAATGATATTGCTCAAGCCTATGCCCCCGATGATGCTGCAAGCAAACGGGTTTTGATCTATTTTGATGAAGAAAAACCTGTTGGATTTTTAAGTATGCAACGTTATGAAGTCAAAAAGAATGACCAGACAATGAATGTTTTTCGTGGTCAAGCAGGTCTTCTTAGCGCCTATCGAAAATCAAATCTGTTAAAATTCCAATACATTTATTTCATTATTTCTCAAATGCTCCGCCACCCAGCACCATCGTATTTTTTTGCTGTGTGTTTACATCCCTCAAGTTATCGTGCAATTACACGATATGCTTTCAAAAAAAATACATGGCCTATTCGCTTAAATCTCGATAACAATACAGAAATGCAAGACCTTTGCACCCTATTCTCTCAGCAATTCAATTATCAACTTTCAAAATCTGGCCATGTTTTTATTTATAACGATGGCCTTGGAGGAACACGCGGTTGTAAGCATGAACACGATAACATGAATGAGGATGCTGCATTTTTTTTGAATCACAATGCCGGATATATTAATGGTGATGGTATGCTAGTGATTGCCAAAATCACTGTCTTTGAGGTGTTTTACCGTTTAACGTGTCACACTTTGGGTAAAATGAATCGCAATAAATATATTCAATGGACAAAACAGCGACAACAATAGTCCCGCTTTAAACGCATCTAGCACATATTGCTCACCACAATGTTGCTTAATCATCGGTAAGAATGCATCACAGGACAGTACACCTGTGGTGCTAATTGCTGCTTGTGGTTGATGTCTTCCAAAAAGCTGTAGAAAAATGATGGAAAACATCCCTCGAATCATATCCACAATTAAAGCTTGAACTGCCAATAAGGGATTTAGTTTTTGTGAAATCATAGCAGCAGACAGACTTGCCCAACCGAATCCAGAAAGCAATACAGCACTTTCCTTCCAAATTATCAGCATAAAGCAGGCAAATATTGTATTTGCCAATACCATTATGATTGGGAGTTTAAAATCATGCCATTGCAATGTTTTGATTTTAAATGCTGATATAAAGACTCCGATCAAAAATAGAATAATGTAGATCAGAACGTTTTGAATACTTAAAGCTATTTGCTCATCTATTAAATCCATTCGATAAGTGAAGATCCCTCCCACAAACACCAAAATAAGCAAAAGATATACTGTCAATATTTTAATGATATCCTTAATTTGGATTGTTTTACGTTTGCTGTTTTCCTGCTGTTTCTTCTTATAAAATAGTGAACTAAACCAGTAAGTAAATGCGCATACCCCGAGTGCGAGAATAACTAGCTTGCTCAAAACAGCTCTAGGATTTTCTAATGCGAGTAGGTTTGGCGCTGCGTAAACAGTGCAAAAAAATATAAATAAAATCAGGGCTAAAAAAAATACTTGTTCAATGTACTTGTTGGGATGAAATTTACGACCATATAGATAGCCAAAAATGATGATGATAAGATCCAATCAGACTTCCAAAATTATTTTTATACGTATCGCTTAGATTAATTCATAGATATAAAACTTATATGACAAAATGTTTCTTATAGAGCATCGTCATGTCTAATCATTTGTGTCTGCTAGATTTTAAGTTTAAAACTTAATTTCGCCCCGCTATCGTCCATAGTCTAATTCGTTGTTTTGATTTCTAATACAGTTCAATTTCAATCTTTCACGTGTTTAGCACATCTCTTTAAAACAACTAATCACATTTTTAAAATATCACTCACAATTCTATAATCGTTTTTCATTTGAGATCACCTAATATATTTTTAAAACTACAAAAGAGAATGTGATGGCTTACAATCATAAAGACCTCGATAACATCCCACGTAGAAGCTCTCGTGTTAACTCTCAAAGTTTTGATTACTCTTTGGACTTTAAAAAAATTAATTTCAGAGAGAGACCGGAACTCTATCGAATTGGTCGTGGTGAACAGGGTGTATTACTCGTCGAACCCTACAAATCTGAAATTCTACCTTTTTGGAAATTTGCAGATGAAGATAAAGCTAGAGAGAGTTCTAATAAGATTTATCAACTCTTTCTTGAATATTTAGCAGTCGATGATTTTGTCGGTGCAGATATGGCTCGTAAATTTTTACAAATGGGTTATACCCGAGCGAGACGTTATGCCAACCATAAAGGTGGAAAAAATATAAAGGTCCTGTACCTAATGACAAAAAAGGTTTAAGTGGTGCTCACGGGCGTGAAGAACTACCACGCCAACAAGAAGACGCTATTAAGGCTGCAGCAGCACGAATTTTTAAAGTGAAATGGGATGAAGCTAAACAGCATTCCCACTATATTGCATTAAAAGAACGATTTAAAAACTCAATTGCGAGTCAATAAATACATTCTCACACCATTTATAATAAAAATAAAATTATTTGTTTAGTTTTTATTTACAATAATAAAATAGACAGTACAATAAAGTTTGCCAAAAAATGATCGCCATTTTTAGCATTTAATGATAAATAAATCACAAATAATGAGCATGCGCCATGATAACTAAATTTTTAAAATTGGGTTTAATCCTCTCGATGACCACTTTAACAACGACAACTTTTGCCCAACAACACACCGTTTCATTGGGTTATGCTCAGTCTGAAATTGAAAATGCGTTTGATATTCGTGGTGTTCACGCTCAATATCGCTATGAACTCGAGACTCCTTTAAGCGTTATGGCAACAATGTCGTATCAAACTGGTGATGAAACTTGGATTGAACCAGGTGAACGCCAAGATACAGATGTAAAGCATTTTTCTTTGCTAGCAGGCCCTGCATATCGTCTTAATGAGAATTTCAGTGTTTATGGTGTTGTCGGGATCGCGCATTCAAAAGTTGAAAGTTCATATCGCGCCTTGAACATATACGAAAACATGGATCTAAGTGAAACAGCGTTTGCATATGGTATTGGTATTAATATTAATCCTGCTCCGCAATATGCGATCAATATCGGTTATGAAGGTACTAAAGTTGATGGGGCTAAATTTGATGGGTTCAACATCAGCGCAGGTTATCGTTTCTGATTCTGCTTGAATACATAGAGAATTAAAAAAGAGGCTTTTTGCCTCTTTTTTTGTCAAAATCATTGGATAATGTTTATACATTATTTGGATAGCGAGAAATAGACGAATCCTATATAGCTAGAATAAGTCGTATTATTCTACCTAGGATGTTTCATGCAAAAAAGAAAACTTGGACAAACTGATTTATTCATCTCACCCATCGTATTCGGAGGAAATGTATTCGGTTGGACGGTTGATGAAAAACAAAGTTTCAAAATTTTAGATGCACTGTATGAGCGTGGATTTAACACCATTGATACAGCAGACTTCTATTCCATTTGGGCACCAGGCAATCATGGCGGCGAGTCAGAAACAATCATTGGTAATTGGTTAAAACAAAATCCAAGTAAACGTGAAGACATCGTGCTATTTACTAAAGTCGGTTTAGATATGGGGATTCCCGGCCATCAAGGTTTATCTGAACGATGGATTATGCAAGCAGTTGAAGACTCTCTAAGCCGTTTGAAAACAGATTATCTTGATCTTTATTTTGCACACTGGCCTGATGAAAACACACCTCATGAGGAAACATTATCCGCATTTTCAAAGCTCAAAGATCAAGGAAAAATCCGTGCCTATGGCACTTCTAATTTTTCAGCTGATCAATTAGACGCTTCTATTCAAGCTGCACAAAAGATTGGTGTGCAACATTATCAGGTTCTTCAACCTGAATATAATCTTTACGATCGCGATATATTCGAACAAACACTGCAACCCATTTGTGAACGCCATCAAATTGGTGTCGTAAGTTTTTATAGTCTGGCTAGTGGATTTCTATCTGGGAAATATTCGTCATTAGACAATATTCAAGGGCGTCAACGTGCAGATACGCTTGTAAAATATTTTGATGAGCGAGGCTTAAACCTTTTAGATAAGCTCAGAGAAGTGGCATCGCGCCACAATGCGGCACCTGCTGAGGTAGCTTTGGCTTGGTTACTTGCGCAAAAGCATATTTCAGCACCAATCGCCAGTGCAACAAACCTTGAACAAATTACCCAATTTTCAAATGCAGTGAATCTTCAACTCTCACCAGAAGACATACAAATTCTTTCAATAATGTAAATATAAAAAAAAGAGGCTATAAGCCTCTTTTTTCTCGTGACCAAACATTTATGCTTCAGTAGGTTTTTTGAGTTCCGTCATCGGCCAACGTGGCGTCGTTGTCACGGCTAAGCCATCATGCTCTCCTGCTTTTAAGCGTTGATATCCAGCAAAAGCAATCATGGCGCCATTATCCGTACATAAAGCTGGTTCAGCATAATATACTTGAGCTTTTATTTTAGCTAAATCTGCTTCAAGACGTTCACGAAGACGCTTATTGGCACTCACACCACCAGCAATGACCAAACGCTTAAGACCAGTTTGTTTTAATGCTTTAACTGATTTTTTGACCAATGTATCAACAATAGCCTCTTGAAAACTCGCAGCAATATCAGCGTCTCGGTTTTCTTCACCTAATTTTTTCATTTGGACAGAAACTGCTGTTTTTAAGCCGCTAAATGAAAATTCCAAACCTTGATGCAACATAGGACGTGGAAATTCAAAAGCAGTGGCATCACCTTGCTCAGCAAGTTTAGAGATATTTGGTCCGCCTGGATAAGGCAACCCCATCATCTTAGCAACCTTATCGAATGCTTCACCCGCTGCATCATCGATCGACTCACCTAAGATTTCATAATGACCAATATCATATGCCGCCATTAATTGTGTATGCCCACCCGAGACTAACAAGGCGACAAACGGAAATTCCGGTGGAGTGGCTGATAAAAGAGGCGCCAACATATGCCCTTCCATATGATGCACACCAATCGCTGGTTTATTTAACGCAAATGCAAGCGTACGACCAAACAATGCTCCGGTCATGAGTGCACCCATTAGGCCTGGACCACGTGTATAAGCCACTGCATCAATCTCAGATTTTTTGATTTGACTTTCTTCAAGTAATTGATTGATTAAAGGAATTAATTTACGAACATGATCCCGTGATGCCAATTCAGGTACCACACCACCATATTCAGCATGCAATTTAATCTGACTATATAACACCTGTCCTCTTAAGCCGACTTCGCTATCATAGAGTGCGAGACCAGTTTCATCACACGACGTTTCTAAGCCTAAAACGATCATTAAATTGCCTTTAACCCATTTCAAAATATTGCTAAAGCTATTATAGACTTGTGATATGAGATGTAAATGAGTAAAATACTGACCTTCACTTGTGACTCAGCGCAATTCGGCGCTTAGTCTTATCCATAAACTAGAGGATTCTTCATGCCACAAGTTAAATTGAAAGAAGGCGAACCAGTAGACGTAGCTATCCGTCGTTTCAAACGTTCATGCGAAAAAGCGGGTGTTTTAGCTGACGTTCGTAAACGTGAATTCTACGAGAAACCAACTCAAGAACGTAAGCGCAAAAAAGCTGCTGCTGTTAAACGCTACCAAAAGAAATTGGCGCGTGAATCAGTACGTACTACTCGCCTTTACTAAGATTAATTTGTGATTGACTGCTCGGATATATAAATGACTACTTTAAAAAACCAAATTACTGACGTTTTGAAAGCAACAATGCGTGCTAAAGAAATGGATAAGTTAACGGTGATTCGTAGTCTCCAAGCAGCAATTAAGCAAATCGAAGTCGATGAACGCGTAGAACTAGATGATAGTCGAGTTCTCGCGGTCATTGAAAAACAAATCAAGCAACGTAAAGAATCGATTAAAGCTTTTGAAAGCGCTAATCGACAAGACTTAGCTAGTAAGGAACAAGCCGAGGTTGAGGTTTTATCTCAATTTCTACCAGCAGCTATGACTGAGGAAGAACTTGATTCAATTATTGCGCAAACGATTGCTGCGCAACAAGCTACTAGCATGAAAGATATGGGTAAGGTGATGAATTCTCTACGTCCGATCATAGCCGGACGTGCCGATCCTGCACAAGTTTCGAGTAAAATTAAAGCTCAACTTTCTTAAGTTTTCGTATTATGTTTGATTTGGTCTATTTAATAGTGTCATTAAATAGTCCAGTCTAAATCACGTATCCCTGATTTTATTACAACAATACTTTTAGTTTTTCACTTTCTGATTATTTAAACTCACATTGAATATTATATCTTTGTAAAATCTGCATTTCTTTAGATCGCTTCACTTTCTCAACAACATCCTGTTTACTCATTCTAGAGTAGGAAAATGGTAAATCCTTTCGATATTTATCCACCACCTGATAAAAACCATCGACATAAGTTCCAACAATGACACAATATCTTTGAGTCTGATCAACGCTAAAATGTGTTGTATTTGGTGCTAGCATTTTTAGAAAATACCTCATATCGGCATTATATTTTTGTGATACAACTTCAATTTCTTGTGTAAATTTAACAGGAAGTGTTTCCGCATGAGTGAACACACCTGCCCCAAACAACATCATAAAAAATAGTGGCAATTTCATTATTAGATTCAATCACATAATTTAAAATATTTATTCATTCATCATTCTAAAACAATCTAATCACTAAGAATGAATAGTTTCAATAAAGTTAGGTTTGTATTCCTGGAAAAACTCTTCATAAGGTGGCGGTATTTTCCCTTCAACCACAGAACCGAGCCTTAAACGTATAACGCCTGGTAAATCAAGTCGATGTGAATATAAAGGACTTCCACATTCACCACAAAATACTCTTGCCTTTAACTCGGTATGAAAATAAGACTTAAGCACATCTTCACCAGAAATTAACTCGAAGTTTTCAAGCGGGATCGGGCTATTCCATGCAGTAAAACCGCCTTGAGCCAACTGACAGTGCTTGCAATAGCACAAGATACTTTTCTCAAGATCACCATGATAAATATATTGCACCTTTCCACATAAGCATTGACCTTTTATCATTTAAACCTCTTATAATTTTTGTTGACGCTCATCCTGCATCATCCGCAGTCTTTGATTGATGACTGCACTCATAGAGTTATTTTCCTTGGCTAAACGCTGAGCATGAATGAGTGAGCGAATCGCATTCTCTTCCGCTCCCTTCCAATATTCAACTTCAGCCCGATATCGCAATACATTTACAGTACGTAAAGGATTTTTAATATCTAAATTTGCCGCTTGTTGTCGAATGAACCATGCTTGCGTATCACGATTATTGATTTGGATAAATTTATTCGCCAACCTTTCAGCAGCAACAAAATTTCCCTGTCGAATATAAATTTCAGCTAATTTATAACTTAAAGCACGATTTTCAGGTGTTATTCGTTGGCGCACCAATATCGTTTCCTGCGCAGAATCAAATTGATTGGTCGCCAAGTAGATATCTGCTTGAATAAGCGCGATAAGCTGATGATTTGGCTGGACTTTCTTAGCAAGCTCAATTTCTTTTTGTGCTAGATCAAAATCACCACGCTTTAAATAAAAAGCAGACAGTGCAATTCTTCCAGCCAATGCATTGGCTCTCACCACTCCCTTTAACTGTTCCTCGTTGGTTTGATTGGTCACAACTGCGGTATACCACTTGATCTGATCAAACTCAGAGAGTGTGTTGCTATATGGAACTTTAGGAAGTTGATCTGCACGTAATCGAGCCTCGCTCATACGCTGAGTAGTCAAAGGATGTGTTAACCAAAAATCAGGAAGATAACTAATTTTTGGAGTCGCACGATTCATGGTTTCAAAAAACTCAGACATACTGTACGGGTTATATCCAGCACGATACATCAATTGCATTCCAATACGGTCTGCTTCACGCTCTTGATTACGACTATAACTTAACTGTCGATCCACCAATGCAGCTTGAGTTCCCATCATCAGGGCAGCACCTGCATTACCATCAGCTTGTGATGCAATTGCAGCACCCACTATGATACCAGCGAGTGCAAGCAATCCCTGCCCTTTAAAAGCCTCTTGAGAACGGCTATAGTGTCTTTGCGAGACGTGTGCCACCTCATGAGCAACCACACCCGCAACTTCATCCATGTTCTTTGCCGACGTAATTAATCCGCTATTCAATGCAAATAAACCGCCAGGTACAGCAAAGGCATTAATTTGCGGATCGTTTACAATCACCAAAGCAATTGGTTGACCCAACTGTGTTTGCGCAATAATTTTTCGGAATACAGCCATAAATTGATCTTCCAACCAAACATTGTTTAACACTGGAAGTTGTTGCTGTACTTGACGATAGACTTTTTCACCGATCATTTTTTCTTTTTGTTGATCGATAAATCCAACACCACTATTAATATCAGGCACTTCAAATTGAATTTTATTGGCATTGTAGAGTTCATCAGCCGCCGCTGAAAAACTCGAACTCGCTATCAATAAAGCCAAAATGATCTTCTTCAAACCTGTATTCCTAAACGTGTACTTCATCGACTATAACATTGAATAATGTGAAGATTAATGATGAACTGTTACGTTTATTATCATGCTCAACAGACTTTACTTATTCACAATATATTGAGGCTCATCCCCATCTAAGGCTTTTACCAGATTATCATAAGCAAGATTTGCCATTTTCATTCTGGTTTCTGCTGTCGCCGAACCTACGTGCGGCAATGTCACTACATTTTCCAATTGAAACAATGGTGATTCTTGGAGCGGCTCTTTCTGATAAACATCTAAACCAGCAGCAAAAATTTTGTGATTTTCAAGCGCCTCAATCAAGGCCGACTCATCCACAACTGATCCTCTGGCAATATTCACAAACACAGCATGTTTTTGCATTTTCTCAAATTGAGCTTGACCGATCAGCGCTTTCGATTGCTCATTTAAATCGACTGCAATGACGATAAAATCAGACGTTGAAAGTAAAGTATCAAGATCACAATATTTCGCCTTTAAAGGCTCAGCTCGCTCTATACATGGTTTTCGATTATGGTATTGAATATTCATATTAAATCCATAAAAACCACGTCGAGCTATCGCAGCACCGATATGACCTAAGCCAATGATACCGAGCGTTTTCCCATAAAAATCTTGACCAAATTGTGCAACACCAGCGGTACGCGTCCAATGTCCATGCTTTGTCCAAGAATCTAAATGTGTCACTTTACGAGCCGCACTCATCAATAAGGTAAAAGCCAAATCAGCAGTCGTCTCTGTCAACACATGAGGCGTATTGGTCAACCAAATACCCTGTTGTTTTAAATATTCAACGTCGTAATTATCATAGCCCACACTGACCGAAGAAATAATTTTAAGTTTTTTTGCGGTCTGTAAGTTGTCTTGATTTAAACGACGCCCAGCGCCTATCATCCCATCTGCATCCGCAACTTCTCTTAAAAGTTGCTCATTAATGTCACCCTGTTTTGGATTAATTTGAACGACCTGATATTTCGATTCTAATTGATTTAATATTTTCGGATCTATCTGACTAAATACCACAACCTTTTTTTTCATAAAACTCCCTCTTTAGATCCAGTATCGATTTAATTTTTAATTAAGTTCCACAAGCGACGCTTTAACAATGGCTGCTCAATCATGTCTTGTAAGCTTGCAATCTGCATATGCTGCGTCGTCGATATATGCGGCAAATACCCTAAGCTCAATATTTTTTTATCAACAGATAATGCATCGATAAAACCCTGTATAAATACTTGAGCACCTCTTCCATCTTGGAATTGTGCGAAATTAAATGGCCATTTTAAATCGTAAAACTGTGAACTCACACTACGCTGGATATTCACCCATAAGTTTTCTTGTTCTGTGGTGAGCGCTGTAGCATCTAGCAGAATAGTATGTGTTTTAGTGATCATCGCTTGAATTTCAAAAGCATCGATTACAAGCGGTTGACGCTCAACAACTTCATCTTGAGACTGTTTGTCATTTTCCACAAACTCTCGAGGAAGCTGCACACCGTCTGGATTACTTTTTAACTGAAGCGAAGAATCATCTTTATTTAGCTGTTCAGCTTGTGAAGCTGGTTTTGTGATGAACTGTTCTAATTGAGCTTGCGCAAATTCAGGAAAAGATACATCTGTTGGATGATTTTCTTCAACTTGATCGCGATATAAGGAAGGTTTGTAATGACGTGTTTGTGCCGTATTTTGTGGAATCCATATATCGATTCCCATCACAGCTAAGAGGCTTCTTTGATGCTCTAACATATTCACATTCATTACAGATGGACTGGCATGAGGGCTGGGTATTCTACCCACTTTTTTAATCTTTTACTGAACTTTTAATCCGCAAACAATCATAACTTAATTTCATTTCTGACGCATTAATATCCTTGCACCTTTTAAATTCAGAATGCATTGATAGCTAAACAATAATGACGCTATTTTTCTTATGCATTTGATCCACAATTTCATCACTTTCAAATCCAAGTCGCCAATATAATAATTCAAGTACATCTAACTCATCTTGTGTAATGATTCGATCATTCCATAAACATAATTCAGCAACACCCAAAATACTCAACCGATCTCTCAGCAACAATCCAGCAATATCATTAAGAATTTCACCTAAGTCGATAGGTTCATCTGAAATTTCTTCATAAAACTCAATTTCATCACGAGTTAAAATTCGTTCTAAGATTTGGGTTCTAACTTCAAGCTGATTAGCAGTATTTAACTGCTGAACATGTAATAACGCATCTATTAGCCTAACAATTTGCGGCTTAGCATCCTCAATTGAGGTTGGACGATGTATTGGCAATAAATCCAGTTGAGACTTCACCTTTTCAATCAGTAAAGCATCCAAAAGCCCAATTTCACCATCTTCTTGAATAATTTTAGCCAATTTAGTAATAAACTGACGCGCACTTGTAGCAGGCATATTTCCCAACTGCTTACATGCCTCATGAAAAATTTGAATATGCACTCGACCATCTATATTTAACAGTGAGTCGACAATTGCACGACTCACAGGCGCATCAGAAGGAATAAATTCACGGTACTGCCGAATCATTAAAATCGCAACCATCACTTCACGCGCACCAGTCGAAGTTTGCAAAGCCCTTTGAATGAGTTCTGGACGTTTCATCTGCTGTCTAACTTCACTATTTAAGGGTTTGATGGCATCCTTAATTGCAAAGCTGATCGGTGATAATCTTAATAATGGAAGTGGCTGTGGTGACATCCATGGATTATATTCTTCAGCAATAGACTCCTCTAAAGAACGCATTAAACTAAATAGTGGTTGATTTCGTAATTTTTGTAAATTTTCTAATTGAATATCTTCAAGTAAATTCGGATTTAATTCATATATACGATCTTGAATACAAGGTTGGATATTCAACCAACTTTGAGGACTAAGTGAGTTAGCAAAGCACATATGAGAAATAGCTTCAGAATATTCACTATGAATCTGTGATCCTGCGTGATGAACATAGATTCTTAATAAGGTTTGAATATTTGCATTACTACTCAATAATTGTCTTGTCATTGCATCGTTATACAATGTTCGACTACCCAAAGTAATATATTTCATCAGACGCGTAATAAAGACGCCTAAACTACCAATTAACCATATGACTCCACCGATCGCCACAAAAGTTGTTTCCAAACTATCTCTCAATTGATCCCGATTACGTCGAAATCCCTGCTTCGCGATTTTACTGCCCCATTGACTAAAGGTAATTAACCCACTGTATAAAATTTTAAGACGAGTATTTTCTCGAGTTTCACCCGATAAAATTTTATGGAATTCATGACCCAACAATCCATAAAGCTCTAACTCATCGAGATTTTGTAGCGCCCCCCAAGTCAGAATAATCACAGTATCTTTGGGATGAAAACCCGCAGTCAGTGCATTAACCCCTATTTCATCGGGTAAGACATAGAGTGTAGGTGTATCAATTGAGAAACGATGTGCTAATTTTTCAGCAAGCCTAAGCGCTGTACTTTCTTCTGGAGTACTTTCAATAAAAGTGAGTTGTCGTGCTTTCAATTGTTTTGCGAGCGTATGACCACCAGAGCGGAAGACATAAAACTCATAAACGACAGAACCACCGATAATGCTAATCAATAGCACCATCATATATGGACTGAGAAAATGCCACCAAATGGACTCAGAAGGATCAATATAATGAACCAACAATCCGAGCGTCGTGTTTAAAATGATAATTGCGAGCACAATAACAATTAAACATACGCTTAATGACCACAGCATATTTTTGTTTTTAATAAAGTAACCACTAACATCTTTCAATGTAAAATTTCCTCATTACATTGTGTTGTGATCATAAATTAAAAAAGCGGGAAATACCCGCTTTTTCAAATAGAAAACTATAAATTAATTTTCTTTAATACCACTCAGATCAACTGAGGCTGCATCAATATTTAGATCGATATAACCATCTTTGGTTTTCTTGGCAGAGTCATTACGCTTGCGCTCTAAACCATCGAGATATGACTCATCAATGTTACCCGCAACGTAAATACCGTCAAATACTGAGCAGTCAAAGTCAGTTAACTCAGGTACTTTTTTCGTACGAACAGCTTGCTTTAAATCTTCCAAATCTTGGAAAATCAAACGATCAGCACCAATCATTTCACGAATTTCTTCAACATCACGATTTGAAGCAATTAATTCGTTTTTAACTGGCATATCAATACCGTAGACATTCGGGTATTTCACCATTGGTGCAGCCGATGCAAAGAAAACTTTTTTAGCACCGGCGTCACGCGCCATTTGAATAATCTCATTACACGTTGTGCCACGCACAATTGAGTCATCTACAAGCAATACGTTCTTATCTTTAAACTCTAATTCAACTGGATTGAGCTTTTGACGTACAGACTTTTTACGCAACTGCTGACCCGGCATAATGAAGGTACGACCGATATAACGGTTTTTCATGAAACCTTCACGGAATTTCACACCGAGTGTATTGGCAAGTTCTAAAGCGGATGTACGCGAAGTATCTGGAATAGGAATGACAACATCAATGTCATGCTCCTCACTCCATTCACGCAGGATTTTCTGCGCCAACTTCTCACCCATTTTCAAACGTGCTTTGTATACCGAAATTCCATCAATGATGGCATCTGGACGAGCAAAATAAACATACTCAAAAATACATGGGCTATGGTGTGGGTTAGCCGCACATTGCTTCGTGAATAGATTACCCGCATCATCAATAAAAATTGCTTCACCTGGCATCACATCACGTTCAACTTTAAAACCAAGCGCTGTTAAAGCAACTGATTCGGAAGCAAGAATATATTCAACACCATCATCGGTATCACGCGATCCCAAAATTAAAGGTCGAATACCATTTGGATCACGGAAGCCAACTAAACCATGACCTGTGATCATCGCAACAACAGCATAACCACCTTTACAACGCTCATGCACACGAGTGACTACATGGAAAATATCATCCGCAGTCGGTGTAAGTTTGCCGCGTTTTTGTAATTCATGTGCAAAAACGTTTAATAACACTTCTGAATCTGAATCAGTATTCATGTGACGTAAATCTGTTTTAAACAGATCATCATGAATCTCGTCAGCATTGGTTAAATTACCATTGTGCGCTAAAGTAATACCATAAGGAGAGTTTACGTAAAATGGTTGTGCTTCAGCGCTACTCGATGAGCCAGCTGTTGGATATCGGACATGACCAATTCCGTAATTACCTAACAATGCACGCATATGACGTGTATGAAATACATCACGCACCATGCCATTGTCTTTTCTCAAAAAGAGACGACCATTATGGCATGTCACAATCCCTGCAGCATCTTGTCCACGATGTTGTAACATCGTTAATGCATCAAACAACATTTGGTTAACAGGTGATTTACCAGCTATACCAACAACTCCACACATAGCAACCTCGCAGACAAGCTAGGATTAATAAAAAGGATTATTCGTTGAATGAGATGACGAATCATCTTGTTCAGAAGATGATTGACGAGAAGAATCTGATGATTGATTCGACTCTTCTGATTTCATATGACTTAAAGCTTTTGACGCTGTCTCTTTGGTGTACTCAGTCGCTAAAGGCGCGTAAGGCAATAAAGTTTGAATAAACTTAGATTGTTTCCAATGTGGAGAGCTCTCTACAAATGAACCAATCCCTTGCATAGTAATGAGGACGATTAAGAGACCTTTCAAGGTGCCAAATGCACCACCTGCCAATCGATTTAATGGACCAAGCTTTAAGCTTTTCAGCAACCGATTTAATATTGCAGTGACGATCCAAGTCAAAACAACAATAATCAGAACAATAAAAGCAAATGCCGCTATTTTTTGAACCACAGGATCTTGACTGAGTGCGGACATTGAAGGCGCAATTTGACCCGCAAATTTTGCACCCATAATGAGTGCAAAAATCCATCCTACCAAGTTCGCAAAGGCTTTAACGAATCCTTGACGCAAACCGTTAAGCCCTCCAATGAGCAGAATAATCAGTATAAAGATATCGATGGTATTCATAGATTAGGTCATAGCTTGTACGCAATCTTTAATCAGTTTTGGCCCTTTATAAATTAGACCACTGTAAATTTGAACCAATTGCGCACCCGTTTGCTGTTTAGTCGCGGCTTGATCACCACTAAGAATACCACCAACACCAATCAATGGGATTTGACCTTGAAGTAATTTTGAAAATGCAGATAGACATTGTGTACTTTTTTCAAATACAGGCGCACCAGATAAACCACCTGCTTCATCACCATGCGCTAAATTTTCTACACCCTCACGTGACAAAGTCGTATTGGTCACAATCAGACCATCAATTTTAAATTGAATTAATTGAGATGCAATAAATTCAATATCTGACTCAGTTAAATCTGGGGCAACCTTTAATACCAGTGGAACATAGTGTTGATATTGTTCCGCAAGTTCAAGTTGACGATTTTTTAAAGTTTCAAGAAGTTCTGTTAATGCATGTCCACTTTGTAAACTACGTAAGTTCTTGGTATTCGGAGATGAAATATTAACAGTAATATAAGATGCATAATTATAAACTTTTTCTAAACAAATTAGATAATCAGTTACAGCATCTTCAACTGCTGTATCGGCGTTCTTACCGATATTGATGCCTAATACACCTTTATAATTTGCTGCTTTAACATTCTCAATCAGCTGATCTACACCATCATTATTAAAACCCATACGATTAATAATCGCTTGAGCCTCTGGAAGGCGGAATAAACGCGGTTGAGGATTACCAGACTGAGGTCGAGGGGTAATGGTTCCAATTTCGATAAAACCAAAACCTAAACTCGCAAGTGCATCAATATATGCACCATTTTTATCTAAACCTGCAGCCAAACCAACTGGGTTTGGAAATTGAATACCCATACAAGTCACTGGCTTTGGGTCTATTTTTTGACGCATTATGCCAAACTTATATGTCGATTTAAGCATTGATAATGTCAAATCATGTGCACGCTCAGGCGCCAATGAAAATAGAAATGGACGAGCAAGCGAATATAACATATCTCAAAAACTGCGGTTTTTTAAGTTGCCACATTATAGGCTGAGTATGCCCAAAACGCTATGCCTGTCATAGGTTTATTTTCACCACTTACTGTACTGATGCTGTTAATTTAATCGCAGCTCCAGACTTAATAAGTTCCAATTTTTCAACACTTAAACCCATTTGAACCAATTGGGTAAGAAAATTTGCGAGGATCGCGTAGTTTTCATGCTCAGCACTGATCATCAATTTATTATCGCTTGGTTGTGTGACCACAGATAATCCTGCTTGTTGTGCTACACGCTGAATTTTATCCGAAGGTGTTAGGCTTAAATCTGTTGAAGATTTCATTGTCACCACATTGGATTGCATCCACACCAATGTGTCTTTCAGTTCATTCAATCTTTTTTGCTGATTATCTGCTGCTTCATGCATTTTCCACAAAGCAGAACCAATCAATGCGACGACAACGATAATCGTTGCAGCGATGACAAGTACACGCTCACGTACACTCAATGACGATAAATAGTCATCAATCTTTTCAAATAATTGATCAAATTGATTTTGAAATTTTTCTAAAGTTTTCATTATTGTACTTTCACCAAACCAACGACCATTTTATCCTGAGTTTGCACATTCCCAAGTTCAGCTTTGAAGCCTTGCTGATTCATTTGTTGAATTAGATTTTGTAATTTTTCGGATGAGTCCGCCACCAAATCCATACTCAATCCAGATGCTTCATAGGAAACACGATTTGCGATGATTTGATGCTGCATTAAAATCGGACCTACACGACTGATTAACTGTAAGACCTCAGTATTTGCAGGCTTACTCATCCGCAAATTACTTTCAAATTGGCTTCGTAAATTTTGCTCATTGAGACGACTGTTGGGACCAAACCAAGATTGATATTGCCCTACCGCAACCAAAGCCGTTTGATCAGATACTTTTTTTAACTTTACCCAACGCACTAGATCATAACTGAATTGCACTACAAGCAAACCCACAAGCAGTGCTGCACATGCTTTCCAATAACCTGAGATTCCACCCTCTGTGTTTTTTGCTTTAGGCAAAACATTGAATGGATGATTCTTTAATTTTTTTTCAGCTTTAAATAAATAATTAAAGCTTTCCCGCTCGTTTTGCTCCGTTGCATTAATCAAACTCATCATTTGATCATCATTTAACCGGTCATGCAAAATATGTATAGGCTTTGGCAGTAGATCTAAAAACAATGCTAAATCATCAATCGCAAAACCTTGATTTGATCCTGTTCTCGCCAATAAATGCCCATGAATATTGGCTAAAATAGTTTGTCCATGTTCTGGCACTGGTAAAACCAAAAAATCGGGTAATAGCGCAACCACTTTCACCGGAATCAAGTTCAGAGCATGTTGCATTGTTTGAACTTGGTATTGACTGATCCCCATTACTGACAATTGATCTGGTGCCTCAAATTGAGTGAGCACTTTCATCTGATCAATGGAGTGAATGGTATATTCTTCAAGTAAATATTTAGCGCCTTCGCTTCCAATTTGCTTGAATTGCGCTTTGGGCATATTTTGTTGAATAATTTGTACATCATGGCTTGAAAAGAATACAACAGCTTCTTGTCCATGATACGGTTGAGTATCTTGAATCAACTCTTCTAGCGTTGTTGATGAATTCCAATTTTCACCATTTGACCAGAGCCAAACCCCATTCGACACTGGCATCCATAAATACAACATTAATTTTATTCTGCCGTTTTATTCATTAAACACTTATGGTTATTAAGCTGACGGTACAAAATGTTTTAATTTTGTGGAAAGTCCCGCAGCAATGACTGTCTGATCATAAATCCGCGCTTCAGCAAGCGAAAAAGGAGTAAAAAATTCAGACGTAATAATTTCTTCAATATATGCCACAACATTCATATGACATACAACCACAATATTCTCAAAAGGTAGTTGAGATAACCACTCAACTGCAACTTTAGCATCATCGTCAGGTTTAATTTTATCACATACTAAAACTTCAACATTTGGAAAGAATTGCTGTATATGTTTTAAAGTTTCCTGCGCCCTGAGCAAAGTACTCACTACAAATATATCAGGTGCAACCACGTCTTTTAAAAAGTGCGCAGTTTGTTCAGCTTGAATATGACCCCGCTCAGTCAGTGGTCGTTTCGAGTCATTACCATTAATTGGTGGAGCGGCTTCACCATGACGAACTAAAGTGAGTTGCATTTGTTTTCCCTAAACCATGTGTCATCCATCATATCTAAACATTATGACAATGATGATAAACCATTCATTAATCTTAAACTTTATGATGCGGCAATACGAATTCAACATCACTTCGATGACCATTCTTCATCAAAGATAATGCAATATGTAATGGTGGTGCACCTTCATAAATCACTTCGTAGAGTGCTGTGGTGATTGGCATATAGACATCAAGCTCTTTGGCTCTTGCATTCACTTGCACAATGGTATTAATCCCTTCAGCTGTTTGACCCAGTTCCGTCGTTGCCTGCTCTAAGGTTTCACCTGAACCTAAAGCAAATCCAACTTGATAATTTCGACTTAAGGGACTATTACACGTTGCGAATAAATCGCCAACACCAGACAAACCTAAGAATGTCAGTGGATTTGCACCTAGCTGTACAGCGAAGCGACTCATTTCCGCCAACGCACGTGTCAAAATCATGCTTTTGGTATTTTCGCCAACGTTATAAGCTGCAGCCATCCCCATTGCGACAGCATAGATATTTTTAAGTGCACCTCCAAGCTCCACGCCATGTACATCATCGCTTCCAAATACACGAAATAGTGCACTGTGTAATGCTTGTTGCACTGCATATCTCACCAATTCAGAATGGCTGGCAATCACTGTTCCAGCAGGCATTCCTGACATAATTTCTTTCGCTAGATTTGGGCCCGAAAGGACGCCATAAGGCACTTCTGGAAGCTCTTCACGAATAATATCACTCATGAAACTAAAGGTTTTAGCTTCAATCCCTTTTGTGAGTGATACAACTGCCTGAGCGGTGATAAAGGGCTTAATCTGTTTGAGTACATCTCGGAATGAATGGCTCGGAATAGCAACCAAAATAATGTCTCGATCTCGAACAGCTTTTTCAAGATTGGATTCTGCTTTTAATGCTGGCTCAAGGTTATAATCTGGCAAATATCTTGAATTTACATGTGTTCGATTTATTTCTTTCGCAATTTCCTCATCACGGATCCAAATCATGGTATCACAACCATTTCGTACTGCCGTATTCGCCATGGCTGTACCAAAACTACCACCACCAAGAATCGTAACGCGCAATGCTGTTTTATGATCAATTGCAACTGGCTCGACCAAATCTGAAAACTTTAATTCCGACATTCTTTTAAATCCTAAACATTCTTTTTCTAATCGTTAAATTTGCAATGTTGCAATTACGGCTGCCAAAAACTGACGAATGCATCTGTTTCAATCTCAGCGCGTGGTGCAATCGCCTTAAAAGCAGTCCCTACATAAATGATACCTGAAATTAAATCATGGGTTTGTAGCCCAAGCTTTCTTTTAAATAGATCTGACTCCACAACAGCACCACTGCGCCACATGGTATTGAAACCCTGAGCTTGTAAACTGAGCAAAAGATTTTGTATTGCAGCGCCTGAACTTAAAGTTTGCTCAAAATATGGAACTTTCGCATGATCATGAAATCGTGTTACAGCGATAATCAGCATAGGTGCACGCATAGGATGATGACGTACGCGTTCAATTTGAATTGAATCAGTTTCACCAAGGTCTGCTACTGCTTCACTGAGTAAAACACCAAATGCTTCACGTTGCTCTCCTTTCACAACAATAAATTGCGTCGGTTTCAGACGATGATGATCGGGTGCGGTTAAAGCGGCTTTAAAAGCTAATTCTAATTGTTCTGCGTTAGGATGAGGTTCTACCAAATGACCAACGGATTGACGCTGATGAATATTGTCATGCACTACTTGAGAAAATTGATCTGACATTTGAAGACTAATCTTTAAACTAACACTATGTACTTAAGCTTAGCATAAACATTGAAAACTACTCTACAGTTATACTTATACACGAGGCATCCAGCATAATTACAATCAAACATAAATCAGGCATTTTACTTCAAAATCGATACAAAACATGCTTAATTCTTTGGAATTTAAGCCCTAGCATACATGACTGAGCTCCAAACTTAATATTGCAACGCTAGAGGAAAAATAAAATGAAAAAATTAATGACATTGGCTTCTGTAGCTACTGCAACAATTCTCCTGAGTGCTTGTGCATCAACACCTACTGAAACACTTGCTATTCAAAAACCAAACAATCAATATGAAGTGTCAGGATTAGGCAAAACCCAAGTTCTTGCAAAAAATAATGCAATTTCTGCCGCGAACAAAACTTGTGGTAAGAATTCTGCACCTGTCTTAATTGACGAAAAAACTGAATATAACGGCGCACTAAAAGGTGTTGTGGATGAACAGACTAGTAAACTCATTACTGCAGCTTCATCAGTTCTTGGCTCTGTGATCGGTACTAAAAATACAATCGAAAAAGACACTGACTATGAAACAACAATCACCTTCAGCTGTAATTCAACCCGCTAAAATTTCCTATAAAAAAGTCCCTTTGATGGGACTTTTTTTTATTGAGCAATTAGCAATAACCATCTAAACGTGTCAATGGAATCTTTTGACCAATCGCTTTTTCGATCTCAGGTAAATAAAAAGCATCATCTTCTGACAAGAAACTGATACTCACCCCTCTTGTTCCTGCTCGACCTGTACGACCTATACGGTGTACATAATCATCAGACTGCTCAGGCAGAGTAAAATTAATCACGTGTGACACACCATCCACATGAATACCTCGACCAGCCACATCTGTTGCGATCATAATGTTGTGTTTGCCATTTTTAAATTGATCCAACATCTTTAAACGTTTATCTTGCGCGATTTCACCAGATAACATCACTACCTTGTAACCATCATGCTTAAGATGATCATACAGCTTACGGACCTGATCACGGCGGTTTGCAAATATCATGACCTTTTCAATGGGCTCATCACGCAATATTTCTTGCAGCAATTTGTATTTATCTGATTTCCCAACCACATAAACACGTTGCTCTACGTCAGCATTGGTTTTTTTCTCAGGCTCAATTTCGACAGTAACAGGTTCAAATAACCATTGTTGAGCAAGATTGAGTACATCATAACTAAACGTAGCAGAGAACATTAACGTTTGACGTTGTTCTTTGCGTGGAGAGAATCGCACAATGCGTTTAACAGAAGGAATAAATCCCATATCCAGTAAACGATCTGCCTCATCAATGACTAAAAATTCAATTTGATCCAACCAAATTTCTTTTTGTTCAGTAAAATCAATCAAACGACCTGGTGTCGCGACAAGAATATCTACGAAATTTTCATCCAGTTGTTTTTTTTGCTTATCGAAGTCTACACCACCCACCAAAGTCACAACATTTAAGTCGGTAAACTTAGTCAGATCACGTGCATCGTTTTCAATTTGAATCGCAAGCTCACGCGTTGGTGCCATAATTAGAGCACGGGGTTCACCACGATAACGCTGTGTTTGTATCGGATTGTTCAATAAATCATTAATAACACTAATTAAGAATGCTGCGGTTTTTCCTGTGCCTGTTTGTGCACGTCCAATTGCATCATGCCCTGCCAACGTATATTTCAATACTTTCTGTTGAATGGGGGTCATTTCATTAAACCCTAAAGCATCAATCGCTTGCTTAAGTTGCGGATGTAAATTAAGGGTTTCGAAACCTGATGACATATAAGGGGCTCTACAATCAATATTTGATAATGGTCTATAGTATAAACAAAAAACGCCCCAATTTATCAAAATTGGAGCGCAACCTAATTTTCAGTGAAAAGTAGGATTAGTCTAAAGGCTGAACTTCTTCAGCTTGAAAACCTTTTTGACCTTGTACAACGCTGAATTCTACGCGTTGACCGTCACGAAGTGAACGGTGGCCTTCACCTTGAATAGCACGGAAATGAACGAATACGTCATCACCGCCTGCGCGTTGAATAAAGCCAAAACCTTTAGTATCGTTAAACCACTTAACAACGCCTTGTTCGCGAGCTGTCATAAGTTAATCCTCAGTTGGTAAGAAAAGGGACCACCCGGTGTTGCAAACAGCAGAGCAAACAAATTTTAAAACATTTTTTATTTCAAAGCTTGTAATCATTCTGTAAAACTATTAACAAAATCCCGGTTATATCCATTATAAATAAGGCTTAGAGAACAAATTTCTCTACGCAATCCTTAAGTACGCATTGAGCTTAACATGGGTACAACACAATTAATAGAAAAATTTTAGCTAATTATCTAACTAAAACTTGTATATTAATCACACAAATTTAGTGCAAAAATTGCACTTTATTTGAACAGTTCATCTAAATCATTTAATTTTATTCTTAAGTCACACTTTTGCTAGAATAATGACCAACTTTATTATTCAATCTCGTGTTTTACTATGTCTCAAGTGTTAATCGATGCGATGGGTAAACCTTGCCCTTTACCTTTACTGCTACTTAAGAAATCGATGAAACAAAATAGTGCACCTCAGCAATTTTTATTAAAAGCTTCAGATCCGAACAGTCAAATCGATATTCAACGTTATTGTCAGCTACATAAATTGACATGCGCATTTAAACAAGTTTCGGATTCTGAATTTCATTACGTGATTGAATCTTAGGTGTTTTCATCTAAATTAATCATGGATAAATATTGTATTTAAATTTACATTTCACTACCCAAATTCGCTTAATTCTGTATGCTATAAGGATTAAGATGAATGTAATTGGTTTTTTAAACTATTTTCCTATAAGGAGTACTCATGACTGACAGCAGCAATCAATTGATGCCCCTGTCATTGTCTGCGCCCGGGGTCAATTTAGGTGCTTACATTAGTACTGTAAACCAGATCCCTATTTTGACAGCTGAACAAGAAAAAGAGTTAGCTGAACGTTATTTTTATGACCAAGATCTAGACGCAGCTAAAATGCTGGTGATGTCCCACCTTCGTTTTGTTGTGCATATTGCCCGCAGTTACGCAGGTTACGGCTTACCTCAAGGCGATTTAATCCAAGAAGGTAATTTAGGCTTGATGAAAGCCGTAAAACGCTTCGATCCCAATATGGGAGTACGCTTAGTTTCTTTTGCAGTACATTGGATTAAAGCTGAAATCCACGAATATGTGATTCGTAACTGGCGTATTGTTAAAATTGCGACAACTAAAGCTCAACGTAAACTGTTCTTCAACTTAAGAAGCTTAAAAAAATCGAGCAAGAAATTAACGCTCGAGGAAGCGCAATCTATTGCGGCTGATTTAAATGTAACAGCTGAACAAGTTCTTGAAATGGAAGGTCGTTTAACAGCTTATGACGCAGCCTTCGAAGCTCAATCCGATGAAGATGATGAAAGCTCAGTTCATGTCGCTCCTGCGCTTTACTTAGAAGATAATCGTTATGACCCTGCTCGTTTAGCAGAGGAAGAAGATTATGAATCTCAGAGCACCTCTGCTTTACATGAAGCAATGGATCAGCTGGATGATCGTTCACGCAATATTTTACAGCGCCGCTGGTTAGATGATGATAAGTCTACGTTGCATGAACTAGCAGCCGAATATAATGTTTCCGCTGAACGTATTCGCCAGCTTGAAAAAAATGCCATGGATAAGATCAAGATCGCCATGTCATCAAATTAATACGATTACAAAAAAAGAGCTATAAGCTCTTTTTTTGTATTTACGCTATGCAAGTTTAAAAAAATCGTACGTCATGTATGCTATAGTATGACGCAATTTTCGATTGGGAATAACCTGATGTGGATCTCAATATCAGCCATTAATTTAGCGCTTGCCGTAATGCTAGGTGCTTTCGGCGCTCATGGCCTTAAAGCTCGTGCAACCGAAGCCCAACTGACATGGTGGCAGACTGCAACTGATTATTTCTTTTATCATGCAATTGGATTATTAATACTCGCACTCATACCAAAAATAATTCCAAACTTTTCAACTCAATTCAGCTTTATCTTCATCCAGTTCGGTATCATTTTATTTTGTGGATCTCTATATCTCATGGCTTTAGGGCTCCCGCGCGGGTTAGGGGCAATTACACCTCTTGGTGGAGCATTGATGATTATTGGCTGGCTACTTTTAGCATGGCAAGCATTCAAAATTCAACATTAATTTGAAGGTCATCTGATGAATATTTTTTTAAATGGCGAGTCGATTCAAACGCAATGCCAAAACTTATTAGAACTGGTTCAAGAATTATCGCTAGAAGGTAAACGATTTGCTGTTGAAAAAAATGAAATGATCATTTCAAAAAGTAAACTAGCAGATACCCCTATTTCAGATGCTGACCGTATAGAAATAATTCATGCTGTTGGCGGTGGTTAACTCGGAGTAAATATGGAAGATAGTCCGTTGATCATAGGATCACGTTCATTTAGTTCACGACTATTAGTGGGCACTGGAAAATATAAGGATATGCAGGAAACTGACTTAGCAATCCAAGCCAGTGGTGCTGAGATCGTTACTGTTGCAATCCGTCGCGTAAACATTGGTCAAAACCCAGATCAACCTAACCTACTCTCAGTGATTCCACCGGAAAAATACACCATTCTTCCCAATACAGCTGGTTGCTTTGATGCCAATAGTGCCATTCGCACTTGTATGCTCGCACGTGAACTTTTAGATGGTCACAATTTAGTCAAGCTTGAAGTATTAGGTGATGAAAAAACGCTTTATCCTAATATTACTGAAACCTTAAAAGCTGCAAGAACATTGATCGATGATGGTTTTGAAATCATGGTTTATACCTCTGATGATCCTATCGTCGCGCAAGAACTTGAGAGTATGGGCTGTGTCGCTATTATGCCTTTGGGGAGTTTAATTGGTTCTGGTTTAGGTATTCTTAATCCACATACCATTTCTATCATCAAAGAAAATGCCAAAGTCCCTGTATTGGTGGATGCTGGGGTTGGTACAGCTAGTGATGCTGCTATTGCGATGGAATTAGGTTGTGATGGCGTACTCATGAACACTGCAATTGCTGCTGCACAGAATCCGATTCTAATGGCTTCTGCTATGAAAAAAGCCGTTGAAGCTGGACGCGAGGCTTATCTTGCTGGTCGTATGCCACGCAAACGTATGGCAAATGCAAGCTCTCCAGAAACTGGATACTTTTTTAAATAAAAAAAACCCACTTTTTAAAGTGGGTTTTTTCTTAACTCACTCGACGATACAAAGGATCATCCAATCCATCAATTTTGATAAAGTTAGGTAAATCTTTTATTCTTTCAATCCAAGCGCGTACGTTTGGATAAGGCTCTAGAGAAATATCACCCATAGGTGCTAACGCGACATAGACAAACACTGCGATATCCGCAATAGTTGGTCTATTATTCGCTAACCATTCACGGTCTTTGAGCACACCATCTAAAATAGCCAAAGATTTGTGACCACGTATTTTCGCCTCTTTAAATGTTTGCTCAGTACTTTCTAATCCCAAACCATTGTATGGACCTTTGAAAGACAATATCGCGCGTGCCGTGAAAACCCCGAATTGCACCCAACTGGCAGCAAAGGCAAGCCAATCTACAATTTTAGCTTGTTCTACTAAATCTTCAGACCACCATGTGTTTTTATCTGAATATTTACCTGCTAAATACACCAAAATTGCGGCAGAATCAGTTAAAACAATATCGCCATCTACTAATGCTGGCACTTCGCCTTTAGGATTAATTTTTAAAAATTTCTCACTATGCTGTTCATCACTGAAATAATCTAGTTCTACAATTTCAAGATCCACTTTCAATAATGCTGCTAACAGACGTACTTTATAACTGTTACCTGATTCGTTGTAAGAATATAATTTCAAACTCATTTTTTAGTCCAACGATTTAAATACAAAATATAAATATCAGATTTAAATCAGCAACTTAAATAATGTTTAGTTCAAAAAATATCATGAATAACGATATCTTATTTAATGAATTACCACTGAATCTGAAACAAATTATGATGAAAAATTTGTCTTTTTAATGCTCTCTATTTCTGAAAAATATTTGTGAAATTTCTTTGAAAATTTTAGAGTAAAAAAAGAGCCTTTCGGCTCTTTCTCGAAATAAACGGAACGAAACCTTACCTGTTAAGGAATCAATCCTTCATCTCGCATCGCAATCTGTACAGACTGACGCTCTGCAACTTTATTGCGTATATGAATAATATTTTTATAATGACTCAAGTCATGTTCAATATGATTAGACCAATTGGTGAGTACAAATAAGTACGCATCTGCAGGTCCAAAATTATCATCTACCAAATAATCATTATTAGATTCACCAATGGTTTTATCAATGAAAGTCAGTAAACGATCAACTTCGGCATACGCTTTTTGTTTAGCATCTTCCGTGAGTGGTGCACCAAAAAACACTGCATAAGCATCGTGTAATTCAGAATTTAGATAACCAAGCCACTCCAGTACTTTTGCTCGACCTAATCCAGAAGGTGGAATTAAATCTTGAGCAGGATCATGCTGTGCCAAAAATGGTAAAATTGCGACATTTTCCGTTAAAATTAAGCCAGGATTAATTTCTAGCGCCGGCACATAACCTTTAGGATTAATTGCGAAGTAATCTTCGCCTTTTTCAGTGGTATGAGTTTTAAGATCAACACGAACCAAATCAAAATCAACATTAATTTCATTTAAAATAATATGCGCTGCGAGTGAACATGCACCTGGCGAATAATACAACTTCATACTTTTTCCTTGTTATCTAACTACTATCATTTTTAAATTGCTTCACGCTTTTTTTCAATAAGAACTGTTTTTTAAATTGCAAGCAAGCGTAAACATCGATGATCTCCTTATGAATATTGTGCAGATTGAATTAATTTTCAAGCTTTTTTCAGCTTTTATTTGTGTGATGTTTTACCATAGCGCTGCTACATCTTTGTGAAAGGCAAATTGTGATTTATTTAAAGAAAGATCAGTGGTTTTCTAACATTCGAACTGACGTACTTGCAGGCTTAGTCGTAGGCTTAGCTTTGATTCCAGAGTCAATCGCATTTTCGGCGATAGCTGGCGTTGATCCTCAGGTAGGTCTGTATGCCTCATTCTGTATAGCTGTTACGATCGCCTTCTTTGGTGGTAGGACTGCTATGATTTCGGCTGCTACAGGTGCGATGGCGCTGCTGATGATCACTCTTGTTAAAGAACACGGATTACAATATTTATTGGCAGCTACGATTCTGACAGGTGTAATTCAAATTATCGCTGGATATCTCAAAGTCGCAAAACTCATGCGTTTTGTTTCCCAGTCAGTGGTCTATGGTTTCTTAAATGCTTTAGCGATTCTCATTTTTATCGCTCAATTTCCAGAAATTGCTCAAATGAATAGCTTAGGCTATATATTTTTAGCGATTGGTTTATTGGTCATTTACGCATTTCCCTATTTACCCAAAATCGGAAAAATCATACCATCGCCATTAGTGTGTATTATTGTACTCAGTGTATTGGCACTTCTACTTGGCGCTGACATGAGAACAGTTAGTGATTTAGGTGCATTCCCAGATACCTTGCCTGTATTTTTAGTTCCTGAAATTCCATTCAATCTCGACACTTTACTTATTATTTTACCGTACTCTCTCACGCTCGCCACAGTTGGTTTGCTTGAGACCATGATGACTACGACTGTGATTGATGAAATGACTGAGTCTGAAGGAGATCGTCATCAAGAATGTCGCGGTCAAGGGATCGCGAACATGGTAAGTGGCTTTATGGGGGGGATGGCTGGATGTGCAATGATCGGGCAATCCATCATCAATGTCAGCTCAGGTGCAAGAACAAGATTATCGACATTAGTGGCTGGTGTTTTTTTGCTATGTCTCGTGGTCTTCTTTAAAGATTGGTTGGCTTATATTCCTATGGCTGCTTTAGTCGCCATTATGATCATGGTCGCGTTCACGACATTTAATTGGGATTCAGTAAAAAATTTCCGCAAACATCCCGTGCAAAGTAATGTTGTCATGCTTACTGTCGTGGTGATTGTTCTTGCAACACATAACCTTGCTCTAGGCGTATTGATTGGTGTAGTTCTGTCAGCCTTATTTCTCATTAATAAACTCGAGAGTGAAGTAAAAGTTCAATCTGAATTAGAAAATCACGTACGCTACTATACGGTGAAAGGTCAAATATTTTTCAGTAGCGCAGAAATTTTTTATGCATTTTTTGATTTCAAAGAAGATATCAAGCAAGTAGAAATAGATCTCAGCTATGCTCATATTTGGGACATCACTTCTGTCAATATGTTAGCGAATGTCGTGGCTAAATTTGAAGCCGAAGGGACTCAGGTACGTGTGATTGGTTTAAACCAAGCGAGCATAACATTGATAGAACGTATCTCAAATACTTAAAAAAAAGACCCAAATGGCTCTTTTTTTTACTTCTAAGTTTTAGGAATGATTTCTGCGTCTCCAACCAACCAAGGCTAACAGGCTTAATCCTAAAATGGATAGCAAGTTCAACGAACCACCACCTGACTTAGTGTCACGCTGTGGCTGCTCAGCATTTGTTGAGCTGTTAAGCTCTAAGTCGACAATCACTGGATCATGATCAGATGATCTAAATGCATGATCAGCATAAAAGAGCGACTTCTGCTCTGTAGTCTTAAATTCTTCGTTATAATCTAGGTTCGTTGGCTCATCAGCGTTAATGTGCCATACAAATGCACGCTTAACCGCAGGAAATAACGAAGCATCAGCTAAAGCATGATCCAAATTACCTGCTCCACCAAATCCAGCTTTGTTACTGTCGACACCAAATACATAGGTATACGCCTGTTCGCCGAGCCCTACAACTTTGTCCGCCAGTACATTCGTATAATTAGCACGCTCTAAAGCCAAAATTGGATCTTCTTTTGCATAACTATTTAAATCACCAATCAAGAGCGTATTCGGATGACCTGTAATTTGCGTTGGATTCTTTGCAATCCACTGCATGAGATGTTGTACCGCTTTAACTCGTGTCGCATTCCAACACCCCTGACCATCACCTTGATCCGCATCAGCAGATTGATCATTTGAAGGACAACTACCTTTAGACTTCAAATGATTCGGAATAACCGTAAAGATTTTACCGCCATTCAATGATTGAAAACTCTGAGCAAGCGTCACTCGATTTCTTTGTGACTGGTCATCAAACACTGCAGCAGCGTTAACAGGTTTTACACGCTTACTGTTGTAAATAATCGCAACAGCAATCGCATCATCACCTAATCGATTTGAATTTGGCGGAGTGATATATTTCCACTCCGATCCAAGTGCTCGTGTTAAATATGCAATGGCACTATTTTCACCATATCCATTATTCGCAATTTCCATTAAACCAAATACATCAGCATCGATTTCTTTCATTGCACTGACAATTTTGGCATGTTGCTTCTCAAACTCAGCTTTGCTGCTAGCACCTCGCTCAGTTGGAAAACCATTTAAACCATTATCATAGTTCAAAACATTGAAAGCCACGACACGGGTTTGGTTTGAATTTTTCTGAATCATTGGTGGCCGCGGGTTATTCGCTTTAATTTGGATTTGAGTACGACCTTGTACAGGTTGAATACGCCAAGAATTGAATCGATATTCTAGAATACCCTCAACAGCATTTAACTGATCACCTGCACGTAAAGTATTTAAAGCACTAAACTGACTTGGCAGTGTAGGCGTTAAATTTTGTGCATTATATCCGTCATCAAGTTCAATTTTGGACAAAAGATTTTTTTGCGCCAATGCCGTTGCTTCTGCTGATTTAGCTGGATAAATATTGGTCGGCATAAACAAACGTCCTAGACTTAATGACAGTTGTCCGTAGCGACCATAATTGTAATTTTCACTTACCGTTAATGTTTGAGGGATTTTAACCAACATACCTTGATAACGCTTTGGCGCATGCCCTGACGCGTTAGTTAAACTCTCAAATGGTAACTCGATTGATAATGGCGTTATCCAAGCGCTTGCCGCTTGATTACAAGTTAAAATATTTTCGGATAAATTATCAATCTGTAACTGATTTTGATATTCAGTTAATCGACCTTTAAGAACGACTTCTTCTCCGACTTTTCCTCCTTTTATAGGACTTGAAGCAGGAGCATATACAAAAATCGCGTTAGTTAGATCGGGTTTTGCTTTGGCATCAGGGGTTTGGATATAGAAACCTGAGAATCCATTCGCATAACGATAATCCGCAGTAATCACCCCCTTCACAGTATAGTTTTGATTCTTAGCTGCTTGTGAGAGTTCAGCGATAGATGTATTCGCAGAGTTACAACTTAGAGTCGTCGGAGATGGCTCTATTGGTTCATTTGTACTAATCGCTAAATACTGGTTAAAAGCATTGCGATCCGACCATTTAGCCCACTCTTTTTGAATTTCAAAGGGTGCAGATGGATCTATCGAAACGACATCATGTGTTTTCTTTGTACGTTCAAAGCTTAAACCGGTTGCCCAGTTTTGCTGTATTCCAATCGCACCAAAACGGTCGACAGCCACATTGTTTTTATAGAGAACAATTGCATCATCGCCATTGAATGATAGGTTAGCAGTTTGCTGAACTGCTTCACCCAATTCAGTTTTTAAATTTGAATGTCCAATTAAAAAGTGCTGCTGAGCTGTTAAAGTTCCTTGCAGCTTGACCGTCAAATTCGCGGTGGTTAGACCATTCGGAAATATTTTTAATTGATACGCGGATAAATCAACAACACCTCCATCTGGATTGTATAGTTCAATACCTTTCTTGTTGTTATTACCATCCACATACTGGCTGATCATGAGTTCAGCATACGGCGTTGAACTAAATCCGATCAAACAGAAAGATAATGTGAGTTTATTGAACACCCATTTATTTAGCGTTATTTTATTCATTTTAAGTCTTATTCATTGTTCATATTATTTTCCAAGCCTAGTGTACAGGCATGACAAGTAGATGAACAATTCATGACATTTTGAAAAAGTTCATGAATAGATCGACAAATCATTGATAGCTACGTAGCGCTTTCAGGTAGAAAAAGGTTTGACTTAGGAGTCTCAGGTCTTAAAATACCGCATTCGAATTTTTTCTCATTTGCCAAAGTTATGTCGAACGATCAATTAGACCCGCAAGTTGTAGAATTAGACAACTTGAACGAGCATCGCGAAATTGTCACATTTATGCGCCGTTCATCTCCGTTGAATACTTCTCAACGAACTGCGCTTGAACAATATGGTCACTTAATTTTGGAATATCCTGTTGGTGATTTACGTCAGCAATTTGAGCATCCTGAACGTCCATTGACGGTTGAAATCGGTTTCGGTATGGGGCGCTCTCTTGTACTTATGGCAAAAGCCAATCCTGAACGCAATTATGTCGGCATCGAAGTACATGTTCCCGGCATTGCACAATGTGTATATGAAGCGGGTATGGCTGGTTTGACAAACTTACGTTTACTTGATGCGGATGCAATTCAAGTTTTGCGTGAAATGCCAGATAACAGTATCAATGCAATTCAACTTTATTTCCCCGATCCTTGGCAGAAAAAACGTCACCATAAACGTCGCTTCGTCTCACACGATCGTATGCCTTTAGTTGAAGAAAAACTTGAAATGAGTGGAACATTCCATGCTGCGACCGATTGGGAACCCTATGCAGAATGGATGTTAGATGTATTAGATAACCGCCCTCGTTTAGAAAATATGGCGGGTAAAGGTAACAGCTATCCTCGTCCTGACTGGCGTCCTCAAACTAAGTTTGAACGTCGTGGAATTGAAGAAGGCCATAAAATTAACGACTTCTTATTTAAAAAGATTCAATAATAAAAAAACAGGACTTAAGTCCTGTTTTTTTATTCTGATTGTCTTTTATAAATTTGATCACTCACCACACTATACACTTGGCTTAAATCCGTACGTCCAGCCTGCGCCAGCATCTCTTGATGCATATGGATAATGTTTTGATCACCACGCATCGCTGGTCCAGTTTGCACCTGTTTTGGGGGATTTAAGGTCGCTTTTTTCGCAGTTTCCAAAATCAATGGGTACAATAAATTAAAATCGACTTTTTGTGCATCTACGAGCTGCTTAGCGACATCATAGCAGTAGTTGGTAAAGTTACACGCGAAGACAGCTGCTAAATGCAAACTCAAGCGCTGTGTTGAGTCATATTGATAAACCTTTTGACTCAACTCTTTTGCCATTTGAGTCAAGGATGCTAAATCCTGGTCGCTCATCGCTTCAACAAATATTGGCGTACTCAACCAATCAATTTGACTTTCAAAGCTAAAGGTTTGTAGTGGATAGAACACACCTGCACGCTCATGATATTGCGTGATTTTCGAGATATGGGTACTGCCAGACGTATGTACAATTAAAGCCTGAGGAAGCTGTTTTGCAACTTTTTCAGCAACTTCTTCAATTGCCTTATCACTCACCACCAATAATGCAATATCAACGGTGTTTTCGAGATCTTCAATTGCATTGCATGGTCTAGCTCTTACTAAAGCCGCCAACAAATTGGCTTTAGATTGCTCTCGACTAAACACTTGGACAATCTCATGATGTTGACTCAATACCTGAGCCAAATGATGAGCTACGCGCCCTGCTCCAATCACACTAATACGCATATCGCTTCCACATATATTCTGTATACCTAAGCATGCCGATAAAAAAAGGGCGAATCAATTCGCCCTTTTGCTATATTGTAATGAATTAATTAAACACATTGTTTAGGTACACAATTCTCTCATTGGTCTTTTGAATGAAACATTTAGAATATTGCATCTCAACATTTATTTGATTCATTTCATTGTCCCAATATTGATAATGTTGCTGATAAGTTTCGCGTTCTTTTTCTGGGATACTTTCAATTGACTTTTGAGAGACCACTTTACAATCCACATCACGACGTTCGAACCATTCAGTTTGATCGCTCTTTAGCTGTTCTTTTTGTTCGCCGCTCAAATTATCCCAAGTTAAATTAAGTCGCTCGACAGCTCGTGCTTGCTCTTTATCTAAATCAGATTTTCTCAATTGCATGGCTTTGAGTGCCAAGGCCTTTTGTTTTTGTTGTACTGCCTCATATTCTTCGTAAGCTTTTGATTCATTCTGATTTGCTTTACGAAATGCTTCAAATTGAACAGCATATCTCGTCATACTTGCAGCAATATCTAACAATGCATTATCAGGTTGCACACTTAGCATTAAACCTTCTTTATCTGTCTTGGTAATCTCATAATTCAAAGTGCCTATGAGCTTATCTTGCCCATAACTGATATTGCCATGAACATCATTAATCCAATGTTGGAGCGTATAACTACCTTCGTCATGTTCACATTCATATTCGCAAGGTTTTTCAAGGTATGCATTTTCAGCTCGACGTTGAAGCCCCTTCGGCAGGTGGATAACTAACTGGCTTGAACACGTCAGTTTGTTTGTTGCATTTGAAGGATCATTCGTTGTTGTAATCGACTTCAGTTCAAATCTAAGCGATGAGTTGATTTGGGAAAGTAATTTTAAATCTGACTCATACTGATGTGTTGCTTTTAAACGACGATCTAAAATGTTGTTATATTCCTGTTGCGCAAAGCGTTCAATTTCTTTGACATTCGTAGGAGAAGTACAACTCCAATCAGCAATTTCTACATTCTATGAGGTGTCTTTGCTTTTCTTATTCAGATCACAACCTGCAACGAAGATGGTAGAGATAATCAAAGCCAATTTAATCTTATACGTCATTTTTTATACCGCATATTTATAATTTTGACATATTTAATCAAATTAAAAACAACAACTCCATCACATTTTTATTTTTTTAAAATTTGATGCGTAAAAGCTAATGCTCAACAACCCTGTTTAATCAATGCCTAACTTAGAGTGAAAATTTTTTGCTGTAATTCAGATGTTCGACTAATCGCCATATTTGTTTCGCAATTCAATCGAAAGACTTCAGGATTATCGGCGCCTTCACTATTTAATTTGCATTCTAAATTACGCTTTTTTGCCCACAGTTCTTGCTCGTATTGTATTTTTTGGCGTGCTTGAAGTGAAGCTCTACTCCATACAGAATTTAGATCTTCATTGGCTTGATCTAATTTAAGTTGTGCTTCAGCAATAAGAATGGATTGATAATCATCTGAGGTTTTATTTTGGTGATTTAAAAGTGCTTGTTTCTTTTGACGATCTAACGCTAAAGCCGTCAAACGTGAAGGTTTTAAATGGGCATCTATTAGAACTTTTTGCATAAAACTGGTGAAATGTAGTGCATTCACCAATTGTACAGTTACTTCATGCTCTGAAATTCGTACACTATAATTTAACTCAGTAGAAATCTGATTGTTCTCAAAGTTTAATTGAGAAAGTGCAGCTGATTCTAAAACATTTGACTCTCGATTTAATGCGCGCGATACATCAGCATCCGTCAGATAATTTGATGGTAGTTCAGCAGTGACTCTTGCTGTACACATCGTCTGATCAGAGGATCTCATTTTCTTTATTTTATCAATGTTTTCAATTTTAAATTGAACTGGTTTCAAACTACGCTGTAAGAGTTGACTATCTATAATAACTTGATCATTTTCTATAATACTTTTGAGTTGAGTCGCTGAGATATTCGCGATGTCTTTATGGATGACTTGTTCGAGTTTTAATTGCACTTCAGGTTGATCACAACGATTAAAAGCATACATGATTGAATACACTTGTTGGCATCCTGACAACACACCAACCATACACAATGTGGTCAATGTTTTCATCTGAAGTTTCATGCTACTCCCCCAATCATGCTCAAGCTCTTAATACCAAACCTTATTGGTTTTTTTTATTCTTCTTGAAGCTCTCAGTTAAATTTTATTAAAAATACAGATCTTCATAAAATATACTGAATCATGAATTATTCAATCATCCATAATAAAAAAGGCCGATATTAATCGACCTTTAAATGATTGAATTCACATTATTTTATGAAAGTACGAATTACCTTACCTTTGACTTTTTGATTAATCAACGGTGTATTTTTACCTTGAGAAATAATAGAAGATTTATCAAGTGTCCATTCCAAATCTGGATCAACCAGCACCCATCCAGCCTGTGCTTTCCATGTCTCAGTCATTTGTGCGACAGCAGCTGGCGCACTCGTTACTTTTTCAACCCACTCTAATGGACTAAATAAACCTTCTTCAATCAATTTGATTCCAAAAGGAACATACGAGTCAAACGCAGTAAAACCTGGCAAAGTCTCTGCAAAAGGTGCCATTTTTGCAGAACTACTGAGTGGTTCATGATGCGTACAAATCGCGTCAATCACTCCGGATTTTACCCCCTGACGAAGTAACTCTTTGTCAGATTCTGAACGCAAAGGTGGACGTACATGTGCCAAGGAATTGAATCCATCAATTAAAGATTCCGTAAGATGTAACTGATGCATTGCAACATCACACGTGACTGGCATTCCTTTTTCCTTCGCGATACGTATTAACTCAACCGAAGCACCACAAGACAGTAATCCGAAGTGTGCGCGGACTTTTGTCGCCTCTATCATTAATAGATATTTTGCGATCGCGACCGTTTCTGCCAAAGCAGGAATCATTGGTAAACCTTGGCGTGAAGCAATAAAGCCTTCATGCACACAGCCATCTTTCGCAATTTGAGGCTCTTCAGCATAGAATACGACAGTTAAATTCAAACCTGCAGCATATTCAAGCGTACGAAGCACCACATCGTCATTCGCAAAAGGTGCATTTGCATTTGATACAGCAGTACAACCACCCTTTTTTAAACCCGCCATGTTGGCTGGTTGATTTCCTTGAAGCCCTTGTGTTTGTGCACCTATCACCTCAAGGTAAATCCCGCCATCTAACATGGCCTTTTCAACAAGACCATGAATTAAAGCGCCATTGTCCTGAACGATAGGTTTTGAATCTGGTGGGGTAAATACATGTAAAATGCCATTTTCACGTGCTGCTTTACCTTCAGATTTTAACGTTCCATGTTGTTGTTGACCTGGCTCTCGTAAACGTGCACACAAATCAACCATCGTTGGCATCAACCATTTGCCTTGCCCATCGATGCTTTCATGCACATCTGAAGTCGCTTCGATGCGTTTTCCATCTTGAATAAAAATAGTTTCTATTTGATCAGTTTGAGCAATTGGATCTAGGACGCGTACATTTTCGACTTTAACAATAGACATGACTGATTCCTTATACCGCAACTGCTTCAATTAAACCTTGTTCTTGTAACTGACCCTGCATCGCCAGCGCGAGAACTGCCATACGCACCGCAATACCATTGGTCACCTGATTCAAAATCACTGATTGAGGACCATCTGCAATACTTGAATCAATCTCAACACCACGATTCATCGGCCCTGGATGCATCACGATACAATCAGGTTTGGCCAAAGCCAAACGCTCTTTGTTCAAACCATACATTTTGTAAAATTCAGCTTGTGAAGATAATGCAGGTGAATCGATACGTTCATTTTGAATACGTAAAGTAATGATGACATCACAATCCTTAATCCCAGCTTCCATATTGTTAAATAGGCGAACACCTTCACCATATTCATCGAAGCCATAAGGAAGTAACGTATTCGGCGCAATCACACGAATATCTTTACAACCTAATGTTTGCAATGCAGCCACATCAGAACGTGCAACTCGTGAATGTTTAATATCCCCAATGATCGCAATGGAAATATCTTCAAATTTTTTATTGGTTTCACGGCGAATCGTAAGCATATCCAACATTGCTTGTGTTGGATGCGCATGACGTCCATCACCCGCGTTGATAATCGCAACAGTTGGACACACATCCTTCGCAATAAAATGTGCAGCACCTGATGAAGAATGTCGAACAACAAAGATATCGGCCGCCATTGCTTCTAAATTCCACAGTGTATCTCTCAGTGTTTCGCCTTTAGAAGTACTTGAGCGAGCAATATCAATATTGAGCACGTTGGCAGAAAGACGTTTTGCCGCTGCTTCAAATGTCGTTCGTGTACGTGTCGAATTTTCGAAAAACAGGTTCATTACCGTTTTGCCTTCAAGCATATTATTGGTAATGAGCTGATTTTGGTCATTAAAAAAGGACTGTGCAGTGTCCAATATTTTTGTAAGAGTTTCTTTTGAAAGGCCTTCGATGGTGAGGAAGTGTTTGAGATTCCCATCTTGGTTGAGTTGAATCTGGCTCGGTGTATGCAATGCAGCGAAGTGCATGAGAGATTCCTTATACGTTAAGTCAACGTATTATACAGATTCTAAAATGATTTGGCAGTGACCCACACTGCAGCTGATCAATATCTAACTTAATCACGACTTATGACGTTTCATAAAATTTTTCAAAAACTTAATTTAACCAAAAGTATTCCATTGAAATCTTCTAATTCCCTCAAAATTAGGCTCCTAACTCCTACATAAAAGCTTGTTTATCTTTATTTTGATACATCTGTTCAATCAAATTTCCCTGAAATATTGAGTTAGATTATAAAAATAGAAATTTTTAATAAATGATCCACTCATAGTTTTATGGATATGTTAAAAAATGAGTGAGACACATCTGTATAGCAATCACGATTAAAAGACTTCCCATCACCCTATTCAAAATTCTTGCTCGATTTCCCACATTAAGAAACTGAGCCAATTTTTCCCCTGCATATCCCCAAAGCCATAAAGAGACATAGCAGACCATAAAATAAATCAAAACAAAAAGCGCTAAATAAACACTATTCTCTGAAGCTGAAAATAGGGCTGTACCTGAAAAGGCGGCAATCCAAGCTTTTGGATTCAGCCACTGCATTAACGCACCTTGCGTAAAATTTGGAATCTTCTCTAGATCTTGGTGATCTGTTCGAATTTTTTCGCCTTTAGCGCTTAAAATATTCCAGCTAATCCAAATCAATAGAGCCGTTCCTAACAGCGCAATAGCATCCAAAAGAACCGGATACGCTAAAATAATCTGATATAGACCAAAGCAAACTGCTGCAAGTAAAGCAGTAAATCCAATGGTTGCACCTGAAATAAAAGCAAAAGTTTTTCGAACACCAAAGTTCATACTGCTACTGAGAATAGTTAAATTAACAGGTCCAGGAGAGATAGACATCGATAATGAAAAGGTAAACATAGAGAAAATTAAAGCCAGCATATTTTTTATCTTTTAGTGTTTTTTAGTTTTATGGGGCTATATCAACCAGTTTCAATCAATCTTTAAATTTAAATTATTTTTAAAATGGTTGGATCAACGCATTAAAGCAGCTTTAAAATCAAAAATAAGTTAAAATACGCGATTGCTTTATTTGTCTTTGGGAATGTTCATGAATTCTAAACCTCGTCTTTCTACATATTGGGTTACCTGTGCAGATGGGCTTGAAACCTTACTTCAAGAAGAAATTGAAGGTTTAGGAGTACAAAACGTTGAACGTTTCCCTGGGCGATTGGTTTTCAAAGGTCAATTGGCTGATGCCTACCGCATTTGTATGTGGTCTCGTCTTGCATCACGTGTTTTGACGCCCATCCATACATTTGAAGTAGAATTTACTCACGATGCACGCGATGTAGCTGAAGAACTCTATGAAGGTGCAAATAGTTTTGACTGGTCGCTTATTTTTGCACCTCAAAGTACATTTGCTGTGCGTTTACATGTTGAACGTGAGATCAAGGTCAATAGCCAATTCGCCACATTACGTGTAAAAGACGGTATCGTAGATTCCTTCATGGAGGCTGTCGGTAAGCGTCCAAGCATCGATATCAAACAACCAGAAATAACCATTTACGCTTTGGCTGGTAAAAAAGAACATACTTTCTGTTTAGATTTGTCTGGCGATTCATTGCATAAACGTGGCTATCGCCACTATATGACTGATGCACCGATCAAAGAAAACTTAGCAGCAGCCATTCTTCAACATGCAAAATTAATTGAAAAGAATCCAGATATTGTTCTTGATCCAATGTGTGGTTCAGGAACATTCATTATTGAAGCTTTAATGCTGTTAACTGACCGCGCGCCTGGTTTGGTTCGTCGTTTCGGCTTTAATGGCTGGAATGGTCATGATCATGATCTTTGGATGCAAATTAAAGGTGAAGCTGCGGAACGTCACAAAGTTGCCTTAGAAAAACCGCTTCCAAAATTCTATGCCTTTGACGCAGATTGGGAAGCAGTAAAAGCAACCAAAAATAATATCCGCGCTGCAGGATTTGAGGCATTGCTAGATCAAATTCAAATAGAAGAGCGCACCCTTTCTGATTGGCCAGATTTTAAAGCAGAAGGTAAATCTGTGGTCGTTGTCACCAACCCACCTTATGGTGAGCGTCTTGGGGATAAAGGCTCTAGCCGTTCATTCTATCTGGGTCTATCTGGCTTACTTCAAAAGAACTTTGCCAACCAAACTGCCGCAGTTATTGCAGCTCAAATTGAACAAGCAGACGTGTTGGCATTCAGCGAAACTCAAACGCTTCGCTTAATGAATGGTAAGCTGCCTATTTATATTCGCTCGGGTAAGATTAAGCCACCTGTTGTGACACAACCTTTCTTAGCCAATTGGCAACCACTTCAATTCGATAAAATTGAAGGTGCCGAAGATTTTACAAATCGTCTGCAAAAGAATATGCAGAATTTGAAAAAATGGGCAGTGAAAGAAAATATCTATTGTTTACGAATTTATGATGCTGATTTACCAGACTTTAATGTCGCTGTAGATCTATATGGTGACCGACTGCATGTTCAAGAATATGCCCCACCAAAATCAATCGATCCAGAAAAAGCGAAAAAACGTTTTAATCTTGCTTTACAAGCAATCCGTGCTGTCACAGGTTTGGGCCGTGATGCCATTTTTATCAAGACTCGTGCTCGTCAGGAAGGTAAAAACCAATACACCAAACAAAGTACTGCCTCTAAACGCTTTATCGTTCAAGAAGGCAAAGCGAAAATCTTGGTTAACCTCACAGATTATTTGGATACTGGTCTTTTCCTCGATCATCGCCAAATTCGCTTACGCATCGCTGCTGAAGCGAAAGGTAAACATTTCCTTAATCTATATAGTTATACCTCAACTGCAAGTTTACATGCTGCGTTAGGTGGTGCTGCGAGCACGACCAGTGTCGACCTTTCAAATACTTATTTGAACTGGTCTAAAGAAAACTTTGTCTTAAATGGTTTAACTGTTGATCATGCTGACCAACAACACCAGTTCTTTGCCAGTGATTGTTTTGAATGGTTAAAAGAAGGTCATGAACAATATGACTTAATCTTTATCGATCCGCCAACGTTCTCGAACTCTAAAAAATTCCATGGTACGTTTGACGTTCAACGTGATCACTTATCCCTGATTAAGCGTGCAATGAATCGTTTAACCACTGGTGGTACACTGTATTTCTCAAATAACTATCGTGGTTTTGAATTAGACGACGAAATCAAAGCATTTTATGACATTGAAGAACTCACCCATGAAACAATTGGTCTAGACTTTAAACGTAATACTAAAATTCACCGTTCATGGAAAATTAGACATCTTCAAGCCTAATGATTTGAGAGCTTGACTAATAAAAAACAGGGCAATTCGTTTGCCCTTTTTTATTTTCTTAAATTTTTTGAAGGTGAATATTCCTTTGTCACAATAATGGTTGGATCTGTGGAAACATAGACAGTACGTGGTAGCGTATCATAAGGATAATACGTCAGTGGTTTAATGGTTTTGCTAATCTGATCAGGATCTGCTTTTTTGGTCAACTCAAAATCAGAAACCGCATTTGAAACCAATTGCTTCTGATTAAATTCTTCTGCTTGAGTCTGAGCCAAATGTTGTTGATTTTGTATTTGTACCTCAGCGCTCTGTGATACTTCTTTTTTTAATTCTTGCACTAAATTTTCATTCAAATTCTGATCAATCACTTGCTGTTCGATGAGTTCAGATTCATCTAATTGCTGTGCAGTTGCCCATTGGAAACCACACATCAGCATGCTAGAAATTAAAATTGACCGTCGAAAAGTAACACTTATAAATTCCATTTTTTATCTCGAGAATTATTATTGTAATTTTATTTATATATTTATTAATTACAGCTAATCAAGTACGTTCACCCGCATTCCGATGAACGCACTATATTCTTAAATACGACTCACTTCAAAGTAAGAGTATTTAGAACGATCAATCACGTCATAGGGTTTACTTTCATAACTATGAAGCGTGTGAACTGCTTTCATTTTATGTGATGAACACTGCTCTAGAACTTGCTTACGTGGATCATTCTCAACAACTGTCACACAAAATGATGTTTTACCCTGAGCCTTCACTAATGTGTTGACATTGGTCAGCATAAACTTTAGTACGTCTAACGCACTTGGATCACAGAGGAAACTATGCGTCATGAGATAATCAAAGGATTGCCCTTCTTCGGGAAGCGTTAACTGTCCAGTAATACGAGCATAAGTGTTATAGACAGGTTTTAACAGTTTTAACGTTGTAGAATAACTCGCCACTTTAGTTTGTTTGAAATCTTTTTGATCCCATAAACCAAATAAACCTACGATTTTATGATCTGAATTGAGCACTAAATGAAAGTCTTCTAACCTCAACCCATACCAAAAAGGATGATTAGCTTCCAATAACACTTTAAAGTCATAATCAGGTAAAAAATTATAATGGGACGCCATTTCTTGTATAAAACCATTGACCGCATCAATCTTATCTATGGTCATTGTTTCAAGTCGAAGTTCAGCAGAATGCTTAAACTTAGGCACCTTAGAAATGGTAAAAGTGGTCATCGAATCAAAGATATAAGGTAAAGCGTATCCTTCTCTTTCACGATGCATCATATTACGAGCTACTTTATTATCTTCTAAAATCACACTTTGAAAGATAATTTCACGAGGGAAACATTCAAAAATGTATTCCATAAATACATTAAACGCTTTTTTACCCCGAGCTGTAAGTTTGATTCGTAAATCTGATACATAGCGTAATTGTTCAGTGACGCCATTGATCCAATACGATTTCCAACCGATGTTCATCATGGCAATAATTTGATCAGGCTGATCTTGATGTACGACAACCAAAATTTCAGGCTTATTATATTGTGCATGTGTAGCCCGAAAATAACTCGGTTTCCGCTCAAATGAAATCACCATACAATTACTCGGCATACTTTCAGAAATCAACTCAATCAATTGAGGATCATCTTGCTCCGCAGCATAACGTAGATAAAATTCAGGCGAGTTTTTTGATCGATATAGTAAATTTTGCTCTGTCATTTTTAAATTCTTAAATAAATTTCATTTTCTTCAACGGTTCTGGCTTGATATTCCCCTCAATCATGCCATTGCGCATTGCGATTGTCTTATATTCATGCCATGCATCTTCCACATGCATCACGCGTGCTCCATCTAATTGCCCTAAATTACGTGCCAATTCATAGTGAAAATTTTGTTTTAGCAATTGATCTAACTGTTGATCGGACGGCTGCCCACTCACACTACCCTCAGAAAGCAAAACATAATAAGGTTTCGATTCAGTCTGTTCTATTCCGAGTAAACTAATGGGTAAAAAACCGTTTTGTTTAAATGTATCGATCACACTCAAAGCAACAGATTGATCAATCTTTTCTCCGACCAAATCAACTGTCATCTTTCGACCAAGAAATTTAAAGCACGGAATGCCCTGATAAAAAGAATCAACCAATAATTCATCATCAATAATGTAGCGTTTTAGGCCAGACCCTGTCGTAATAATCGGACTCACAATTTGACCTGGTTTAAGCTGCCAAGCAGGGTAAATTTGCTGAGTATCTAAATCTTGAAACTCATAAAAATGAGCTTGATACATCAAGGGATAATGATCATCTAAAGGTATAGTCACTACCCCTTCAGTGGCCCAAAGCCCTTTACCTTCAAAACTTACACCCTTAATTTTGGTTTTTAAAATTTGTGCCCAGTGCTGTGCGCTTGCGGTATCCCAAGATGAAATTAAAAATAGCTTTGGCCACAATTTTTTCCAACAAGTCGGATCTTCCAAATCTAATCGTTCTAGAATCTGGCTACGTTTTACTGATTTTTTGATTTTTAAAAAATCTAAGCTTTGACGACTCCACTGACCAGTCGATAAAACCTCAACGATTTCACTCTTATTTTCTTGGATAATTTCGATCAGTTGCAGTGCAAAAGTTGGGCTCCACACTGAAATCATGCCGAGATTTTCATCTCTGACTAAATATACAGCCGTAGCGAACATCGCATCTTCAGCAGTTTCTGCCAAAGCAATGTCAGCAGGCACGGCCTGCGTAATTTGAGTTAAAATTCGTTTTGAAAAAGAAAGTAAGGCACTATCATCATTTAAATTATGAGTGGTCGTCAGTTGACGCTGGCTTTCAGGCAACCAAGATACAGACCAATAGTGTGTTGTACGTTTTAGTTCAGGATAACGACGATATAAACTCGTGAGCCATAAACCAATCGCCTGATCTATTTCACCTAAAAATTGTTGGGTATATGGAATAAATTTGAGTGCTTCACTTGAACCACTTGTAGGCTGGAATCGGATAATTTTACTTTTATTAAGTAAATTTACTCCTTGATTACGTGATGCTTCAACTTTCTGCTTCCAATCAGCATAACGTGTTACTGGAAAATGTTGAGCAAACGACTCATATTCCATCTTTGGATCATCACATATAACTTTTAATTTATCACGCTGAACTTTTTCCAATTGATCAGCGTATTGATAAAAGTCTTTAAATGATTTTTTACAGGCCAAATTTAAAACTTGATGAGCTGCAAATATCACAGACATTAGGCCACCTTAGAATCTTGATCTTGATCTTTGGTTTGAGCCGATTTAGATAATTTATCTTTATTCAGATTCAACTTATTTTTTTTGAGCGATGATTTTTTCACAAACCTTACCGCTGTTTGCAAAATATCAACCCAACGCAGCTCACCAATACACGGCAATTCAGTACCTTGAACCCAAGATGGATTGCATTCCTCAAAAAACTCGATTTTACGATTTTTCTGGCGCATTTCTTCTGTTATTGGGGCCACATCAGGTTTCAGACACTGATAGTTTTCTCCAAAATCAATCAGCTTTGATTCATCATCATAGTATTCTGCAAAATACTCACGACAATATGCTTCAACATAATCTTTTAAATATTCATCTTTATTTTCTGGATTTGGATAATAGTGATAATAATTATTTGCAAGAAGTAAGTAGGTCTTAAAGCCCTTTGAGATCAGCATCCAATAGATCGGTACACCCGTATGACGTAATTTGAAGGTCATTACATAACGGAACATCGCACGTTGTAATGCTCGACTACCCCAATACGCCTCCTCAATAATGGTATCACCACTAAAAAAAGCATGGGCAGTTTTACCGTTCACGGTAAAATTTCGCTCCATTACAGTTGAGAAACCCACTAAAAAATCTTTTTTGGGTTCTCGAATGATAAACACACCAGTCTTTTCCAGAAGGTCTCTTTCAAAAATTTCAAAGACTGTATTTGAATAATAGTTACTGTAAATATTGAACATCTTTTCAATATCACGAGGTTTTAAATCTTTTACCTTAACAAACTCACTATAAGGTTCTTTTTTTAATTTTCGGAGTCGTTTTAATTCTAGCATATTGATCCCATTAAGCTAAACAATGAATTCCTTTTGTGAATCAATAAACAAATTAAACATTTTTTCACAAAAATATTGAGTGCAATCTTATACTTAATAGATTTGAGTAGCAATTTTATTAAAAAATAAATTTATTATTTTTAAATCACTTAAATGAAAAAAAACCTGAACGAATTCAGGTTTTCTAAGTTTGTTTATTAAATTCTAATTTAATTTAAGTTTACTAAAACTCAAATTTCCATCAGTACTTTGTATAACAATTGTATCTCCTGGCAAAAAATCTCCTGCCAAGATTTTTTGAGCCAATGTATTTTCTACCTTTTGTTGTATAGCGCGTTTAAGTGGTCTAGCCCCATAGGTTGGGTCATAACCAGCTTCGATTAATTCATCAAAAGCAGTATCATCCACAGTTAAACTTAAATCACGATCAGCCAAACGAGCACGTAAACGATCCAACTGAATATCCGCAATTCCTCGAATCTGTGATTTTTTCAGCGCATGGAAGATCACAAGCTCATCAATTCGGTTGATAAACTCTGGTCTAAAGTGCTCTGAAACAGCAGCCATCACAACACTGCGTACATCTTGCTCTGTCGCCATATCACCTAATTCACGCACTTCATTTGAACCCAAGTTTGACGTCATGACAATTACTGTATTTTTAAAATCAACCACACGTCCTTGAGAATCAGTCAATCGACCATCATCAAGCACCTGAAGCAGAATATTAAACACATCTGGATGAGCCTTCTCTACTTCATCAAATAACACCACGCTATAAGGCTTACGGCGTACTGCTTCAGTTAGCACACCACCCTCTTCATAACCAACATAACCAGGAGGTGCTCCCACCAAACGACTAACAGAATGTTTCTCCATAAATTCAGACATATCGATACGGATCATGGCATCGTCACTGTCAAACAAGAAGTTTGCTAAAGCTTTGGTTAACTCAGTTTTACCGACACCTGTTGGACCTAAAAATAAGAATGAACCACTTGGTCGATTTGGATCTGAAAGTCCAGCACGTGAGCGTCGTACAGCATTAGAAACTGCAACTACCGCTTCATCTTGGCCTACGACACGGTTATGTAAAAATGTTTCCATACTGAGTAATTTTTCACGCTCACCCTGTAGCATTTTTGCTACAGGAATTCCTGTTGCTGCACTTACAACTTCGGCAATTTCATTGTCCGTCACTTTATTACGCAATAATTTAGGTTCAACTTTCTCTTCAGATGCTTCTTCACTGAGTCGTTTCTCCAAATCAGGAATAACACCGTATTGAAGCCGAGCCATTTCAGCTAGATCATTTTCACGTTGTGCCTTTTGCATCGCGATACGTGCTTGATCAAGCTCAGCCTGAGTTTGTTGATCGCCTTGCACCAAACGCTTTTCTGAAATCCACACTTCTTCAAGATCGCTGTATTCCTTCTCTACTTCAGCAATTTGTTTTTCTAAGTGTGAAACTTCAGCTTTACTTCCTGCATCTTCATCTTTTTTTACAGCCTCAAGCTGTAATTTCAGTTGAATAAGACGACGCTCTAATTTATCTAGAGACTCAGGTTTTGAATCAAGCTCCATCTTAATTCGAGATGCTGCCTCATCAATCAAATCAATCGCTTTATCTGGTAGTTGACGATCTGTAATGTATCGATGCGACATTTTAGCTGCAGCAATGATGGCAGAATCTAAGATTTTAACACCATGATGTACTTCATAGCGCTCTTTTAATCCACGTAAAATCGCAATCGTGTCTTCAACACTTGGCTCATCAACCAATACTTTTTGGAAACGACGCTCAAGTGCTGCATCTTTTTCAATGAATTGTCGATATTCATCTAAAGTTGTAGCACCTACACAACGTAATTCTCCGCGTGCTAAAGCAGGTTTCAACATGTTACCTGCATCCATTGCACCGTCGCCTTTACCTGCACCGACTAGAGTGTGCAACTCATCGATAAACAGAATAATTTCACCATCATGTTTAGCAAGATCTTTTAATACTGCTTTTAAGCGCTCTTCAAATTCACCACGATATTTTGCACCAGCTAAAAGCGATCCAAGATCAAGTGATAAGACACGTTTATTTTTTAAACTTTCAGGCACTTCTCCATTGACGATACGCTGTGCTAAACCCTCAACAATGGCAGTTTTACCAACACCCGGCTCACCAATCAAAACAGGATTATTTTTTGTACGGCGTGATAAAACTTGGACTGTTCGACGAATTTCATCATCTCGCCCAATCACTGGATCAAGCTTGCCAGAAAGTGCTCGCTCAGTGAGATCAATGGTGTATTTGTTTAATGAATCACGTTGATCTTCATGATTGTTACTCATGACTTTTTCATCACCTCGAACTTTAGTTATCGCCGCTTTTAAACCTGCGGATTGAACACCAACCGCATTTAAAATAGTTTTGGTTGCACCTGTTTCTGCTAAACCAAGTAACACCCAATCTGTTGAAAGAAACTCATCACCCGATTTTTGTGCATAACTATCTGCTAAGTTAAGCGCTTTAACCGCATCTGGACTCAGATTAATATCACCAGTTGGATGAGCAAGTGTTGGTGCATCAGCAAGCGCCTGTTGCAACTTTGTGCTTAATTCTCGTAAATTCGCCCCTGCCTGCTGCAACAAACTCATATTTGATGGCTCTTCAAGCAGGGTCGATAGTATATGGATGCCTTCAATCGCTGTATGATCCTTGCCCATTGCTAAAGATTGCGCATCAGATAAGGCTTGCTGTAAGCGATTTGTAAATTTTTCAAAACGCATTATTATTTTCCTCACAACAAATTTGGTACTTGCTTAGTTAATGGGTGAGAAGCGTCATATTTCAAGTCGGTTTTTTAATTATTTTCTTATATTTCAATTATTTAAAAAATAAAGATAGATTATAATTATAATATTTGTGCTGCTCATACATTTTTCAATACCACTTCACAATTTTTTCATTGTGATTATGATATTTATCCAATATTCACTAGATATGACAAAGAAAATATATTCCCCGTAACCTGTCATTATTGTTCTCAAATCATCACATAGGAGTACGCCAAACTTATATCGACTTAATCGGTACATGTTGTGCAAAAATCATTCAATATGAATTTATAAGATAAACAATCAATTTTATATTTATTTAAAGAATATAGATAAAACTTATAATAATCACCGTTTTCCATAAACGGATGATTTAATCATTCAGGCATACTTACATGAATCATTTTATAAATCTCTCAGAAAATAAAGCTCATCAAGATAAAATTAAATTTATTTTATCTGAAGCAAAAAAAAATGTAGAAGATCATACACTCCTCTTTGCAGGCTCTTTAAAACCCCAAGATGCGTGGCTTTTGTTCCAATCCCAACAAGCGATCATTATTGATGTCAGAACACATGAAGAGCGAAAATTCGTAGGTTATGTCGAACATACAGAACATATTCCTTGGCTCACAGGCATCTCACTTGAACGTAACCCTGAGTTTTTAGAGAAGTTACAATCTTTTGTTAATGCATATGACATCATTTTGCTCATGTGCCGTAGTGGAAAGCGCTCTGCAGCAGCAGCGAGTGTGGCGTATAACGCTGGTTTCACGAACGTATACAATATCGATCAAGGTTTTGAAGGTGATTTAGACCCTAACTCCCATCGTGGTACTTATAATGGTTGGCGCTTTCACAATCTGCCATGGGTACAAGAGTAAAATTGATTTAATGACTTTACTTAAAAAAAGCAACCTTAAGGTTGCTTTTTTCAACTCGATAAAATCAAGCTTCGGCTTCAATGATTTCAAAATCATGTGTAATTTCAACACCGCCATCTGAAAGCATTTTACTTGCTGAGCAATATTTTTCTGCAGATAGCTCAACCGCTTTAGCAACTTGCTTTTCTTTAACTGCTTTTCCTGTAACCACAAAATGCAAATGTATCTTCGTGAAAACCGCAGGAATTGTGTCTGCCCTCTCGGCTTTCAACTGACATTGAACACCCATCACATCTTGTCTAGATTTTTTTAATATAGTCACAATATCAAACGAAGCACACCCACCAAGCCCCATTAAAATGAGTTCCATCGGACGTGGACCACGGTTTTCACCACCGTAAGCTTCAGCACCATCCATGATAATTTGGTGACCGCTTTCAGATTTTGCTTCAAAAGCAACATTCTCTAACCAATGTACGCTAGTATGCATTGCAACTACCTAAAAAAAACTATAAATTTACTTAGGACTGTACACTAGCATATATTGAGCTGATAAGGAATTTCACCTCTTATGCTTCACGTGGCAAGTTTATTTAGGTCTAAAGATCTAGTTACTATCCAAATCGGAATTTAAAAAGCATGACTTCTAATTTTTCACAACTTAGTACAGATGCTTTGTCGCCAGGTCAATTACCTGAATCTGTCAAAGCTTTGCTCAAGCGTGCGCACATCAATAGATTTCCAAAACGAACTTCAATTATTGATGCGGGCTCAGAGTCGAAATCTCTGTATCTAATTTTAAAAGGGTCGGTTTCAATTATTTTACGTGAAGATGATGAACGTGAAATTGTGGTAGCCTATTTAAACCCAGGGGACTTTTTTGGAGAGATGGGATTATTTGAAAGTAATCCTCACCGTACTGCAGAAGTACGTACACGTGATGTATGTGAGATTGCTGAAATTTCATATGCTAACTTCCATGAAGTAAGTAAGCAGTATCCAGATCTTAGCTATGCGGTGTTCGCACAGCTCGTTCGTCGCTTAAAAAATACAACTCGAAAAGTAACTGACCTAGCATTTATTGATGTATCGGGTCGTATTGCACGTTGTTTAATCGACTTGTCAGCTCAACCTGAAGCAATGATTCTTCCAAATGGACGCCAAATTCGTATTACTCGTCAAGAAATTGGTCGTATTGTAGGTTGTTCACGTGAAATGGTTGGTCGTGTTCTTAAAACACTTGAAGAACAAGGCATGATTGAAACTGATGGTAAAGCTATCTTAATTTTTGATTCATCATTAGAAGCAGTAAATTCTGTTGAAGAAGACTTTGACAACAATGATGATGAATAAATTTTCATCTGATCTACATTCAAAAAAGCAAATCTGACGATTTGCTTTTTTATTGCCTTTTTTCTGAAAACTTTCGAATTTATTTTACATACGTTTTGAATCTTAGATTAGGTATGATTTCAATATATCAACTTAAAAAATACAGCAAGGATGTTGAGCATGAAATTTAATCGACTTGGGCAAACAGATATACACGTTCCCGAAATTTGTTTAGGAACAATGACCTTTGGTGAGCAAAATAGCCAGTCCGAGGCTTTCCAACAACTGGAATATGCACTCGAGCGGGGGTTAAATTTTTGGGATACTGCAGAGATGTACCCAGTACCACCTAAAGTCGAAACTCAAGGCGCGACGGAAGAAATTATCGGCAATTGGATTCAGCAGCGCGGCCAACGTGATCAACTTTTTCTTGCTTCAAAAATTGCAGGTCCAGGCCAAGGTGGTAGCAATATTAGAGGCGGCACAACTCGCTATACTGCCAGCGACATCAGCTCAGCCTTAGACTCAAATCTTAGACGCTTAAAAACTGACTATATTGATCTTTATCAGCTGCATTGGCCTCAACGCCCAACCAATATGTTTGGTCAATTGGGTTATACCAATCACCATGCTCACAGTACACTAGATATCACACCACTCGAGGAAACCTTATCTGCCCTTCAAGCGGAAATTAATAGAGGTAGAATTCGTTATATCGGACTCTCCAATGAGACACCATGGGGAACCATGAAATTTCTACATTTAGCTGAAAAGTTAGGGCTGTCTAAATTTGTTTCTGTACAAAACCCCTATAACTTATTAAATCGTACCTATGAAATCGGCATGTCGGAGATTGCTAAATTTGAAGGCATCGGTTTACTGGCCTATTCACCGCTCGCTTTTGGCTATTTAACAGGAAAATTTAGACATGGTGCGAGACCTGCAAATGCCAGAGTCACCTTATACTCTAGATTTGTGCGTTATAGTAATCCTGAAAGTGAATGGGCAACTGAACAATACGCCCTCTTAGCAGAAAAACATGGACTGACATTAACGCAATTGGCGTTAGCTTTCATTAAGCAGCAGTTCTTCGTGACCAGCACAATCATTGGTGCAACCGATTTAAATCAACTCAAAGAAAATATTGATGCTTTTAATGTGTCATTGTCAGAAGAAATACTTCAGGAAATTGAGATCATCCATAAACAACAGCCAAATCCAGCACCTTAAGTGTCTAATAAATTCGATTTCAATACATTTGAATCAAAGCCATACTGTGATAACAATTTACTAAGTGGTAAATATAAAAAAAAGGATGCTAACGCATCCTTTTTTAGCTTTATTCTTTTAACGGCGACTATGGTTATAAATCGCTTGAGCTGCAGGTAAGTTTTTACGCATCGCCTCAATTCGTTGAGCATTTGAAGGGTGTGTTGATAAGAAAGATGCATTGCCACCATTACTTGCTTTAGCCATTTTCTCCCATAATGTAATCGCTGCTTGTGGGTTATAACCAGCTCGAGCCATTAACATTAATCCACCCTGATCAGCACGGCTCTCCAAGTTACGTGAATAAGGCAACCCTACACCCAGTTGAGAACCAATTTGTGCAACTGCTGCGCCACCTTGACCTACCCCAGCTGCACTTAAACCAACACCTAAAGCCAAGTCAGTTAAAGCTTGAGCACCCAATTTACTTTTTGCATGCTCTTCCAAAGCATGGATCATTTCATGTCCCATGATGGCCGCAATTTCAGCATCTGTTAAATTTAAACGTTCCACAATACCTGTATAAAAAACAACTTTACCACCCGGCATGACAGAAGCATTTAATTCACTTGATTTAATTACAGATACCTGCCATTGGAATGGCTGACCCGTTTGATTCATTTGATCAGCATATGGACGCAAACGATTGTATACATTCGTAATACGCTTATAGGTATTTGAGCTTGTATCCAATAGACCCTTGCTGCGAGCTGTATCAATGGCTTGCGAGTAACTTTGTGCAGCAGCTGCATTTAATGTCGCTGAGTCCGCACCCGCCATATCCGCAAATGTTGTACACCCTGAAATCGAGATTACCGCAGATGCCGTAAGACCGAGCAATAATTTGTTCTTCATTATAATGTTCCAATCTACTTGAAAGTACTTGTTCATAATTATAGACAAACTCAACTAAGCTTAATATCTCATTTTTCTTCACTTTTTTATTTGTTATGTAATTTAGTAAACAAATTGATAGCTGATCCAAAAGACCAAACAAAAAATATTAAGCACGAGATAGGTTTGACTCCACGGTTTTAAACGAGTTTCAAGCTTCTCATCTTTACGTTTAAAAAATAAATAGGTGTTCTGAATTAAAATAATAGGGACCAATATGCAAGCGATCATAATCGACAGCCCAATAAAGACTTGGTAGACCACATCTTCGGCTACTGTTTGAGATCGAATTATCATCATCGCAATGGTGGGTGCCCCCCCCATTGCAAATAACAACGAATAAAACATTGTTCCAGAAATATTTTTATGCATCCTGCACACTCTATTATTTTATACATTCGATTTTAACAATCTCTAAAATTCAGCACAGCCAATTTTTATACAACTTTGGTCGTTGTTTAGATCAAAAAAAGCCCTGTGATATCACAGGGCTTTTTTAAAACTTTTAATTAAGCTTCAAACGGGTGACGAAGAATAATCGTTTCATCACGGTCTGGACCAGTTGATACGATGTCGATTGGACATTCGATTAACTGTTCAAGTCGCTTAATATAGTTGATTGCTGCTTCTGGCAATTGGTCTAAAGATTTAGCACCAAAAGTAGACTCAGTCCAACCAGGCATTGTTTCGTAAATTGGTTTTAAAGTTTCAAATGCAAGTGCATCAGAAGAACCTACGCAGCCCGAATCTGCAGCTTCATAACCTACACAGATTTTGATTTCTTCTAAACCATCAAGAACGTCAAGTTTAGTCAAGCAAATACCCGAAAGTGAGTTTACTTCTACTGAACGACGAAGGATTTCAGCATCGAACCAACCACAGCGACGTTGGCGACCAGTAGATGCGCCAAATTCTGAACCTACAGTACCAAGGTGCTTACCAATTGCATCACCAACATCGTTTGCAGCATCATAAACCAACTCAGTTGGGAATGGACCTGCACCTACGCGAGTTGTATAAGCTTTGGTAATACCCAATACATAGTCAAGGTGTAATGGACCAAGACCAGAACCAGAACTCACACCACCAGCAGTCGTATTTGAAGATGTTACGTATGGATAAGTACCATGGTCAACATCAAGAAGTGAGCCTTGAGCACCTTCAAACATGATGTTGTCACCGTTCTTACGATATTTATGCAATTCGCCAGTAACATCAACAACCAGTGGAGCAACAACTTCACGCCATTGATCACATAACGCAAGCACGTCTTCAAGCTTAACCGCTTCTACACCGTAGAATTGTGTTAATTGGAAGTTATGGTATTCAAGTAACTCTTCAAGCAATGCTTTAAGATGATCACCACCACGCACTAAATCAGCGACACGAACCGCACGACGTGCAACTTTATCCTCGTACGCTGGACCAATACCACGACCTGTTGTACCAATCTTGGCATTCCCACGTTTTTTCTCACGTGCTTGGTCTAATGCAATATGGTTTGGCAAAATTAATGGACAGTTTGGAGAAATACGTAAACGTTCTTTAACTGGCACACCTTGCTCTTCAAGAATCGTCATCTCTTTGATTAACGCTTCAGGAGAAAGCACTACACCGTTACCAATTAAGCAAAGTACGTTTTCACGTAAAATACCAGATGGAATGAGGTGTAAAACAGTTTTCTTACCACCTACGACGAGAGTATGACCTGCATTGTGTCCACCTTGATAGCGAACAACTGCAGCCGCTTGATCTGTGAGCAGGTCAACGATTTTACCTTTACCTTCGTCGCCCCATTGGGTACCAAGTACCACAACATTCTTGCCCATAATAGCCTCATTGCATCATGCTGTTAAAATTGAAGAACATGATTTGAAATTTAGTATTCAAATCAGGTGATTAAATCTTTTCGAGTTTCCACTCACCCGCTTGATTCACCAATTGGTGAGTCGCGTTAGGTACTGAATTCAACTCATCTTGACCAAGCAACTGCACAACGCTTTTGCCTTGATCACGTAATCCTTGAATTGCTTTGACTAGGTCAGCATTATTTCCCTTAGGTGCAACGATCACTTCCAATGCTTTAAATTGACCAGCGCTTAAAGCGTATAAGTCACATGAAAAGCCAGTTGCTGGACGTGCACGACCAAAATGCTCACCAATACCATCATAACGTCCACCTTGAGCTAATGGCGCAGCACGATTTGGTGCATACACTGCATACATTAAGCCAGTGTGATAGTGATATGAACGAAGCTCTACTACATCGATACCAATATGCAGATTTGGCCAACGTTGCTGAATCGCATCTTGTGTGCTTTGAACTGCATTAAATGCTTCTTGGAATGCCGAATCTTCTAAGATTTCTTGGCTTAAATGTGATTTTAAAGCGACTAAATCACTTGCATAACGACCAAGCGCATAAAAATCAGATCCGAATTTAAGTTGTTGCGTATATTCAGCAAGTTCTGGCAATGCTTTACGCTGATATAAATCAGATAGATGCGACTCTGTAGCTTTGTTCAATCCTGCATGTTTAACTAAGCTACGGAATAGACCAACGTGTCCAATATCTAAATGGATCGCCTCAGTTACACCTGTATTTTTTAATAATTCCAACATAACATCGATCATTTCGACGTCAGCATCGATATTGTCTGAACCAAACAACTCAGCACCGAGCTGTAAAGGCGCACGTGTGGTATTGAAACCTTGTGGTTTGGTATGAAGTACCGTTCCAGCGTAGCAATAGCGTGCAACACCTTCAACTGGATACACGTGTGCATCAATACGCGCCACCTGAGGCGTCATATCTGCACGCACACCAAGTAAACGACCTGAAAGTTGATCGATTACTTTAAATGTGGCTAAGTCTAAATCTTGATTCGATTCTGAAAGAGAAGATAGAGATTCGATGTATTCAATAAATGGCGTGTACACCAATTGATAACCTCGAGCTGCGAGGAAATCTAACGCGGTACGACGCAAAGTTTCAATAACTTGCGCTTGCTCTGGTAATACATCAGCTACACCATCAGGTAATAACCATGTCTCTGAAATGGGCATGTTGTAAACCTAAATTCTGTCAGCGCGGAACAAATCCGCATAAAAAAATCGGGAACACACCCGATTTCTCCTAGTCTATCACGATCAACCCCCATGTGCATCAGACTTTTAAATAATTAAATCGGAATTTTAGATTATTCATAAGCTTCGATTGGTAATTCTGAACGCACTAGCAGTTGATCTATGTTATAGACATAAGCCTTTATAAAAGACACAGCATTTCAGTTTCATGACTGATCTGGAAATGAATGACATAAATCCAGTAAACGATTCGCATATCCCCATTCATTATCATACCAAGCATAGACTTTAGCTTGCTTCCCGACCACCATGGTTTGAGTTAAATCTACAATGAGTGAAAACGGAGAATGATTAAAGTCAGATGATACTAAAGGCTCATCTGTTACCGACATAATTTCCGAAAATTGCTCTCGTGCTGCTGAAATTAACGCTTCATTTAACTGATGGTCTGTAATTGGCTGTTGCGCTATAAATGTCAAATCAATAGCTGCCACATTAATGGTAGGAACACGAATTGAGTAACCGTCTATTCGCCCTTCCATTTTTGGCATGACACGTTTGATTGCACCTAGAGCAGATGAAGTCGTTGGAATAATGTTTTGCCCAGATGCCCTCGCACGACGTAAATCGCGGTGAACATGATCTAAAACGGATTGATCCGCTGTAACAGCATGAATTTCTGTCATTAACGCACTTTCTATGCCAAAGGCATCGTCAATAATTTTGACCAGAGGAACCAATGCTTGTGTCGTACATGAAACACTCGAAATAATCTGATCTGTAGTTTTAACCTCTTTATGATTTACCCCGTACACAATTGCAGCATCAACCGTATCAAAAGGTGCAGCCCCAATTATCACACGTTGAGCACCAGCATTGAGATGACGTGTCGCTTCTGCTCGAGATCTAAATAAACCAGTACACTCTAAAACAACATCAACGTTTAAACGCTTCCATGGCAGTTGATCAGGTTCTGTTTGACAGTGGACTTCAATAGTTAATTTTTTTTGATAGGCATGAATATTGAGAAATACTTGCTCTGCAACATAACTCAACTCCACTTCCCCATGAAATCTTCCATGTGTGGTGTCATATTTAAATAAATGAATTAAAGTTTCTACATCAGCCACATCATTAATCGCAACGATTTCAAAATTGAATTGTTTTGGATTTTCAAACCAAGCTCTTAAAACATTTCGCCCGATTCGTCCAAATCCATTAATTGCGATACGCTGCATATGTAACCTTCAACTCTTTAATACAAGTTCTTGAAAGCTCTATGTTAAAGTATTTCTAAAATATTCAGTAATAAATAATGGTCTTATGACTACTCAATATTTTTGATTGATCTTCGTGCGAGATACACTGCTTAAGCATTTGATAATGATCTCAACACCAATAATGATTAAAATTTCACCTAAAATCAAAATTAAAATTAAAGAGAATTGTCATTAAAACACTTTAAAATCATTGGTACAGGTGGCAAATTCCGTTATAATTTGGCGTTTTTAAACTTTTAGCCCGGTATGCTGGGGTGAATTTTTTTGTGAATTCGCACTTTATTTCCCAGACATATTATTTGCCAATACAGAATTAATGGAGTGACTTGGTTGTGAGTACTCGTTTTATGACATCAGCTGAAATTCGTGAAGCATTTTTGCGTTACTTTGAATCGCAAGGCCACACACGTGTCGCGTCGAGTTCTCTAGTTCCTGCCAACGACCCAACTTTGCTCTTTACAAATGCTGGTATGAACCAGTTCAAAGATTGCTTCTTAGGCCTAGAAAAACGAGATTATGTACGTGCAGTGTCATCACAAAAATGTGTTCGTGCTGGCGGTAAACATAACGACTTAGATAACGTGGGCTACACAGCTCGTCACCATACGTTTTTTGAAATGTTAGGTAACTTCTCTTTCGGAGATTACTTTAAACGTGACGCGATTAAATTCGCTTGGGATTTCTTAACCAATGAAAAATGGTTAGGTCTACCTAAAGACAAATTATATGCAACGGTTTATCACACTGATGATGAAGCATTCGACATCTGGAACAAAGAAATCGGTCTAGATGAGTCTCGCATTATCCGTATCGGCGACAACAAAGGCGGTCAATACGCTTCAGATAACTTCTGGGCAATGGGCGATACAGGTCCTTGTGGTCCATGTTCTGAAATTTTCTATGACCATGGCGATCACATTTGGGGCGGCTTACCAGGCACACCTGAAGAAGATGGCGACCGCTTCATCGAAATTTGGAACAACGTATTCATGCAGTTTAACCGTACTGCTGATGGCGTACTCCATCCGCTTCCTGCTCCGTCTGTCGATACAGGTATGGGCCTAGAGCGTATTTCTGCTGTTTTACAACACGTCAACTCAAACTACGAAATTGATCTATTCCAACACCTATTAAAAGCTGCAGCTGAAATTATTGGTTTAGATACTGCTGAACTTGAAGCGAAAGCGCAAGCGGAAGGCAAACCAGTTGAATACCCAGCATCACTTAAAGTCGTTGCCGACCATGCACGTTCGTGCTCATTCCTAATCGCTGATGGCGTAAACCCATCAAATGAAGGGCGTGGCTACGTTCTACGTCGTATCATCCGTCGTGCAGTTCGTCATGGTAACAAGTTGGGTGCGACAGGTTCATTCTTCCACAAAATGTTAAAGCCTTTAACCGAGGTGATGGGTGCTGCATATCCAGAACTTGCGGCAAACCAAGCACGTATCGAAGCACAACTTCTAAAAGAAGAAGAGCAATTCGCTAAAACCTTAGAACAAGGTTTGAAATTGCTAGAAGGCGAACTTGCTAACTTAAAAGGTTCTGTCATTCCGGGCGAAGTGGTCTTCAAACTTTACGACACGTACGGCTTCCCAACTGACCTTACAGCGGATATCGCACGTGAACGTGATTTAACCATTGACGAAGCTGGTTTTGAAAAAGAAATGGCTGCTCAACGTCAACGTGCACGTGATGCGGGTAAATTCGCAATCGACTACAACAGCGTTGTAAAAGTTGAAGGCGAAACTCAGTTTGACGGCTACGATGCAACTGCTGGTGAGGGTCAAATCATCGCAATCTATAAAGATGGCGAACAAGTTGATGAAGTCGTTGAAGGTGATGAAGCTTTAATCGTTCTAAACCAAACACCTTTCTATGCAGAAAGCGGTGGTCAAATCGGTGATACAGGTATCTTTAAAAACGATACAGGTATTTTCGAAGTTCAAGACACGAAAAAATCTGGTGGTGCGTTCGTTCACCAAGGTATCGTGACCATGGGTAACTTTAAAGTTACTCAAAATGTAGAAGCAACAGTTAAAGCAGACATCCGTGCAGCAACAGCACGTAACCACTCTGCGACTCACCTTCTACATGCTGCACTTCGTCAAATCTTGGGTTCACATGTTCAACAAAAAGGTTCATTGGTTGCTTCTGACGTGTTACGTTTCGACTTTGCCAATGATCAACCCGTGACATTTGAACAGATTCAAGAAATTGAACGTCTGGTAAATGCTGAAGTGATTGCCAATACGCCTGTAACAACCGAACTCCTTGACATCGAATCTGCAAAAGCTAAAGGCGCGATGATGTTGTTTGGTGAGAAATATGGCGAAGAAGTTCGCGTACTTTCTATGGGTTCAATCATTGAAGAGAAAAACTTCTCGATCGAACTTTGTGGCGGCATTCACGTAAAACGTACAGGTGACATTGGTCTGTTCAAAATCACTTCTGAAGGCGGTGTTGCTGCAGGTGTACGTCGTATTGAAGCAGTTACAGGTTCGAAAGCAATTGAGGTGGCTCAAAAAGCTGATCGAGACATCAACACGATTAATGGCTTATTGAAAGCACAAAAAGATCAAACGATTGAGAAAGTTGAAGCCTTAGCGGACACAGCATCAAGCTTACAAAAGCAAATCGATCAATTGAATCAAAAACTTGCACATTTACAGGCGGGTGAACTACTTAGCCAAGTTAAGGAAATTGCAGGTCGCAAAACGTTAATCACGACTGTTCAAGGTATGGATGCGAAATCACTTCGCAATCTACACGACGGCGTGAAATCAAAATTAGAAAATGCTGTGATTGTCCTTGCAGGTGTAGAGGGTGACAAGGTGAGCTTGATCGCATCTGTAGCTAAAGACTTCACAGCTTCTATAAAAGCAGGTGACATCATCAAACACTTAGCAACTGAGCTAGGTGGTAAAGGTGGTGGTAAGCCTGATTTGGCACAAGGTGGCGCGCCACTTAACGAGAAGTTTGCTTCTGTCATGGCAGAATTAACTGCTTGGCTAGCTGCAAAATAAAACTTCACCTTTTGTGTAACTGACCTTGAACAACTCTTCAAGGTCATGGTTTATATGGAACAACTATGGCATTAATCGTTCAAAAATATGGCGGTACTTCAATGGGTACTCCTGAGCGCATTTTAAATGTTGCTCGTCGTGTAAAGCGTTGGCATGATCACGGCCACAAGGTTGTGGTTGTTGTATCAGCAATGAGTGGTGAAACTAATCGCCTACTCGCTTTAGCGAAAGCCATTACCGACACCCCTGACCCACGAGAATTAGACCAAATGGTTTCAACGGGTGAACAGGTAACGATTTCAATGTTAGCAATGGCACTGAATTCTATCGGTGTGGAAGCGAAATCTTTGACTGGACGCCAAGTTGGTATTAAAACTGACAGCTCATTCACAAAAGCACGTATTGAATCAATTGATACAGATGTCATGACTGAACAATTGGATGCTGGTCGTGTCATCGTTGTTGCAGGTTTCCAAGGTTTTGATGCTAATGGAAACACAACAACTTTGGGTCGTGGTGGTTCTGATACTTCTGGTGTTGCATTAGCAGCTGCACTCAAAGCGGATGAATGCCAAATTTATACAGATGTGGATGGTGTATATACAACAGATCCACGTGTTGCACCAAAAGCGAAGAAAGTTGATCGTATTTCTTTTGAAGAAATGCTTGAAATGGCTTCTCTTGGTTCTAAAGTTTTACAGATCCGTTCTGTTGAGTTCGCGGGTAAATATCAAGTCCCTTTACGCGTACTCTCTAGCTTCGACAATGAAAATGATGGCGCATTTGACGAAGAATTTAAAAACAACGTCGGAACACTTATCACTACTGAATTGGAAGACAACATGGAACAGCCAATTATCTCTGGTATCGCATTTAACCGTGACGAAGCTAAATTAACTATCTTAGGTGTGCCTGATCTTCCTGGTATTGCATCTAAAATTTTAAAACCGATTGGTGATGCTAATATCGAAGTGGATATGATCATCCAAAACGTTGAAGAAGATGGTACAACTGACTTCACATTCACAGTCAATCGTGGCGAACTTGCTAAAGCTAAAAAAATTCTTGAAGAAACTGCTCAAGCAATCGGTGCTCGTGAAGTTGCAACACGTGATGATATTGTAAAAGTATCTATCGTAGGTGTTGGTATGCGCTCTCATGCTGGTGTTGCAAGTAAAATGTTTACAGCACTTGCTGATGAAGGCATCAATATCCTGATGATTTCAACTTCTGAAATCAAAATCTCTGTTATTATTGAAGAAAATTATTTAGAGCTTGCTGTTCGCTCACTTCACACTGCGTTTGGTCTTGACCGCGAACATGGTGAGTCTAGCGCACGTGCTTAATTTTCTGCCATGAGTTAGCAGAAACAATGCATACTTGATGAAGAAATATTCAGAGCCACTATAGTTTTTCCTATAGTGGCTCTGTTATATTAGGTCTAGAGGTTTATGGGATAATTTCAATAGTCCTGTGCGAATGGTTAAATTCGTCGCATTTATCTATTAAAATATTTCGTGGTGCCGAGGTTGTTATTTTCACTTTTTGAAAAAACTATCGCAGGTTTAGCGTTTAAGCAAGGAGATAAACATGCTGATTCTCACCCGTCGTGTTGGTGAAACATTAATGATTGGGGATCAAGTCAGTGTCACTGTACTTGGTGTAAAAGGTAACCAAGTGCGAATTGGTGTGAATGCGCCTAAAGAAGTATCTGTACATCGTGAAGAAATCTATCAACGAATTCAGCATGAACGTGCGATGCATGAGCACTTGCAACATCTTGACCAAGATTACCAACCTTCTTACGAAGAAGAGAATTACACTCAAAATGATTTCAATCGTTGATTAGAAATGATTTTGTGACTAAAGCGGCTAAATTTAGCCGCTTTAAATTTTTGGTGTTTAAGCTGTTTAAAGTCCCAATGATTTACGTACTGGACCAAAACTACGCCTGTGCTCTTCAACCACGCCAAACTGTGCAATAGCTTCAAAATGAGCTTTGGTCGGGTAGCCTTTATGTTTTGCAAAACCAAACTGAGGATATTTAGCATCAAGTTCTAACATTTGATGATCACGTGTCACCTTAGCCAGGATACTGGCAGCAGAAATTTCTGGATGTAATGCATCTCCTCCAACTACAGCATCACAACTCATACTCAATCCTTGGGGAATTTTATTACCATCAACCAATACATGTTGTGGTTGCACAGTCAATTGTTCAACGGCACGACGCATTGCCAACAACGAAGCATTCAATATATTGAGTTCATCAATTTCTTGATGACTCGCTTCAGCGATAGCCCAAGCTAGTGCTTTTTCTTTGATCTCTATAAATAATTTTTCACGTTTCTTTTCACTGAGTTTTTTAGAATCATTTAACCCAAGAATCGGATTGTTAGGATCCAAAATTACAGCAGCCGCAACGACCGATCCCACCAGTGGACCGCGCCCTGCTTCATCAGCACCAGCAATCAACATCATTTTCCTAATTTATCCTTAAAAAAATAGGCCGATCATAATCAGCCTATTCATGTATCTTTGAAATTAACGTACAGCTTCAGCTACACATTCATTAATAGTTTTAGTCACGATATTGCTGACGATTGTTGCACGTGCTGTTGGATCAATCGCTGCTGTAGCCAAATCAACCGTAGTTACGCTTTGAGGAGCTTTTTCACTTACACATCCACAAATTTCACCTTGGATATTTTCTTTCTGCTCTGCAGTCATTAATTTCGTTGCAGTTTTCCAAGCAGAAATATTGTTCAATTCAGTTGTGCATTTTGCATTGATCGCAATTTTAAGTGCAGCCGAACCCAACTGTTGAGTGGTATTTGCGGCAGGTGATGATGTCCCTGTTGTACCTGTAGCACAAGCTCCGAGCACCAATGTCATTGGTGCGAGTAAAGCAATTAATTTTTTCACAGTGTTGTCCTTATGATCTTACGAATTGAGCTATTTTGCCTAATGTCACCTCACGAAGAAATAGATTTTTTGAATTTCCCGACTATATGCTCAGTTATAAGTCGCATTCCGTTGCATATTTTCAACACTGTGTCTCATTTCAATACTTATAAATAATTTATGCTTAAATTATGATGTGCGAAATTCAATCATAAGTTTATATCATGAATAATAAATCCAAATATTACACACGCACAGCTCAAGTCTTGCATTGGGTCATGGCGATTATTTTTATCACGGCGTGGACGATCGGCTTTTATAGCGGCAATTTTTTAAGTTATGAAGTAGATGGTAGCTTCAAAGGTGACGTCATCACGCTTCACAAAAATATTGCAACCACCATTATTTTTCTGGTCGTGGTTCGTATCTTTTGGCGTTACACCCATCCTGCACCTGAGTTACCAGAGACAATGTCTCCCCTCATGAAAAGACTTGCACATTTAGGGCATCTTGGACTTTATTTTATGCTTCTGGCTTTACCAATTACGGGTTGCTTATGGAGTTGGAGTCTCGGCTATCCTGCACCAGTATTATTCTTATTTGATCTACCTGCTTTAATAGGTGAGAATCCTCAAGTAACTGAAATTGTAAAACCACTACATATTTGGATTTCTTGGGCTGCAGGTTTACTTTTACTCGGACATATTGCTGCGGCATTAAAGCATCACTTTATAGATAAAGATCATGTCTTAGACAGCATGACCAAACAACCTAAAGATTGATTGAGTACGGCTCTAAATTTCTGAGTTAGATTTAGAGCTAATCACACATGCTTTTAGGCTATTCAACATGGCTTTTCGAATGACTTCTTGCTTGATATCTTCGTTAACTGTTGCTTTGGCAAGTTCCTGAGCCGGAATATCTTTTAAAGCATGATTTGATACACAATCACAGGTTTCTAATTTTAATTTCTTTTTGTTTTCTTCATTCATTAAATGTGTCGTTATTTTCCATATTTTTGAATGATTGACTTCACGCTCACATTGATACTGGATGACAGGCTTTAATATACGCTGTGTCAATGTCGTATTTGCATTCGCGATAACTACGGGCAACATTAGCAGACTCAGGCAAAACAAAGACTTCAATTTTAACATCACATTCGGCTCTATTGTTTAAAGCATATTAAACCAAAGGTGGGATTTTGCCCCCACCTTCCAGTATTTTACATAAATAAGTTTAACTGTTTTAAATTGCGAGAATTTTATCTTTCCACTTTTGTTTTTGCACATCGGAAATAAACGATGCTTCAAATGAATTTATAGCGAGTTGCTTTAATTCATGATTTGTTAAATCTAAGGCCTCAGCAATCGCAATAAAGTTATCATTCATATAACCACCGAAATAAGATGGATCATCTGAATTGACGGTTACATGCACACCCTGCTGTAACAAACGGCGAATATTATGATCTGCCATATCATCTACAACACAAAGCTTTAAATTTGATAATGGACAAACCGTTAAAGGCATTTTTTCAGCAATCAAACGCTCCAACAACTTTGGATCTTCTTCAGAGCGTACGCCGTGATCAATACGATTCACTTTAAGTACATCCAAAGCTTCCCAAACATATTCTGCTGGACCTTCTTCACCTGCATGAGCAACAACCAAAAATCCTTCATCACGTGCTTTTGCAAATACCCTTTCAAATTTAGAAGGTGGATGCCCAACTTCACTTGAATCTAACCCTACCCCAATAATTTGGTCTTTGTAAGGTAACGCTTGTTCAAGTGTTTCAAATGCGGCCTCTTCACTCAAATGGCGTAAGAAACACATAATCAAATGCGTTGTGATGCCTAATTTTTCCTCAGCATCGTGGCAAGCTCGTTTTAAGCCTTTAATTACCGTTTCAAATGACACACCACGATCCGTATGCGTTTGCGGATCAAAAAACATTTCAGTATGAACCACTCGATCTTCTGCACATTTTTCAAAATATGCCCATGCAAGATCATAAAAATCTTGCTCATTAATCAATACATTTGCACCTGCATAGTAAATATCTAGAAATGATTGCAGATTGTGAAAATTATAAGCCTGTTTGACTTCTTCAACTGATTGATATGGGATTGCAATTTCATTGCGCTGAGCAATGGCAAACATCAACTCAGGTTCAAATGTCCCTTCAATATGGACATGAAGCTCAGCTTTAGGTAAAGCTTTAATTAACTCAACACGGTTCATTGCTACTCCTCATGAAACCAAAAAATAAAAAGGGTGCAAACTGAGTTTACACCCTTTTAAAAACTGTTAAAAATTAGCCGCCAAACATTGCAAATTTTAGCGCCCATAATACTGCGATAATCCATACCATATATGGTACTGTAGATGCTTTACCTGTAAGTAACTTCACCAACGCATAACTGATAAAGCCCATGGCAATACCATCAGCGATTGAGTAAGTGAACGGCATAAACACGATCGTTAAGAAAGCAGGAACCGCTTCAGTAATATCATCCCAATCAATATGCGTAATACCCTGAATCATCAATACCCCTACAAAGAGTAAGGCTGGTGCAGTTGCAAACCCAGGAACAGATTGAGCCAACGGTGCTAAGAACAAACAAGCAATAAAAAGTAAACCAACTACTACAGCTGTAAGACCTGTACGGCCCCCTGCTGCTACACCCGCAGAAGACTCAATATATGGTGTCGTTGATGATGTACCTAATGCAGCACCAGCAACAATCGCGGAAGAGTCTGCAAACAGAGCTTTCTTCAAGCGTGGCAATTTACCATCTTTGAGTAAACCAGCACGATGTGAAACACCAACCAGCGTTCCTGTTGAATCAAAAAGATCAACTAAGAAGAACACAAAAATTACACCGATTAAACTTGCGGTAAATAAGCCTTCAAAATCCATTTGCATGAATGTTGGTGCAATTGAAGGAATTTGACCAACCACGCCTTTAAATTCACTCAATCCTAGGAATGTTGAGATTGCAGTCAGCACTAAAATACTAATGATAATCGCACCACGTATTTTGAAGTGATGCATAACAACAACCATCAAGAAACCGAATAAGGCTAAGAGAACGGTTGGTTGTTTTAAATCACCTAAACCCACTAGAGTCGCAGGATTATCCACAATGATGCCAGCATTTTTCAAAGCGATTAATGCTAGGAATAAGCCAATACCACCACCAATAGCCAATTTTAAAGACATTGGAATAGCATTCACGATAGCTTCACGAATTTTAAACATACTGATCGCGATGAAGACCAGACCAGACACAAATACCGCAGCTAAAGCGGTTTGCCAAGGCACACCCATTCCTAAACATACCGAATAGGTGAAATATGCATTTAAGCCCATACCCGGAGCCAATGCGATTGGGTAATTGGCAATAATACCCATGACAAAACAACCAATTGCTGCTGCCAAACATGTCGCAACAAATACCGCACCATGATCCATTCCTGTTTCAGACAGAATCATTGGATTGACAATGATGATGTAGCACATTGTCAGGAATGTCGTCATCCCTGCAATAATTTCAGTTCGAAAAGTTGTTTTGTTTTCGCTTAGTTTAAATAAGCGTTCAAGCAAACCCGCTGAAGAATTTGGATTTGTCATTGTCGAGCCCCTGCTTAAGATCGAGCGATTCGTAAAAATTATTTAGATCATTTATTCAATGATTCATTGGCAAATGTAGCTCAGATGACGCATTCAATAAACGTACCAAAATGAAATTTCCGATAAATTGAAGCACAATTAAAAAAGCTGCAATAAAGCAGCTTTGATATGATGATCTATCAATTGAACAGTCGCTAGACAATTCGATCTATCGGGATATATTTTTAATTATAACATAGACTGAATTTGAAGGGCTGAATACACAGTCATAGGTTATAAAACGCTAAAATTTAATCTTTATTTAAATCACGTTAAAAAATATAAATTTAAATATACCCCTTAAAAAATCACTGATGATTTTTAGATCATTTAATTTTAAATGGTAGAGTAAATTAAGCTTGCTAACAGTGAATACTTTCTAAATTTGCACTCTTACCGATCAATATGAACATTATTTCATTTGGAGGTATTCCCAAATTAGGTAACCTAATCCAAAGCCCAAACAGGAATACGCAGTAATAATAAAGAAAACGAAACTTGCTTTATTCTTTTTTTTCAAGAAATTCATAATGCTCGCCTTAAGTTAACTCGTCATGCACTATGATAATGCATTTAGCTAATAATACTAGTTAAATAGAATTATTTCCCTTAAATATCAATAAATTAATATTTTTAATAAATACTATCAGTACTTTTCATAACAACTTCATTTTATGATAAAAAATTGAGCACCCTAACTAGATGCATCGATTTGCTGATCTTTAAAATAAAAAGGCCACTCTTCATAGTGGCCTTTCATTCGATCAGTTTTGTTGAGAAACAAAACGTGCTCTGGCAGCATGAAGCTTCTTATAGCTCTCAATAAGTTTTAAATGACGATCGAGACCTTCAAGTTGCATATTGGTTGGCGTCAATCCATAAAAACGCACATCACCTTCGATTGAGCCTATTGCAGCATCAACTCTCTCATCACCGAACATACGTCTAAAATTCGGTTCATAGTCTTCAATTTCCATTTCTTCATCTAACAATACTTCTAAAACGACATCCATGCATTGATAGAATAAACCGCGCTCTACAGTATTGGTGTTGTATTGTAAGAACTGTTCTACTTGGTCTTTCGCTTCTTCGAAATTTTCCAAAGCTAAGTTAATCAATAATTTTAATTCAAGAATAGTTAACTGACCCCACACCGTATTATCGTCAAATTCAACACCAATCAAGGTAATAATATCGGTATAGTCATCCACTTCAACTTCTTCAAGTTTATCAAGCAAAGCTTCGAGCTGTTCATTATCCAAACGATGTATATTAAGAATATCTTCTCTAAAAGCTAAAGCTTTATTGGTATTATCCCAAACCAGATCTTCAACCAAATACACCTCAGAATATCCTGGCACCAGAATTCGGCATGCAGTTGCACCTAAATGTTGGTATACAGCCATGTAAACTTCTTTACCCATCTCTTTTAGGATATTGAACATCTTTTCAGCTTCTTCAGCGTTTGTATTTTCACCTTGACTGGTGAAATCCCACTCTACGAAATCATAATCAGATTTCGAACTGAAGAATCTCCAAGACACAACACCCGATGAATCAATAAAGTGTTCCACAAAGTTATTTGGTTCTGTCAGTGCATGGCTATTGAAAGTAGGACGTGGTAAGTCATTTAAACCTTCAAAACTACGACCTTGTAAAAGCTCTGTTAGGCTGCGTTCTAATGCAACTTCAAAGTTTGGATGAGCCCCGAATGATGCAAAAACGCCACCCGTTCTTGGATTCATTAATGTCACGCACATGACTGGGAATTTCCCACCTAATGAAGCATCTTTGACCAGCACTGGAAAACCTTGCTCCTCAAGCCCCTTAATACCCTCAACTATTTTTGGGTACTTTGCTAGAACATGTTCAGGTACATCTGGCAGGGTAATTTCACCCTCTAAAATTTCGCGCTTAACCGCACGCTCAAATATTTCAGATAAACATTGTACTTGTGCTTCAGCCAAGGTATTTCCTGCGCTCATACCATTTGACAGATACAAATTTTCAATCAAATTTGAAGGGAAATATACAATCTCACCGTCTGACTGGCGCACAAATGGTAACGAACAAATACCTCTCTCAGTATTGCCAGAATTTGTGTCGTACAGATGTGTGCCTAATAACTCATCTTCAGGATCGTAAATTTCAAGTGTATATTCATCTAAAATTTCTGATGGCAATTCACCATTTGGACCTGGTTGGAACCACTTTTCATCCGGGTAATGCACAAATTCAGCATTTGCGATTTCTTCACCCCAAAATTGGTCGTTATAGAAGAAATTACAATTCAAACGTTCAATAAACTCGCCTAATGCAGACGCTAAAGCACTCTCTTTCGTTGAACCTTTACCATTGGTAAAGCACATTGGCGCTTGTGCATCGCGAATATGTAAAGACCATACGTTTGGCACTATATTCCGCCAAGACGCAATTTCAATCTTCATCCCTAAACCCGCCAAAATTGAAGACATGTTGGCAATCGTTTCTTCAAGCGGTAAATCTTTGCCCGGAATAACAGTCACATTTTCCTTGGCAATATTTGGCATAAGTAAAGCTTGAGCATCCGCATCAATGCTTTCAACTTCCTCAATTACAAATTCAGGACCTGTTTGAATGACTTTTTTTACAGTGCAACGGTCGATTGAACGCAAAATACCTTGTCGATCCTTCTCAGAGATATTTGAGGGTAATTCGACTTGAATTTTAAAAATTTGTTTATAACGGTTTTCTGGATCAACAATATTATTTTGGGATAATCGAATATTTTCTGTAGGAATATCTCGTGCAGCACAATACACCTTTACAAAATAAGCTGCACATAATGCTGAAGACGCAAGAAAATAGTCAAATGGGCCTGGTGCAGATCCATCACCTTTATAACGAATAGGTTGATCGGCAATAACCGTGAAATCGTCGAACTTTGCTTCCTGTCGAAGATTGTCGAGATAATTGACTTTGATTTCCATGCGGGCACCTACAGAACTTATCCAAACAGCTAGATAAGTTAAAAATAAATTAAAACGCATTGTAATCAGAAATGCATGCAAATTGAATGAAAGTTTTTTAGATCCTCCCCTTAAGCTCTCTCTAATTTGGCGTAATCAGTGTTTTATTTACAAAAATTTTAACAAAAAAAAGCTGGTACCGAAGTACCAGCTTTTTTAATCCGCCAAACTGAAATTCAGTTCAACTTAAGTGTTATTAGATGCTTGCAATAGCAGCATTTAAAGTTGCACTTGGACGCATAACTGCATTTACTTTCTCTTGATCGATTGCGTAGTAACCACCGATATCAACAGATTTACCTTGAACTTCTGCAAGTTCGGCAACGATCTTCTCTTCATTTTCAGCTAAAGTCTTCGCTAAAGTAGAGAATGTCGCTTTTAATTCAGCATCTTCGTCTTGAGCTGCTAATTCTTCAGCCCAGAACTTCGCTAAATAGAAATGGCTACCACGGTTGTCTAACTCACCTGTACGACGTGATGGAGATTTGTCGTTGTCAAGTAATTTACCAGTTGCAGCATCCAATGTTTTCGCAAGAAGTTTAGCTTTAGGGTTGTTTTCTTTAATACCAAGCTCTTCAAGTGAAACAGCGAGTGCAAGGAACTCACCTAAAGAATCCCAACGTAAGTGGTTTTCTTCAACAAGTTGTTGTACGTGTTTAGGTGCTGAACCACCTGCACCAGTTTCGTACATACCGCCACCCGCCATTAAAGGCACGATAGACAGCATTTTCGCAGAAGTACCAAGCTCCATAATTGGGAACAAGTCTGTGAGGTAGTCACGTAGAATGTTACCCGTTACAGAGATTGTATCTAGACCACGAGCAACACGCTCAAGTGTGTAACGCATTGCACGTACTTGAGACATGATTTGGATGTCTAGACCATCTGTATCGTGATCTTTTAAGTATTTTTGAACTTTCTTGATCAATTCGTTTTCGTGTGGACGGTATGGGTCTAACCAGAAGATTGCTGGCATACCAGAGTTACGTGCACGTGTTACAGCTAGTTTTACCCAGTCGCGGATCGGTGCATCTTTCACCTGACACATACGCCAGATATCACCTTCTTCCACGTTTTGAGACATTAAAACTTCGCCAGTTTCGATATCTGTGATGTTAGCAACACCAGCTTGCGCGATTTCGAAAGTTTTGTCGTGTGAACCGTATTCTTCAGCTTTTTGAGCCATTAGACCAACGTTAGGTACAGTACCCATTGTACGTGGGTCAAAGTTACCATTCCACTTACAGAAGTTGATCATTTCTTGGTAAATACGTGCAAATGTAGATTCAGGCATTACTGCTTTACAGTCGTAAGGCTTGCCGTCAGCACCCCACATTTTACCACCACCACGGATCATTGCAGGCATAGAAGCATCTACGATCACGTCGTTTGGAGAATGGAAATTAGTGATACCTTTTGCTGAATCCACCATTGCTAAAGCAGGACGGTGTTCTTGACATGCGTGTAGATCTTCGATGATCTCTTCACGTAAAGAAGTCGGTAAAGTTTCGATCTTCTCGTAAAGACCAGCCATACCGTTGTTTACGTTAATACCTAGTTCGTCGAACAGTTTACCGTGTTTTTCGAACGCTTCCTTGTAATAAATCTTCACACAGTGACCGAATACGATCGGGTGTGAAACTTTCATCATGGTTGCTTTAACGTGTAAAGAGAACAAGATGCCCGCTTCTTTACAATCATCTAATTCTTTTTCATAGAAGTCGCAAAGTGCTTTCTTGCTCATGAACATAGAATCGATGATTTCGCCGTCTTGCAGTGCAACTTTTTCTTTAAGAACGATGGTTTCACCAGAATTCGTGATCAGTTCCATTTTCACATTGCGAGGACGATCTAAAGTCATAGACTTTTCGCCGTGATAGAAGTCACCTTCATCCATGTGAGAAACGTGAGTTTGTGACCACTGTTTCCACTCACCCATAGAATGTGGGTGTTTTTTCGCATAGTTTTTAACAGCAGCAGGGGCACGACGGTCAGAGTTCCCTTCACGCAATACAGGGTTTACTGCTGAACCTAAGCATTTACCAAAACGTGCTTTGAGTGCTTTTTCTTCTTCAGTCGTAGGATTCTCAGGATAATCTGGAATTGCATAGCCTTTTGATTGAAGCTCTTTGATACATGCAGTCAACTGAGCTACAGATGCACTGATGTTTGGAAGTTTGATGATGTTTGTGTCTGGATCTTGTGTAAGACGACCTAATTCTGCAAGATTGTCTGATACTTTCTGCTCTTCGCTAAGGTATTCAGAGAATTCAGCGAGCACGCGTGCTGCAACTGAGATGTCAGTTTTTACAATCTCAACACCAGCAGGCTTAGTAAAGGTCTCAATGATCGGCAGTAGTGAGTAAGTCGCCAGTAATGGCGCCTCGTCGGTCAGTGTGTAGATGATAGTTGACTTTCCACCAGCCATATATAGCCCCTTGCTTTGGATTGAGTTACAGAGCACCGAACTTTTGGTCCAGTCTCTTAGAACCGATTTGCTTAAATTAAAACGTTGAGAGTATCGTTCTTCGTCGCATTTCAGTCAATGAAATAAGCTTTTAGTACGCTATTTTGATGAAATAACATACAAAATAGTATCCATCTTTAGTTTGATAATACTGTATGAATTTCATTACTTCTGAATGAAAAGTGAAGAACTGGTAATGAACGTTGATCTCAACTTCCCTGTAATATGAACATTATACGTGTCTCATATTTAAACAGGATGGCAAAAGCGTACATTTCGGGCGTTATTGTAAGTGTTAATGTACGGGTATATTAATAAATTACGGAAATACCCAATATTTAGATTAAAGCATTTTGGGTATTTATACTTAAAATATATAATTTAATATCAAATTTAGAGATTTTTTAAACGCAATTTTTCTTGATAGAGCAAGTGATAACGAATACTTTACTTTTAAAAAAAGAAGTAATGTCTTGATTACGAAAAAAGGGCTTAAGTAAAATACTTAAGCCCTTTTTTTAAATCTTGGTAGGTATATCCAGACTCGAACTGGAGACCTCTACGATGTCAACGTAGCGCTCTAACCAACTGAGCTATACACCTAGAATGCTTCGCATCTTATGCAAAAATCACTTGGCTGACAAGCCTTTTTCATATTTAACCAAAAGATATGAACAAGTTTTAATCATTGACTTAAAATTTGCAAACTCTTGTTTAGAAATACTCGATTGTGAATAACTTAAGTGCTCGTACAGAATGATAATTTCGAGGAAAACAGCTCTATCATTTTGACTTAAAGGTGATGAAATTCTTTCTAACCATTGTCGAACCGTTTCGTAAGAATAACGGCGACTGTGAAGTCCTAATTTTCTATTAAAAACATGAAGTACCCAATCGATTTGTGAATAGTGTTTTCTCTTTTTTCTCAACATCCATAGCACATAACATCCTAATATGATCAGTGAGCCTGCAAGGATAATCACAAACACTGAAGCAACTGAATGAATTCCAAATTTTGTCATCCAACTCAGCTGTTGATCAGCGTTATATCCAACAACTTTACTTTGCCATTGATAACTTGCGTAATCACTCCATATGCGAATTTTTGTCAAAAAAGGATATTTTGCAACTGACCAATTTTTATTCTCAGAGTAAAGTGTTTGGTTATTTTGAATTAAACTTTGCATTCCCTGGTCAATACGCTCTGGAGCAATCATTGCAGTGGGATCAATCCTCTGCCATTGACCTCCAAAATATACTTCAGTCCAAGCATGTGCATCTAACTGCCTCACTTCCCAACTTTTTTGGTCTGGCGCAAATTGACCTCCTTGATAACCTGTTACGACTCGGGCAGGAATACCGACATAACGCATCATCATGACAAAACTAGAAGCAAAATGCTCACAAAATCCTTGTTGTGAATTAAACATAAATGCATCTATCCGATCACCACTCAAAACACCGGGAGATAAAGAATACTGAAAGCTATTTTGCTTAAACCAGTCTAAAACTTGCTGGATATAACGCTCTGGCTGCTCTCCACTTTTAATAAATAAGTCCCATGCTAAACTTTGACTTTTGATATCGTGCTGACGGAGATACTGGGTGTAATACTGAATTTGAAACTGACTAAGTTCATGATTTATTTTCGTCCCACGCCCTAACCAAACTAAGTTTATAGGTTGAGCCGTTTGAATAGGTCGTTGAGCTGAAATACCACCGTCATAACGGAGATAATAATTTCGTTGTTGAGGTACAGATTGCTCTAATCCCATGATCCATTCTACAGAAGAATCTTTAGCCAAATATTGATATTCAACTTTTTGATTTAAAATAGAAATTTGATAAGAGTTTAACTCGTTTAACCCTCTATTAAATCCATGACTCGTCCATTTTTGACCATCATATTGATCTAAGACCAAAGCTCGCCAATACATTTCTGAACGCGTCGGTAATTTTGTCATATCACCAATAATACGAAATGCCAATTCATTTGACTGAGACAGCTCAGCAATGTCACCTGGGGACATAGAGTCACTGATTCCTGTCATCCCCTTATTTTGTTGAATGGGAATATGCCAGAGCGGAGGTAATCGTGGGAAAAAAATAAAGAGCAATATAAAAAAAGGAATTGCCAATCCGATAAATTTACCGACATGAATGATATCGTGCTTTAAGCCATTTTTAGTTTCAGGAGTGGACAGAAACTCCGCGGTTTGAATTCTATATAGTCCTACAAAACAGCTCACTAAACACAATACCACTCCCAAAGCAACATACAACGTTTGACTGTATAAAAACGTGCTTGCCGCCACGAATAAGGCAAAATTAAAAACGATGATCAAATCACGTTTTTTTTGGGTTTCTAATGCTTTTGCAAATAGAAAAGTTGTCAGCGATGCTACGCCAGCCTCAACACCAACAAAGGTATGGTAATGCAGATAAATCGCGCCAAGTGCAATTGCTGTAAAACTAAATTTTATTGCTTTGGAGACATTTTTTTTACTTTTTTGAATATGCCATAAATATATAAGCTCAATACAGAGCACCAAAATTAAAGCATAAGGTAGATAAATAATCTGGATAAATAAAATGAGTGCCAAACTCAATAGCATGGATTGTGAAACTTTAGGATGTACCATATATCTAAACCTATTTTCTATTTCACACTTTATGCCTGAGCAAGCAGAATTTTAGCCTGCTTGATATGCTCAACTCCAAATCCTTGATTCAATTCGGCATGAGGTAACACCAGCTTAAAAGGAATTTGTAATTGCTCACACTGCTCCACCACACCCATCATATATTTTAGCTTTTCTTCATGCTCGACTGACGGCATATGATGATAATGAATATCAACACATCGATCCTGTTGATGCTCTTCAAAAACTTTAATATACAAACCTTGTCCACGAGCAGCCTGCTTCCAAGATACACTTTGTAATGAGTCGCCGACCTGAAAACTTCTTAATTCTTTAAACTCATCTTTTTCCTGATCCAATACAAATGCATTTGAAAAGCTTGTATTCGGATTTATTTTGGCTTGAGGCGCAATCCATGCATGTCGTCCATGAAAGATATAAGTCCAAGCTCGAACTAGACCAAATGGATACACAGAAGCAATGCGTATATCGGGATAGTTATATTGTCCTCGTTGATCAACCTGAATCGGTATAACACATTCAGACTGTTTTTGATCAAAGTGAATGTGCTGTGTCTCAGAATCGATGGAGATCAATAAATAACGTGAATATGAATAAGGTTGATTCAAGTAGATTTTAAATAAAATCGAGTGCCCTACCTGTCCGACTTCATCAGTAATGATGTCTATCTCAAGACCATGCAATTGTTTAAAGGTGATATAAAAACTAATGCACAAGATCGCACTAATTAAAAAGCAGAAACCCAATATCAAATTATTGGCATAGTTAATACCCGCAATAAATGTGATCAAAATCAACACAAGATATAAGAAACCTTGCTGATAAATAAAAATCAAAATATCGCGTTGACCAATTTTTTTACTCTGCTCAAACCGAAATCTTTTTTTTAACCATTGCTTCCAGATACTGGTCACCTGCATGCCCTCAAATCAATTTAACCTGATTCATTAGGAAGACCGTCTCATCCTCACTCAAGTTTAATCGATGAGCGCATACTGCTGAAAAAACTGCTTTTACATCATCAGGAATGACAAAGGCTCTGGCATGCACGATCGCTCTCGCTTGTGATGCTCGTTTTAAAGCCAATAATCCACGCGTCGATAAACCATGCGCACTTTTTCGTGTTACCGTAGCCAAATCCAATAAATAGTCTTGAATTGCATCACTTAAATGGACTTGATGAGTCAAGGATTGCAATCTCAGTATTTCAGTCTCATTAAATACATGGATCAACTGTGCGATTAATTTGGCACGTGATTCTTGTTGAAGAAGTATTTTTTCTGCATGGCGAGATGGATAACCAAGAGATAATCGCATGAGGAATCTGTCTAACTGAGACTCTGGTAGTGCATAAGTCCCGCTTTGAAAGAGTGGATTCTGAGTCGCTATCACCCAAAAAGGCTGAGGTAAAGCATATCGCTGTCCATCAATCGTGGCGTAGCCCTCTTCCATCGCCTCAAGTAATGCACTCTGTGTCTTTGGACTACAACGATTAATTTCATCTGCCAAAAGCACTTGGGTAAAGACAGGTCCGTACTTAAATTCAAACTGATGCTCTTTTTGATTAAAAACATTCACGCCAATCACATCACTGGCGAGCATATCATTGGTAAATTGGATTCTTTGAAATGATAAACCTGATAAAGATGCCAAACTACTGGCCAATGTGGTCTTACCCAATCCAGGTAAGTCTTCAAATAAAATATGACCACCTGCAATTAAACTACATAAAGCCAATTCAGTTTGCGTATTTTTATCCAAAACAATTTGATTGATTTGTTCTAGAAATAATGAAATTTTGGGAGTAAATGATTGAATCTGAGATTCTAACTCAGGCTGTATAATATCTTTTGATTGAACACTCTGCTTCATTCCCCAAATCATCATTTACATTTCCAAAACTATATATTTCTACCATACAGGTTTTTTTTATTTTCTCAAATATTTCTAATAATCAGTGTATTAAAGAATGAGTTTCAAACTTAATGCTAAATAAGCTTCAACTGTCTGAGCATCTCTTCAGGTCCAATTTGAAGGCTTGAATTATTGTTTTCCGCCAGCTTGATCTGTTCAATAAAATAGCTGTTGATCGGTGCATTCACCCCGAGTGTGTTGGCAAGTCTGACCACTTCACCATTAATCCAATCAACCTCCGTCGTGCGCCCTAAATTCAGATCATCCTGCATAGATGAACGAGCTAGTGGATCAATGGCTAACATTTTGCGACTAATCAACTTAAACAACCAGTTAGGAAGTTGAAGAATATGAGGAATGATGTTCGCTGGTACAGGCGTTAATTGTGCGGGTTGAATATTTGCCTGCTTTAAAATTTGAAGCGTCTCTAACTGTGCCTGAGCAAGGCACTTTCTATACATTCGATTAGTAAGTTGATTTCTTAAAGTTAAACCAGATAAAGCGTTAATCGAATTGTTCAAGTTGAATAAGACTTTAGCCCACTGTACCCCTAACATATCATCACGGAATTCAACTTGTAGTTTCGCCGCATCTAACATTATTTTTAGCTGATTATTTTCTGCAAATTTTTTTATCATTAATATTCCATCAGAACCTTGATGAAAATGAGAAGGTTTGAGTTCTGCGACATTAAATGGAACCATTCCTTCCATAACTTCCCATTCTGGCAGCATTTTTTTTAACCGTGGAACATTACTCACCCCATTTTGAAAACTGATGAGACTCAGTTTATTGACAGTGTCACAGCTTCGTATTTCAGATGCCACTTGCTCTGTCGCTGCTGATTTTACACAAATCATGACTAAGTCCGTGTCTAAGACTTCTGCTAGATTTGTTGTAAGTCTTAATTGATCTGGAGTGAGCTTATGATGGTAGCCGTTTAAATCACTGAGCTCCAACCCTTTTTGGCTTAATTTTTGATAGCTTCTTTCCCTACAGTAAAATGTCACCTGATGGCCTGCTGCGACCATTCTTCCACCGATATAACACCCAATTGACCCAGCACCATAAATTCCAATTTTCATGTTTTTATCCTTTGTTATTGATCAAGAGTATACGAGTTTCAGAACAATAAATTTGTCAGGTTTTATACAATTAAGACAAATAAAAAACGACACCTCAGTGCCGTTTTTTATGTAAAGCTAGAAAATTAACATGGACATTTCTTCATACCGCCTCCTGCACTTGGATAGCGTGCATCGACACAATAACGATGAAAAGTTTTTTCATCCATTGGTTCTAGGTCAGGGTGATGCTTTTTCATATGTTCTACATAATTTTGGTAATCCGGCACACCCACCATTAAACGAAAACTTTGTTGTAGCCGCTGCCAAATCATTTGAACTGTTTTGATTCCATTCAACATTAAAAACTTCTTCGGCTGAGCCAAAATCGTGAATTTAATGATTTTACCCAATGCCAGCTTTTGACGAATTTGTTCTTTCAAACTCATTTGGTCTCTCCTGCAGGGATTTGATCAGTATAGATTGCTTCAGCTTCCTGAGCTGTTGGCTGCGGATTTGCTAAAGCACGACGAATCACTTTAATGGCAGCAAACAACATCACCACAGCAACAATCATAAAGAATGCACATAACGCAGCATTAATCTGATTCGATAAAGCAACAGTTTGCATTTCCGCAATGGATTTCGCAGGCGCTAAAATTTCGTTTCGCTCAATAGCCGCATTGAAACGATCTGCTTGTGCCAAGAATCCAATTTTTGGATTTTCATGGAAGATTTTTTGCCAACCAGCAGTCATCGCTGTAATGAAGAGGAAAATCGTTGGAACAATGGTGACCCACACATATTTTTCTTTCTTCATTTTGAATAAAATGACAGTACCCAGCATCAGCGCCATCGCAGCTAAAATTTGGTTACCAATACCAAATAATGGCCACAAACTATTGATACCGCCCAGTGGATCAACTACACCTTGATATACAAAGAAACCCCAGCCTGCCACTGCAACGGCAGTACCAATCAAGTTGCCCACAAACGACTTAGAGTTTTTAACCGCAGGGACAACAATACCCACAGTATCTTGAACCATAAAACGGCAAGCACGTGTTCCTGCATCAACAGCAGTTAGAATAAATAGCGCTTCAAACAAGATCGCAAAGTGATACCAAAATGCCATCATTTCACGACTATTAAAAATTTCAGTGATGATGTGCGCCATACCAATCGCAAACGTCGGTGCACCACCAGTACGAGAAAGAATTGTGCTTTCACCAACCTCTTGGGCAAGTAGTGTTAAAGCTTCAGGTGTAACCACAAATCCTAAATTACGTACCGCCTCTGCGGCACTTTCAACCGTCGTTCCTATCACCGCAGCTGGTGAGTTAATGGCAAAATAAACGCCTGGATCCAAGATCGTTGCACAGATCATCGCCATGATTGCGACAAATGATTCCATCAACATACCGCCGTATCCGATCATCCGGATATCGCGTTCATTATTTACGAGCTTAGGTGTAGTTCCTGATGAAACCAATGCATGGAAACCTGAAATTGCACCACAGGCAATGGTAATAAATAAGAATGGGAAAAGTGATCCAGAGAATACAGGTCCCGTACCATCTACGAAGTGGGTAATTGCAGGCATTTTTAATTCAGGCATCGCAAATACGATACCCAATGCTAAACCTGCAATCACGCCAATTTTCAAGAAAGTCGATAAATAATCACGTGGCGCCAATAACAACCATACTGGTAATACAGAAGCGATGAAACCGTAGATAATCAATGCCCATGTTAACTCTGTACCAGATAAAGTGAATAATTGCCCCCAATAAGGATGTTGCGCAATGTTTTCACCATAAATGATACCGAGCATCATCAGTACAAAGCCAATGATTGAAACTTCGGCAATCTTTCCTGGACGGATATATCGCATATATACGCCCATAAATAATGCGATTGGAATGGTAGCAGCAATACTAAACACACCCCATGGACTATTGGTTAATGCTTTAACCACGACGAGTGCAAGCACAGCTAGGATAATGATCATTACCCCTAATGCGCCAAGCATCACAATAATTCCTGCAAATGAACCCAGTTCTTGTTTTGCCATTTCACCCAGTGAACGTCCGTCACGGCGTGTAGAAATAAATAAAACTAGAAAATCTTGGACTGCACCTGCCAGTACAACACCGACTAACAGCCAAATCGTTCCTGGTAAATAACCCATTTGCGCAGCAAGAATAGGCCCAACTAACGGACCAGCACCTGCAATCGCAGCAAAGTGATGACCAAACAGAACACTTTTATTTGTAGGCACATAATCTAGACCATCCGCTAGACGGTGCGCAGGTGTTAAACGCCGAGCATTTAACTCGAATACTTTATTAGCAATAAATAAACTATAAAAACGATATGCAATACTGTAAACACAGACTGCAGCGAGTACGAGCCAAACTGCGTTGACATGTTCTCCACGACTAACCGCTAATATTCCAAAGGATACTGCACCGATTATGGCCACAATAATCCAAATCAATTTCGAAGTCATGGATGACTTCGGTTGTATTTGATCCATATCAAACCCTCATTATTTCGTATTTGCAATCAGCTCAATTTTATTATTCGTGTTACTGCTGTTTTCCCTTGCGACTATACTCCTCAATAATTCTTCTTTACCTTAGACCTTGGCATTAAAAAAGGGATGATTGTCATCATCCCTTTCGATAATAGTATAAATTTACACCATTATGCACGTTCTAAGTATTCACCAGTACGTGTATCAACACGAACGCTTTCTTCTTGTTGAACGAATAATGGAACACGTACTACAGCACCTGTTTCAAGTTTCGCTGGTTTACCACCACCGCCAGAAGTATCACCACGTACGCCTGGATCAGTTTCAACAATTTTTAATACCACGAAGTTAGGTGCATTCACTGTTAAAGGAACACCATTCCATAACATGATTGTGCATTTTTCGTTTGAATCGTCTTTCAACCATTTCGCAGCATCACCCATTGCAACTTTGTCAGCCGCAATTTGCTCGAAAGTCACAGGATCCATGAAGTTCCATAGTTCGCCGTCGTTGTATAAGTAGTCCATTTCTACTTCTACGATATCTGCTGCTTCTAAAGAATCACCAGATTTAAATGTTTTTTCTAATACTTTACCTGATTTAAGGTTACGTAATTTAACACGGTTGAACGCTTGGCCTTTACCTGGTTTAACGTATTCGTTTTCCATGATTGAGCATGGGTTACCATCAAGCATTACCTTAAGGCCAGACTTGAAATCGTTCGTAGAATAATAGGCCATGAGAGGCTCACTCCAAACTTACTAACTTTAATCTATTAATGCGATGGGCTGCTACACTGTCATTTAGCAAGGCTGACAGGTGCATGATATGCCACATGCACATGCATTTATGTTGCGTATTCTAAATGACCAACCTACTCTGCCGCAATGATAAATTCCGAAATACAACGTTTAAGCTGTCTAAGTTCCATGCAGAACTACTGTTGTAGACTTAATTTGATCATCTTTAGGCTTGAGTATTTTCATCCCAACATTCAATAAAGAAGGCTTAATCAGGACACAACTGAGTTTTTCAATGGGTTTTGATTTAAAATGAAGCCTTTCATCTCCCTCTAAATTTAAACTGTATGACCCACTATTTGTATCAAGAGCAACATTGGCAAAATCAACTCAGCGATTTAATCACTGACCCACATGAGCTCATTGAACTCTTGGAATTGCAACCTGAAGATTTAATACATGGTGCAATTTTGGCATCAGCCCAATTTAAATTAAGAGTCCCTCGCGCCTTCGTCGCGAAGATGCAAAAATCTAATCCTGATGATCCACTGTTACTTCAAGTACTCCCTCATCATCTGGAGTTAAATGAACATCCTGATTTTGTGACAGACCCCCTTGATGAGGAGGCTGCCAATTTAATTCCAGGTGTATTACATAAATATCAGTCACGTTTTTTACTGACTTTAACAGGTGCATGTGCTGTTCATTGTCGTTATTGTTTTAGACGTCATTTTCCATATCAAGAAAATTTACCTAAAAATGACGACTGGAAAAAAATACAAGACTACTTACTCGCTCATCCAGAAATCAATGAAGTGATCTTAAGCGGAGGGGATCCCCTAACACTTTCAAATCGTAAACTTGCCGTTTGGATCGATAGATTAAGTTCAATTCCACATCTTAAAATTTTGCGTATTCATTCTCGAGTTCCAATCGTTATCCCAAATCGGCTTGATGATGAACTTATTTCTCTGTTAAAAAACAGTAGGCTACGTATTATTCTAGTGGTACACTCAAACCATGCTACTGAAATTGATGACTTTACCGCTTCGAAATTAATGCAAATTTCACAACAAAATATTTTGGTGTTGAATCAAGCTGTGTTATTAAAAGGTATTAATGATCATCCTGATATTTTGGTTGATCTAAGTCATCGATTATTTGATGCGCGTGTGATGCCTTATTATTTACATGTGTTGGATAAAGTGAAAGGTGCTCAGCATTTTGATTTACCAAGTGAATCTATTGATTCAATCTATAAAGAGGTTTTGGCAAGGTTGCCTGGATACTTGGTTCCAAAGCTGGTTAGAGAAATTGCGGGAGAACAGAATAAAACACCGCTTTATGGAGTTGCCACTTTTTAGAGACTCATTCACATGCTTCAGGCTCAGATTTCAGAAATTTTTCACTATCCTACTGCCTTGACTCGAGATCAACTGAGTTTTGCAAATGCAAATGTTCAGGACTTGGGTTTTTGGGCATCTCAACTTTCAATTATGCAATTAGGTGACACCTCTGAAGCGGTGTTGAAAGCCCTATATGAAATCGCTGAACTCAAATGTTCGGAAACATTGCGCTTTGATCTTATTCAAGCGCTACACCCTTTGATCGAAAATATTTTAGAGAGACTTGAAAAAAACTTTTTAAATCAAGGTCTTTTTCTATCTGACCGTAACAAAGATATTATAGAATTAACCACTCACTTGAGAACATTATTTGCTGATATCTACATAGATATTGCACAGCGCAGTGAAATGCAGCTAAAACAACAAAAGTTTTCTATTTTGAAGTTTGCTCAAAAGCGTAATGTGAAAACTGCACGACTCCTTTCCAGTTATTACGCTCTTCAACAATTGGGTTTATTGCTAGTACAACAACAGATGCTTTATCGTTCTGCCTTGTCTAAGCAATGGTTAATGACCCATTATCTGTATGATTTGGCATTAAAAAACCAAGAACACACGGTCAATATTAATTTATTGCAAGGCACTCATCACGCTTTAAAAAATATTCAACAGTGCTATGCCCAAGTCTTATTATTAGAAATATTTAATACTCACCAAATTCGTCCTTCTGAGATCTACGCGCTCTATCAATGCACAGCGGATTGGGCACAACTAGTGCAAGTTTTACCACGCGAAACCGCTTTATCTCGTTACGTCATTGATACCACTAAAGATCATCCGCCAGTTTACAACCGAAAACACCATGAGAGTTTTAAACCAAACATTTTCGTGGCGACACAATCGTTGCTTGAGCATGTCAACTTAACCATTCAAAAGGACAATGAATATTTATCTAAGAAAGAGAAAGCATATTTAACTGCGCCTCTTAAATTTCATGTACAAAATGTTTTAGGCTCGACCATTGAACGCAGACATGAACGTTATGAACATTCCGCTCAGTTACAACTCTGTTTCAGTTTACTTACCGCACATTATCATCTCTCAAAGACCAAAACTTTTAGCGAAACCTTGCGACTAACACCGCCTAAATCAAAATCAGAAGACGAGTTTGCGTTTACATATTTAAATGACTACCCAGATGCCTATACAGACAAATCAAACAAAGTTCTAGATAAACAGGCACGTCAAATCCATGCGGCTCAAGTTTTAGATATCAGTTTAAATGGCTATCGCGTACGTTGGTTAGAAGAAGAAGCACCTCCAAATTTGAGAACTGGTGAATTTATCCTGATCAATGAGGGGGTGAACAGCAAATGGAAAGGTGGTGTAATTCGTTGGATTAAACAATCTGTTAAAAAAAGCTATGAACTTGGGCTTGAAGTGATTGGACCCGACATCCACCCTTGCGCCGCAAAAGTTTATACAGATCGAAGTTCTTTTAATTATCATCCATGTTTATTTGTACATACCTTGAAGATTGATGCTCCACAGCATTCTCTTATTTTGCCAAATTTACAGTTTTTCAAAGAACAACAATCTATTTATTTACGCTTAACTGATCAAGATATCAAAGTAGAATTAATAAAGACCATGCTCATCACACAAAGTTTTGTTCAATTTGAATTTGAATTATTTAATGATGAGCAGCAATATCTGATTGATGAATTTTTACAACATCAAAACCTTGAATCAAATCGTTTTCAAGACGTATGGGAAGCATTGAAGTGAAAAACCTACTTCTATCAACACAATTAAAGCAATCTGGAATGCGCTTACTCATTGTCGATGATAATCAGATTCGTTATAACCATATTATCTCTTTACTCGAAAAACGCGAGTACAAGGTAGAAGCAGTGCTACTCGATGATCAAGTGAGTCTTGAAAAGCAACTTCATTTAGATTGGGATTTAATTCTGTTTGGTCGTGCCTATGAACTGACCTTAACTCATTTTCTTCGACTGCTTGCAGATTCTGATAAAGCTTTTACCCCAACACTTTATCTAGCTCCAGAAGCGCTAGAAATGTCTGAAGTAAAACTCATTTCGATGGGCATCTACGATGTTTTAAATATTGATCAACCTGAACAATGTTTACTTAAAATTATTCGAGCATTGGCTTTTAGTCGCTTACAAAAAAATCAGATGCAATTAACGGATGAACTGAAACACAATGTTCAAATTAAACAAAATTGGATCGAAGAGCATAAAAAAGCAGTTGCAATCATAGAAGAAGGGATTGTCGTTGAATGCAACCATGAGTTTACGCATTTATTTGGCTTCAACACGTTTGATGACGTTATTGGATCCCCGCTCATTGATTTAATACAACCTGAGGATATTCAATCTTTTAAAGCACGATTTAAAAAATTAGCTTTCGGTAAATTTGAGTATGGACCTTTTGAACTGATTTCTCTTAATCCACAGTTAACACATCAAAATCCAGTCCAAATTGAATGTAATCCTACAGATCAAAATCAAATCATTGAAATTACGATTTCAACGCATTTTCAACAGGATGATCAACCATTTAGTCCTCAACTTAAGACTGCACCTCACCAAGACAGTAGAATTGCACCACACACAACATTGGCAAAAATTTTACAACATCTTGAAGAACACCCTGCTCAAGAAAATGCTTTAGTCATCTTCAGCCTAGCCAGTTGTCCTGACTATATCTTGAGTTCTGATTGGGATACTTTTAAAGGCTATTTCGGCAAACTTTCAGACTTTATTCTCGAACAGACCAATGGCGCTGTATTTAAAATTGAAACAGCCCTGTATGCCACTATCATTCAAGCTGAAACGATTGAAGTTCTAAAATCAAGACTCTCTGCGCTACATGCGCTTGAAAAACCTAGGCTCGTCAATCTGGGAGATCAAACCTATCAACAGCATGTCAAAATTGGTTATAGTCTCTTCAAACTGTCAGATTTAAATGTAGTTAATTTTGAACAGCTCATTGCAAATGCTTATAACACACCCCTACCCAATTTATTGAGCAATGATGCTGCTTTAGAGACAACGCTTGAAGAAATTGAAGAGATTCATTTTGAAGTTACTCAAGCAGATGAGCCGACCTCTATTCAGTTGAATACACCTTCTTCTGAAGTAGAGCCTGATCATTCAACAGAATTTGTATTTCAAGCAATTGAAGAACCTGTACAGTCAGACGAAGTTCACGGCGATATCCTAGTACATCTTCGTAAAGTTCTTGAACGCGATCAAATTACGCTAAAGTTCCAACAAATCTATGATAAAGAAGACACTAGTCTTAATACCTATGAAGTAAGCAGTGGGTTTATTTTTGAAAACCAATGGATTCAATTGGATGATATTGAAGAATTGGTGGATGACCCTGAGTTGTCTATTAAAATTGACCGATGGATTTTGGTTGAAGCAGCAAAGCAACTGCACAATTTTTTAACACAATATCCTGAAGCTAAACTGATTATTAATTTACGACACCATGTTCTTTTAAAGCATCATCAATTGGCAGAATTAATTTCAAAACTGCTCATGATTGTAGGCGCAAAAGCACCTCAACCACTGATTTTACAGTTTAAAGAAAAATACATTGCTCAACATTTAAATGAAATTCTGCCTGCGATTGAGGTATTGAGAGCGCAAGGTGCAGATATTGCCGTTTGTGAGTTTGGATTAAGTAAATGTAGCGATCTCATTCTCAAAGTTGCCAATATTCAGAATTTCACGCTGCATGAAGAATTCACAGATGATTTAAATACTGAAGAAGGTATTGAACGTTTTAAACAAGCGATTGAATACTTCAATAGTCATCGATCAGTCAATTTATTACTCAAAAATCTCAATGATATGAATAGCTTTGCCAACGCGTGGAATGTCGACGTGAGATTTTTACAAGGTGATTATTACCAGCGTAAATTGGATCAGCTCATGAATGTTCAAGATCAAAGTTAAATCCGAATTTTGGACATAAAAAAACAGGCTGAACGCCTGTTTTTTATTTTGGGTATTAACGTTTGATAGAACGTGACATACCAGCAAAACGTTGTTTGAACTTGTCGATACGACCGCCAGTGTCAACGTTCTTTTGCTTACCAGTGTAGAATGGGTGGCAAGCTGAGCATACGTCTAGGTAAAGTGTTTCTTTACCAACAGCTGAACGAGTTTCGATTACGTTACCGCAAGAGCAAGTAGCAACTAATTTTTCGTATTTTGGGTGAATATCGGCGCGCATGGTCGATTCTCCATAGAGTTAAGAAGGCTTTAGCTGTCATCGCAATTGATCACTCTCTTCATCCATTACAACAGATGCAGAGGAAAGGCTGAAATACAGCAGATCAACACCATAACAGACCATTCTTTTGGCCCACCGAGACGGCTTCCGTCAGAGCTAAGCACAACAAGTGGACGACATTATACGCCACTTTATTTCAGATAGCGAATTATTCCTTTAAGACTTTTCAATTTGCTTGGACCAATGATTCGCAATAATTCCGCACACCATTAATTGGATCTGATGGAAAATCATAATTGGTAATATGATCATACCCATAGGTTGTCCAATGAAAAGAATTTGCGCCATAGGCACTCCACTTGCGAGTGTTTTCTTAGAACCACAAAAAAATACGGCGATTTGATCGGCACGATTAAATCCAAACCACTTTGGGGCGTGATAGGCTAAAAGCATAATCAAGGTCAGAAGCACAGAGCATGCAATAATTAACCACATTAAGGTCACCCCACTGACTTCATTCCATAGACCTGCTACGACTGCACTACTGAATGCGCCATACACCACCAAAAGAATTGAGCCTTGATCAAAAGTTTTGACAATACTCGGGGCTTTTTGAATCAGTGGAAAGACGATAGGACGCAATAATTGTCCCAAAATAAATGGAACCAATAACAGCAGAATAATTTTGACGATCGCACTGGTTGGATCAAACCCATGATTAGACTGACCTAAAATAAATAAGGTGACTAATATAGGTGTGATAAACATACCAATAATATTAGAGAATGAAGCACTACATACAGCACTTGCGACATTACCACCTGCTACTGAAGTAAATGCAATAGAAGACTGAACTGTTGAGGGTAAGAAGCACATAAACAAGAAGCCCCAATACAGTTCTTGTCCAAGTAGCGGTAGCAATACAGGTTTAGCCATTAACCCTAGAATTGGGAAAACTGCAAACGTCAGTGCAAAGACCAAACTGTGTAATTGCCAATGTTTAATGCCTTGAATCACCGCCTCACGTGATAACTTTGCACCATGTAAAAAAAATAGGATTGCAATTGCAATCGTGGTGAAATAAGAAAAATAGTGAGCAGCAACACCTGAAATTGGCATCAGTGACGCTAAAATCACCATAACAAACAGCAATATCGTGAAACGATCTAACGCTAAGAGCTTTAGCACCCCATGTCCCTCTTTTTATTCTCTAAATTGAAAATAAGCCCAATACTCATCGATTGGGCTTATCTTTAAAATTTTACTCACCAATCAGCGAGTGAAACTTAATTATTTCTCGCATTACTGTCTTGTTGAATAAGTTCAATCTTGTAACCATCTGGATCTTCCACAAAAGCGATTACGGTTACGCCGCCTTTCATTGGTCCAGCTTCACGGACAACGTTACCACCACGTGCTTTGATTTCTTCACACGCTTTATACGCATCATCCACTGCGATCGCAATATGACCATACGCATTACCAAGCTCATAGCTGTCTGTATCCCAGTTATGCGTTAGCTCAAGAACAGTATTGTTTTCTTCATCACCATAACCTACAAAGGCTAAAGTGAATCGACCTTCTTCATAATCGCGTTTACGAAGCAAAGTCATACCGAGTACTTCAGTATAGAACGTCAATGAACGCTCTAAATTGCCTACACGTAACATGGTATGTAACATTCGCATAAAATTTACCTATTGATTGAAAGATGTACTTTTCAACTGATTTAACAATTTCGCCACCCAAATAACAAGTAACAAAATAGGTAAACCCATTAAAAAAGTCATAAAGAAGAATGATGAATAACCGAAGTTTGTCACTATTGTACCTGAATAGCCACCAATCATCTTTGGAAGCAATAACATCAATGAACTAAAAATTGCATATTGCATTGCTGTAAATGAAACGCTAGTCAAACTCGATAGGAATGCAATAAATACTGCACCAGCAAGTCCTGATGCGAGATTGTCAAATACAATGCCCATCACCAGCCACACCTTGCTATAAGGGACAACCACTTTACCTTTGAGTTCGACTATTTGATCACTATCAACTTGAACAGCTGGAAGATCAGATAAAGTCATACGTGATTTCGGCTGGATCGTTGAAACTGTTTTATAAATATGCTCTTGGGTTAATTCATGCGCCTGACCTGCATGCTGCACAACCGCTTGCACCGTAAATTTAGTGTGGTCTTTTAGACTGTCTCCCGGGACGACCACGCTCCAATTATTTTGATCCAACTTCGCAGGTATCACTTGCTGATTTGAAATATGAATATTCAGTGTTTGTAGTGTGCTGTCAGCTTTTAAGTTCGAGAGTTGACCGCGAATAATGACATCCTTGCTTAACTCATCTTGGTAGAGAATATCGTCCCCTCCAATGGCTTGGATGAAAATCTGAGAATCATCTTGACTCGAATAGCGTTGAAGCGGGATTTCAACACTCAGGGCTTTATCATAACCATCAGGGGTGGATAACACTTGAATACTATGATGTTCAGCAAAATTAGATGCAGGGAGATTTAAAGACCAGTTCCCTACTTCATCAGGAGTCACTTGATGCTGTTGACTTCCCATTTGTACCAAGACTTGATTCATCGTTGGTCCAGATTTTACGAGCCCCACAAAGATGAGATTGGTCGTGCTGGCAACAATAGCGCCCACCAACATCATTTTCATAATGTTATAACGCTGAGCTAATAAGCCTCCAAGGAAGCCACCTAAAATTACAAAAAAAATGGCGAAAAACTTGTTAAACCAAGCGATTTCTTCTTTATCAAAATTCAAATCAAGATAAAAAAGATTTGCGACCACCCCAGCGACAATATCTGAAATTCGATAAAAACCAATGAGTAATAAAATAGCTAACGCAACTTTCAAACCATAACGTTTAAAGAAATCTAAAATCGGTGACAGCCATGTCTCGACGACTATTTTTTCATCAATGAGTTTTGCTCGGGTTAATCCAAATACGACCAACACAGCCAACGCCACACTCGCGAAGAAACGTAAAACTTGCCCAATAAATGACAGAAAATTACCATCGATATTTAACTGTGAAATCCAAGCACCAAATTGGAGAAACCCACAAACGAAGACTACTGTTGAAATCACAAAGACGATAAATAACTGAAAATAATCCTTTGCTTGATATTGATGAGGTTCTTGATTTACTACTGGTTCATGAATCACTAAGGTCGTCACAATCCCGACCATCATCAATCCAGCCATGAGTAAATAGGTAGACTGCCACGCCTCATAAATATAGTTACCCATGGCTGTACCAAGTGATGCAGCGAAGAGTAATGCACCGAGCTGAGTTACAATGGTCGCAATTCGATAACCTGCGTTATAGGTCGAAGCCATAACCGTCTGAACACTCGTATCTTGTGTCAACTCAATACGATAAGCATCCACGATAATATCTTGTGTCGCTGATGAGAATCCTAGAAAGATTGCGGATATCGCCATGAACGTTAAACTTGAAAATGGCCCTACACTTCCTCCATGAATACTCGGATCAGTAAATGCCATTGAACAAATAGCAATTGCGACCAAAATCTGAGAAACCAATAACCACCCTCGTCGTTTACCCAATTTCCTTGTTAAATAAGGCAATGGTAATCGGTCAATCAAAGGTGCCCAAATGAACTTGAAGGCATAAGCTAAGGCTGCCCATGAAAACATGGTAATGGTACTACGCTGAATACCGGCTTCACTCAACCAGAAAGATAGAGTTGAAAAAATCAGAAAAATTGGGATACCTGATGAGAAACCCAAAAAAAGCATAATGATCGCGCGTCGATCAAGAAAGGCTTTAAATGCCGAAGTCCATCCAGCTGATTCTGGTGACGAAGATTGTGATGTCATTGCGTTGTTATTTTCAGTGAAAAGTACTCTCGCTATTCAACTCTGTAATGCGCTTGGTTTCAATATAATTTACGCAAACTTCACCGAGTATTTCATCAATTTGATCTATCTCAACTTGATATTTTTGGCTAAACCTGTATACCTTAAACTATCAAATGTAAATTATAGTTTTGGATTTCACCTGTGACCCAGAGACACGATCAAATTAGTTCCACCGCAGTAGCTTTAACCACGACATCCACAAACTTAGAACAAAACTCGCAAAACAAGCTCCTATCCGTATTTGAATTTGAAGCCACGCAAAACACCTTGAATGCAACAGCACTCAAACCAGAACAACTGACGCATATTCCAAATTATGACAATATTCCTGCGTCTACAAAACGTATCAAGCCTCTTAATAATTTTTTAGGACAAGATCGTGCTAAAGCATCTGTAGAAGCAGGCATTGCCCTTCCATACTCAGGCTATAACATCTTTGCTGTGGGTACGGCAGGGTTGGGTAAACGCACCATGATCAAGCGCTTACTCCAACAACATGCCAAAGATATGCCTACACCGGATGATTGGGTTTATGTATACAACTTCAAAAATGCACGCAACCCAATTGCGCTTAACTTTCCTGCAGGACAAGGCGCAAAGTTTCAAAGTACGCTACATCAAACGTGGCAAACCATTTTCAAACAGCTCGAACGTCGTTTTAGTGCTGAAACGTATCACAATCGGATTGAAAAAATTCGTTTAACGACAGGTCATGAACAACAACAAGCTTTGATTGAGCTCACCAAAGAAGGTGAAGAGCTTGATTTAAAGTTGATCAGTCGTAATGAAGAACACTGCTTTATTCCTGTTCATCTTAAAGACAATAAAATTCAAGAGATGTCTCAAGATGACATCAATGCACTGAGTAGCAAAGAACGTTCTGAAATTGCGTCCAATATCCGTTATATGGATAAAAAGCTTGAGCGTTTAGGTTTACAGATTGGTGATCTTGAAGATGAAGCACGTGATATGGTGTCTGAGTTGAATCGTGACATTGCCAAACAAGTCATTATTCCTCGCATGGAACATATTTTAAATAAATTTCCAGATATCAAATATCTTGAACAATATTTAAAATTATATGCTCAAGATATTATCGACAATGTGGAAACCGTACTAGAACAGGAAGAAAGTGATTTTTCACCTGCTTTATTTAACCGTGTCCCTGCGCGTTATCAAGCAAATTTAGTCATTAGCAACAAGCCAAATTCTGGGGCACCAGTCATCTTTGAAGATTTCCCCACACATTACAACTTACTTGGACATGTTGAACAATTAACGCAAAATGGCACTATCAGCACTGATTTCACTTTAATACGACCTGGTGCACTGCATCGTGCTAATGGTGGTTTTTTAATGCTTGAGGCTGAGCAGCTTTTAGAACAACCTTATGCATGGCAAGGACTCAAACGAGCAATTAAGTCTGGTCAGATTAAACTCTCATCTTTAGAGCATATGCTAACGCTGACGGGCAGTATTTCAATTGAGCCCGCATCGATTCCATTACAATTGAAAGTCATTTTAATGGCTGAACCAGAAATCTATTATGAAATTCTGGAGGTGGAGCCTGAGTTAGGAAGTATCTTTAAAATCAGAGCTGATTTTACCGACACATTACAACGTAATGACGAAAATGAACAAGCTTATATGCATTTGATTGCAGACTATGTTCAATCCTCTAAACTCCTTCCATTTGATCGTTCTGCCTTGGCTGCTTTACTGACCGACTCAAGTCGTCAAGCAGAGGATCAGAGTTCGTTGTCACTACATGCCTTAACTTTAGGTGATCTGATTCATGAATCTCATCACCATGCATCTAAATCTAATGCAACTATGGTGACAGCAGAACATATCGGCACTGCGCTCAAACACCGCCAATATCGTCTAGGTTACTTACGAGAGTTGTACTGGCAAGATTTATCTCGTGGTACACAGCTTATCGAAACGCGTGGTCATCGACTCGGTCAGATTAATGCTTTATCCGTGATTCACTACGCAGATGTAGAGTTTGGCTTACCATCACGATTGACTGCTTCAGTGTATCAAGGTGGTGGCGATATTTTAGATATTGAACGTAGCGTGGAGTTAGGCGGTTCACTTCATGCTAAAGGTGTACTGTTAATGTCGTCTTTCTTGAAGGCACATTTCGGACGTGAACAAACCTTGCACTTCTCTGCCGCTTTGGCTTTTGAACAAAGTTATGGTCAAGTCGATGGTGATAGTGCAACCGTTGCAGAACTCTCCGCTTTAATTTCTGCGATCAGCCAACTGCCGATTGATCAGTCATGGGCGATTACGGGTTCAATGAATCAACTGGGTCAAGTACAACCGATTGGTGGCGTCAATGCCAAAATCGAAGGTTTCTTTGATGCATGTAAACTTCAAGGTTTAACAGGCAAACAAGGTGTCATTATTCCACGTCAAAACATGCAGCATCTAATGTTACGTCAAGATGTGATTGATGCTGTCGAGGCCGGTCAATTCCATATTCATGCCATTAACACAATTGATCAAGCACTTGAGATTCTCATGGCGCATCCTGTCGGAGAATTAAATAAAAAAGGTCGCTATACCAAAGGTTCAATTTATGCTGCTGTCATGGAGCAGCTAGAATATTGGCAAGCCATTGAAGATGGCGCTGAAATTGAAGAAGAGCCAAAGAAAAAGAAAAAAAAGAAGAAAAAAGACAAAGCTAAAAAAGATAAAGCGATCAATGTTGAAGGACAACCTTCTCAACTCGCTGATGAAACTTCAAACTAGTTTGAAATTTTCAAAAATAAAAAAAGCACCCATCGGTGCTTTTTTTATTGCGCTCGAATTAAGCTTCAGGCGCTGGGCTATATTGCTCCACGAGCGTTTTTAATTCGCCTGTTTGGAACATTTCTAGCATAATATCACTACCACCGATCAACTCACCATTGATCCATAATTGTGGGAATGTTGGCCAGTTTGCAATTTGTGGCAAAGTCGCACGAATGTCTTGGTTTTCAAGAATATTTACATAAGCAAATGGGCGACCAATTTGGCTCAATGCTTCAACTGCACGTGCAGAGAAACCACATTGTGGGAACTGTGGTGTGCCTTTCATATAAAGAAGAACTGCATGTTTTGCAATTTGATCACGAATTAACGCTTCTGTATCACGCACTTGTTCAGTCATTGATTAAATCCTCAACTATTCTGCCTGCATTATACCTAAAACCGCCGTAAAGAGTATGGATTGCTAAATTTTTCCAGTTTAATTTGCAATTAGGCTTTTAATCTTAAGCAGATTTTGCTTAGATAAACTTTTATTTTCCACCTAACAAATACGAGTTAGACATGAACAATATCACCCTCGCTCCAGTTCAAACTGATCAACCATCTCATTTGATGCCTGTATTCAGCCGTCAACCGATCAGCTTTGTGCGTGGCCGAGGTTCGTATCTTTATACAGCTGAAGGTACAGAATATTTAGATGCGCTGACTGGCATTGCAGTATGTGGTCTAGGTCATGCACATCCACTTTTGGCAGAAGCAATTGCAGAACAAGCAGCGACGCTTATTCACACCAGTAATATTTATGAAGTACCTTGGCAGACTGCAGCTGCGCAAAAGTTAGCTGAAGTATCTGGTATGGAAGAAATTTTCTTCTCGAATAGTGGTGCTGAATCAAATGAAGGTGCAATTAAAATTGCGCGTAAATACGGTCATATGCAAGGTATTGCTCTGCCGAAAATCATTGTCGCTGATCATTCTTTCCATGGTCGTACAATGGCAACACTTTCTGCGACAGGCAATAAAAAAGTACAAGAAGGTTTTGGCCCGCTCGTTGAAGGTTTTATCCGAGTACCTTTTGGCGACATCGAGGCAATTGAAGAAGCAGCAATCAACCATCCAGATATCGTCGCGATTCTCGTTGAACCGATTCAAGGCGAAGGTGGTGTAAATACTGCCCCTCAAGGTTTTAGTTATCTTGAAGAAATTCGTCAAATCTGTAATCAACATAATTGGTTGATGATGCTAGATGAAGTTCAAACAGGTAACGGCCGTACAGGAAAATATTTTGCGTATCAACATACCAATATTATTCCTGATGTCATGACGACAGCTAAAGGCTTGGGTAATGGTTTCCCAATTGGTGCAGTGATGACTCAAGGTAAAGGTGTAGGTATTCTTACTGCAGGTAACCACGGATCAACTTATAGTGGTACTGCATTGGGTTCGCGCATTGTCTACACGATTATCGATTTGATGCAAAAAGAAAATATTATTGAAAACGCAGCAACAATTGGCCAATATTTAGTTGATCAATTCCGTACACAACTTGCAGATCAAAACGTTATTGTTCGCGGCTTTGGTATGATGATTGGTATTGAATTACCAAAACCATGCGCAGAGTTGGTGGATATTGCACGCATAGAACACAATCTAATTATTAATGTCACCGCAGGTAATGTCGTTCGTTTGTTGCCAGCGTTGAATATGAATCAAGAACAAGCTGATGATTTATTAAAACGCTTAGTTCCAGCGATTAAAAACTTCTTGGCTTAAGCTAAGATCAATAAAAAAGCCGCATATTGCGGCTTTTTTATTAAGAAGAACACTTAAGATGCTTCTTGGAATACTCGACCACCAGGCAACTGGCTGAAATATTGTTTTAAAGCATCTAGGCAGCGATGAATTTTCATTGGTTGTTGTTCACGTTTTAATGTCATTGCATTCAAAGTGTATGCAGGTAACTTCCATTCAGGTAAAACTTCAACCAATGTGCCATTCATTAATTCTTTTTGCACATCTAGATATAATAATCGCGCAATGCCGTGACCATTTTGGCACAGTGATTTAGCGACATAAACATTGTTTGTCTGTAAACGATTTTCCATGGACACATTCACCAATTCACGCGATGTACTGTGTTCAAATGTCATCATTTGCTGATTTTTTACAATATTTACTGGAATCAAATCATGCTGTGCTAAATCTTCAGGTCTTGAAATAACTGCATTTTGATTCAAATAACTTGGTGAAGCCACCAAGACTTGATCCACACGTGCAAGCGGCAGACAAGATAAATGATTAGACTCATCTACGCGAGAACACATTCTCACTGCAATATCGATTCTTTCTTGAATCAAATCGACAAACTGATTTTCAACTTCAAAGTGAACGGTTAAACCACGATGTGCCGAAATCCAATGCGATAACGCAGGAACTACATGGGTTGCACCGAGTTCTGGCGTTGTTGCAATACGTAAATCACCAACTAAATCGTCTCGTAACTCATTAATTCGAATTTTACCGCGCTCTGCTGCAGCGAGCATTTCTTGACAGCTATGAAAAAAGGCCTGCCCCGCTTCCGTTAAACTTAGTTTTCTTGTGGAACGGTGCAGAAGTGTTACTTCCATTTCTTGTTCTAGTGAACGAATTTGCTGACTAACCGCACTCGTCGTGATGCCTAAATCTCGAGCAGCACCACTGAAAGAGCTTTTTTCAACAACACATGCAAATACGCCCATCGAGCGAAGTTGATCTAACATAAATTTCCCTCTGAAATTATGAGATGCTTCTCTAATTAACAAAAATTAACAAAAGCAACTCATTGTATTATACGAAGAAATTGTTAAATTGCACTAAATATCTTCAGTTGATTGGCAAAATATTTGCTGGATTGATTGGCTTACCATCTAAACGAACTTGAAACTCAAGCATCGTACGGGTTGCACCACTCGAGCCCATTTCTGCAATTTGTTGCCCTGCACTTACGTTCTGCCCACTCTTCACTAACATACGGTTATTGTGCGCATACGCAGTGATATAACCATCAATATGTTTAATGAGCACCAAATTACCATATTCTTTTAAACCATCAGCTGCGTAAACCACTTGACCATCAGCTGCTGCAAAAATTGGATCACCAACATTGCCACCAAAACGTAATCCCTTGACATTACTTGCCACATTGAAGTTTTCAATGACTGGACCATTCGATGGTTTTACCCAGCGTAATGAAGTTGCTTTAGTTGAAGTCGTCGGTACTGCAGCAGTTACCGCGGGTACTGGTGTGGTTTGTGGTGGTGGCGTAACCACAGCTGGTTTTGTTGGTAACTGAATGGTTTGACGTTGAATCTGAGTTTCAGTCGCTGTCAAAGGACGCGTGGTCGAACGTGTCACTTGTCGATTGCCAGAGGGTTTTAATCTTAAAGATTGATTTACATAGATGCGATAAGGCGGTGCAATATCATTCATCTCCGCAATGCTCAAATAGCTCAATCCATAACGTGCCGCAATTTTACTTAAAGTGTCGCCAGAACGAACTGTATAGAAGTCAGGAGCAACCGCATAACGAGCAGAATTGTGGATTTGGGGTTTCGATGCACAGCCCGACAAACCAAGAAAAGAAGCGACAGCAACCGCGATCAATGCTGAGTGAATAGATGGTTTAGACAACTTCAAAACTGTTTTGGGTCTGACCAAAAGCATGATTTCCCTCTCTGACAAAAGATTAAAAAGACTGAATTCGGCTTAAGAGTAGCAAAATTAATGCTAAATTCACCGTTTCAAATATATTTTTCACAAAGTTATAACACATCCTACCTGTGGTCGTTCAATTAAAGCCCTAACTGAGATTCAAGTGAAGCCAACACCTGATAGTTGGTAGCATCCATTTGGATCGGTGTCACACTGACATATCCATTTGCAATGGCAAAAAAGTCTGACTGATAACCCAGTTGGCTTTTTTCGGGATCTGTTACGGCCTCTCCAGCCAAACCAATCCAAACAACTTGACGACCTCTCGGGTCAACTTGTGTGGTAATCGGTTTCGTTTGTTTTCTTCTTCCTTGATAAGTCACCAATGTTCCTTGTATTTCAGCCGTATCCGGAATATTAATATTGAAAATATGACGCGGTGGTAACTCAGGCAAACCATTTTTAATAAATTCATATACCCAATTTGCAGCTTGTGCATAATCTTGAGCATCTTGATACGAACGAACATTTGGACCAGCCAATGAAACTGCGATTGCAGGTTGTTTCATGAGTCGGCCTTCAAACGCGGCCCCAACTGTACCTGAATACAAGACATCATCACCTAAATTCGCACCACTGTTGATCCCGCTTACGACTAGATCAAATTCAAAATCAAATAGACCATTCATTGACAGATAAACACAGTCCGCTGGTGTGCCATTAATTGCCCATACATCTTCTGAAATTTGCACGGGTCGCAATGGACGATCAAGCGTTAATGCACTTGAAAAACCACTCCGCTCACTTTCGGGAGCAACCACTACGACTCGACCCAAAGGTTTTAATGCTTGTGCTAATGCTTGTATTCCTGGTGCAAACACACCGTCATCGTTGGCAATCAAAATATTCAAAACAATTCACTCAATTCATGTAATCCCATCTGTTCGATAGCCTAATCAAAATCCCCACACACAACAATGAGCACACGCATAGATGTTGAGGTTTTAAACGCCTTTAATCTTGGTAATCTGCTTACCCTTTAATCTTGAAAACTCGGCATATAGTCATCCCCCTGTTCAAATCCGAACTTTTCTTCTTTACTTTCTGAGTTCCAACAGCATTAATACACTTTCTCTATTTTTTAAACACGAAAAAAGATTATTCTATTCTTATAACTAACTTACTAATTTTTGAGTCATTTATGCAAAAACGTTTTTTACAATTGATTTCAACCGCATTTATCAGCAGCTCAATGTTATTTTCAAGTTTCACTTTCGCCAATGCTCAAGACTTAAAAGAAAATATCGAAGTTACTCAACAAAAAGTGACTAAAGATGAACTCGCTGCAATCTATGTCTTTTCAGAATCATGCCCAAGTTTAGTAGAAGAAGATGCAGCGTTTAAAGCAGGCTATCAAAAGCTATTAAAAGACTATTTACCTAATGAAAATTCACCTCAAACCACGCTGAACAATCTAATTAAACAACAGGATTATCAGCAAGCATTAGCTCAAGCGAGACAAGATGCGAAAAACGCTGGAGATAAAGCAAATCAACAAGTGTGCGAGGATATAAAAAAATATCAGTCTTCAGTTAAATAGAGCACGAAATAGTTACAATTCGATTGAAATAAGCCGACTCCACTGCTAGAAGTCGGCTTTGCTTTGTCCTAGAATGCAAAGCTGATTTTTGCGTTCATACAAGATTGGAACTACATAGAATGACCCGAAAAAGCGCCATTGCTGCATTATTACTATTACCTTCATTTACTTATGCAGCAACTGTTTTATCTTCACCACCAGAACTCAATAACAAGTCTTACGTTTTGATGGATTATGAAACAGGTCAAATTCTCGCAAGTAAAAATGAAAATGAAAAACTTGCTCCTGCTTCAATGACCAAAATGATGACCAGTTTCATTATTGAACAAAAGTTGTTGAACGGTGAACTCACGGAAGATGAAAAAGTTCGTATGAACGAGTCTGCTTGGTGTCGTGGTAGTAGTACAGAATCTTGTATGTATGTACCTCTCAACGGCACAGCAACCGTATTGGAAATGTTACGCGGGATTATCATTCAATCTGGTAATGACGCATCTAAGGCGATGGCTGAGCATATTTCTGGTAATGAAGGTACATTTGTACACAGCATGAACCAAGAAGCAAAGCGTATTGGCATGACCAACACGAACTTTATGAACTCAACAGGTATGCCTGCTGAAGGTCATTATTCTACAGCGAAAGATATGGCTACCCTTGCGAAGCACATCATTCATGACAGTTCAAAGTATTATCCTATTTACTCTGAAAAAGAGTTTACTTTTAATGGGATCAAGCAAGGTAACCGTAACGCGTTGCTATATACAGATCCGAGTGTAGATGGTCTTAAAACAGGTCATACTTCTGAAGCTGGTTATTGTTTAACGACTTCAGCTAAACGTGGCCCAATGCGTTTAATTTCAGTGATTTTTGGTGCTCCATCAATGCAAGCACGTGCAACACAAACACGTGATTTGTTATCTTGGGGTTATGCAAACTTTGAAACTGTCAGTGTTCAACCCGCTCACAAAGAGTTGACCACTTCTAAAGTTTGGTTTGGTCAATCTAATCAAGTGAGTGTGGGGCTTGCTGAGAACTTCAACGTGACTATGCCAAAAGGTCAAGCAAATGCCATTCAGACTCAAATCGCGGTTCAACCGAACTTAAATGCCCCTCTTCAACAAGGGCAAGTTGTAGGTAAATTAACAGCGACACTTGACGGCAAAGTTATTGCGGAGAAGCCGCTTGTTGCTTTGCAAGCTGTTGAAGAAGCTGGTTTCTTCTCGCGTATGATTGATCATATCAAACAGTTCTTTAGTAATTTATTTTAATTCGCAGCTTGACTAAAGATATAAAGGCACTCAAATTCTTTTGGGTGCTTTTTTGTTTATAATGAATAAAAACAGGCAATTTTTTATGACTGAAAGTATCCGCAAATACTTAGAGACTTACCCAAAATTTGATACAACAAATTATATTGATCCAACTGCGTTAGTGATTGGTGATGTTGCCTTGGCTGAGAATGTTTCGGTCTGGCCTTATACTGTGATCCGTGGTGATGTTAATTTTATTCGGATTGGTAAAAATTCCAATATCCAAGATCATTCCATGTTGCATGTTAGTCATAAGAAAGCGGATAAACCTGAAGGCTCACCGCTCATTATTGGTGAAGATGTGACGATTGGTCATCATGTGAAATTACACGGTTGTACCATTGGTAATCGTGTTTTAGTCGGTATTGGCACGATTATTTTGGATGATGTTGTTGTTGAAGATGATGTGATGATAGGTGCGGGTTCGCTTGTTCCACCCAACAAAGTATTAGAAAGTGGTTATTTATATGTGGGTAGTCCTGTGATAAAAGTGCGTCCACTGACTGATAAAGAAAAAGCTTTTCTGCCTTATTCGGCACAAAATTATGTAAAGGTTTCGGGGAATTATATTAATAAAGAATGATTAGGGTTAAAACTAATTGTTTAGTATATTCATGAGATAGAAATCAGAGAACTTCTATCTCTGCTTATCTATTTCCAACTCAAATCTCCCAATAAAAGATAACCATTAAATGGCTAACAGAGCCTTCAAATTTTCTATAGCTTCGATAGCATTTTTATTTGATACTTCAACCATATCCTCTGGGTCAACATCTTCTCTACTACCTTCCACAAAACCCCTCTGATACTCATTTGATGGTTTTTTTAATATCAATAGATCATCAATATAATCTAATAGCTTTAGTTTAGTCTGATAATCAACAAGAGAAATATTTGTTTCTAATTGGCATGTTTCTTTTAATGTTATTAATGTCTGATAAACCTCATGAAGAGATTTAACTATTTCGCGTAGGTAAGCCGCTTCCAATTTATATAAATCTTTATACTGATATGCATCAAAACCATTTTGTGCAGCATATAAATTTTCTGCAATTTCATATTCTTTTTCAACAAAAAATGCTAATTCATCTTTTAAAATAGTACTAATATATGTAAATCTCTTTCTTAACTCAGAAAAATTATTTAACATATTGAATTCATTTTCTTTTTTATGTAAGAATATCATTAAATAAATTACGACTATTGTATTAATAATTGTAAATATTGCACCAATAGCAGTAAACCATGCCCCAAATTTTGCATAATAATCAAGCTCAGATTGAGTTATAGGTATAAAAAATATACATCCATAAATAGCACCAGGTAGAAGAAGTAAAAATATTGAAAGAAGCAAGATAACTAATCCCATCTGCTTTCTTCCATATAAAACACTATTCAATTTATTAGATAAATTTCTCAAACCACACTCTAATATTTGATTAATCTAATTATCTTATCATCAATTAACCGCAAATTTACTTATAGCCACAAAATGTATAATTTCAGACTTTACTACTTCGATCTCCACTACCGCCCTTATAAACTAATCAATGTATCTCACCCTGTAAATAATTAGCCACTACGACATCAACAAAGACTTAATCAATCCACATCAACGCATCTCCAACAACATTCTTTTCAAAAACAGTTTGATCAATCCAACCAAAGGTGTAGCAGACAACAACAGCAATTAAGCTCCAAATGATTAATTTAGAAATATCTTGAATACCATTCATTATTTTTTTCCTCTTATTATGTCGTACCTATTTTTATTTATATATTATATTAAACTGATCAAAAAACGACTTATAAAATGTATCTTATCTATAATTCGCTTATGTTTTTTTGACAGGTGTTTTCAACCTAAAAGCAAGCTTATTCTAAAGGTCAAAAGAATATTTCATCCAACATAGCCACACACCTCAAAATTTTATACAATATGCCTTCCCTTCATCTGGTGCTTTTTTATGACCGCTTGGACTGCTCACGTCACTGTTGCAACAGTGGTTGAAAAAGATGGTAAATATCTGTTTGTAGAAGAACAAACTGAAGGTGTCATGCACACCGTTTTTAATCAACCTGCAGGTCATGTTGAAGCTGGTGAAACCCTTATTCAAGCCGCAGTTCGTGAAACCATGGAAGAAACAGGTCACCAAGTTGAAGTCACAGATTTATTGGGTATATACACCTATACCCCACCTATGTTTCCGGATCGTACCTATTACCGCTTCTGTTTTTTAGCAAAATCAACACAGTATTTTGCAGATGCAACACTAGATACAGGTATCGTAGGTGCAGTTTGGATGAGCCTAGATGAGCTGTTAGAAACAGCGCGCGCGCGTAGTCCTTTGGTCATCAAAGCCATTCAAGATGCCCAATCAGGACAAAATTTTCCTTTATCGCTCGTTTATGAGCACCAAAATTCTCCCTTAATTTCAAATTTGGATGCCTAATCCTATGCAACAACGTGTCATCGTCGGTATGTCAGGTGGTGTAGACTCATCTGTCTCTGCGGCTTTATTACTTCAACAAGGATATCAAGTTGAAGGTCTTTTCATGAAAAACTGGGAAGAAGATGACGGCACAGAATACTGCACGGCTATGGATGATCTTGCAGATGCGCAAGCCGTATGTGATCGTATCGGTATCAAATTACATACAGCCAACTTCGCAATGGAATATTGGGATCGTGTATTTGAGCACTTCTTGGCTGAATATGCTGCGGGGCGCACCCCAAACCCAGATATTTTATGTAATAAAGAAATTAAGTTCCGTGCATTCCTCGATCATGCCATGAAATTAGGTGCTGACTTCATCGCAACAGGACACTATGCTCGTCGCGGTGAAACCACGACCAACTCTAAAGGTGAGCAATATGCGCCTTTACTCCGTGGCGTGGATAACAACAAAGACCAAACTTATTTTCTACATGCCGTTCATGGTCGTGAAATTAACAAGACCTTGTTCCCTGTGGGTGAGATCGAAAAGCCTCAAGTGCGTAAAATTGCTGAAGATTTAGGTCTTGCAACAGCGAAGAAAAAAGACTCTACAGGTATCTGTTTTATTGGTGAACGCCGATTTAATGACTTCTTAAAGCAATATTTACCTGCTCAACCAGGTAAAATTGTCCTTGAAGATGGTAAAGAGGTTGGTGATCATCACGGCTTAATGTACTATACGCTCGGTCAACGTGGTGGTATTGGTATCGGTGGAATGAAAGGCGCTGAAGAAGGTGCTTGGTTCGTATTACACAAAGATATCGAAGGCAATCGTTTAGTTGTTGGCCAAGGTCATGAGCATCCCCTCATGCAAAGTACCATGTTATGGTCTGAAGCGATTGATTGGGTTGCAGGTGAGCAAGAGATTCCAGAAAATGGTTTCCGTTGCACAGCGAAAACTCGCTATCGACAACCTGATCAAGCATGTGTCTTATTTAATGACCCAAATGCACCGCAAGGTGTACGTGTAGAATTTGATGAACCTCAACGTGCTGTTACGCCAGGACAAAGCGTTGTGTTTTACGCGGATGAAGTTTGTTTAGGTGGCGGTGTGATTCATCATACTAATGCGCCTAAACCTGATTTTATTTAAAGGAATTTTCAGGCATGACAGAGTTACCGTTCCAGCAGCTTCAGACTCTGAATGATCGTCAAAACAGAGCTTTGGCTTTGGCAGCAGTATTTCAATCGACTCAGCTGACACATATGACAGCCATTGCAGGTCGACAAAATATTGGCGAAAACGGTAACTTCTATTTAGAACAATTAATTAAGGCGAGTTTAAATATTCGCCCTACTTCCAATAAGAATTGTCAAACCTTAGATTTTTTTAACCAGCTTGCAGATATTTCTCTGGGATTAAAAACATTAGAAAGTAGCATCACCCAACCATTCAATACTGCACCAAAATCAAGAATACCTAAATTTGCCAATGCAAAACTTCCAATGTCCTATGCAATGGCGTTATTACATCTAGAAAAGAAAGTATATAGCAACCCAAAATTCGTTGAAATTATTGAAAAATCACAAGAAAAAATACTAAAACAACTCTCCTTTTTTGATCATAATTATCTACATCCAAGTATTCTTGCAAACCTTGCTCAAACCTATGTCGAAACTGCAGGACAGATTAATCCTCGCATTATGGTGAAAGGCAATGCAGAAGCTTTTAAGGATTCTTCGCACACCAATCGCATTCGTGCTTCATTGTTTACAGGTTTACAGATGGCGCATTTATGGCGTCAGTCAGGTGGAAGTTCATGGAGCATGATCTTCACCAAACGCAAGTTACTGAAAGATATTCAAGATCTCGCTCGTTTACAGTTTCAGGTAGTTTAACCTGATGTATATCGAGTTCTGTTTTACGTTTCATTCCAAAGTTTAAGGAATTGCTATGAACGCTTTAACCGCACTTTCTCCATTAGATGGTCGCTATGCAAGCAAATGTGATGCTTTGCGCCCTTTCCTCTCTGAGTTTGGTTTAATCCATGCTCGTGTGACTGTTGAAGTGCGCTGGTTACAAGCACTTGCAAATCGCCCAGAAATTACTGAAGTGCCAGCTTTTTCTAACGAAACAAATGCAGCTTTAGATGCAATCGTTGCAAATTTCTCTGAAGACGATGCTAACCGTATCAAAGAAATCGAACGCACAACCAACCATGATGTAAAAGCGGTTGAATATTTCTTAAAAGAGAAAATTGCAAACATTGATGAACTTAAAAATGCGGGTGAATTCATTCACTTTGCTTGTACATCTGAAGACATCAACAACTTGTCCCATGCACTCATGCTGAAAAGTGGTCGTGAAGTACTAGCTACGTCTATGCAACAAATCGTGGACTCAATTGTTGCACTTGCAGAAAAACACGCAGATCAACCAATGTTGTCTCGTACACATGGTCAAACTGCAAGCCCAACAACATTGGGTAAAGAAATGGCGAACGTGGCATACCGTCTTGCACGACAAATCAAACAATTCAATAATGTTGAGCTTCTAGGTAAAATCAATGGTGCAGTAGGTAACTATAATGCTCACCTTTCTGCTTACCCTGAAATTAACTGGCCTGCTCACTCGCAAGCATTTGTTGAATCTTTAGGTCTCACGTTTAACCCGTATACAACTCAAATTGAGCCACACGACTACATGGCTGAATTGTTTGATGCGCTTCGTCGTTTTAACACAATCCTTATCGATTTCAACCGTGATGTTTGGGGTTATATCTCTCTTGGTTTCTTCAAACAAAAATTAAAAGAAGGTGAAGTTGGTTCTTCAACAATGCCACACAAAGTGAACCCAATCGACTTTGAAAACTCTGAAGGTAACTTGGGTATTGCTAATGCAGTCCTTGCTCACCTTGGTGAAAAGCTTCCAATTTCTCGCTGGCAGCGTGACTTAACTGACTCTACTGTTCTTCGTAACATGGGCGTTGGTTTTGCACAAAGCTTGATCGCATTTGAAGCTTGCTTGAAAGGTGTGGGCAAACTTGAATTGAATGCCGACCGTATTCTTGAAGACTTAGACAACGCTCAAGAAGTTCTTGCTGAACCAATTCAAACAGTAATGCGTCGTTATAACGTTGAAAAACCATACGAAAAACTGAAAGCCCTTACTCGTGGTCAAGCAATGACTCGCGAAATGATGGTGAATTTTGTGAATGGTAACGAATTAGAAGCTGTTCCTGCAGCAGATCGTGCGCGTCTTGCTGAAATGACACCTGCATCTTATACAGGTAATGCTGCTGAGCAAGCGAAACAAATTAAAGATTTGATTGCTAAAATCTAAATAGTATTGAATAAAAAAGCGAAGCTTAGGCTTCGCTTTTTTTGTATGAGACTCATCAAATGTTTCAATAAAAATCATGCTTCATCAGGACAGTAACGTATAAAGTCAGTTCTGAGCTTTTCTAATTCATCACCAGTTAAAACATCGCTATAGTAAATATAATGAGTCACTTGAGCATATTGAATGTCATGCCTAAACATCATTCCTCGGAGTGATACTGAGATCTCTTCAGGAAAGTCATTCAGAGTAAACTCTTCAAACTCATAATGAAAATATGCATTTTGCTGTGCAAGAAAAGCAGCTGAAACCGTCATAATAAAAACTCAAAATAAATCATATTCTAACTGATCATCCTGATTGCAATGAGCTATTGATATAAACAACTATTTATAAAAATAATGCGATCTGCAGCTTATCCTCAGGATTGATCCATTACAATCATATGAAGAAATTAATCAAATCAACATATAACAAAATGCACTACAAAAAATTTACTCATAAACACCACCTCGTATTCTTCATTTTCATAATGGTGCTGATCTTGGCAAGTATAAAGCCTCTTGAATATGCTTCTTATGGCTTACATCAACTTGGCACAGCTTTAATGCTGGTGTTTTTGATCTATATACAAAAGAAAGTTAGTTTGAGTTTTATCGCATTTTCTCTCTATATTGGATTTCTGATCATTCATATTCTTGGGGCACACTATTTATATTCGTATGTTCCCTATAATGAATGGTTGATGCACAACTTCGGCATAGATTTAAACGCACAGATGGGTTGGGAGCGAAATATGTATGATCGCTTGGTCCATTTTACCTATGGTCTACTTCTCTATCCTTTTTTCCTGAGGATCATTCAATTCTATTTACCCCAATTATCTGAACGAGTACTTTTTCTTATTGTGGTTCAGTTTGTCATGGCCACCAGTCTCATTTACGAATGGATTGAATGGTTGATTGCAATTAATCTTTCCCCTGAGGCAGCAGAAAATTATAATGGTCAACAAGGTGATATTTGGGATGCCCATAAAGATATGCTGTTCGCAACACTTGGGTCCATGATCACAGGAATAGTGATGTTATATCGAAAATTAGACTCTCGACCATACAAATGATAAATCATAAAAAAAAGCCAATCATTAGATTGGCTTTTTTTATTTCATCGAATTTAAAGTTTAGGATCACGTAGTTGCACTAAGTTCGCATTAGTTTTGACTAAAGTGTCCATGACTTTATTCATCACAGCAGGAATCAAACTGTCTGCCATTTGTGCTGCTTGCAGTCCTAATTTCTCACCTAAGGTAGGTTTACGGCGAGTTTGAATCAAGTAAACATCATGCACTGTCAATAAACTTAGTAAATACTCATCCGAGGTTTGAAGCTTATCAACCAAATTCAAATCTAATGAATCTTGACCGTACCAATGTTCACCTGTTGCTACTTTTTCAACATTTAACTGTGGACGATATTTTTCAACAAAATGCTTGAACAATGCATGCGTTTGTTGCAACTCTTCTTCAAACTTGGCTTTACCTTCTTCCGTATTTTCACCAAACATGGTCACGGTACGTTTATATTGACCCGCAGTATAAAGCTCAAAATCAACATTATGTTCTTTAAGTAAACGATTAAAATTAGGCACTTGAGCAACAACGCCAATTGAACCAATCACTGCAAATGGAGCAGAAATAATTTCGTTACCGATACATGCCATCATGTATCCACCACTTGCTGCGACTTTATCAACACAAATGGTTAAATGAAAACCAGCATCGCGCAGACGCACCAATTGAGCAGCCGCAAGCCCATAACCATGTACCATCCCACCTGGACTTTCCAAACGTACTACGACACGATCACGCCCTGCTTTAGCAGTCGCCAAAATCAAAGTAATTTCTTCACGAAGATTCTCTACAGCTGAAGCTGCCATGTCACCTTTAAAATCAATTACATATACTTTCTGATTATTCTTTTTACGCGTGCGTGCTTCTTTTGAAAACTGCTGAGACAACTGCAGAAGTTCAAGTTTAGATGCAGTACTTTGCGCAATTTTTTTTCGTTGTTCATTAATACGCGCATTTAAGTGAGTGACTCGAATTTCGGCAGGAAGTTTCGGCAAATGAAATAACATATAAATTCACATCTCTATAATTCATCTTTATGAGGATAACATGAGGTCAAAATAGACAAATTTCAATAGCTTTATTGAAATGTTCTGCCAATCATAGGATCAATTTGATCAACAATCGGCATAAAAAGTAGATACGTTATGCATACTAATTCGTTAAAAATTATCGAACCGACTCGCATCCACGCATCATCTCATGATTGATATCTATCTTTATAATCAATTAGAGACTCTTATATGATTTGAGAGTGAAGAAATTGAATTATATTTGGAGAATAATTCTTAAAATCAACATCTTAATAATCATTATTTTACTTCTTAAACTTTTCTGAAATGCATTTTCAATGCGCCAAATTATGTCGTGTCAGCATATATTTTTCACGATTTTTTTGGCATGATGGTTCCATACAGTAATGATGAATAATGATAAATGACTCAAATGCGTTGGCTGGAACTGTTATCAACAGTTCGATTTGGTAGTTCAAAACAAAATACAGAACAAGCACGTAGCCCCTTCCATAAAGATTATGATCGTATTATTTTTTCACAGAGTTTTAGGCAACTTAACCGTAAAACTCAAGTGCACCCCCTGACTCAACATGACGGCATTCATACGCGTCTAACACATTCCCTTGAGGTTTCTTGCATCGGACGCTCTTTGGGAATGCTGGCGGCTGAAAAAATTCGTGATGAGTTACCTATGTGGATCTCTCCTGCAGATGTCGGTGCAATTATTCAAGCAGCTTGTCTTGCACACGATATTGGTAATCCCCCCTTTGGTCATGCAGGTGAATATGCGATTCGTGAATGGTTTGATGATGCATCACACGGCGATTTTTTATCGAGTTTAACCCCTGAACAGCAGGCCGATGTTCGCCAGTTTGAAGGCAATGCTCAAGGTCTTCGTTTACTCACGAAAATTGACTATCACCCTAATGACGGTGGAATGCGCCTCACTTACGCAACCTTAGGAGCTTACTTAAAGTACCCATGGCTTTCTAAAACCATTGACTCTCAGGGGAATACGCCTGCCAGTAAACGAGCTAAATTTGGTTGCTATCAATCTGAAAAAGAAATTTTGCAACAAATTGGTCACCAATTAGGTCTTATACAATATGGTGAATATCATTTCTGTCGCCATCCACTCACCTATTTACTCGAAGCTGCGGATGATATTTGTTATGCCCTGATCGATTTAGAAGATGGCATTATTCTTAACATGCTCAGCTATGAGCAAGTCGAGCCTATTTTTTTAAATCTGCTTGGTGACTATGGCACGCCTGCTGAACTTGCAATGCCATACACCACGTGGCAACAAAAGATTGCAGCATTGCGTGGTCGTGTGATGAAACGCTTGGTTGATGAAGTCACTTCCGCTTTTGCTAAACATCATTTTGAAATTTTGTCAGGACAGCTTAAAGGTAGTTTGCTCCAATATTGCTCGCCCGATATCGAAGCAGGAATTGATTGTGCAAAGAATTTAGCGCGGGAAAAAATCTTTGAGCATCCTCAAAAATCTGGTTTAGAAATCATTGCACATCAAAGCTTACAGCACATACTAGATGCCTTTATTCCGCTTACGACACCCAATAAAATTCATAATTTTAAGGAAGGGCGTTTACTGTCTATTATCTCAGGCTTAGGTGTTCGTTTTAGTGATGATCACTATGACAATATCATGCAAGTCTTAGATGTGATCTCAAAATTTTCGGATCATCAGGCTTATCATTTGGCACAGGAACTTCAAGGGAATAAAGTTGGATTTTTATAAACCTTAAATTTAGTGTTCAGGAAAAGAGCATAAAGTGTTTTTTGATTTTGCGTTCTGAAGCAATGAACACTACTATGCTGACATAGTGAATTTAACATCGACAAATAAGTGAAATAATTGAATGATTGGATGTCTTATTGGTGAAGTGCTTGCTTTGGAAGCACCAACAGTTTTATTGAATGTAAATGGTGTTGGCTATGAGGTTGATACACCTCTCTCAACATTTTGCCAATTACAGAAAGGACAAAAAGTCACATTGTGGACGCACTTGGCTGTACGTGAAGATGCCCAATTACTGTATGGTTTTTCCAACGCACAAGAAAAAAGTATTTTCCGCACTTTACTTAAAGTGAACGGCGTTGGTCCCAAAATGGCATTGGGTATTCTCTCAACACTCAGCGTGGACATGCTCATTCATACCGTTGAACATGAAGATGTAAACACTTTAGTCAAAGTTCCAGGTGTTGGTAAAAAGACTGCAGAGCGTTTGATGATTGAACTTCGAGATCGCTTTAAAGCGCTTGCAGCTCAGCCATCCACATCAAACTCTACAACAGCGCAAATTCAGTTTACGGGTAACTCTGCTGTCGCTGAGGCTGAAGCTGCTTTACAGTCATTAGGTTACAAGCCACTAGAAGCCCAAAAGTTAGTCAATGCCGTTAAAGGTGACTTCACTGAGGCATCCGATATTATCCGTGCTGCTTTAAAATCGATGAATAAATAAGATCTCATATTATGCAAGACCGTATTATCAGTGGTTCTGAAAAACCAGAAGATCATTTTGATCGTGCCATTCGACCAACATCATTAGATGATTATATTGGTCAACCTGTTGTGCGTGAGCAGATGGAAATTTTCATTGGTGCAGCTCGTGGACGTGGTGAAGCTTTAGACCATACCTTGATTTTTGGTCCTCCGGGTTTAGGTAAAACCACACTTGCCAATATTATCGCGCGTGAAATGGGTGGCAATCTCAAATCCACCTCAGGTCCTGTGTTAGAGCGCGCTGGTGATTTGGCAGCAATGCTCACCAACTTAGAAGAAGGTGACGTTTTATTTATTGATGAGATTCACCGTCTCTCTCCAGTGATCGAGGAAATCCTTTATCCCGCGATGGAAGATTACCAACTGGATATTATGATTGGTGAAGGCCCTGCTGCGCGTTCAATTAAGTTAGATTTACCACCATTCACTTTAGTCGCTGCGACTACTCGTGCCGGTTTACTGACCTCTCCGCTTCGAGATCGTTTTGGTATTGTCCAACGATTAGAGTTTTATTCGGTTGAAGATTTGACCCATATCGTGACTCGTTCTGCAAATCTGATGGATGTTCCAATCACAGAAGCTGGTTCGAAGGAAGTGGCTCGTCGTTCTCGTGGTACGCCTCGTATCGCAAACCGTTTACTGCGTCGTGTACGTGACTATGCGCAAGTGAAAGGTACAGGTGAGGTCACACAAGAAATGGCGCAACGTGCGCTTGATATGTTGAATGTGGATAAAGATGGTTTAGATACACTCGACCGTCGTTACCTGTCGATGCTGTTAGAGCGTTTTGATGGTGGTCCTGCAGGTGTTGAAGCTTTAGCAGCGGCTATGGCAGAAGATTCAGGCACGCTGGAAGATGTGATTGAGCCTTACTTGATTCAACAAGGTTATGTCATGCGTACTGCTCGTGGTCGTATTGCGACAAATCAGGCGTATTTACAGTTTGGAATGACACCACCTGAACCGAAAGAGAAGTGATTTATAAAAGCAGCTTAGGCTGCTTTTTTTGCCAGTATCTTTTTGAACATCCATTTATTTTGATTAATAGCTCTTTTACATTTTTCTATATCGCCCATCAATCCCTCTCTTCCTCTTACTAGCCTATTCTTCACCGATGCCGCTAGCTTAATCGTTTCAGAAATAGCTTGATCTATATCATCATAAGTATTTTCTTCCATTTCTAAAGCAGAAAACAATAACTTGGAACGGCTTTCAAATAATTGATCGAATTTTTTATTAATCCCTGCAGTCACTTCATGTTCATAACTTCCGATCTCCACTTGTTCAGAGAATTGGAACTGTATATGACTTAAGTGCAATAGAGTCACGGATGATAAAAACAATTCGATATCAACAATAAACATCTCTGCAGCATTTCTAAATCTATCTGTAACACTCTTCTCTCTTTCAAATTTTTCTTTTTCAGCTTGTAATACTTGCTGCTGTTCAAATAATCTCGCATTCAAATCCATCGCTGATTGTTGCGATGCTTTTATTTCTTCTACTACAGTTTTAAAAGACATTTCCGTTAATTGAAAGCTTTTGCGTCCATACCAATATGCTAACCACGTTGCTAATCCTCCTAATATCAAAGCAATAATTACTGATAAAGCAAACGATGAAATCGCTGTGGTATCTGTCGAATGTTGAATATTTAAAGGAATTTTTTGAGTTTTCGGATCAACTAGGATATTCGTCATATATAAAGGCTGTTGAGGTACAGTCCATGGAAGTTGAATCATGACATCTTGATCATTCATTAGTTCTTCTTCAACACTCATTAACTCCCCCACAACTATTAAAATAATTATTTAAAATGAATAATTTACAAATAATAACAACTTTAAATCTATGGATAAAGCATTGAAAATCAATGCTTCATGGTCACTATACTTTTCATGTATTTCGATATACCTCTTAAGTTTTGCAACCATCAGAAGTGAATGAGAAGCTCCTAAAACTTTTGGATTTTTAGGAAATAGAGTTCATGATCTCACTTAGGCTATTTTATGCTTGTACCCTCTTGCCCCTTTGTTCAACCTTGAGTTTTGCAGATTGGGTTGATGACGGTGTAAACGCGGTTGAACAACATACCATCAAATTAAGACAACACATTCACCAACATCCCGAACTCGGCAATATGGAATTTAAAACCTCGGCTCTGGTTCAAAAAGAATTAAAAAAATATGGGATTGAAGTCCGCACAGGCTATGCCAAAACGGGTTTAATCGGAATTCTTAAAGGTGCAAAACCTGGCCCAGTGATGGCATTACGTGCAGATATGGATGCATTACCAATCGAGGAAAAAACAGGACTTTCTTTTGCAAGTAAAGCAAAGTCAATCTATCAAGGTAAAGAAACGCCAGTGATGCATGCCTGTGGACATGATGCTCACACAGCAATGTTACTCGGCGCTGCAAAAGTGCTTTCGGAAAATAAAGATAAAATTGCAGGTACTGTTGTGTTTGTCTTCCAACCAGCTGAAGAAGGTGGAGCAGATATTGATAACTTTAGCCATGGCGATCAAATTGGTTCACGCAAGATGATCGCTGATGGGGCTTTAAAAAATCCTAAGCCTGAAGTGATCTTCGGTATGCATGTTATGGCAGGTATGCCAAGTGGTCATATTTTCTATAAAGATGGCACTATTTTAAACAGTGCAGATCACTTGCGCATTCAGGTCAGTGGAAAACAAGTTCATGGTTCTATGCCATGGCTTGGACGCGATCCCATTTACGCTTCATCTCAAATGATTGGTAATATGCAGAGTTTAATCAGCCGTCGTGCAGATTTAACCAAAGGTATGGGGGCAATCAGTATTGGCAGTATCCAAGGTGGAACGGTAGGAAATGTGATACCAGAGCAAGTTAATATGGTTGGCACGATTCGATCAAATAATGAAGAAGTCCGCCAGAATATTCTCAAGGATTTACCAAAGCTCATCGAACATAATGCTCATGCAAATGACGTAAAAGCCAAAGTAGAAATTGCCGCTTATGCCCCCGTCACTACGAACGATAAAACACTAACTCAACTCATCGCGCCCTCACTTGCGAAAGTTCATGGCGAAGATAAATTACATGTGCTCGAGAACAATGCGAGTGCAAGTGAAGACTTTGCCTATTATGGTCAACTTATGCCTTCATTGTTCATTTTCATTGGTGCAACACCTCAAGATCAAGAGATGAGTAAGGCTGCACCCAATCATAACCCTCAATTTATTGTAGATGATGCGACATTAAAAACTGGCGTTGAAAGCCACATTCGTTTTGTGATGGACTATCCGGCTATTGCACAACAAGTTCAAAAAGACTGGATAAAAACACACAATAAGGTTTAAATCATTTTAATGGTAAGTTGAATTAAGGAGAGTCTAGAACGATAATTCTTGACTCTTCTCAAATACATATTTTATTGAAATGCAAATTTCATTATTTCATTATTTCATTAAATTTCAATCGTACTTTTTATATAATAAATGAAATGATGAAAACCACAAATCTAAAAAACAAACAAGTTATTGATTTTTTTAAAAAATAAACATGGTACAACTATTGCAATATTCCTAATCAATTTCAAAGTAATGAAATTGACTATATTTAAAGGAATAAATTTGATGAAAAAAACAATACTCTGTACCAGTTTGGCCCTAACGGTAAGCACCGCAATTTCTGCCTCACCTTTACTTTCGCATGACAAGTATCTACGGTTTGGTATTACCCAGATTGAAGCAGACAAACATCCTGGCCTGTTATTTAACAGTGTTGAAACCTCAATTGGTGAAAGTTATCGACCAACCCTAGCCATGGGGCTATTCCTCAGTGACAACATCAGCCTGGATTTATTAGCTGGTATCCCGCCACAACATAATTTTTATGGTGATGGAGTCAAACTAGGCAGCACCAAATATCTACCACCCACCTTGAGTCTCCAGTACCATTTCAAACCCAAAGGTAATATTAATCCTTATCTAGGCATTGGTTACAACTATGTCTATTTTTATGATACTGACAGCACAGATGGTTCAGATGTTGATCTGTCCAATTCACATGGCATCGCGTTTAACGCCGGCCTAGAATATTTCATCAATAATAAAATTACTCTAGGTTTTGATTATCGTTATGTCAAAGTAGACAGCGATGTGAAAATCAATGATGCGGATGCAGGTAATCTTAAAATTGATCCAAGTCTCTACAGCCTTACACTGGCTTATCATTTTTAAATCATTCAATAAAAAAACAGCCATTTGGCTGTTTTTTTATGTTCACCTATCAGGCACTTAGATATGTTTAAATAGTGCTGAACGTGATTGATCCGATGCGCCATCGGCCGCACTGAGAAAGCGTTCTGTATGAATATCTCGTTCAAACAGACGACTTTGCATTAGCGTGGAAATCGCAGCGTCAATCATGAGGGGTGGACCGCACAAATAAGCTTTATGACCAGAACATTTATTTTCAAAATAATCTGCTACGGCTTCATGTACAAATCCGGTAAATCCATCCCATTGATCTTCGGGCTTCGGGGCATTCAAGGCTGGTATATAACGGAAATTCGGATATTGTTTTACCCAACCTTCAAATATTTTACGGTTATACAGTTCTGCTACATCACGTGCACCTTGGAATAAATAAATGGTACGGTTATCCCCTTGTTCTAATAAATCTTGAATCATTGATTGAGGGCTAGATAGGCCCGAACCACCTGCGATAAAAATCACATCCTTCGTATCAGACTTGCGTACAAAGAATTGTCCATACGGTCCGGAAATTTCTAGCTGGTCGCCAGTCTTTAATGATTCATGGACATAAGTAGTCGCTGCGCCACCCGGTACTTGGCGGATATGTAATTCAACAATACCTTCCTCACTTGGGGAATTGGCGATCGAAAAGGCGCGTGTACCTTCAATTCCAGGGAACCGAATATTGATGTACTGCCCAGCTTGGAATTGCATTGGACGATCTAAGGCTAAACGCACGCCTTTAATCGTCGGTGAAAGCTGTTTGATCTCAATCACTTCAGCCTGAAAATCTTCGACTAGATAACCAAGGAAGTCTTCATCCTCATCAACATCAGCTTCAATGACCATATCTGATTCTGGTTTGCAGCAACATGCTAGAACTTTATTTTCTTCACGCTCAATGTCCATTAATGCAAATGGAGAAGCTTCACCAACATCATAATATCCATCTGTCACCTGCACTTTACAGGTACCGCAGGTGCCATGACCACAGGCAAATGGCAACCAGACTCCTTGACGTAATGCTGCATCCAAAATGGTTTGATCTTCTTCGACTTCGATGGTGGTTCCAATCGGTTCAATCGTGACTTGATAACTCATTTCAACGCTCCTTAAACATGACGATGCTGGTAGCCATCCAGCCCAGGTGTAATGAAGCGCAATAGTGATTTATGACCAATATTTTGACTTGCCAAGCTTTGATCCAGTTTCGGTTGGAACGACTGACCATCTAACAAATATTCGACTTTTGACCAATCAATTTCAGTAAATTCAGGATGTTGGTGGAAACCACCTTGTATCTGTTGATCAATTAAATCCTGAAAGCTTTGCTGTGGAGATGCCAACATGGCATGTGCCGCACAGTATAAGGTGTGATGATCCCATCCCACATAAATCAGAATGTTGTCGCCATAATGTTTTTGTAGATCACGAGGTTCAAAATCATATTGGTTGTTAATTGCTTTTACTGGCATATCCCTAAACTCCTAAATTCCATGAGTAAGCTGGATAGCCCATTTTAGGACTATCCCCAGCTCGTGACTTACGCCACACCTTTCCATTTTTTCCAGCGTACCTGATCTGGAGAGCCTTCAATGTCTAAGTTGTCTGCACCGACATTAAAGCGGTAATATTCGCGCAACATCACTTCCAGATCAGGGCCACCACAATTACCTTGCAAAATTTGATTCACGGGTAACCAAGCTTGTACATATTTCTCTGGTTCACGCTCGAAAATGTCATGACAACCATCTGAACAAGTGTGATAACGCTCGCCTTTATAGACACTGCTGCGGTAACTGAACATGGTCTGATCACCATCCATTTCAGTAAAGGTCATCGGTACCTGACAGATTTGGCACAGCTGTGGCAAGCCCGCACTATAGAAACGTTTACCTTCCGCTTCCATCTTGCGTGCTAACTCCCAACGTGGACGGTAATACTTGTCAAAAGTGTCTGAATATTTTTCTGATAACCAATCCATTTCTTCATCAGTTGGAATCCAAGTGTGGAAGCCAGCCGCATGACCAAAGTTATAGAAAATCCACCATGCTTGATGCGAGACGTGCTCTTTTTCTTTTTCAATGACTTCAGAATATTTAGGCATACGAATGCCGTAGCGGCTCAGGTCTTTAAAGAGCGCCCCACCCGCTTCTTCAAAATAAGTTTCCCATGCTTCTTTCCATGACATAACTTTGTTTGGCAGCATGTAATCCATCATCATGCCGACAATTGATAGTAATCGAGTGCCACGCCAGAACCATTTATCAATCCACTCCTGTACGATCGGCACGTTGTCTTCATGCTGTTCCAGTAGGAATTTGACAATTTCCAGTCCTAGTGTCATATGACGCGCTTCATCTGACTGCGCGCTAAAGCCGAATGTGACGGTTGCCATATCACCGTTATGGGCAGCACCAGACATGAAGGGTACAAACAGCAAGTTGGTCAACACATATTCAAAGGCAAAACTGATAGCCAGTAAGAATTCAAATGGGCCTGCAGAACGCGCATCTTCAAAGAATGATTTAGGTACAGATAAATACCAAACGCGGTCATGCATGTGTGACCAATCTTGGAAGCCATCAAAGAATTTGTTGTAATGGCTCATCGCATGAATCTGCGTTTGCACATGACGCAGTTCATCAATGGACTGCATTTGGGACGCAATACGTGCACCAACACCACTGAACTGACGTCCTACATGGGCATAACCTTGGAAGGCTTGATATTCCAATGGCGTTACAGCAGTTAAAAACAGTTTAATGGCATTTAAATAGCGTTCGTTGGTGACATTCAACTGACCATTATTTTGTGCAAAAGCATCAAAAATTGCGTAGAGCTTTTTCTCTTTTTCCGCTTGATATTTCCAGTAGGCATCCATGGTTAGGCGGAATGGATCTTCCCATTTCGACCAATCCGTAATTTTAATGCCTTCAAATTCTTCATAAGGAAATGCTTCTTTACGGTCTGCATAGGAAAATTCCCAGTCCAGATCACGCGTGAGTGCACGGTAACGGTCTTTGGCATTTAGTTTTTTACCAATTGCATTAATTTTAGAATTCATACCTAAGGTCCTTTATTCTTTTGATATACCGCTTCAATGCGGCACATTGACGCTTACTATTTTTAATTCCAGTGTAGACGGAACGTATCGTCATCTTCTTCAACGTTACCGCCCAATGTGATCATATTGAGCTGTAAAGATTGGATATCCCATTCTTGTCCCAATTTTTCCGAAACCGTTTCCGCACGAACAATCAGCCCTTTTTCACTTTCTACGCGAATCATGGCCGGTAAATATTGAATGGTGGCCTCAGGATTATCTTCTTCAATCGCTTCAATGATGTAACGTGAGGTATCGTTATCTTGTAATGCTAAATACACTTTAGACATGCTGCTTCTCCTTAAGTCTGTGCCACTTGTTCGAGATCTATTCCAATTTTTTTACTGCGCTCCAGCAGTTTTTGTTCAGCCGCATCTATTGCGTCACTAGCTAAAACTTTTTCAGCCCAAGGTGCAAATGCGGCTCTAACTTCGGGTAGGTATTCCGCCAGCCATTGACTTAACAATTGCTTATTTTCAATTGATTCTGCTGTCGCTGTTTTGAGTACGCTGTCTGACCATTTGCGCAGATCTGTTAAGGCTTCTTGCATAAACTCGGTGAGCATCGCGAGATCCCGAGCTTGGTGCTCTGCTAACCATTGATCAAATTGGGTATAGACCAGTTCAGCCATAAAACTATCTATCACTAGGTTTTGTAATAAAAACAGCTTGAAATAGTCTTGTTCTGTCAGACTTTTTTCACATAGCTTGCGTAAACCTTGCCAAGCTGTATCGTTCATCCATGCCTGTTTTGCAGGAACGAGTGATTCCCCCGTTCCACCATCCAAGGCTAAACCTACACGAGAAATATATTGCGCCATGCCGAGCCGATCCATCGCCGCATAAATACATGCTTGGGTCAGTACCGTGCCATAACCATAAGCACTTCCTGACATCATGTGCAGGTTGGCGGTTTGCTCCAAATGACGGAATGGAATAAACAACGAAATCACTTTTTCACGGACTTCTTCAGAAATATGTACAGCCAGCTGACGTTTCTCAAAAAAGTTAAAATTAGCTTCGGCAGTATCTTGTAAACGGGCGCGATGTTGCACATATGTCCCATAATAAAACTGACGTGGATCCTTAAATGCATACCAGTCCTGCATCACAATAGCTGTATGCGTTTTATCATTCAGTGTTTTCTCAGGTTTCCATAATGGTCGGTAATGGAAGTTGGTTTCAGCCTGAATATCAAAACTAACTTCCTGATAGCGGGTTGCAGGTTTATTGCCAAAACGGCGTTCAATGTAGGCGTAACTCTGGCGTATTGGTTCAATACTAGATGTTTTAATTTCAAGTGACATGGCTATCTCCTTAAGCTATTTCTAAAGATCTTCTTGATCTGGGATATATCGCTGTGCATTGACTAAAGTGACTTCAGTCCCATAGCGCCATTTTTCTTCTTCCTCATCATTTCTGGTTTTCTGTTCTTCAGTCATCTCAACGACTTGATTGGTCTCACAAAACTGTATAAAAGCTTCACGAGGTAGCACCAGTTCGACAAACAGACTTGGATCGTGAATGGCGAAATCAAATTCAATAAATTTGGCATTACGGTCACCCGTCACCCGAATATATTTGGTGAGTTGTGGCATCCCTATTTGATTTGTCATGACTAAGAATCCTTCTTGCTGGACAAACTTCCTTCCACATACATATATCAATTAGTGTGCCAACTTTTTAAGTTTTTGATTTTTATAAATTTTATTATATTGGGTGTCTTTTTTTGAAGTTTGATTTCATCAACTGATGAACACAATTAAAAAAAATTCATCAAATGATGAAAGACTATTTTCAACTCTTTTTTTTTATAAATATCCATCTGGCATTTTCATGCACTTTATGTACAGTATGATGATATGTATAAATTTTGAGTTCGTTATTAGTACACAAGTAATGAAAAAAATGCTTCATAGGATATTGAGCACAGAATAAAATGAAGGACATTGCGCATGCAGCCATTTTTGAAGCCACAACAAGATATTCAGGACCTGATTGACCGGATTAAGTTCGATGCCGCTCATGGTCAGATTTGGTTTGAAGAAAATCGTATGTTGTTGCTACATACCGATATTTTTGGTTTTCTACGCAAAGACTTGCACGATATGCTGGGTTATGAGCCAGCCAAAAGGTTCTTTATTCGTTGTGGTTATCAGGCTGGTATGCGAGATGCCGAAGCCACTGCACAACTTCGTCCAGACCTCAATGAAACAGAGGCTTTTATGGCAGGACCACAAATGCATGGTATTCGTGGGATGGTACAGGTCGAAGTCAATACACTTCAGCTGAGCCATCGCAACCATGAGTTCTATGCCGACTTTAACTGGCGACATTCCTTTGAAGGTGAAGTTCACCTGAGCGAATTTGGTAAATCCGATGAACCTGCTTGCTGGCTACAACTTGGCTATGCTTGTGGATATAGCAGCTATGTCATGGGGCAAACCATTATTTATCAGGAAACCCAATGTATTGCCCAAGGTCATGATCATTGTCGGATCATTGGTAAACCCTTAACTGAATGGGAAAATGCCGAAAAACTTGTACAATTTATGTCTCCTGACCCTATATCGGACGAAATCATTGCATTACGCGCTGAATTGAATCAGCTAAAGCACGATATTTATACTCGTGCCGAGGTCGACTACAGCATGTTTAATGCGGTCGGAGAATCTGCGGCTTACCGCAATGTCTGTGACCTCCTCAAAAAAGCGGCTGGCAGTAAAGTGGCCGTACTCCTGTCTGGGGAAACAGGTGTTGGTAAGGAGGCTTTTGCACGAGGTATTCACTATGCTAGTCCACGCAAAGATAAGCCTTTTATCGCAGTTAACTGTGCTTGTATCCCACATGACCTGATTGAAGCTGAGCTCTTTGGCGTAGAAAAGGGGGCTTTCACAGGAGCAGTCAGTCAACGAATAGGTAAATTTGAACGTGCCCATCAAGGTACGATTTTTCTGGATGAACTGGCTGAGTTATCCCCTCGTGCCCAAGCAGCCTTATTACGAATGCTGCAAGAAGGTGAATTTGAGCGTGTAGGCGATTATCAGACCCGAAAAGTCGATGTTAGAGTGGTAGCTGCTACCAATGAAGATCTAGAATTAGCTGTCAAAAAGGGTCGATTCCGTGCCGATCTGTATTTTCGCCTAAACATTTTTCCGGTACGTATTCCGCCATTACGCGAACGGCGGGAGGACATTCCCCTGCTGGTCAGTCATTTTCTTAAACGCTTTGAAAATATCTATGACAAAAAATTTAAAGGACTGAGTGACAAAGCCAAACATTTCTTTATAAATTACAATTGGCCAGGCAATATCCGTGAATTAGAGAATGTGCTGGAACGCGCAGCACTACTCACAAATGATCAACAAGAGATTAAACTACGTGATTTATTTCCCGATGTTGTAGCCGCTGAGACAAATAGCTATAGGGAAACATTCCCTTCCAAATCATTTAATTCACAAAAAATTGCAGAACTATTTACTCCTGACTTTTCATTGGAGCATTACGAAAAGCAGATTATTGTACAAGCCATGCAACAGAGTCAGAACAATGTCTCCGAAGCAGCACGTTTACTCGGCATTAGCCGGGCAACATTGGATTATCGCTTAAAGAAATATAGGGCCTTATCCTAAGGCTCTATATTTCATACCCAAACACCCTCAACTTATATTACTGCGTGCTTTTTTAACCGGTATTCCAGTGCACTTCGTGTCATATTCAAATAACGTGCGGCTTTCGACACGTTGCCGCGATACTTTTGCAAAGCTGTTTGTAAAATCGTGGCTTCGACATATTCAATATCTAGCTGTTCTGAATTGTGCATCAGATTTTCAATTAACTGATCCAGATCACTTTGAGTAGCAATGCCTTTGATGCCATTCACTTTCTGCTTATGCTGGCTAACAAAGCTCTGAATTACATTATCTTCCAACATCAGGTCTTCTAAGTCCAATGGCACATCATTGGACAATAGCACTGCCCGTTCCACAATATTTCGCAGTTCGCGGATATTCCCTGGCCACTCATAACTGTTGAAGAAAGCATAAACCCGGTCACTAAATCCGTTGAAGGTCTTCTCGTACTGCTTTTCAAAGAACCGAATATAATATTCCAGCAGTAAATTAATGTCTTCCCGACGCTCTTTCAATGATGGGATTAATACCGGATAAGTGGCAAGCCGGTAATATAAATCACTGCGGAAACGTCCTTCATCTACTGCTTTTTTCAGACTTTCATTACAAGCGACCACCACCCTGACATTGGTCTTGCGGGTCTTGGTATCCCCCACCCGTTCAAACTCTCCAGTTTGCAAAACACGAAGCAAAGACGCCTGCGCTTTAGGGGATAGCTCGATAATTTCGTCCAGGAAAATGGTGCCCCCATCTGCCCGTTCAAATTTACCAAAGCGGTTTTCAGTCGCCCCGGTAAATGCGCCTTTATTACTACCAAACAATTCCGCTTCAATCAGTTGCTCTGGCAGACAGGCACAGTTAATTGCGACAAATTCTTTATCTTTACGGGCACTATTCTGATGGATACCACGCGCAAATGCCTCTTTCCCAACCCCTGTGCTGCCTTGTAGCAATACCGTAATATCCGACTCTGCTGCCTTGAGCAATAATTGGCACACCTTGGCAAAGGTCTTGGATTTTCCTATGGCATCAAAGTAGCTGTTGGAAAATAATGGTTTAATGGTTTCAATAAAATATTCAGATTTCAGTCCAAAATGACGGTCCTGCCCTTCATGGCTTTCAATCCGGCAACACTCATCTCCTTTGGCAACACAATGTGTTTCAACATAATGAAAGGGAGCATTTAAAAATTTTGAGGTATAACCACTGGAATAACCCGTCAACCACCAGCAGCAACAGTGTGTCGAGTAAGACCTGTTCTTAATTTGTGCATAGGCTTCATAGGAGTCATTCCATTTGAATATACCTTTAAACTTGTTTTGCTTGGGATTGAAATCCAGCGTCTCAATATCAACATTTACCATGCCACGAATCTTGGCCAGTTGAGGTCCGGCCACAAAAGCTGACAACTGATCATCTGCGCGCAGTTTGAGCGCTCGCACAGCATCTTCACTACCAATTTCATAACCCCAGCGATAGATAACTTTTTTAGCTAGATCAATCCCATATTCATCAATTAAAAAATGCTTCAGTGTATACAAACTATTCGCATTAAAGAGAAGTGATCGATCTCCATCGAACCAGATTTTACCGTCCTCACTTTCAAAAGAAATTTTACTAATAAAATCGCTAACCGATATATCCATATAATTTTTCATTGAGTATTACTCCATCCCTCAATTAATTTCAAATTTCCTGAACTGTTTGAATATATTATTATTTTTATAAATAAGCAGGCGTTTCTAGGTCAGTGTATAGATCGCCAATTTAGAAATACAGTGTCAAAGATGACAAAACTACAAAACACTACGTTTTGCTCCTTTGATTCATTCTTCAATCTCATCGAGCATATCAAGCACATATCGATAAGATTAATGCGCTTTGAATGTGAAAACCAGCCATTCACTGGCTGGTTTTGAATGGGAGTTATTTCTTTAAAAATCGAGCAATTTCCTCCCGAATCGTCTGGTGTTCAGGCACGACTGCAGATAGCCAGAAAATACCATGTACACCACCCCGAATACGCTTGATGGTGGTGGTTATACCTTGATCGATTAAACGGAATCCATAATATTCCGCATCATCCCGCGATACTTCATATTCTGTGGTCACGATTAAAGTTTCTGGCGCAGCGGATAGATTGTCATACTGTAAAGGTGAATATTGAACAGACTGCCCATCTTGGATCTGATAATTTTTCCAGAACCACTCCATATCCTGTTGCGATATTAGATAACCATTTTCATCATTTCTTGAGGCAGAATCCATCTCAGGCTGTATCACTGGATATATTAAGATCTGTTTGGCAATCTTCATATCCTGTGATACAGCCCATAACGCAGATGTCGTTGCAAGATTTCCTCCTGCACTGTCACCTATGACTGAGATTTGATTCTCGTCACCGCCATATTCTTGAATATGTTGAAACACCCACTCCAATCCCTGTCTGGCATCTTCATGTGCGGCTGGAAAAGGATGCTCAGGCGCCAAACGGTAATCCACTGACACCACAATATGCTGATTCATTTGCGCCAGCACATGGCAAGTTTCATCGGCTACAGCCAGCGAACCAGCGACAAAGCCACCTCCATGATAATACACCAGCACAGGGAGTTTTTTTCCTGCAAGTTCTGGCTGATAAATGCGCATATAAGTTCCTGTGCGGTACTCAACATCGGTCGTCTTAGTTTTCACCTCGACCGGCTTTTGCATGTTTTGGAAAGATTCAACTACTGCACGCACTTCATCTACCTGACTTTGATGAAAAGGTTTCACCCCTGCTTCTTGGATCTGACCGAGTAGAGTTGCTATTTCTTGAGTAATTGGCATATGAATTCTCCTGACCGATCAAGACACGTGTTGAAGTAAAGCACTGTTAGGATCGACTGCTTTAAAATGAAAACCCTGATAACCTTTAGCAATCATCTCATCACAAATCGCACGATACTTCGGTGCTCCACCTAAATACACCAGGCAACGGCGTGGTTTTCCGGGAATATTGGCACCCATATACCAAGAATCCGTATTTGGCAGCAGACTTGCCTGAGCCAGCTCATTGGCATGATTCACCCATTCTTCTTCCGCTTGAGCATCTGCATCAACTTCAAGAAGCTGATGATCAATCATGTGTTGGATAATGCCTGTCGCAAGGTCAACATGATCTTCAATCGCTAAAGGCATGTTATATAGCACCGAAGGACTTTGTGGACCTGTCACAAGAAATAAATTCGGGAATCCACTCACGGTATGCCCCAAATAGGTACGTGGTCCTTCTTTCCATTTTTCAGTCAGTTTTTCATGGTTCTTGCCTTGGATCCCTAACGCAAATAATGGTCCAGTCATGGCATCAAAACCGGTCGCCAGAATCAAGACATCCACCTCATGCAACTGATCACCAACCACAACGCCATTCTCATCAATACGGGAAATTGGAGTTTGTTTAACGTCAATTAAATGCACATTGTCCTGGTTAAATACTTCGTAATATCCACTTTCCATGGGTGGTCGTTTAGTGCCATAGCAATAATCTCTCGGTGCCAACAATTCTGCTACTTCTGGCCTTTTCACACGAGCATGAATTTTTTGACGAATAAACTCGGATACAGTTTCATTGGCTTTCGGATCAAACAAGATATCCTGATAACTATCAATAAACAGACGGAAACCACCACGTTGGTAACGGTCTTCATAAACTTTTAAACGTTCTTCTTCGGAAACTGCCAGTGCTGAAGGCTGTACTTCGTTATAAGGTACCCCCAGGAAATGATTGCGGGCATTATGTCTGATTAAAGTATATTTGGCCTTGTTCTCGAGATCTTCCTCTGCCTGAGTAGGCCCATTACCCAATGGAGTGGAGTAGTTTGGTGTACGCTGGAACACATATAACTCACCGACTTCTTTGGCAATTTCCGTAATAAGCTGGATACCCGTAGAACCGGTGCCAATTACACCAACACGTTTGCCTTTCAAGCTGATTGGTTGTTTTGGCCAGTTGCCGGTAATCAGTGTTGGACCTTTAAAGTTTTCTACACCTGGGAATTCCGGTTTTTTCGGCACGGACAATGTCCCTACACCAGAAATAAAGAAACGAGATTTAATGACTTCACCCTGATTGGTCGTTACTGTCCAATATTTTTCTTGTTCATTCCAGACCACAGACGTGACTTTGGTATTGAAGGTGATGTCCTTTCTCAGGTCAAAGCGATCTGCCACATGATTGAGATATCGTAGAATTTCTGGCTGGGCAGCAAATTTCTCGCTCCAGGTCCATTCTTGCTGTAATTTTTCATCAAATGAATAGGAATAATGCACACTCTCAATATCACAACGTGCACCGGGATAATTATTCCAGTACCAAGTTCCACCGACATCCGGTGCACTTTCAAACACGCGTACTGGAGCTTTCATCTGATCACGCAGTTTGAATAAGGCATAAAGTCCAGTAAACCCTGCACCAACGACCGTCACCAAGGTGTCCACACCTTTTGTTAAAATACTTAAATTATCCATGAAACGTCTCCAGTGTTCTTAAATTATCCTTATGCTTAAATGTCCTATCTAAGCCACCAGATACTTCGCAAGGAGCGTGCCAAAACTTAACTACATGTTTTTTATATAAATATTTATTTTTTTAAATAAAAAAATTCATGTTTTCACTAAATTAACTCTAATTCTCACATATACATGAATTTATAAAGGAGTTGAGAATGAAGGGAGTTCATTCATGGCATCAAAGATACACTCCAGCAGTAAAAAAAAATCCTCCTTGATGGAGGATTTTTTATTTGAAAAATTTATTTCTGCTCGATGAACTCTTTGAAATCTGCTTTACGAATCATCGCATGGATGCCTTTTGTTTTATCTACAACTTGAGAAACTTCAAAATCAGTCGCTGCACTGAGATAAGCATATGCAATTTCTTCACTTATGCCATATTCATTGACTAAGAAATTGATTGCTTCACGCGTAGATTTGCGCATTGCTTCATCCAAATCTTCATCTAAACCAGGCGTGATCCAAAACTCACCATTTTCACCTAATGGCTGAGAAAGCTGCTTACCTGGAATATGATTTTTACCCGCTTTTAACACACTAATTTTAAACGTTGCGCGCGCTGAACCCTCTAAAGCAGTTAATGCAACCTCACCATCGCCTTGAACAAAATGACTATCACCTGTGTAGAATAATGCACCTGGAACTTGAACAGGATAATAAGCGGTTGCCCCAGTAGTTAAATCATTAATATCAATATTTCCACCATAAAAAGAGGGTGGAACTGAGTGAACAGGTTCGCTGGTATTTGGTGCAACACCCATTGTTCCCATAAACGGATTTAATGGAAAACGAATCGCTTTACCAGATTCTGTTTGAATCACCCCCTCCCATACACCCTCTTTATTTTGCGCAATGGGTGTAAATACTGACACATTACCGTAAGCATCTGGATTTTCTGGCGAAGCATGATCATGTTTTTGACGTTTAGGGAATTCAGGCAATGTACCTTTACCATGACGGTTTGAAATAACACCATAAGGAACACGCGGTTCTATTTTGATGATTTCAACTTTAAGCACGTCTCCCGGCATTGCACCTTCAACGTAGATCGGACCAGTAATAATGTGTGGACCATCTTTATGGAAATCATGCTTTAAATTAGAGCGGGTGATCAATTTCGCTTCATCTAAAATGTGCTCTTTTTTAACACCTTTAGATGTAAAGTATTTTTCAGCATCACGCCCTTGATCCTCTAATAAACCTTCATGTGACACTGTATCAAAAGTCACATGACTCCCCGATCGAACCGTTAAAACTGGCTTAGCATCTTTATTCGGTAGATAACCCCATTGAATAGTATTGAGTGTACTTGGAATATAATAGTGTCCAGCATATTCCCCTTTTTTTAGAAAAGTTGGCTTGCTTTCAATCTGTTTTAAAATTTTAAAATCTTCAGCCGAACTAAAAGTCGAAAAACTTAATATTGATGTAGCAATCGAAATCGATAAAGCTAACTTTTTTAACATGCACTCAAATCCAACTATAAATTTCATGTGAATTTATTTAAGCAATCCCTATGCCAAACATGATTAAAATTCAATTAAATCTGCATTTTCATCTTAAAATATTTCGCCCAATCTACAGCTATTTTTGAAATCTTGTGCCATTGGTCTGTAAAAATGGAGTGCTAAACTTCAAGCCTTTCAAACATTGTATAAATCAGCGTTTCGCATTCTTTCTCAAGAATGTTGCAAAACACTGGACTATTTAAAGTAATGGAACACCTGTATGGCGAACAAATTTGAATTTCAAATCCGAGTGTATATTGAAGATACAGATGCAGGAGGCATTGTTTATCATGCCAATCATATTCGCTTTATGGAACGCGCACGTACAGAATGGTTACGCGCTTCAGGGATTTCACATTACTGGCATCAAAAAGATTACAACTTTGTCGTGCATAAATTAGCGCTTAAATATTCACGTCCAATATTAATGGATGACTTAATTACTGTTACAGCAAGTGTAGTTTCGTGTAAAGCAACGTCTTTTGTATTGCAACAAAATATTTATCGTGGTGAAATCATGCTAGCTTCAGGGGAAGTAGAATTGGCGTGTATTAGCGCTGAAATGAAACCGCTGAGAATTCCAAATGAAATCCGTGATCTAATCGAAAAAGAATTAGCCCACGCATAAAAATATGATTGGCACATGTAACTATGGCAACACAACTCGAATCTTCACTTCACGTCACAGATTTAATTCTTCAAGCGAGTCCAGTCGTACAACTGGTCATGCTGGTGTTGGTACTAGCTTCACTCTTTAGCTGGTACCTTATTGCCAAGTTACATATGACGTTTAAGAAAGCTCGCCAAGGCGATGATCATTTTCAAAAGATTTTTTGGTCTGGTGCAGAACTCAACACCTTATATAACAATGCTCAAGTCAACTCTAAGCGTGAAGGTTTGGAAGATGTTTTCTATCTTGGTTTTGCAGAGTTTCTTAAACTCAAAAAAACCAAAGCAGAAACAGCACAAGTCATTGATGGCACAGAGCGTATTCTTGGGGTGGGTTTAAGCCGAGATCAGAGCCGTATGGAACAAGGTCTCAGTGCGCTTGCGAGTATTGGTTCAGTTGCACCCTATGTTGGTTTATTTGGTACAGTTTGGGGCATCATGAATGCTTTTATCGGCTTAGCCCAAGTGGATCAAGTGACGCTAGCAACTGTCGCACCAGGTATCGCGGAAGCCCTCATTGCGACTGCAATTGGTTTATTTACCGCGATTCCTGCAGTACTTGCATTCAACCACTATACGGCCAAAAGTGAAGAAATTTACTCAGATCGCTCCTTGTTTGCTGAAGAAATGGTGGCGCTTTTACAACGTCGTTCTGTGGGTTCTACACAGGAAGCTGAATAAATGGCTGTTCGTCGTTCAGGGCGTTTCCAACGCATCAAAAAGCCACTTAACAGTGACATGAATGTAGTTCCTTATATTGACGTCATGTTAGTACTTTTGGTGATTTTTATGGTGACTGCACCAATGATCACAAGTGGCATAAAAGTTGATTTACCTGAAGCAAACAGTGTACCGATTGAATCTAAGGATGCACCAGCTATGGTGACTTTAGATCAACAAGGACAATACTTTTTAGAATACAAGGGTAGCCAACCAAGTCCACTGAGCTTGCAGGAATTACAACAGACACTTCGTGATGCACAACAAACTGCTGAACATGAGAATAAACAATTTAGTGTCGTCATCAATGGTCATAACACTCGACCATATGGTGAGGTGATGACGCTCATGTCTAACTTACAAGATGCAGGGATCAATCAAGTTGGCTTGCTGACCAAACCAATTCAATAAGCTATGAAAGAATCTAACTCTCGCTTTTCAAAAGAAAAGAAAATTGCAATCGGATTCACTGTTGTGGTCCATGTGATTGCGATCACAGGCTTGTTGTTCCTTGGATTGACTCAACCTCCTGAGCCAACTAAAACTGTTAAAACAGTTTTAGTTAAACCTGAAGATCTGGTACCACCTGAACCCACACCATTGGTTGAATCTGATCATTCAGATACAGCGCACCAGAACGTTCAAGAAAATGTTCAACAGACCAATGAGCCTATTCAAAATGCTCCTGTGATTCCTGTTGCACCTGCTGTACCTCCTCCAACTCAACCAAAAGTTGAAGAGCCAAAATCCGACCGTAAAGCTGAGCAAGCGGCTGCGGTTAAAGCTCAACAAGAAGCCGAACGTAAAGCAGCGGCTGAAGCACAACGTCAAGCAACTCAAGAAGCGAATCGTAAAGCTAAAGCTGAGGCCGATGCTAGAGCTAAACAAGAGGCCGCCCAAAAAGCCAAAGCAGCAGAGCAAAACGCAAAACAGGAACAACAAAAGGCGAAAGCTGATGCGGCTTTAAAAGCGAAACAAGAAGCTGATCGAAAAGCTAAAGCTGAGGCAACTCAAGCCAAAGCTAAGCAAGAAGCTGATCGGAAAGCTAAGGCGGAGGCCGATGCTAAAGCCAAACAAGAAGCCGACCGGAAAGCTAAAGCGGAAGCAGATGCAAAAGCCAAACAGGATGCTGATCGTAAAGCTAAGGCTGCAGCTGATGCCAAAGCTAAACAAGAGGCTGATGCGAAAGCTCGTCAGGAAGCACAAAGAAAAGCGGATGCCGAAGCCAGAGAACGTGCCGAAGCTGAAGCTCGAGAATCTGCCGCTGAAAAAGCTAGACAAGAAGCAGCCAATAAAAAAGCTGAATCTAAACGCATCGCTTCTTCAGCGAAAAGAGACTTTGAGCAAAAAATTAAAGGTGCTTGGAGAATGCCATTAGGCTCTTCAGGTCAAAAAGCGACAGCACGCGTGACATTATCTGACAGTGGTTCTGTGACTTCAGTCATCGTCAATGCATCAGATCCAGATGTCAAAGCCAGTGTCGAACAGGCTGTTCGTGCAGCAGCACCATATCCGATGCCATCCGATCCTGACGCAAGGCGTGAAGCTCGTAGTTTCATTTCTTCATTCACCGTGAAATAATAAAAAAACCTTTCGATTCGTCGAAAGGTTTTTTCATGAATTGCGGATAATTACACGCTTTATATAGATTCGGTACGGAGCTATATGCTAAAAAGCTAGAATATTCGAAAAATTAGTATCTTGAGTACGTGACCTCTCATGAAAATGATCTCAAAACATCTTCTCGGTTTAGCAATTTTGGCAGCATTTAGCCCTGCCCTCATTACGACCTCTTATGCACAGCTTCATCTTGAAATTGCCAAAGCACCTGAAGAAGCACCAAAAATTGCTATCGTGCCATTCGTAGGTGATCAACGCTTATACCCTGTTGTAGAGCAAGATTTAAACCGTTCAGGTCGCTTTACCAGTTCATCTAAAAATTTACCTGCAACAGCAACCATCAATCAAGCCAATGGTGTTGCTTGGCAATCAGCAGGCGTACCTTATGTTGTGAATGGTGAAGTAAAAACCAATCCTGATGGTTCACTGGCTGTTCATTACCAACTCTATGATGTCCAAAAACAACAATATTTACTCAATGAACTATTAACTGTACCGCCATCACGCATTCGATCTGCAGCACATATGATCAGTGATGCGATTTACCAAGCATTAACAGGTATTCCTGGTGACTTTAGTGGTCGCATCGCTTATGTTTTGCGAAATCCTGCGACTCCTGATAATCGCTACACTTTACAAATCGCAGATACTGATGGCGAACAACCACGCACTGTATTGAGTTCGCGCGATCCAATTTTATCCCCTGCTTGGACGCCTGATGGCAAAAAAATCGCTTATGTTTCATTCGAAACCAAACGTCCAGCGATCTATGTTCAAGATTTAGCGACTGGACAACGTGAAAAATTAGCTGGCTTTCGTGGCTTAAACGGTGCGCCAAGTTTTTCCCCTGATGGTAAAAGCATGTTGTTCACTGCTTCAATGCATGACAACCCTGAAATTTATCAAATGGATTTAAATACGCGCCAAGTGAAGCGTATGACAAATAATACAGCAATTGATACAGAAGCTCGCTATACCCCAGATGGTAAAGGTTTTATCTTTACCTCAGACCGTGGTGGTTCAGCACAGATCTATCATTACACGTTTGCTGATGGTTCAACAAAACGTTTGACTTTCCGCGGAGCATTCAACGCACGTGGAAGTTTAAGTGCCGATGGTAAATATGTTGCTTTAGTACATCGCCCTTCAGGCAGCAACTATAAGGTAGCAATTCAAGAAATCTCAACTGGAATCACGAACATTTTAACGCCAACCAGTTTAGATGAATCACCAAGCTTTTCACCAAATGGTCAAATGGTCGTGTATGCGACACGTGAAGGCAGCCGTGGATTGTTATCGATTATGTCTACAGACGGTCGCTTCCGCATGAACCTACCTAGCGAACAAGGTGAAGTTCGTGAACCTGCTTGGGCACCTAAATAATCGAATTTAATCTTTCAAGGAGATGAACATGAACGCGATTAAAACGTTTGCTCTTCCACTCATTGCTGTAAGTTTAGTAATGACGGGTTGCGCAAGCCGTAAACCAGCAACTACAGATACCACTACGATGACACCACCATCAACGTCAACCTCTGTAAATACGACTGGTCTAAGTGAAGATGCAGCATTAAATGCACAAAACTTAACGGGTGCTTCTGCTAAAGGGGTAACCGAGGCCAATAAAGCTTTCTTGGCTAAACGTGTTGTTCACTTTGATTATGACAGCAGTGAGCTATCTACTGAGGACTATCAAACCCTCCAAGCACATGCACAATTTTTATTGGCAAATGCAAACTCTAAAATCGCATTAACTGGTCATACAGATGAACGTGGAACGCGTGAATACAATATGGCTTTGGGTGAGCGACGCGCCAAAGCAGTTGAAAGTTATTTGGTTACAAATGGTGTAAATCCAAACCAACTCGAAGCTGTGAGTTATGGTAAAGAAATGCCAATTAATACAGGTAACAATGAAGCTGCGTGGAAAGAAAACCGTCGTGTAGAACTCAATTATGAAGCAGTGCCACCACTTCTTCGCTAATGAATGCAAAAAAAGCGCTCAATTCGAGCGCTTTTTTATATCAGGTTTAAGACCTTTGCGAGTCTGGCATGGGCACTTGCATAGACTCAATCATGTCATGCTTATTAAACTCTTTATATTCAGGTTTAGCCTCGTACTGTTTCCATGCTTCCTTGGAACTCTCTGAACTAATTTCGTTTAAGTCGATTGCCTCACCTGGCGTTGGAGTTGCTTCAAACTTTTGAATGCTCATTTTAAAGCTCCTTTTAAAATCATTCTCCTATCAACATACCATGTTCTAAAACTCTGGCAAGTGCAAAATCACCACAAATAACGCAGGATAATTTCTATTTTGCACTGAACTCATCTAAAATAGCCCAAGATCCAAATTTTATTCTTTTAAAGCTTTTAGGAGCGTCCTTGTAATGTCATACCTCACCTTGTCACAATATCTTGCACAACAACAAGGAAATCTAACACCTGAACTCTCTAATGTGATTGAAACAATTGCTGAAACGTGTAAAACCATCGATTCAGCATTGCAAAAGGGTGCCTTAGCAGGTGTGTTAGGTAGTGCTGGTAATGAAAACGTACAAGGTGAAGCGCAAAAAAAATTAGATGTTATTTCAAATGACTATTTAATTGATGCGCTAAAAAACAACGAAAATGTAGGCGGTTTAGCTTCTGAAGAACTCGATGAGTTTACACCAGCACAAGAGAACGGTAAGTATTTAGTTTTATTTGACCCACTAGATGGTTCAAGTAATATCGATATCAATATGTGTGTTGGGACCATCTTCTCTATCCTACCTGCCAAAAATTCAGTGACACAAGCAGAAGATTTCCTTCAAGCAGGCACTGAACAAGTCGCAGCTGGTTATGTGTTATATGGCCCATCAACTATGATGGCATTAACCGTTGGTGCAGGTACTGTTTTCTTTACATTTGATCCAGAGTCAAAAACATTCCTGTTGACGACTGAAAATATCCAAGTGGATGCGGATACAAAAGAATACGCCATTAATGCTTCAAACCAACGTCATTGGGAAGAACCTGTTCAACGCTATATTGGTGAGCTACAAGCGGGTAAAACATCTGTACGTGAAAAAGACTTTAATATGCGTTGGGTTGCCTGCATGGTTGGTGATATCCACCGTATTCTTTGCCGTAGTGGGATCTTCTTATACCCTTACGATACCAAAGATCCTAAGAAAGCTGGTCGTCTACGTCTTATGTATGAAGCAAATCCAATGAGTATGCTCATGGAACAAGCAGGTGGTGCTTCTACAACAGGTCGCGTGCGTATTATGGAAATCCAACCAACTGAACTTCACCAACGTGTACCAGTCGTCATTGGTTCAAAAAATGAAGTTGAGCTTGTTACTGCTTATCATCAATAATTTTACAATTGAGAGCCTATTGATTTAGGCTCTCATGGAAGTCAAACTGAATGGCCATTATCTTTTTAGAATCTAAAGACAACCCGAAAATTAAACATTTACGTGGTTTAATTGATCAAAATAGTTACCGTAAAAAGCAAGGCCAAACTGTTCTAGAAGGCACACATTTGTGCTTAGCTTGGTTAGAAAAAAATCGTAAATTGAATTCGATTTTTACCACTGAAAAAGCAATGGAACACGCCGATTTTGACGAAATAGCACAACACTATACAGGTTCAGTGTTTGTTATTAGTGAATCACTCTATAAAGACATAAGCACGCTAGGAACAACCTTGGCATGTTTAGCGATTGTAGATTTGCCAACTCAACGTGATGCTCTAGATTATACTCAAGACACTTTAATTCTTGAAAATGTTCAAGATCCAGGCAATGTGGGTACATTACTTCGATCAGCTGCGGCTGCAGGTATTGAACAAATTGTTTGCACCAAAGGTTCAGCATCTTTGTGGTCTCCTCGCGTATTACGAGCAGGAATGGGTGCGCACTTTTCATTAAAAACCTATGAAAACGTTGCGCTTGAAGATGTGCTGTCTCAATTCAAAATTCCCGTGTATGTCACGAGCTCACATGAATCAGAAAGTTTATATGCAAAAGACTTAACTCAAGCTTGCGTATGGGTACTGGGCAATGAAGGTCAAGGCGTTTCGGAATATGCCCTAGCACATGCTTCAGCAATTACCATTCCCCAACCGGGTGGTCAAGAATCATTAAACGTTGCAGTTGCCGGATCGATTTGTTTCTTTGAAATGGTACGCCAACGGATATGATTCGTTAAAATATATTAACGAAGTCACTGAAAATAAAAAAATCTATTAAACTGCTAAAAAATAGTTGCTTAGATTGTCAACCTACCATTATGTTTTGACGTTATATAAGTAACGATTAGAAAATAATGGTGGGTACCCAATGACGGGATTTTCCATCTCTATGGATTTAGCACCAAAAAAAGTCAAGCCTGAAGATTCGAGTGTTCTTTTGAATACGGCCGAACAACGTCTTAAATATTTTATGCAAGACGTCACTGGGCGTGCATTGGTGATGATGGAAAGTGCAACTCAAGGACACAATGGCATTGCCATGGATTTAGTCCAAGAAGCTTTTATATCTTTGCATAAATCTTATGCTGATAAATCCACTGCAGAGTGGTATCCCCTTTTCTATACCATTTTAAATAACAAACTTCAGGATTGGCGTCGTAAAGAATCTCGACGGGCTTTTCCATTCTCGTTATTTAAAAAAAATAACCACGATGAAGATGATGACGAAACCATCAATATTGTGGATGAATCAACACCTAATCCGCTGCAATTTCTTGCACAAGAGATGGCTGTTGAGGAGATTCAAAATGCAATTTCTAAGTTACCTGTTCGCCAACAACAAGCATTTATGTTGAGAGCATGGGAAGGGTTTGATACACAAACCACAGCCGAAATCATGAATTGTTCAGAAGGCAGTGTAAAGACCCATTACCATCGAGCTATACAGGGCTTAAGATCTGCTTTGTCTCACTTAAACCCAAATGACGGGGGATCATCGGATGAATCATGATGAATTTACGAAACAAGTGACTGAAAAATTGAATGTACTGGCATCACAACATCGCAATAAAGCGGTCGTGATGGAGCATGTACTCGATGAGATTAAAGACAAACCGTTATTTTCTCAGTTGATGACTTGGAAAGTTACTGGTTTTGCATTAGCAGCCGCGATCACAGGATTTGTGGTACTTCCAAATGCATTTGATTTGGAAGAAGCTCCAAGCCCACAACAAGTGATTGTCACCCCTAAACTTTCTCCGCAAATGATGGAAGATCTAGAAATGTTATCTGTTTTTGGTGAGGATAAATCAGCTCATGGCAGCTAAAGGCTTAGCGATTGCACTCTGCACATTAGGTTTTTTACAAACTAGTTTTGCAGGCTATGAACGTTTTTGGATCTTCTCGAAAGACAATAATTCTGAACTTAATGAATCTTGGGAATCGCTTTCTGAAGATGAACAAAAAGCACTGATTAAACGCTATCAAAATTTGAAAGAAATTCCTGAAGAGCAAAGTGTTGTTCTACAACAAAGAATGGATTGGTTTACTAAACTGCCTGAACAAGAAAAAATACAAATGCGGGAAACTTGGCAACAGATGAGCTCAAGTGAACGAAATGATTTGCGTAAAAAAATGATGAACGCGACTACAGCCGAGCAGCGCAAGGAAATACGCGAAACTTATTTAAATAAATATATGCAACAAACCACAATGAAACAATAAAACTTTAAAGCCTCCACAAGAGGCTTTATTTTTTAATTAAAGATATATACCCTCACGTTCAGGCTGATAGAGCACTTTATCAATTTTCACTTTCATTATTTGCCCATCAGGCTGAGGCCATTCAATTTCTTGTCCTTCCGCCAAACCTAGGATTGCTGCACCAATAGGTGCAATCACATTAACCTGCCCCTTTTCACCTTTAAAGTCATGGGGATATACCAGCACAATCTCTGTAGGTTCCGTCGATGGTGCAACCGTTATCAGCACTTTAGCATTCATCGTCACTACATTGGCAGGGATATCTTTAGGCTGTACGACTTCAGCACGAGCCAACTCGTTTTCTAAATGTTCCATCGTTGAAGTCAACTGTGGTTGATGCTCCAACATGGTTTCTAAACGATTTAAATCTTGTTCAGAAATAATAATATTTGGATGGCTCATTTTCTGCTCCAATTCAAATGTATAACGACAATTGAATAATTAATAGATACATCAGTTATATCAGAACTACTGAAAAATGACAGATTTGACATTCCAATATTCAATAAAAAAGCCCCCTTGAGGGGGCTTTTCTCAAGTCGAAGATTATTTTGCGTAAACTGGGAATTTAGCGCATACAGTCTCAACTTTAGCTTTCACAGAATTGATGACAGCTTCGTCGCCTTTAGAATCTAAAATATCAGCGATCCAACCTGCAAGTTCACGTACTTCTGCTTCACCGAAACCACGAGTAGTTACAGCTGGAGTACCGATACGGATACCAGACGTCACAAACGGAGAACGTGGATCGTTTGGTACAGAGTTTTTGTTCACAGTGATGTGAGCAGCACCTAACCAAGCATCAGCGTCTTTACCAGTAATGTCTTGTTTGATGAGAGACAACAAGAACAAGTGGTTTTTCGTACCGCCTGAAACAACGTCATAACCGCGTTCGATTAACACTTCAGCCATTGCTTGCGCGTTTTTCACAACTTGTTGTTGGTATGCCTTGTATTCAGGAGCCATTGCTTCTTTAAAGCAGATTGCTTTAGCCGCTACAGCATGAACTAAAGGACCACCTTGGTTACCTGGGAATACAGCAGATTGAAGTTTTTTCTCAATCTCTTCGTTTGCTTTTGCAAGAATTAAACCTGAACGTGGGCCACGAAGTGTTTTGTGAGTCGTCGTTGTTGTTACGTCAGCAATTTGAACTGGGCTTGGATAAACACCAGCAGCAACAAGACCAGCAACGTGAGCCATATCTACAAATAGATAAGCGCCTACTTTGTCCGCGATTTCACGGAAACGCTGCCAATCAACGATTTGGCTATAAGCAGAGAAACCAGCGACAATCATACGTGGCTTGTGTTCTACAGCTAAACGTTCTACTTCTTCGTAATCGATTTCACCCGTTTCTGGATTTAAACCGTATTGGATCGCATTATATGTTTTACCAGAGAAGCTAACTTTAGCACCGTGAGTCAAATGACCACCGTGAGCTAAGCTCATACCTAAAACAGTATCGCCTGGGTTAAGAAGCGCTAGATAAACTGCAGAGTTTGCTTGAGAACCAGCATGAGGCTGAACGTTCGCGTAATCAGCACCAAAGAGTTCTTTAGCACGGTCAATTGCCAATTGTTCAATCACGTCTACATATTCACAACCGCCATAGTAGCGTTTGCCTGGGTAGCCTTCTGCATATTTGTTAGTGAGTTTTGAACCTTGAGCTTCCATTACTGCTGGAGAGCAATAGTTTTCTGAAGCGATTAACTCAATATGAGCTTCCTGACGAGCATCTTCACTCGTAATAGCTTGAGCTAATTCTGGATCAAAGTCAGCAATAGAGATATTGGCAAACATTAGCGAGGTCCTATTAATGTAGGGCTTTTAAGCCGTGCTAAGATTGGCGCGTATTGTAACATGAACTTGTTAAATTTCGAGAATGAAGTTTAAACAGTTTGCAATTAAATTTGATTAATTCTTGTGTGTTCACTCTCTTACTATTAAAAACAAATATCTGAATTATGACTATTCTTTTTAAATTTATTCATTTTTAAAAATTATTTTTAACAACCTACAGTCTAAACTTGCAGCGTCAATATCATAGAAAACGAAATTTCTTTAAATGAGCACCTTATCTAAATAATTCCCATAATTTGTTCAATTCAGCATAATTTATACAATTCATTGACTTTATTACTGTGAGCTCAGATTTGAAAATGTTAAATTAATTACATCTTTATCATTAACTTGGACATTTGCATGCAAGCCATTATCTTGGATACTGAAACCCATACATTAAACGGTTTGCCCATAGAAATTGCATATGCTCCTATTCAGATTGAACAAGGCAAATTAAGTCTTGATCGCGAAAAAATCTTTGACCAACTATATAGCATTGGTGACGAAAAAATTTCCTATGCTGCAATGGCGGTTCATCATATTCTTGAAAGCGATTTAGTAGATCAACCCAACTTCAGAACCTTCGAGTTACCTCAAGAAACGACGTATATTATTGGTCATAATATTGATTATGATATTCGAGCTATTCAGCAATGCGGCGTTGAAACAAGTCATATTAAAGCCATCTGTACACTCGCTCTTTCTCGACTAGTTTGGCCTCATGCAGAAGCACACAACATTTCTGCTTTAATTTATATGATTAGTAAAGGCAGTAGCAAAGCTAGAGAGATGTTAAAAGGTGCCCATCGAGCTGACGCAGATATTATTTTGACTGCAAATATTTTAATGCACATTATTCATCATTTGGGTATTCAAAACATTGAAGAACTCTATGAAGTATCTGAAGATGCACGCATTCCTCGTACGATTAACTTCGGTAAACATCGTGGGACAGCCATTGTAGATCTTCCAAGTGATTATGTTTCATGGTTACTAAGACAAGAAGACTTGGATCCCTATCTGAAAAAAGCCTTAGAAAAAACTTTAATTGATACGCTTTAAGCAATATTTCATGACTCTCACTTTGAACCTAAAGCTCAAAGTGAGAAGTTAACTATTTTTTAATACTTTTAAACGATTAAAATAAAATTTACACCAATAATTAAAATAATATAAACGCATGATAATTAAATATTTTTTATTATTTTTATTCATTCAACACTGCCCACCTCATCCTCCATTAGACTAAGGCGAAGTAGAACATCTTTGTCATAAATATATTAATACCATCATACAACAACGGTATAAATAGGTGCCTTATGTCTAAACTTAGCCAAATTCTAGAATTTGATCCTTTAGATAATCCTATGTATCTTAAAAAAGTCGGAAATTGGGTTCTCACCTTTTTGCATGCCCATGATCAGGTGGAGAAAATCCAGCTCGCCATTACCAATGTTATTCCGCGTCAAGCAGATGGCTCATTGCAGCCTCGACGTATTATCATTGAACAAGCTGATCAAGAACATCAATGGCAAATTAATCACATAGAATGCTTTGATAGCCTTGAAAATAAAGAAGTCCTGCTCAATGCTTCAGAACAAACGGGTGGATCGATCATTCAAGAACTGCTCAGTGAATTTCGAAAATATGATGTTGAGGTCATGTTTAAAGCATAATTTCGATATGAAAAAGCCCGCTTTACGCGGGCTTTATGTTGGAAGGCTAGTGTTAGATTTATAGTTCAACTGAACTCAACTAACTGTCATTGATCCGTCCAACTCGTCAGTAGCGTTGAATGTTTATAACCTACTGTGATTTCAAATTTAATACTTTCAATACGTGATGTGAAGTCACTTTAACACTTTTCAACAACTGCATAAAAAAAATACAATTGAATTTTTTTATTTATAGATAAGAATAAGTTTCGCGAATATGAACAAAGTCTTAATTCAAAAAAAGTCGACCGAAATGGGTCGACTTTTAATTCTAACTTCAAGCTCAGAATTAAGCCAAATGACGTGAACGATTATTTGAATTATTTACACCAAAACGTCCAGCAAAAATCGTCACAATCAATCCAATCAATAAACCAATGAATGACCATAAAGCAGCTTTTGCAGCAGCTTTAGTCGCATCAGCTGCTTTTTCACGTGCTTGATCTTTTAGTTCAGCATATTTTAATTTAGCAGATTGAATATTCGCTTCTAAATCATTAAAGAATTTATCCTGCTGTATAAGGAAATTATTGACAGCTTGATTCGCTTCTTGCGGAGTTAGAGATGAATTTTTCGCTAAAGCAGCACTGACTTCATTCTTATTAATAGAAGCAGTCACAGATTGTGCACGAGTTTTTAATTGTTCTGATAACTTTTGAATAATAGCATCACTGTTATCTGGATGAATCACCAACTCTTTTGCAGCAACCTTAATTTGCTCTTTTGCCCATTCACCCTGCGCTTTTAAGAATTCGGGTTGCAATTCCTCGATTCCTGTTTTGCGTAATGCCTCAGACATCTTTTCATCACTATTTTCAAGTTTTGGTAAAGGAACTAATTCCTCAAAAGCTTGAACTCCGATCTGAGTTAAATTAACGCCACCTCGACCAATTCCTGATGCTACACTACCCGCAGCACTACTGACTGAACTAATCGCACTACCAGTAATTTTTGCCGCGCCGCTAATAGTCATTGCACCAAACCAGATACCTAACAGCAATGAAAGTGACCAGACAATAAAGCCATGGATTGCACCATCAGCTTGAGCCAAGTGACCTGCAACAAATCCACCAATAGCCAACGATACTAACAATGAAATAATTGTCCAAACGCTTACTGCTATCCCTGAGCCATTTGTAATATCAGTGGTAGATTGTGGATCTAGGAGCGCAAAACCTAATGCAACGCCAAGTAATGAGAGTAAAATTGAAATAGCTAATACAACAATAACGCCAGCGAAAATACTCGCCCACGAGATTCGATTTTGGATCAAAACTTTTTCTTCGTACATTGTTGTGCCTCTTATTTGAATTATTCATAATTTATGTGATTTATACGGCAATGCCGCAATTCAAATTTAAGATAGGTCATGTGAATTTTATGTGACTTATTTATCATTTTAATGTTTATTTTGAGACTAAATATATTATTATTTGTCAATATTGATGCATGACGCGATTCAATCGAGTCAGATTAACAATTCAGATTAATCATTAATTTTTGATAAAAATTTACTAAAAATATTTTAATTGACAGGCTATGTTTTGTTTGAAAAACATAAAAGAAATGGTGCGCTCAGCGGGACTCGAACCCACGCCACAGGCTTCGGAGACCTGTACTCTATCCAGTTGAGCTATGAGCGCATTTTAGGAAGTGCGCACATCATAACAAAAAAAACTCTAAGGTAAAGCAACTATATATCTTTCCTATTTTTAGTGCTCATGCTTTATACAGCGTTTCAACATCAAAACAGAGAATTCTGATTACAGAGCTTGGTTTATTTTTCAAGATCACTCACAATATCTCAACTTTTCACCATTCGAGATATTCATGACTGATGCATTGACCTTAAGGGATTTGTCGAAGACCTATCGAAATGGTTTTCAAGCATTAAAAGGAATCAACTTAGATGTTCCAGAAGGTGAATTTTATGCACTTCTAGGCCCTAATGGTGCAGGTAAATCAACCACTATTGGCATCATCAGCTCTCTTACAAAAAAAACTGCAGGAACTGTCGAGATTTTTGGTCATAACCTCGATACACATCCTTCTCAAGCTAAACAATGCTTGGGTGTAGTCCCTCAAGAGTTTAACTTTGCGCAATTTGAAAAGACTTTCGATATTTTAGTCACACAAGCAGGTTATTACGGCATTCCAAAAAAAGTTGCTGAAACCCGCGCAGAGGAGTACCTGACCAAATTAGGTTTATGGGAAAAACGCTCTACTCAAGCACGCATGCTATCCGGGGGGATGAAACGCCGCCTCATGATTGCCCGAGCAATGATGCATGATCCAAAACTGTTAATTCTCGATGAACCGACTGCTGGTGTTGATATTGAACTACGTCGCTCGATGTGGGACTTCTTAACAGAAATGAATCAGAAAGGTACATCAATCATTCTCACAACACATTATTTAGAAGAAGCAGAAGTACTGTGTCGCAAAATTGCAATTATTGATCGTGGCGTCATTAAAGAAGACACCACCATGAAGAACTTCTTAAATCAATTAAATGAAGAATCTTTCATTTTTGACTTGGCTGAACCTATAGAACCGATTCAACTCGACATTATTGGTGTGAAATTTAATTTGGTTGATCCTGTGACCCTAGAAATTACGCTTGATAAAGCACACAGCATGAATGATCTTTTCCAACTTCTAGAATCACAGAATATTCAAGTTCGAAGTATGCGTAATAAATCAAATCGTTTAGAAGAGTTATTCGTCAAAATGGTCGAAAAGAATCTTGATGGAGCTGCGCAATGAATTTTAATCAACTCGCTGTAGCTTTATATACGATTATCCATAAGGAAATTCGTAGATTTATGCGCATTTGGCCACAAACATTATTACCACCAGCAATTACCATGTCACTGTATTTTGTGATTTTTGGAAATCTAGTCGGTTCAAGAATTGGGGAAATGGGTGGCTTTACCTACATGCAGTTCATTGTACCTGGTCTAATTATGATGGCTGTCATTACTAATAGTTATGCCAACGTTTCATCAAGCTTTTTTAGTTCTAAATTTCAAAAAAGTATTGAAGAACTGATCATGAGTCCAGTGCCTTTACATGCCGTACTTTGGGGTTATGTGCTTGGTGGTGTTGCTCGAGGCTTATTGGTTGCTATCATTGTGACTGCAATGAGTTTATTTTTTACTGACTTATATATTACCAACTGGTTCGTCACAATTTATACCGTCCTGATTACATCATTACTGTTTGCATTAGGTGGATTTATTAATGCTGTCTATGCAAAGTCATTTGATGATATTTCGATTATTCCCACTTTTGTTTTAACACCGTTGACCTATTTAGGTGGGGTGTTCTATGCAATTTCTGCATTAAGCCCATTTTGGCAAAATCTATCTTTAATTAACCCTGTCGTATATATGGTCAATGCATTCCGTTATGGAATTCTTGGTCATAGCGATGTAAATGTATCTATCTCTTTATTAGTAATCACAGCGTGTTGCGCCGTGCTATATGCGGTCGCTTATCACCTACTCTCCCGTGGTTCAGGAATGCGTGAATAATGAGCGTTGAACAATCTCTTTTAGGCAAAGACACCAACTATCCAACTGAATATCAACCTGAGGTGTTATTTCCAATTGCTCGCGCAGAAGCACGAGCGAAGTACGCACATGTAGATGGTATTCAACAAGGAATTGATTGGTGGCATATTTTTGAAATTTCTTGGTTGAATCTGTCAGGGATTCCTCAAGTTGCAATTGGTCGAATGCATCTTCCTGCTTCATCACCTTATCTCATCGAGTCCAAATCTCTTAAACTATATTTCAATAGTCTGAATTTTGCTAAATTTGAATCTCAAAATCAGTTTATTGAGACAGTCGAGCGTGATCTTTCTAAAGCAGCCAATGCAGAAGTCAGACTTGAATTATTCGATGTTGATCAGTTGAATATTGCCCAGCCTGAAGGAATATGCATCGACCATTATGAGCCTGAACGTCTTGAAAACCACCCTGATGTGAGCTTACTTAAACTCGATGCAGCGTCTTCCGAAGAAATCGTTGAAATTCAATTATATTCGCATTTATTAAGAAGTAACTGCCCAGTCACAGGTCAGCCTGATTGGGGCACAGTTTTTTTAAGATATCGTGGCAAAAAACCTTGTTATCGTTCAGTTTTAGCTTATATTATCTCCTATCGTCAGCATAATGGCTTTCACGAACAATGCGTTGAACAAATCTACGCAGATATTTGGGAAAACTTTAACCCTGAAAAGTTGATGGTATATGCGACTTATACACGCCGTGGTGGTTTAGACATTAACCCTTGTCGTGTATCGGACTTTGCATGGATGCCAAGCCCAATTCGATTGGCGCGACAATAAATTGAAGAATAGTTGAGGTTATACGATGTCATATTTTGGTTTTATTCCATCTGAATCTTTGTTAAAGAATATTCAAACTGGAATTGAGAAAAAAAATTCAAACGAACCACTTTACCCTTTGCGTGATCAAACTGCACTCGCTATTAATGATGAAATTATCGATGCAATTTTAGTTGAACTTGTACGTCGTTTCCCTGCAAGTGACAAACGAGAAACAGCTGAAAAACTTGCTGGTTATATTAAATCAACAGTATCGGTACTACTTAAACAGTTATTGGGTAAAGCACCAAATGACGTCGTGAGACAATCGATTGAATTCTCTGAAAAGAGTTTATTCAAAGATCCAGAGGGTAATTATCGTGTCGGTGCTCCATTACCTGCTGATCTAGTGACAAACTTAAAAAATAGCTTTGCAGAAGTACGTGCAGGCAATGATGTCAATCGTGCAGTTCTGTCTGAACAATACAAGCAATTCGGTGAAGCTGCAGTTCGTCACTTTATGAATGATTTTAACAAGACTTTAGATTTGGGTATGATTAAACGTAAGGCGTCTGATATCGCTTCTTCAGCGGTCATCAAAGCAGTTCATATTGCTATTGATAAGCTCATTCCTAACTTTACTAAAGAAGAATTGTTAGCTACAGCTGAATATCATGACACGCTATTTATTCAAGAATAAATCAGACTAATCAAAAACCTAGCTTCTGCTAGGTTTTTTTATGTTTTAAAAATAGTTCATCAATATTGAATAAATAAAAGGCATAATTCATCCATTTTTACACTTTTTATGTAGGTTTTTGTGAATCCATCACGACCTAATGTTATCTTAATAAACATTGCGATTAATCAAATGATGTTGAACTTTTAATCCTTATCAACACTTATACCTTTGCGTCTACCACCGATAATAATTGGATCTGCTGCTGTTATGTTATTTGAAAATTTTAATGTTAAATTACAACGTATTGGTTTAGCACTCAGTGCGTTTATGATCACAAGTTTTGTTCAAGCCAATGACTTCGCTCAACATCCTCAATATCAAAATTTTAAACTAAAAACGATGCAGACCTATGGTTTGAGTACTGAGCAAGTTGACTGGGCCATGAATGGATCAAAAAACCTACCAAATATTATCAACATTATGAATCGCCCAGGAGAAAGCAAGCCTTGGTACGAATATAAAAAGAATTTTTTAGCAGAAAGTACAATTCAACGTGGTGTGCGTTTTAAAAATCAATATGCAGACACTTTAAATCGAGCAGAACAGCAGTTCGGTGTTCCCCAGTCCATCATTCTCGGTATTCTCGGCGTAGAGACAGGTTTTGGAGCAAATAAAGGTTCATTCATCACACGTGATGCACTAGCCACTTTAGGGTTTGGATATGAACGTCGTGCACAATACTTTCAAGACGAATTAAGCGCTTTGATTGCATGGTCTTATAAGGACGGCATTCCAGCTAATTCAGTCGTTGGCTCTTATGCTGGTGCTGTGGGCTATCCTCAATTTATGCCAAGCAATATTCCGAAATTTGGTGTGGATTATGACGGTAATGGTCATATCGATCTCAGAAACTCTGCTGTAGATGCAATTGGTTCTATTGCAAATTATCTTGCTCAACATGGTTGGCAACGAGATCAACCGATTGCTTTTGCCGCACGCTACCAAGGAAATAATGCGGATGCCATCATAGCCAAAGACTTAACACAACCTACTCCATATGGTGCATTAAAAGTTCAAGGCATTAGCCCACTCAATCCTATTGTTAAAATAGATGACTTAGACATGGTCAATGTGATTCAACTACAAGAAAATTATGGACCAGCTTATTACCTTACATATCCTAATTTTCAAGTCATTACGACCTATAACCGTAGTCGAATGTATGCAACTGCACTGTGGCTTTTAGGGACTGAAATCGCGAGTAGATAAATATAAATCTACTTGTTTTAACAAAAGTCAATAAATATTTTTGTGATTAAGTTCACTATTTGCACATTTTACATATTTTGTTACACTATTGATTAATTTTTAACCATATTTTGTGATAATTTGTCGTTTTTGTAACTAAAGTGAAAATAAAGCTAGACACTTTTGTATCAGGATGAATATCATCCACTACCGTTAAATGCAGTTGCACAAGTAAATTTACAGACCATTTAGGTTAATTATCAGCAACTTAGATAATTAACTTAGGGTTCCAAGGAGTTAAACGATGCATGCTTCGCTGAAAATGTTATCAATATTAGGTATTAGTTTGGCTTTGACTCAAACTCATGCCGAGTTGGTTCAATCCTCTTATCTAAATAATGATGTTGACCAATCAAGTCTTGCTTCACGCGTAATTAGCAAAGACTCTACAAGTTTCAATTCGCACTTCTCGAATTTAAACAGTTTAGCAATTACTGAAAGTTCAGGTGATAAAATTCGTCGCGAAACAATCGCAGCGAAAATTCAAGTACCTGTTGAAGAGCCTTCAGTGATTGATAAACTTAATAATGTGGCTTCAAACACTGTTCGTCGTTTTAGTCAAACAGGCGTTGCTTCTTGGTACGGTCGTCAATTTCACGGTCGTAAAACTGCAAGTGGCGAAACATTTGATATGAATGCACTTACTGCAGCGCATCGTAGCCTACCTCTTAATTGCTATATTCGTGTAACGAATAAATCAAACGGTAAAAGCGTCGTTGTCAAAGTAAATGATCGCGGCCCATTTCATGGTAATCGTGTTGTAGATTTATCTTACGGTGCTGCGAAATCCCTTGGTATTACCAATGCTGGTACTGCGCGTGTAAGCATCGAACGTGTGGATGGTCCAAATTCTTAGGTTTTTATGATTCAGCGAAGCATTTAACGAAAAGCCACTCATCGAGTGGCTTTATTATTTTTAATTGTTTTGATGTGACCAATATACAAAAAATAATCTTGATTTATCATCTTATGTCATACTGTCGTTTATAGAATAAATAAAATTCAAATAATCAGCTAAGGAAATAGGATGAAGACAATTACAGAATGGTTAGATGAATATAGTGATAGCCATCAAAACCTAACCAATAAAACATTACACTGGATTTGCGTACCCACGATTCTATTCTCGATCATTGGCATACTCGCTCATTTCAGCGCATTACTGACTACCCTTTTACTGGTGTTAACACTCATCTTTTATGCAAGATTAGATCTTGTACTCGCGGTTGCAATGGCAGCATTATTATTGGTCATGTCTTGGCTTATCATTATTCTTCCATTCGGGAAAGGATTCTATATTGCTCTGTTCGTTTTGGCTTGGATAGGTCAATTTTACGGGCACAAAATTGAAGGGAAAAAGCCTTCTTTCTTTAAAGACCTTCAATTCCTTCTAATTGGCCCTCTATGGTGTATGGATGCTTACCTAGATAAGATACTACCTAATTGGAAATCACGCCAAATCAGCGCTTAAATTAGCAAATACAGCACGGGTTAAATTAGAATTTAATTTAGCCCGTTTTTACATTGATTAACTAATTCATTGATAACTTCGACCTTGATGCTTTAACCAACCATCAATATGCCGTTTATTAGGATCATGGTGAGTCCAATGAATTACACCACCCTTGTCGGTATATTCATATTCACCATAGAACTCGACGATATCCCCTTTTTGAATATTTTCAACACGTGGTGCCAAGTCTATATTATGAGCTACCAAAACTGTCTGACCATGATTAAGTTTTAAAATAAATTTCTGATGTCTAGATCCTTCATTATCATCTTTTAATATTGCAACAACTTCTCCAGAAGCCCTAACTTGCACATCACTGATCTTTTTTTGAAATAGTGTGGCTATTTTTTTGGCATCATCATTATCCGCAGAGGATAGTTCTCGTTGGTTAGCATCATTATAGTGAGTACTTACATCCGTATGATTGAGTGTGTGCTCATTACTCTGTTTTAAATCCTGTTTTAAATCGATACCGAAATATGCTGCGACCACGACTACAATTAACGCAGCAATACTCATTTTTGATTTCTGAGACATATTGATCTCTAAGTTATATTTTTATTTCATCCTAAAGTTTATATCATTTAGACCCATCAAAAAAAAGAAAAAGCCCTTTAAGGGCTTTTTCTTTTTCAAAATAATTGAATCAATTATTTTGCAGCAGCTTGAGCAGCAGCAACTTCTTCAGCGAAAGAAAGTTCAGCTTTTTTCTCAATACCTTCACCCACTTCGAAACGTACGAATTGAGCAACAGTTGTACCTGTAGATTTAAGAACATCAGCAACTTTCTTGTCGTTGTCGATAACGTACATTTGACGCTCAAGAACAACTTCATTTAAGTATTTTTCAACTGAACCAGTTACCATTTTTTCAACGATATTCGCCGGTTTACCAGATTCAATTGCTTTTGCTTCAGCAATTTCTTTCTCTTTAGCGATTAACTCAGCAGAAACACCTTCAGCATTTACAGCAACTGGGTTGAACGCAGCAACGTGCATTGCGATACCTTTACCAGTAGCAGCATCACCAGCAAATGAAACTACAACACCGATTTTTAAACCGTGTTTGTAAACTGCAAGGTTTTCACCTTCAACGATTTGAGCACGACGAACTTGAATGTTTTCACCGATTTTTTGAACAAGCGCAATACGAGCTTCTTCTACAGTTGCACCATCTTCAAGTTTCAATTCAGCAATTTGAGCAGCATCAGTTACATTCGCAGCAAGCGCAGCAGCAGCAACTTTCGCAGAGAAACCAGCAAAGTTTTCGTCTTTAGCAACGAAGTCAGTTTGACAGTTTACTTCTAAAAGAATTGCTTTATTGCCTTCTTGAGCAATTGTAATCGCGCCATCAGCAGCAATGTTACCTGCTTTTTTAGCAGCTTTTGCTTGACCAGATTTACGAAGGTTGTCGATCGCTAACTCGATATCGCCACCAGCTTCTGTCAACGCTTTTTTACATTCCATCATTGCTAGACCAGTACGATCACGCAACTCTTTAACCATGCTTGCAGTAATAGCAGTCATGTTATTCTCCTAAATTCGGTCGAGATATGTATCTGTTAACAAAAACGGCCCAAATTAATCATCTGGGCCGTTTTGCTTGATTGATGCTTAAGATGCCACGATTACGTGTCGCAAAAATGACAAATCCGCATCAAATCGCATTAAGCCTCAGGAGCTTCTTTAGCAGCTTCTTCGCCTTTAGCTTGCGCATTAGCTTGAGTTTGAGCGTATTCTTTACCAGCAATAATCGCATCAGCCATCGCAGTAGCGTAAAGAGTTACAGCGCGGATCGCATCATCGTTACCAGGAATAACGAAATCAACGTTATCTGGGTTAGAGTTAGTATCAACGATACCGATTACTGGAATACCAAGGTTCTTAGCTTCTTTGATTGCAATCGCTTCGTGGTCAACGTCGATGATGAACAATGCGTCAGGTAAACCACCCATGTTCTTAACACCGCCAAGAGCACGTTCAAGTTTTTCCATTTCACGAGTACGCTCTAAAGCTTCACGTTTAGTAAGCTTAGCGAAAGTACCGTCAGTAGACTGAGTTTGAAGATCTTTAAGACGGTTGATTGATTGACGAAGAGTTTTCCAGTTCGTCAACATACCACCTAACCAACGGTGATCTACATAAGGTTGACCAGCACGTTGAGCTTGTTCACGGATGATGTTAGAAGCAGCACGTTTAGTACCAACGAACAATACTTTGTTCTTTTTGCTTGCTAGGTTGTTAACAAAGTTCAATGCATCATTTAACGCAGGAACAGTGTGCTCAAGGTTGATGATGTGAATTTTGTTACGCGCACCAAAAATGTATTGACGCATTTTTGGGTTCCAGAAGCGAGTTTGGTGACCGAAGTGCGCACCAGCTTGAAGAAGGTCGCGCATGCTTACGTTGTAATCTGCCATTTTCTTTACCTTAAAAGTTTGGGTTAGGCCTCCATATGTCCGCATTCTCCACCCTTACGGGCACCCAGAGTAATGTGTCGACATATGTGCGGATTTTATTAACCAACATATCATCCGATTAAGTGAATCTATTCACGAAAAGCATTTGATAAATTGGGCGGCTATTTATACCATAGTCACACACAAATTTCCAAAAGTTTTTAAAGATCATGAACAGTACTTATGAAGCACCACGTCGTTTAATTAAATCTGCTGAAGATATCGAAAAGATGCGTGTGGCGGGACGACTAGCGGCAGAAGTTTTGGATATGATCAAACCGCATATCAAGCCTGGTGTGAGTACACTAGAATTGGATACGATTTGTCATGATTATATTGTGAATAAACAAGATGCCATTCCTGCTTGCCTAGGCTATGGTGCTGCACCTGGTCGTCCTGCATTCCAGCATACGATTTGCACATCAGTAAACCATGTGGTTTGCCACGGTATTCCCTCTGAAAACAAAATCTTAAAGAAAGGTGATATCTTGAATATTGATGTCACTGTGATTAAAGATGGATTTCATGGTGATACCAACATGATGTACATTGTAGGTGGCGAGACTTCTATTCTTGCAGATCGCTTATGCAAAGTTGCACAAGAAGCAATGTATCGTGGTATTGCTACGGTAAAACCTGGTTCGACGATCGGTGATATTGGTCATGCGATTCAAAAATATGTTGAGTCAGAGCGTTTCAGTGTCGTTCGTGAATATTGTGGTCATGGTATTGGAACTGTTTTCCATGATGAACCTCAAGTGCTTCATTACGGTCAACCAAATTCAGGCATGGTTTTAGAAGAGGGTATGACATTTACAATTGAACCAATGGTCAATGCTGGTGTATGGCAAACTAAACTTCTTGGTGATAAATGGACAGTTGTAACGAAAGATCATAAATTATCTGCGCAATATGAACATACTGTTTTAGTCACTAAAACAGGTGTCGAGGTATTAACTGCTCGCCCTGAAGAGGATTTATCCCGATTTCAATAATTTTAGTTAATTAATAAAGTTAAAAAAGTCAGACCAATTTAAATTGATCTGACTTTTTATTTTGCTAAGTCACTCAATAAGAAATAAATTCACAAACAAACCTAACAAATGTTGGATTTTTAAGATTTAAATTCATGATTTTTAAAAATTTTTTATCACAAAAATGAGTAAAAACGCTTTTCAAACTGATTCATTTTATGTTTATATAACGCTTAAAGAATGTAAAACAACAACTAGCAACAAAATCGGACAGGGAGTCCAAAATGACGCAAAAAGCATTCTGGTGCATGGTCGTACCTATTGTTTTTGCATCTACAACTATTTATGCAGAATCATCATTTTTTAATCTGGATGAAACTGAAGGGTTTAAACGATATTCAATTTCAGTCGGACCATTACATGTTATGCCTCAAGGTAAAGCCAAGGCACCTAAAATTCGTACAGCAGTAAAAAATGGTGAAGTTGCAAAAAATGGTGATATTACACTTTCTACAGTTTTTGAGAACTTAGATCCTGATAAACAAAAAGAAAATCAAAGTATGCAAGCGCTTTTGAAGATCGTTGATGCTTTTAGTGATACTTATCCAGCCAGTCAAAGTGGAACTTCAACTGTAAGCGGCATTGAAAGTTGGAGTATGGATGGCTCTGGAATGACTGCAGATGATGTCACAACACTTGGCATCATGATCAATTACCATTTCAACGATAAGATCTCATTCGAGAGTAAAGCTGGGTTCCCCCCAAAAGTAGATATTCAAGGTAAAGGTAAGATTACAGCACCATTTACAGCCGAAGCAAATTCAACACTTTTAGGTATACCTTTACCAACAATCTATCTTAAGAATGATCTGCCAATTACAGATCTTGAAAGTCATGGAAATTCTATTGCGACAGCACGTGCATGGACTCCAATGTGGGAATTGCAGTACCATTTTGGACAGACTGGGATCAATAAATTTAGACCCTATGTTGGGCTTGGACTTATGGTCGCATACTTCAATGAATTAGAATTGAATCCAAGCCTTGAAAAAGACTTAATTGATTCAGGTCACATGATTGCCAATATGAAAAATGGACGCGGTGGCGATGCATTAATTAAAGGTAAAAAAAGTACAGCAAATCCCAAGGTTAAGCTTGAGTCCGAATTGAGTTTTGCGCCAATAGCCACGCTTGGGTTTACTTACGACTTCAATCAAAACTGGTTTGCAGTTGCATCTATTAGTTATGCACATCTAACAGGTAAAACTACTATTGAAGTCAACGATGATAAACTCGGAACATTATTTTCATCGGAAGTTGATTTAGAAGTAAATCCTATCATTGGTTATGCTGGTGTAGGCTATCGCTTCTAAAACACTTGAGGCATATTGAAGCCACACCAATATGCCCAACCCATCACAAATAAAGAAAGAATAAGACAATTAATACACATTTTAAAATCCAACTTATATCATATTTTTCAATAATTTAACAATTGTAAATTAGGATAATAAATTTGATTTCAAGTGAACAAACTGCTTTGCATTTAGATGATTTAATGAATATAAAATGAACTAAAAATTGGACATGGAGTCCTTCAAACAATGAAGAAGTTTTTAGTTCCTACATTATTCGCGAGTTCATTCTTATCTTCTCTGAGTTATGCGGAGTCAGGATATTTCAGCCTTTCTGATGAGGGGTTTAAGCGCTTTTCAATTTCAGTGGGTGCATTACACGTAATGCCACAAGGTAAGGCCCAACCTTTTAATGTAAAAACAGTCATAAATGACAATTATGAATCAAAAGTTGGGGACATTAATGCTTCCACGGTAATCGATAACCTTGACCCAGATCGTAAACCAAATTATTTAGTAGAAGGTATTGTTAAATTAATTTCTGCTTTTCAAGGCAATGTCTCAGGGGCTATTAGTGGAAAATCCTATATTAATGGATTAGCTGAATGGGATAATCCGAATACTGGCCTGGAGGCTGATAAAGTTACAACAGTTGGCATCATGAGCAGTTATCACTTTACAGATAATTTGTCTGTGGAAATAAAAGGTGGAATTCCACCTAAAGTGGATATTAAAGGTATTGGAAATATTAAAGCTCCCTTCTCAGCTACTGCAGCACCGTTAGGTGGAATTGCGGGGAACTTAGACCTCAAAAATAATATTCATATTACTAATCTAGAACAATCTTCAAAAGCTGCTGAAGCTAGAGCATGGACCCCTGCTTTTGAATTACAATATCGTTTTGGTGAGACCGGGATTAATAAATTCCGCCCTTACGTTGGCGTTGGATTAATGTACGCTTATTTTAATGAGCTAAAAATGGATCCAGGTATTGAAAAAGATTTAGTCGCCGCTGGGCATATGATCCAAAATATTATTAATCAAAATGCTGGTGCAGCACTTGATAAGAAAGATACCAATGGAAAAATGAAAGTTAATTTAGAAGCAACTGATGTTTTTGCGCCTATAGCAACAGTTGGATTCACCTACGACTTTAATGATACATGGTATGCAGTAGCATCTATTAGTTACGCCCACTTGCATAATGAAACGAAGATCACAGTCGTCAATGAAAATACTGGACAAGAGTTGATCAACTCAAAAGCTGATATCGAGATTAACCCGATATTAGGCTATGCTGGGGTTGGCATGCGTTTCTAACGCATAGAGTAAGAAAAGAGGCAATTGCCTCTTTTTTTGTAACCAAACAAAAACCAAACATAATTGGCAAATTATTACTACAATGTGCCTAAAAATAAATTTGATAATAAAAATACAAAAATAATCACTTTTTATTTACAGTATTGGACATGGAGTTCCATAATGAAAAAAAACTAGCTTACTTAGTTGCATCCATCAGTGCGTTAAGTTTTCCAGTCTTCAGTTATGCAGATTCACCTTATTTTAGTTTAAAAGATGGCGATGGCTTTAAACGTTTTTCGGTTTCAGTGGGTGCATTACATGTAATGCCTCAGGGTAAAGCTCAACCGATTAATATTAACACCGCTGTACCAGAGGGTACCAAGTCTGAAGTTGGACGAATTTCAACATCTTCTGTACTAGGTGCTATTGATACTTCGACAGCAGATGGTGTTGATAAAAAACGTAAATTAGAGACACTTATAAACTCAGGTCTTGTTAGCCCATTAATCCTTGATGAAATCGATGGCGTAAAATATCTTAAGCCATCAGTTGGTGGTACTGCCGAAATTGATGGATTATCATCATGGACTGCTCAAGGGACAGGATTAGAAGCTGATGATGTCACTACCCTCGGAATCATGACTAATTACTTCTTTACAGATAATATTTCTTTAGAAGTCAAAGCAGGAATTCCACCTAAAGTTGATATTAAAGGTAAAGGGAATATATCAGCACCTCTCACAGGCTCAGTAGATCCTGGAAACGTCAATATCATTATTGCAGATATAGATGCTGGGAGCATTATTGGCGGCAATATTCCACTCAAACAAGATATCCAAGTAACAAATCTTGGAGCCCACGGTAAAGTTGCAGAAGCTCGTGCATGGACGCCAGCATTCGAATTCCAATACCATTTTGGTAAAACAGGCGTAAATAAATTTAGACCTTATATAGGGCTTGGTTTGATGTATGCATACTTCAACGAATTGGAAATGAACTCCAACCTTGAAGCTGATCTAGTCGCTGCAGGTCATAAAATTGCGAACATCAAATTAGGTGAAGCTGGGAAAGCACTTGATGGAATTGAAAGTGCTGCGAATCCTAAAGTTAAACTCGAAGCAAAAGATGCTTTCGCCCCTGTAGCTACTGCCGGTTTTACTTATGATTTCAACGATCGTTGGTTTGCAGTCGGGTCAATTTCCTATGCGCATCTTAAAGGTGAAACAACAATTACAGTAAACGATGCTGAACTTGGTGAATTAATCAATGCAAAATCAGATATCGAAATTAATCCGATTCTGGGATATGCCGGTATTGGTTATCGATTCTAATTTCCATCAGTCTTCATAAAGCGGCCAAGTGCCGCTTTATTCATTCTAATAACTAAATTTTATTGATTGATAAATTTTTATTCTGTCGTCATGATGCTACTGATCTTTTAAAATTACAAAAAATGCTAAGCGGATTAACCATGTCAGAAACCAAATTTTCAAAACCCCTCATCTTTATGCTCATTGGGAGTGCTTTTATTTTAGCACTCTCCTTAGGTGTCAGACATGGATTTGGCTTGTATTTAGTTCCAATGAGTCATGAGTTTAATTGGAATCATCAAGTTTTTAGTTTAGCAATTGCCTTTCAAAATTTATTATGGGGTGCTGTTCAACCCTTTACGGGAGCGCTAGCAGATAAATATGGGAGTAAAAAAGTCGTTGCCGTAGGCGGCGCTTTATACGCGATTGGACTTGTGATGATGGCATTTAGCTCAACAGGGCTTCTCATCAATCTTAGTCTAGGTTTAATCATTGGTTTGGCTTTATCAGCTACTTCATTCTCTGTTTTGCTCTCTGCTGTCGGTCGTGCAGCGCATCCAAGTCGACGTAGTATGGCTATGGGTATTGCCAGCGCAGCAGGCTCTTTTGGGCAATTTATTATGTTGCCAACCACACTTTTACTCTTACAAAATTTTGGTTGGTCATCGGCGCTACTCATCACAGCGATTTTAATTGCATTAATTGTACCCTTGGCTTGGATGCTAAAAGCTCCAATCTATCAAGCGCCTCAAACAGTTGATGCGATCACTAAACCTTCTTTAAGTTTTAAACAAATACTCATAGTTGCCAAAAACCACAAACCTTTTATCTGGTTGGCATTAGGATTTTTAGTTTGTGGATTTCAGGTCGTATTTTTGGGCATTCATTTGCCGGGTTATTTAACTGACCATGGTTTTAGCACCACAACTGGTACTATGTTTTTAGCCTTGGTTGGGCTATTTAATATTGTTGGAACTTACACTGCTGGTTGGCTGGGTGATAAATATTCCAAACCTAAATTGCTCATGTGGTTATATGGACTACGTGGCATCGCCATCATTTTATTCCTTGCATTGCCACTCTCGATCTTTACGATTTATAGTTTTGCCATCATTATGGGGTTGTTATGGTTATCAACCGTTCCCCTTACCAATGGTATTGTTGCTAATATGTTTGGAGTTAAGTATCTCACCATGCTAAGTGGAATTGTATTTTTTACTCACCAAGTCGGTTCATTTTTTGGAGGCTGGTTGGGTGGCTTAAATCATGATATGACAGGCAATTACAATATTATTTGGATGATGTGTATTGCGCTCAGTATCTTCGGTGTATTCATTCATTTATTTGTTAATGAGGAGAATGTCGTCAATGACTAATCGCTTCAATCTGCTCTACATCATCATATTTATCGGAGTCATCCTTCTGCTTAGTCTGTCGATTACTTTGTGGATGAACACTCCTGATTTATTTGCATATTTTAATCAAGCTTTTTGCGCACATTAATTCATATAATTTCATGGTTTTGACAGCTCAGTTTTTTAAATTCCTCAATCAAATAATCTAATAAACATCTCACGGCAGGCATCATGCCTTGTCGTGATGTATAGGCAACATGAATAACGCCACGAGGCAACTCCCTTTCAGGGACTAATTCTACAAGAGTGCCTTGATTAAGCTCTTCATAAACAAACACTCTAGGTAATGATGCTATTCCAACACTGTTCAACACTGCAGATTTCATGGCAGCAAAATTATCAGTTTTGAGTCTTGGAAAGAATTCTATTTCTTGAAACTGATTAACTGTGTCAAATTTGGATTGAAATCTCCAAATCGATTTTGGGACATGAAAACCTATACTCGGAAGTTGTGCAAGGTTATCCAAATGGATAGGTTCATGAATCTGTTGAATTAATTCAGGCGTTGCCACTAACACATGTTGCCAAGCATCAAGCTCTCGTACAATCAAGTCGCTATCTTCAAGTGGTAAATTTCTCACCCTAACAGCCAAATCAATCCCCTCTTCTATGAGATCAATTTTACGATTTGTTGCGACCAGATGAACTTGAACACGTGGGTAATGTTGCATGAATTTAGCAATCATATTCCCCAATGGAAACTCAACCAAACCAATTGGGCACGAAATTCGAATTAAACCTGAAGGCTCGCTCGACAAACTTTGCTCTACAAAATTTTCTGCCGCCTCCACTTGATCCAAAATCTTAATACAATATTCAAAAAATTCTTGACCAACTGCGGTTACGGCAAACTTTCGTGTATTTCGTTGCAATAATCTTACGTGTAAACGGTTTTCTAAATCTGAAATATGACGAGATAACTTAGATTTTGTAATACCTAAAGCTTCACTCGCTTTAGTAAAACCTTGATATTTAACGACCTGCACAAAATAGTAGTAATCATTTAAATTTTGCATAATTGTTTCATTTTTGGAATTATCTGTTGAGAGAATCGCCCTGTAATCTCATCAATATACCTCAATATCATGATTAGAACGATATATAGAGGAATACAAATGACACAAGTTCAGAAAGTTTATACCAGCGATCGAAGCACATGGGTGGGTGATGGTTTTCCAACAAACTCCATGTTACCCATGCATGAAATAGGAAATCATACCAGCCCATTCTTGGTAATGGGTTATACAGGTCAATATCGATTTTCTCCAAGTCACCACCAACGCGGTGTTGGTTTACACCCCCACCGTGGCTTTGAAACGGTGACGATTGTCTATGACGGCGAATTAGAGCATCGTGACTCAAAAGGCAATCATGGAAAAATTGGTCCAAACGAAGTGCAATGGATGACGGCAGGTAAAGGTATTCTGCATGAAGAACACCATTCGGAAGCTTTTGCAAAAACTGGCGGAGTTTTGGATATGGTTCAACTTTGGGTAAATCTACCAGAGCATGCCAAGATGACTGAGCCGAGATATCAGGAATTGACTGAGCAAAATATTCCTGAAGTTTTATCTCACGATGAGCAAACCAAGATTCGTGTTATTGCTGGTCAATATCAAATCGGCTCAACTGTTTATCAAGGACCAGCTCAAACATTTAGCAACATGAATGTTTATGACATTAGACTTAATCATGGAGCACGCCTTCCATTAAACCTTATGCCAAACTGGAATCACCTGATTTTTATCCTTGATGGAGAAATTGAGATTGATGGTCAGATCTATACAGCCATGCAAACGCTTTATCTTGATCCAACATCAACAGGGGTAGAAATATTTGCTCATCGTACGGCGAAAATTCTTTGCTTAAGTGGTGAACCATTGAATGAACCCATTGTTGCCCACGGTCCTTTCGTCATGAATACTCAGGAAGAAATCGCGCAAGCATTTGATGATTTCAGAAATGGAAATTTTGCTTAATTTAACATCCACAAGCCTTATCATTTTCAAGATAAGGCTTACCCTCATCACTCTTCATTCATTTCAAATACCTGTCATAATCCCCTATTAGACTTAGTTCAAAAACAACATACGATTACAAAATGAAATCAGATACTTTTCCTAAAGTTAGCTTATCAACACTTTTTTTTATTTTTCTAAAATTAGGATGTATTTCATTTGGTGGTCCTGCAGCGCATTTGGTGTTATTTCATCGCACTTTTGTTGATCAACTCAAATGGTTAAGCTCTCATGAATATGGACAATTGGTCGCATTAGCACAATTGTTGCCAGGTCCGACAAGTAGTCAAGTGGGATTATCGATAGGATATTTATCCAAAGGATATTGGGGGGGCTTTATTGCTTGGTTAGGATTTACATTACCTGCCTTCATTCTAATGACTTCATTTGCTATTTTTGGTCAATATTTTTTTTCCGATATACCTCTTGAACTCTTTCACGTCATCCATTTGATTGTATTAGCCGTCGTCATTTGGGCTTTTTTACAAATGTTCAAAAGCTTCTGTACTGAAATTTGGCAGTATGTCCTGATGCTGAGTTCTGCTTTTTTTATTTATTTTGCGCAGTGGAGCTATAGTCAAATTTTCTTAATTTTAGTGGCTGGATTCATTGGCTTAGCATTTACAAAAAAAGGAACATCTCAGCCATCACCGCACATCAAAACCACTCAGGCATATCAAAAGTATCATTATCTCTGGCTCGTCCTGTTTGTCGCTTTATTTATTTTTTTTCCTGCGCTGCAATTTATCTATTCATCAAGCTTGCTTAGAAATCTAGAAAGCTTTTATCACACTGCTTCAATGGTTTTTGGGGGCGGTCATATCATCCTGCCACTCATGTATGAAGATTTTGTGCTTACTCAACACATCACTGCGGAACAATTTGACTTAGGCTATGCATTTGCTCAACTTATTCCAGGCCCTTTATTTAGTTTTGCAGGATACGTTGGCACATATTTAGGATTTACCGCATCGCCTTTACTTAACGCTGCGATTGCAACCAGTATAATTTTCCTGCCCTCATTTCTGCTTATTTTCGGCACGCTCCCTTATTGGTCAAAATGGGTCAAAAACAAAAAGATTGCAGCAGCCGTCGCTGCAATTAATGCAGCGGTCATCGGGTTAATACTCTGTTTAATTGCTCAAATGGCTGAAAAACATCTACACTCAATTTATGATTTTATTTTTATCGGCATTGTCATTCTTTTACTGAGATTAAAAATCCCTGTCATCATCTCTTTATTAGCGAGCTTTGTTAGCTATGGAGCTTTATTGTATTTTGTAATTTAAAGATCAAACTTAAATGCAAAAATAAAAAAACTCGCAAGCCTGAACTTGCGAGTTTTTTGTCATCAAGTCGCCTTAGAACAAGCGATTCATCCCGTTTAATGTTGCTACGCGATAAGCTTCAGCCATCGTTGGGTAGTTAAACGTTGTCTCAACAAAATACTTGATCGTGTTGTTCGGGCTATTCATCACGGCTTGACCAATATGGATAATTTCAGAAGCATTATTACCGAAGCAATGCACACCTAAAATTTCTAAGGTTTCGCGATGGAATAAAATCTTTAACTCACCCACTGTATCACCCGTGATTTGCGCACGAGCGAGGTGACGGAAAGACGCCTGACCAACTTCATAAGGAATTTTTTCTTCAGTTAATTCCTGCTCAGTTTTACCAATTGATGAAATCTCTGGAATGGTATAAATACCAGTAGGGATATCAACCACTGGTTGGATACCTTGTTCACCGCTCATAATCGCGCCAGCACAACGACCTTGGTCATATGCAGCTGAAGCTAGAGACGGCCAACCAATCACATCACCTGCAGCATAAATGTTTTCAACTTCAGTTTGATACTGCTCGTTCACTGATAGTTGTCCACGGCTGTTTGGTTTGATACCAACATTTTCCAAGCCAAGACCATCTGTATTACCAGATCGACCATTACACCATAGAATTGCATCAGCTTTAATTTTCTTGCCACTTTCAAGATGCAACACCACATGATCATCAAATGTTTCTAAGTGATCAATCTGCTCATTGTGGCGAATCAATACACCTTGTTCACGTAAGTGATATGACAATGCATCAGCAATTTCGTCATCTAAATAGCTCAGTAATTTATGCTGAGTATTAATCAAATCAACTTTGTGATCTAAGCCAATAAAGATAGATGCATATTCACAGCCAATGACACCAGCACCATAAATAATGATTTTTTGAATTGAAAAATCTAGATCTAAGATTTTGTCAGAATCAAACACACGTGGGTGATTGAAATCTAAAATTGAAGGACGATATGGACGACTACCCGTCGCAATCACCAACTGTTTAAAAATAATCGTTTCTTTCACACCTTCAGGCGTGAAAATCACCACCGTATTTTGATCTTGGATATAAGCACGACCGTGGAAAATATCAATGCGGTTACGGTCGTAAAAACGCGAGTGTGTATCCACTTGCTGTTGGATCACTTTATGCGCATTACGAAGCACTTGCTTCATGGTGAATTGTTTCCAATCACCCACTTTTTGGAACATTGGATCACGTTGATAACGGATAATGCTAGAAACCGTTTGACGTAAAGCTTTACTTGGAATGGTTCCTACATGAGTACAGTTACCACCAAGTTGTTCACGCATATCAACTACTGCAACGCGCTTGCCTGATTTGGCAAGTTTCATTGCCGCACCTTCACCAGCAGGGCCTGAACCTAAAACGACTGCATCATATTTGACAAAGGTTCCACTCACGACCTCTTTCTTACGCGGCATTCAATGCTCCTATACAATTATCTCTTCATTTATCTGACTTATATTATGACTGAAAATGCGCACATTTGCTGTATTTCAATACCATATATTGCTTGATAGCCACATTTATTTTATGAATATCGTTTTTGCCCAATTTATGCATAAATTCGCTATAATAAGAGACCTATTTTTAATATTTCCTCCCGTCACACATTAGTGGAATCGTTGAATATGTCAGAAAACCGTAAACCAGTACAGGGTGAAAAACTTCGTGGCGCTGAGAAAGTTGCACGTATTCCTGTAAAAGTGATTCCTACGGTTGAAGCACCTCGTAAACCAGACTGGATTCGCGTCAAAATGGCTGCACCAGAAGAGGTTCAACGCATTAAATCAACTTTACGTGAACAAAAATTACATACAGTGTGTGAAGAAGCTGCATGTCCAAACCTTCCTGAATGTTTTGGTGGTGGTACAGCAACTTTCATGATTATGGGTGACATTTGTACACGTCGTTGCCCATTTTGTGATGTGGCACATGGTCGTCCGAATGCATTAGACCCAGATGAACCACGCCACATGGCTGAGACAATTGCAAACTTAGGTTTGAAATACGCTGTTATAACATCTGTAGACCGTGATGATCTACTCGATGGTGGAGCGCAACACTTTGTTGATTGTATTAAAGAAGCGCGTGCTTTAAGTCCTAATACATTATTGGAAATTTTAGTACCTGATTTCCGTGGTCGTATGGATGTTGCATTACGCATCATGACGGAATGTCCTCCAGATGTGTTTAACCACAACATTGAAACCGTACCACGTTTATACAAAGCAATGCGTCCAGGTTCAGACTATCAACATTCCTTAAACCTTCTTAAAATGTTTAAAGAATACTGCCCAGATATTCCAACTAAATGTGGCTTGATGGTAGGTATTGGCGAAACTGAAGAAGAAGTTCTCTCACTTCTTGATGACCTTAAAGCACACGATGTTGACTACGTAACGATTGGTCAATATTTACAACCATCAAAAGAACATGCACCAATTGATCGCTTCGTCACACCTGAAGAGTTCGAACGCTATACAGCACATGGGCAAAAATTAGGCTTTAAAAATATTTGGGCTGCACCAATGGTACGTTCAAGTTATTTTGCTGATCGTCAATACTATGGCGAACCAGTACCAGCAGTTCGTCGTAAAGCTGATCCTGCAAAGAAAATTACTGTTCAAACAATCGAAGCATAATTCTTCTTACTTTAAAGTCCTCGTATGAGGGCTTTTTTGTTTGTGGTTTTTATAATTCTCAATTACTTATTGACACATTTCTTATCTCTCTACAGCTTGAATTTTGAATATTTTTCAAACAATCTTATCCAATATAAGTATTAATATGCGTCCGTTTTAGAACTCAACGCTTTCGTTTCACATTTCATGATCCAATATCGCTGTAGATCTGATGTTTGTGCTTTGATTAAATTTACTGTGGGTATTGGCTCCATGACCAAATCATAAATGGAGCAGTTCATAATGTTTTTTATACTCAGTTTAATTATTCTATTTATAACACTCTGGGCTATTTTTTATTTCGAATTCTCAAGAACTTCTGGGGCTATCACACTCACAGTCGTATCTATTTTAGTTGCGTTGATCAGCCCTTGGTCGCTGATACTCGGTATTCCTTTTATCCTAATTTCATTGATTGTCAGTATTGATACGTTAAGGATGAAATTTATTACACAACCTGCCTATAAAGCTCTAGCCAATGCAATGCCAACAATGAGTAGTACCGAGCGTGAAGCATTGGATGCAGGAACCAGTTGGTGGGAAAAAGAATTATTTATGGGGGCACCAGACTGGAAGAAATTTGATCAGTATCCGTACCCCACGCTGTCTGAAGAAGAACAATCATTTATCGATCATGAAGTTGAACAGCTCTGCCAGATGCTGGATGAATGGGATATTCACCATCATCGTAAAGACCTCCCTGAAGAAGTCTGGTCATTTATTAAATCCAAAGGTTTTCTGGGTTTAATTATCCCTAAAGAATACGGCGGTAAACAATTCAGCTCATTTGCGCAAAGCCGTATCATGAGTAAGATTGCCTCACGCTCACTTACCACTGCTGTCAGTTGTATGGTGCCTAACTCTTTAGGTCCAGGAGAATTACTCTTACACTACGGTACTGAAGATCAAAAGAATCGTTATTTACCAGGTTTAGCAAAAGGTGAAGAAATTCCATGTTTTGGTTTAACAAGCCCTGAAGCAGGTTCAGATGCAGGTGCAATTCCTGATACAGGTGTGGTTTGTTATGGTCAATTTGAAGGACAAGAAGTTCTTGGCCTAAAAATGAATTTTTCCAAACGTTGGATTACACTTGCCCCTGTTGCTACGGTGGTCGGTTTAGCTTTCAAATTATATGACCCTGAAGGTTTACTAGGTGATAAAAACAAAACTGAATACGGAATCACATGTGCCCTATTACCAGCTGATCATGAAGGTGTCATTGTAGGAGCACGCCATAATCCAGGTTCACCATTTATGAATGGTACCGTGGATGGTAAAGATGTCTTCATTCCGCTGGATTGGATTATTGGTGGTGTAGAAAATGCAGGTAAAGGCTGGCGTATGCTGATGGAATGTCTGGCAGTTGGCCGCGGTATTTCTCTTCCAGCACTATCAACAGCTGCAGGTGAAATGTGTTATTTAAATGTCGGCGCCTTTGCTCGTGTCCGTCAACAATTCAAAATTTCAGTCGGTAAATTCGAAGGTGTTCAAGAGGTTTCAAGTGATATCGCTAGCGATACCTATATGCTTGAAGCATTCCGTTACCTAGTGACTTGTGGCCTAAACCAAGGGGGTAAACCTGCAGTCATGACTGCAATGGCAAAATACTACGCAACTGAGACCATGCGTAAGATTGTTAATCATAGTATGGACATTGTGGGTGGGCGTGCTATTCAAATGGGTCCTCGTAACTTCTTGGCGCTTATGTACCAAGCGATCCCTGTTTCAATTACTGTTGAGGGTGCCAATATTCTGAGTCGTTCATTGATGATTTTTGGTCAAGGTTCGATGCGTTGTCATCCCTATTTATTTGAAGAATTACAACTTTTACAAGCCGAAAATAAAGATGCAGCATTAAAAGAGTTTAATGAAATTCTTTATAAGCATTTGGGTTATACATTTAATCGAACTGCTAAATCATTTGCTTATGGTTTTATAGGCGGATCAACAGAAGGCTCAGTAAAGGCTGATGATTTCAGTCGCCCTTACTACAAAACCATTAATCGTTTGAGTGCTAATTTTGCCTTAGTCGCAGATATGTGCTTAGGCCTCCTTGCAGGTGATATCAAACGCAAAGAAATGTTGTCTGGACGATTAGCAGATATGCATTCACACTTATTTATTGCGACTGCAATTCTTAAATTTTATGAAAATGGTCAACGTACTGAAGCTGAACAACTGCATGCTAAACTCGCACTTGAGAAAGCATTATATGCATCTCAAGAAGCGTTCTATGGTCTGTTTGATAACTTCCCTGTAAAAATCGCGGCAAGCTTAGTCAAACTCATTTGTTTCCCTTTTGGTCGTCCTATTACTCAACCATCGGATGCCTTGAAACTTAAATTAGGTGAACTAATTCTTCAGGAAAATGCTTTCCGCGATGAATTAAAAAAACATGTCTTCTATAGTACTGATCCCGATGATGTCAATGGGCGTATGGAGTCTACATTCCAAATGTTGCTTCAAATTGAGGAATTATGGAATAAGTTTAAAAAGGCTGAATCCAAAGGCCAATTTACAGGTCTGACTTTCGAAGAGCATATTGAATCTGCTCTTAATGAGAAGTTCATCACTCAGGCTGAAGCTGATCAGTTGCTTACGTATAACGCTAAACGTTTTGACAGTATGTTGACTGATGTTTTCGATACTGAACTTAACCAAAGTTTAGAACTTGAGAACCCTCACGCTCAGGCTCTGTCAAATTCTACACAATACTAGTCACTCAATTGCTTCTGAAAAAACGATCCTAAAGGGTCGTTTTTTATTTTTCATTCCACTTTTTATATTTCATTCCACTTTTTATATTTCATTCCACTTATTATATTTCATTCCACTATGGTGTTATAGAAAACAACATCAAAATAAGCGAAATTAAATGAAAACAAAATAATGAATCTTTATTCATTTTTTTATGATAATGTGATTACAACTAATAAAATAGCTGTCATTAAATTTTGAACATATGAAATTGACACGCATTTGAATCATATAAACTACAGGACAAGGATCAACGCTATGAGTCAAGAAATCGTATTAGTTGCAGGTAGCCGTACCGCTATGGGTAGCTTTCAGGGAGGACTTTCAAGCTTAACAGCCCCGCAACTTGGTGCTGAAGTCATTAAAGCCGTACTTGACCAATCTAAGCTTGCTGCAGACCAACTAGATGAAGTGATTATGGGCTGTGTTTTACCTGCGGGATTAAAACAAGGTCCTGCTCGTCAAGCGATGCGAATTGCAGGTGTACCAGATCATGTAGGTGCAACAACGATCAATAAAATCTGTGGGTCTGGCATGAAAGCCGTGATGCAAGCTGCAGATACCATTAAAGCTGGCTCGGCAAATATTATCGTCGCTGGCGGAATGGAATCCATGTCGAATGCACCTTATCTCATGGACAAAGCACGCGCAGGTTACCGTATGGGACATGGCAAAGTGATTGATCACATGTTCCAAGAAGGTTTGGAAGATGCTGAAACTGGCTATTCAATGGGTATTCTTGCTCAAGAAATGGCAGATAAGAAAAACTACACACGTGAACAACAAGACGATTTCGCGATTCGCTCCTTAACTCGTGCTCAGAATGCGATTCAAAATAATTATTTCAAAGATGAAATCACCCCCGTTACAGTAAGTTCACGTAAAGGCGATGTCATCGTTGCCCAAGATGAAAATCCATTTACAGCAAAAATTGATAAAATTCCTACGCTACGCCCAGCATTTGCTAAAGACGGTACAATTACTGCAGCGAATGCCAGTTCAATTAGTGATGGTGCATCAGCATTTTTAGTGACTTCTGCTGAACACGCAACAGCAAAGGGGCTTTCAACTTTAGCAACGATTAAAGCTTACGCATCTCACTCTCAACACCCATCAGAATTTACCATCGCACCTGTTGGTGCAATAGAAAAAGTATTAAACAAAGCGGGCTGGACTGTTGAAGACGTGGATTTGTGGGAAATTAATGAAGCGTTCGCGATGGTAACCATGGCAGCGATTGATGCTTTTCATTTAGATCCTGAAAAAGTGAATATTCATGGTGGAGCTTGTGCACTCGGACATCCATTGGGGTCATCCGGTTCACGTATTATTTTGACTCTCATCCATGCATTAAAACGCTTAGGTAAAACAAAAGGTGTTGCCGCGCTTTGCATTGGTGGTGGAGAAGCAACTGCGATTGCGATTGAAATCCCAGCTTAATATTTATGCTATAGCGCATCTTAAGATGCGCTTTTTTTATGAGGAAAAAAATGTCAAAACAAGATTATGAAAATGGTTTAAAAGTTCGTACCGAAGTGATGGGAGAAAATTTTGTCAAACGTGCACAAGACAATACAGTTCCATTTACTCAACCACTTCAAGATTGGATTAATGAGCATGCATGGGGTTCAACTTGGCAACGTGAAGGTGTTTTACCGCGCAAGTATCGTTCGTTAATCACGATTGCATTTTTAACAGCCCAAAAAAGCCCAACAGAACTTAAAGGTCATGTACGTGGCGCTTTAAACAACGGCGCAACTGTTGAAGAAATCCAAGAGGTTCTTTTGCACAGCTTGCCGTACTGTGGTGCTCCAGCTAGCCAAGAAGCATTTAGAGCCGCGTTAGAAGTCATTAATGAATATCAACAAAGCTAATCTCATTGAGCATTCATAGATAAACCGCTTAATCTACATTAAGCGGTTTTATAAGGTATTTCGACGCTAGATTTAACTTAATTCAATTTTAGATTGATGTTCAAGCACCTGAACCACAGCTGAAAAATCAGAATCTTGGGCTTTCACTTTTTCAATTTGCATATACTGATTTTGTATAAGTTGCATCGTTGGCAAATTCAACGCTTGCTCTTGAATTAGATCGGTCGCAATTCCAATATCCTTTTGTAAAAGATCTAAGGCGAAGGTTTTTGGAAATGCACGACTCAAGACACGTTGCGCCATAATATTTTCAGACATTGAACTTTTACCACTAGAATGATTAATACAATTCAATGCACTATTCAAATCTACTCCTTTTGACTTTAATACCGTCAATCCTTCTGCAAGTGCCCATAGATGGGTTGCCATCAACGTATTATTCACCGCTTTAACAGCAAATCCAGAACCACTCTCCCCGACATATTCAATTAATCCTGCAAATGCCTGAATAATCGGTTTTGCACGCTTATAAGCATCGAAATCACCTCCAACCATTACCGTTAGTGTCCCTTTTTCAGCACCTATAGTTTGCCCAGAAACGGGGGCATCTAAATATTCAACACCATTAAATTTCAACTGATTTGCAAGTTTTAAAGCACTTACAGGTACACCACTGGTACAGTCGATCCATACGCTCCCCTTGACCGGAGGATTTTGAGCAATAAGCTGTTCGACATCTGCACTGGTGGGTAAGCAACTGAAAATAAAATCTGCTTTCACTGCTTGATCGACAGAAGTCGCTTTAGTACCAAATGTTTGTGCATGTGCTTCTGCTTTTTCAAAATTACGGTTCCAAACCAAAACTTCAAATCCTAGTTTTGGTAAATGGCTCGCCATGTGCCATCCCATAGCACCTAAACCGATAAATGCAATTTTCATTTTTAATTTCACCTTAAATTTGAGTGTTAGGGAGTGCCGTTGCTTCTGCTGAATGCGGTTTGTTTTCGAGCTCTACTGTTTGCGCATTTTTATCTTCACGATTTAAGAAAAGATTCAATAAAATAGCCGCTAATGTTGCAGTCCCTATTCCACCCAAATCAAAATTCCCAATTTGTAAACTATAATTGCCTGTCCCCATAATTAAGGTGACAGCAGCAATCAACAGAGTACTGTTTTTGGTAAAATCTAAGCGGTTGTCCACCCAAATTTTAGCACCGGCCACTGTAATCAGACCGAAAACAACAATCGAAGCTCCCCCTAATAATGCGACAGGAATCGTACTAATAACCGCGCCAAATTTTGGTGATAGACCTAGCAAAATTGCAAATACGCCAGCAAATAAAAATATGGTGGTAGCATAAATTTTCGTTACCGCCATAACACCAATGTTCTCAGCATATGTTGTCATTCCTGTTCCACCGACTGATGCAGACAAGGTCGTACATACACCATCTGCAAAGAAACCTCGTCCCATATATGGTGAAAGATTACGTCCAGTCATTGCAGATACCGCTTTGAAATGTCCTAGATTCTCTGCAACTAAGATGATCGCTACGGGAGCAATAAGCAGCATGGCATTAAATTCAAACACTGGCGCATGAAAAGTAGGTAAACCGAACCAAGCTGCCTCACTGACTTTAGTAAAATCGATCGCTGTACCAAAACCCAAAACATTGGTGAGTAAAAAATAAATAAAGTAAGAAGCCACTAAGCCAATGAGCAATAATAATCTACGGATCATGCCCTTAGTAAATACGGCGATCACACTAATACAAATAATCGTAATTAGAGCCATCCATGAATCAAACTGATTAGCAGAAACACTTTTGATCGCCACTGGTGCTAAATGCAAACCAATGATCATCACAATTGCTCCAGTCACAATTGGTGGCATCAATTTTTCAATCCATGCTGTGCCAGTTTTCATCACGATCAAACCGATCAAGGCGTACAAAATACCGCATGCAATGGTACCGCCAAGTGCTAAGCCTAAGTTTGGATTTAAGCCAACACCGGTATAACCAGTGACTGCAATGACTGCTCCAATGAAAGCGAAGCTCGAACCTAAATAGCTCGGCATACGCCCCCCAGTCATTAAGAAAAATAATATTGTCCCAATACCCGTAATAAACATTGTAAGATTCGGGTCGAACCCCATCAGTAAAGGGGCAAGTACTGTTGCTCCAAACATTGCAAATGCATGCTGCAGCCCCAATACCATACTTTTACCTGGCGGCAAGTACTCATCTACTTGAACTGCGGTCGTGTCTAGATTTCCTTGGAAAGGTTTAAATTTTGGAAACCATGTTTCTTTTGTGCTCATCGACCTTCTCCTGATCAAGCATGCTGTTTTAGACCATTGGAACTGGCTCGCAATATGCGCGGTTAAAATACATGAGGGCTTTTTCACCCGCTTGCTGTTTCATCCCCTTTACATGGCAGAACAAAACATCATGACTGCCTACCGATAAACTTTGTACGACTTCACAATCAAAACTCACTAGCGCACCTTCTAAAATAGGTGCACCTGTGACTAATGTTGACCAGTCCCCCTTTTCGAAACGTTCTGCCATTGGAGTTTTACCCCCAAACACATTCGATAAATGCTTTTGACTACTGCTTAAAGTATTGACACACAAAACCTGATTACTTTTAAATGTTTCAAATACTGATGCTGATCGATTTAGACATACCAGCAATGTTGGTGGCGTATCTGTCACACTACATACAGCTGAAGCTGTGAAGCCAGCTTTTCCTGCTAGACCAGCTGTAGTAATGACATTGACAGCTGCACCTAAATTCGACATTCCTTGTCTAAAAACCTGTTGGTCAATGTTGAGTGTGGCACTCACTGCCTCGAGTAAATTGATTGATTTCACATTTGCATTCATAGTGTTCTCCATCCCTCATCGCCTAAGCAGTAAGTGAGGGACTCATAATAGGGTGATGAAAGCTTTCAAATTAAACATGAGCAATCGAAGCAATTTCGATGAGTGCATCAGGTTTGACTAATCCTGTTTGAACACAGTAACGAGCTGGTTCTGCATTCGGAAAATATTCGGCATATACTTCATTCATTGCAGCGTAGTTTGCCCAATCTGTCAGAAAAATATGGTTGAAAGTAATGTCCGACATTGTTCCGCCAGCAGTTTCGATGACCTTCTTTATTGTTTCAAGGACATGGCGTGTCTGTGCTGCTACGTCTCCAACATGAACTACATTGTTGTTTTCATCAAAAGGTAAAGTGCCTGAAACATAGACAATGTTGTCTGCTTTAGTTGCTGGCGAATACGGTGCGAGTGGCTTACCTGAACCCACTGTAATGATGACTTCTTTTGACATGACTTATTTCCTAATTTTAAAATCTATAAATATTTATGCGCTTTCAGCGAGTGTTGGTTGATCTGCAAAACTACTGATAAAACTTTCTGTATCCGACACCCATCCAAAGAAGGTTTTTATGTTGTACATACTTGCGACATGGGCTTCTTTTGGCCCTGCTTGATGACAGGCATCGTCTAAAGCCACGCCAAAATATTCTAGAAAGAAGCCATCTCTGAGCGTCGATTCAACACATACATTGGTCGCAATACCAACAAAAACCAAATTACGAATTCCACGCACTCTGAGCATGCTGTCTAGCGCTGTGTTAAAGAATCCACTATAACGAGGTTTTTCAATCACAATATCTTGAGGAGCTGGCACCAACTCATCAATCAACTCAAAATCCCAATCCCCTTTTGCTAACAATTTGCCTTGTAGCTCAGGACGCTTACGCATGGTCTTCAGTGCATTTGATTTATGAAAGTTTGGTGAATCAATACCACCTGCTTCACGATATTTATTATCCCAACCGTTTTTGAAATAGATCACTTGAATACCAGCATCATGTGCTGCAGAAACTGCCTTTTTAATATTTTCAACCACAGGTTTTGTCGTCGACACATCAAACCCAGCAAGATCTAAATAACCACCTTTTGACGTATACGCATTTTGCATATCAATCACGATTAATGCTGTTTGCTCTGGTGCAAGCACAATATTTTCCGGTTCGGCTTTGAGTTTTACACCCGTTCCCGCTTGTGCAGTAAATCCAGCTTCAACGGTATTTTCTAAATGACTCATGCGATTTTCTCCAACACAGGTTCTGAACTCATTCCTTCAACCACAACATGTTCACGACATTTCATAAGCGGCTGAATCCGCTGTCCAAAACTTTCAACACCTTCAACAAAATCATCAAATGTCAGTAATATGCCTTCAGTTCCTTTTACCTCACTAATCTCATCTAGCATTTTTGCGATAGTTTCGTAAGAACCCACCAACGTCCCCATATTGATGTTGACTGGTGATACTGATGAAGCCATTTGACGAATATTAGTATCTGCACCAGATTTAGTATCTTTTCCGCCTTGATTCATTAACCAGTTGATCGCTTCAATATCAGCGCCATCGTTGTAATGTTGCCACTTCGCCATCGCTTCTTCGTCTGTTTCAGCAGCGATAATCATGAACAAAACGTAGGTTTGAACATCACGACCCGTAATATCTGTTTTGGCTTTTAAACGATCGTTGATTTCTGCATATGCTGTTGGTGTATTAAGCCCTTTACCAAAAACAAAATTGTAATCAGCGTGTTGAGCAGAAAATTCCAAACCTGTATCCGATTGACCAGCGCAGATAATTTTCATCTCTGCTTGCGGGCGTGGGCTAACTCGGCAATCATCCATTTGGAAATGGTCACCTTTAAAATCAGATTTACCTGTTGCCCATAATTCACGCAGAATTTGTACGTATTCAGATAAGTATTCGTAACGCTTTCCGAAATATTCATCACCGGGCCACATGCCCATTTGGGTATATTCTGGCGCTTGCCAACCTGTGACGACATTTAGGCCGAAACGACCATTCGAAATTGAATCAATCGTAGATGCCATGCGTGCAACTATGGCAGGCGGCATCACTAGCGTCGCAGCTGTTGCATAAATTTTTATTTTGCTGGTGACTGCAGCAAGCCCCGCCATAAGCGTAAAAGTTTCTAGGTTGTGATCCCAAAACTCAGTTTTACCCCCGAAACCACGCAGCTTGATCATAGACAATGCAAAGTCAAAACCGTAATGCTCTGCGCGTTGGACAATTTTTTTATTTAACTCAAAACTTGGTTTGTATTGAGGAGCATTTTCTGAGAGTAACCAGCCATTATTTCCGATCGGACAAAAGACACCAATTTTCATATCTAACACTCCTAATTTAACGATCAGTTAAATTTGATTTAGTAGGATTAAGCTTTCGAGCTTGTATTAGATATTTAGCAAATGATGTGCCAATTATTATTTTAATATATATTACAATAACTTAATAATTTTATATTTTACCTTATGATAAATTAATCACATAATCCCAATACCCATTACTCCTAAATAACGTCATAAAAAAGTGCACAAGATGTTCCAAAAAATACCATTTGGTAAAATAATTAAAAAACCCACGATCTCAATCGTGGGTTTTTATATGCAATTGAAAAGTTTCAAATGCTAGAGTGATCGAAGAAATTGAATAAGTGCCTGATTAGTGATATTTGGCTCAGTCACAGTAGAAGCATGTGCACCTACATCAAAAATTGAGCATTGTGCATGTACAAAATTTTTCTGAAGATCAAGAGTCTTATGTACTGGAACCAAGAAATCATCACGGTTTGCAATCAAGTGAATTGGAGTTCGTTGAAGTGCGGTGATATGTTCATTTGTTATTTTAAATTCCTTTAAAGCCTTCAGACGTCTCAGTACATTCTCTTTTGGTGGAAAGTTTCGGAGTTGATTATTTTCTGCTTGTTGTATTTGATCGATATTAACAGAGATCCATACGGGTGGATAAAGAAATAATGCTTGAGCTCTAACATATGCCTCTGCACCAGCATTTTGTAATAACGATTCTCGAGCTTCGAAACATTTGAGCGTATGTGGGTCTAGTGAGTCCCAGGCATTAATACTGGTCAAACTCAACATTTCCAATTTTGTATTTTGAATTAAACCGGCTAACTCCGCTCCTATATGCCCACCTAAAGCATGACCGATAAAATGGAATTCATCGATCTTTAGATCCTCTAAAATCTGTAACACTTGCATTGCCATATCGGTCATTGAATAAGTTGGTGCTAGTAATGCAGCATCTGCATGACATCCTTCTTGATCATATGTAATAACATGAAAAAATCGAGTCAATATATCTAATTGTGGATGCCAAAAATGTCCATGCCCTCCTAACCCTGAAGATAACAACACAAATTGAGCATCAGGATTAGCTTTGCAGTAAAAAACTTGATACGTCATAAATTTTACCTATCGATAAAAAATAACTATAACTCTGCAATTAACATGCCCAAGCTAATTCAATTAAAAATTTATTTCTAAAATGCTAAATTTATAATTCTAAAGATAAACAATAATTGTTATCATTTACAATAATTACATACACTCACACTTTCTTACTTTTATGAACAGTACAGAACTCGAACTATCAGGCGAGTTAACACTTGGGAATCAAGTAAAAAAAACTCGTAAGACTACTAAATCAGTTTCTATCAGTTATCGCCTGATGGTGCTCTATCGTTTTTTATTGGCGGGTATTGGAGGTTATTTGCTTGCATCCCTCTCTGCTATCGTGATTGCACAAACATTTAGCACATATCAATCTAGCGCAGCGATGTCAGCAACGCTCATTGCTTTCTGTTTACAGTGTGCAGCGTTTATTTGGGTTTTTATGGTTCACAAAACCAGAAAAGCTACATTGGGCATCGTCTTACCTAGCCTTGCTTTATTTCTCATCTATAAAATCATGGGGAACTAATTCATGAGAAGTGATGCCAAAGCTGAAGGCCCACGCCAGTCTATGTCATGGTTACATACTTGGGCTAGTTTGATACTAGGATGGTTGCTGTATGCCATCTTTGTAACCGGTACTTTGAGTTTTTTCCAAGCAGAAATCAGCACATGGATGAAACCCGAGTATCACCAATCGATTCCAAGCCAAACTCAACTTGAGCAGACACAAGTGGCTCTGCAATATTTGCAGAATAATCATGCTGATGCAGGGAGCTGGGGAATTCAATTACCCAATGCTCGTCAAAATTACACCACGCTGAATATCCGCAGTGTCGGAGAAGATCCCAATGCTCGTCGCGGTGGTGAACGTGTGACGATTGACAGTGCCACAGGTGAGGTATTGGAAGCCCGTGAAACCCGTGGTGGTAGTTTTCTATATCGTTTCCATTTTGAATTATATGGAATGCCACGTATATGGTCACGTTGGATTGTGGGCATAGCAACCATGTTTATGCTTGTTGCAATTATTAGTGGCATCATCACCCATAAGAAAATCTTTAAAGATTTCTTTACCTTTAGGACAGGTAAAGGACAGCGTTCTTGGTTAGACGCACATAATGCAACAGCTGTATTTGCACTTCCCTTTCATATCATGATCACTTTTAGTGGTTTACTTTTATTATTGTTTACCATCATGCCGTGGGGGGTACAGCAAATTTATGACAATCGTGGCGCCTTTCTACAAGATCAACGAAAATCCTTAATTCAAAATCCAGCAGAATCAGAAGGTCAGACTCGTACTGATCAACCGCAAGGAAATGAGCGCTCAATGATGAATGCTCGTACAGAAATTGAGGCTCGTGGTACGCAGTCAGCATCAAATGAACATGCTAACAACATGGATGGTGAGAGAAAGAATCGAGGTGAAGGTCGACGTACTCGAAACCAAGATCGTAAAGCTGAACCTGCACCACTTACAGATATTGCCCCGATCCTCACTCAAGCTGAAGCGAAGTGGAAAAACAATCCGATTGGTTCGATCACGATTAAAGCACCGAATACATCTAAGGCGACCATAGAGTTACGTGCTTTAAACGGCGCAAGTATCGCTCATCGTGGCGTATATGAAACTTTAGACTTCAATGGTGTGACAGGTCAAAACATTACAGATGATTCCGCTCAACTCAAAAATCCTTCTATTCCCAATGGCATTTACAATGTTGTCACTGTTCTACATGAAGCACGAGGAGTTGATTTAGCCTTACGTTGGATACTCTTTTTTTCTGGTATCGTTGGCACGCTAATGGTCGCAACAGGATTAATTTTATGGTGCGTTAAACGTGCACCTAAACAAGCGAAACAAGGTTATAAATCCTTTGGCTATCGCACGGTTGAGATTACCAATATCGCTGCGATTATCGGCTTACCAATTGCTTGTGCAGCTTATTTTTATGCAAACCGTTTTATCCCTGCCGATATGGAAATGCGTTTAAACTGGGAAATCCGTACATTCTTTATCGTGTGGCTCTTCACACTGGTTTATGCTGTTTTTCGCACCCATCGCCAAGCTTGGCTTGAATTACTGAGTCTCGCTACCCTGCTTTTCGCTTTACTTCCGCTCATAAACTTTATCACAGGTGGTCAACCTTTATGGCGTTCGATAGCTCACGGACAATGGGTTATCGCTTCGTTCGATCTGGCTATGATGGTATTGGCAGTGGTTTTCTATTTTGCACTTTACAAAGTTCAAAATCATCAAGGAACTCCATTAAAAAAGAGTCAAGTTTTACCTAAGGTAGAGGGGTAATCACCATGAGCTTTTTTCTCCTCATTTGGGCAGTTTGTACTTTAGGTTTTATAGGTTTAGCCAGTGCAATGCAAAAGCATCAAAAACAAATTTTTGGTCAAACATTGAGTATTAAACACCAGAAAATAGCCTCAATGGTTGGATGGGGATTCCTGTCGTTAGGGCTTATCCTCTGCATGAGCAAAGGACAAGTCAGTAATATGATGAGTTATTGGATTGGTGTACTGACATTCGCTGCACTTTTTGTTGCACTTTGTCTGACCTATTTTGAGTCACAAATAAAAAAAATCATTTTGGGCGTATCCTTTATTGGATTCATCAGCTTGATCTTCTCAATCATTTAATACTTTACTTGATAAAAACCGACCCATATTTCATTTAAATATGGGTCGGTTTTTTTTCTTCTTAGATTAGCTTTAAACGTGAATCACGCTGAAGTTCTAGCAAATCAAACGTATAATGAACCTCATTTATTATGGCGGTTAAGGATCGGTACGCATGGAACTTCGACATTTGAAATATTTCGTCTCAGTTGCCGAAGAACTTAATTTTACGCGTGCTGCAGAAAAACTTTTTATAGCGCAGCCTTCTTTAAGCCAGCAAATTAAAGACCTTGAAGCAGAATTAGGCACATCCCTGCTGATTCGTAAAAGTCGAAGCTTATCACTGACAGAGGAAGGAGAAACTTTTTTAAAAGATGCTCGACATATCTTGAAACTTGCTCAAGACACCAAACACAAGATTCAAATCATGGCGAATACCAAGAAAAATAAATTAAATATTGGCTTTTTACCTGTGGCAGAAATGAAAATTTTTCCCTATGTCATGCCTATTATTCGTGCACAACAGCCTGATTTAGATATTCAATTTCATAGTTTGAGCTGTGTACATCAAATCCAAGCACTTCGTGATCAAAAAATTGATGTCGCATTCACTCGCCAATGTATCGATGATGAGCATATTGCCTCTATCGAATTGTTCAGTGAGCCTCTGATCTTGCTGATTCCTCGTCATTCAGCCCATGCGCATTTAGACTGTATTTCAAAACAGGATTTAATTGCCCAAAAATTTATCATGAGTGAGGAAACTGCCTCACCGATTTTGTTCCAAAAAATTCAAAATATTTTTGAAGCCCTAAATACATCTATTCAAGTTGCTCAATACTCGAGTAATATTTTAATGAATATTAATCTTGTAGCGATGCAAGTCGGTTGGACCATTGTTCCAAAATATGTTGAAAGCTTGCTCAGTGAAAATGTCTTAATTAAGTCAACTGAAATTGATTTACCGAATATCAGCTTATATTTGAGTTTCAGAAAACAAGATCAAAGTAAGCATTTGCAAACTGTGAAAAATATTCTAAGCCAACACTTTCATTGTCATATTTTTTAAAACTTTGAACGCTATTTTAAAAATAAAAAACCTGCAAATTTGCAGGTTTTCTTTTAGATTAGTCTTAAACTTTTTGATTAAACGCCAAGTTTATCAAACAGCTTTTGACTGAGCTCTTCGCTCGTCTGAGGAATACTTAAGCCCGCGACAAATTTATCTGGTCTTAAAAATGCCATCGAGTATTGAGTGCGACCAAACCACGCACGAATCGCATGCTCTGTATCCCCAAGTGTCAATATTTCATCATCATGAGCATCAGTTTTCAATTGTTCAGGTGGAACGACTTTAATAAATTTCACACCCAAGGCTTTCCATTTTTGAATACTTGTTGGTGTGAGTCCCCAAGTCGGATCTACTCCCCAAGCAATAATAGCAAAGCCTTGACCAATAAAATCATCCAGTAATTTCACCTGACCTGTGCTGTCTTGCATTTTAGGTTGAATAAACATTTTACCGATTGGTGATGTCTTATTGACCTGTCCAATTAAAATACCAGATTTATATTGTGGCATTGGCTTAAAGCGCATTTCCAACAAATATTGTTTAACTGGTTTAATGTAATTTAGAACATATGAAATAGCATCACGCGCAGTACCTTGCCATTTTTTAGGCGGAGCTAGCACATGGCCTGCTGTAACAGATAAATCAATCATCGCTTTGGCATGATCATGACGCTCTTCTTGATAAGAATCTAGAACTTTAGCATCTACTTTACCTTGTACGACCATAGCCAGTTTCCAAGATAAATTGAACGCATCACGCATTCCACTGTTATAACCCTGTCCCTGCCATACTGGCATAATGTGCGCTGCATCTCCCGCAAGTAAGATACGCCCTTCTTTAAATCTACTGGCAATACGTGCATTATGGGTATAAACACGATTTCGGATCACATCGATATTTTCAGTATTTGGTAATACTTTGGATAAAAGTTTAGCCATGTTTTCAGGTTGACTCAGCTGCTCTTGCGTTTCCCCTGGCATCACCATAAATTCAAAACGACGGATACCATGTGGTAAAGCCGCTGACACATATGGACGTACTGGATCACAACATAAGTAAATATGAGGTGTCGCCAATGGATCGTTTGCAATATCGACAACAATCCATTGGTTTGGTGCAGTTTTACCTTCAAAAGGAATATTCAACATACGGCGAACGTAGCTATTACCGCCATCACATGCCACAAGATACTTTGCAGTTATATATTCAATTGTTTTATCTTTATTTTGGATTTGAACTTCAACTTGATCTTCAGTCTGCTTAAAACTTTGGAGTTGACGAGAAAAAAGTACTTCCACATCGTCAAAACGTTCTAAGCCTTCCAATAATTCTGCATCAACATAAGGTTGTACGAATGCGTTACGACGAGGGAAACCAAACTCACGTGTTTTAGGTTGAATATCTGCAAAACAACGGCCTGAAGGCGTAAGAAAACGCATCGCATGATCGGGAGTGGTATGCGGCAATACTTTGTTGATCAAACCAATCGATTGCATTGTTCTTAGAGATTCATCATCAATACCAATTGCACGAGGATAATCAATCAATTGATCGAGCTGTTCAATCACTTTTACTTTTAAGCCCGCAAGGCCAAGGCCGTTCGCCATCGTTAAACCGACTGGGCCTGCACCAAGTACGATCACATCTGCTGAGTAAGTGTTGGTCTGTGACATGGTCAATCTCCTCTAATATTCGCATTAGAGAGGATTTTCAGCATAGGAAAAAGTTATGCTAAGGTCTTATGAAATTTAAAAAATTGTCACTTTTACTTCAATTCCATCAAAAAACCTTAATTTATGTCGCTCATCTATAGCTTTTACCTATGGTTGAATTTGTAATTCATCTACAAAATATCTCAGTAAATCTGCTCAAACCATACTACTCAAGCTTTGAATCAGTTTTGCAGTATAATAAGGGAACAACTTTAATATTTTTGCTTCGCTTTGAAGCCATGGAATCCCACTATGACGAAACGTGTTACCGTCCCGATTGCTCTCGAAAATCGTGCTCATGCAGGTAATGCCGCTGCTCAATTTGAACTTGCTGAACTTTATATGACGAGTGAACACGATGAAGACATTGCGCTTGCAGAAGAGTGGGCTTTACGTGCTGGTCAATTGGGTCATGTCGAAGCGATGTACTGGTTAGGGGAAGGTTATACCCATTATGCAAAAGAAGTTTTAGAAGAAGATCCTGAGGATGCAAAACTAAACTTTGAGTACGGTTTTAACTGGCTCACGCAAGCAAGTAAACATCAACATGCTGCTGCGATTTTAGAGCTCGCAGGTTATTACCGTCGTGGTAATGTGGTCGAAAAAGATGTAGAAAAATCTGTTGAATTGGTGACTCAAGCCGCTGAACTTGGTGATACTCAAGCAATGCGTGATTTATCTGCCATCTATGCACATGGTTTAGGTGTGGATGTTAATGAGGAAAAAGCTGATTATTGGCAGAAAAAAGCTCAATCAAGCACTTAAGATAAATCTCGTTTTTTGCCTCAAAAGCCTTCATGATTGAAGGCTTTTTATTGAACTACTTTAGATCTTGTTAAAACTTTAACATACCTTAAAATAATAACTCACTATAAGATAGTTACATACTTTTAGATATTAATTAACTTCAGCGATGATGGCTTGTCTACAGATCCCGTCTACTGCCCTTTGCTGTTCAAATATTTTTTTAGGCATTGGTTCAAAGCTATCAAAAAAGCAGATTTCTTCTTCATTGATGTCATATACCAATGAATGATTACCAATGCCTTCTAAAGTATCGTAATACACGATCACGAACTTATTGGCATCAAATGCGATTTGAATATCTTGATAGCTGATTGCAGGGGATATTTTTAGCGCAAGTTTTTCAGCCACTAAATAGCTTTGCTTTTCTTGCTCTTGAAGTGCATTGTCTTCATCTGTGGTAAATTCCACATCTAAGCCAAATTTTTTAAGTCCCACCGCTAGACCGATCGTGGTCGTTCCATCACCTTCTACATAACCACAGACTTCTTTTAGTTGTTCAATATCTGGGTCTAACCCAAGATGTTGAAAGAGCATCCATACGGCGTAAATGCCAGCATTGGCTTCTAGATTGGCGAGTTCTTCAGGAAGATTGGAGGACATAAAATAAATCTTACATTGGTGCAGAAATTTTGAAATATCATACGATAAGCTCAAAATTAAATCATAAATTAAAGCTTAGCAAATTAAAGAGATTCAGATAAATTATGATCATTTAAATATAAGTGTAATTACTCTAATGGCTTATCAAGCAACTGTATTAAATGTAATGATCGCATCTCCAAGTGATGTAGGATAAGAAAGGCAACTCGTTCGTGATGCAATTTACGAATGGAATGCCATTCACTCCAAACAGTTCGGTGTAATGCTAAATCCTGTTGGTTGGGAGACTCATGTTGCACCTGAAATGGGAAATCACCCACAGGTAATCATTAATAAAAGAATCCTAGATGATGCAGATATCTTGATTGGAATATTTTGGACTCGATTAGGTACAGAAACTGGTGAATATGCTAGCGGCACAGTAGAAGAAATTACAAAACATATATCTTCTGAAAAGCTAACTTCAATCTATATTTGTGATAAGCCTATTCCACCTAGTCAAATCACTGAACAATATCAAAAGTTACAGGTTCAAGTTAGAGAATGGATGCCAAGTGGAGTTCTGAATTTCTATAATGATCTGCTCACCTTTAAACAATCTATTAAAAATCACTTATCTATACACATTAGTCAACACGAATATATTCGTTCACTATTGACCGAAAATGCTACCTCATCAAGATCAAATGGAGTGAGTGAAAAAATTTCTATTGAACCTTCTGACGAAATGAAACAAATCCTTCTAAATGCGGGTGAACATAATGATGATGTTCAATTTTTAGAACTCTTAGATGGAGTCTGTTTTCATGTTGGCAAGTTGGACTTTAAGTTAAATGAAGGACGTGAATTAGCAAAATGGCAAGCTGCCCTAAAAGAATTGGTTAAATTAAATCTACTAATAGATAGAGGATCTAAAGGTCAATTGTTTTCACTAACTGATAAGGGATGGGAAGCTTTTGATCAATTAAAAGCTCAAATTTCAGAAAAAGAATAATATTACTTTTTTCAACTTGGAACAATTTTTGATTGCAAGTACAATACTGCCCTAGTCGAGGGATGCTGCGACGTTTTACAAGTACAAAATGTAAAAGCGCCAGGCTCGACGATCGGTCCCTCTTATTCTAGGCAGACCAACAACGGCATCCGCGAACATAATGATCAATTTTTGTTTTTTATAAGGAGATCGTGATGAACGCGGTTAATGCTTCATTTACAGATTATAAAGTTGCCGATATTTCACTTGCTGACTACGGCCGTAAAGAAATCAAACTTGCAGAAGCTGAAATGCCAGCCCTTATGGGTCTGCGTAAGCGTTACTCTGCGGCTAAACCACTTGCTGGTGCTAAAATTTTGGGTTGTATCCACATGACAATCCAAACAGCTGTTCTTATCGAAACTTTAGTCGAGCTTGGTGCTGAAGTTCGTTGGACATCTTGCAACATTTTCTCAACTCAAGACCACGCTGCGGCAGCTATTGCAGCTTCAGGTGTTCCTGTATTTGCTTGGAAAGGCGAAACTGAAGAAGAATACATGTGGTGTCTTGAACAACAAATTAATGTAAATGGTACGCCTTGGGATGCCAACATGATTCTGGACGACGGCGGTGACTTAACTGCGCTTGTTCATGAAAAATACCCAGAAGTACTCGCTAAAATTCACGGTATTACCGAAGAAACAACGACAGGTGTTCAACGTCTTCTAGAAATGTGGAAAGACGGTTCACTTAAAGTTCCTGCAATCAACGTAAACGATTCAGTGACTAAATCTAAAAACGACAACAAATACGGTTGCCGTCACTCTCTAAACGATGCGATCAAACGTGCGACAGATATGCTTTTATCTGGTCGTCGTGCGCTTGTAATTGGTTACGGTGACGTAGGTAAAGGTTCTGCACAATCACTTCGCCAAGAAGGCATGATCGTACGTGTTTCTGAAATCGATCCGATCTGTGCAATGCAAGCATGCATGGACGGTTACGAAGTGGTTTCTCCATACAAAAATGGTGTGCAAACTGGTAAAAAAGAAGATGTTAACGCTGACCTTCTTTTAAACACTGATTTGATCGTAACAACAACGGGTAACTACCACGTATGTGACGCAGCAATGCTTGATACATTAAAAGCAGGTGCAGTTGTGTGTAACATCGGTCACTTTGACACTGAAATCGATACCAACTACTTACGTGGTTATAAGTGGGTTGAAGTTAAACCTCAAGTTCACCAAGTGTATCGTTCAGAAAACGAAAACGATTACCTGATTCTTCTTTCTGAAGGTCGCTTAGTGAACCTTGGTAACGCAACTGGTCACCCATCACGCGTGATGGACGGTTCTTTTGCAAACCAAGTTTTAGGTCAAATGCACTTGTTCGCAGAGAAATTTGCTGATCTTCCTGAAGACCAAAAACAAGCTGCGATCCGTGTTGAACTTCTTCCTAAGAAATTAGATGAAGAAGTTGCTGCAGCAATGGTTGCAGGTTTCGGTGGTGTTCTGACTCAATTAACTCAAGAACAAGCGGACTACCTTGGGGTTGCTGTTGAAGGTCCATTCAAATCTGACGCTTATAAATACTAATCTTTGAACAAGCAGGCTGAACAGCCTGCTTTTCTTTGAATTCTATTTTGCTGAAATAAGTACAAAGGATTTGAACATGTCTAAACAGATTCCAATTTCTTTTGAGTTTTTCCCAACCAAAACTGATGCAGGTGCGGAAAAACTTAAAGTTGTTCACCAAGAACTGCAGTTGCTGAATCCAGAGTTTTTCTCTGTGACTTATGGTGCAGGTGGTTCTACACGTGAACGTACACTTTCGACTTTAGCTGATTTTAATGGTAAAGGCACGCCTGTTGCTCCTCACCTATCTTGTATTGGTGATAGCAAAGAACGGATCGCTGAACTTTTAGATTTATACAAATCTCAAGGGATTGACCGTATTGTTGCACTACGTGGTGACTTACCTTCCGGTCAAGTTGGCTTAGGTGAATTACCGTATGCTCAAGATTTAGTACGCTTTATTCGTGAACATTCAGGCGATCACTTCCATATTGAAGTCGCAGCGTATCCTGAAATGCACCCTCAAGCAGACAACTTTGACGCTGACATTCAACGTTTCTGCGAAAAAGCGCATGCTGGTGCCAATGCAGCGTTGACGCAATTCTTCTTTAATCCAGATGCATACTTCTACTTTGTAGAACGCATTCAAAAAGAAGGTGTGAATATTCCAGTTGCCCCAGGCATTATGCCAATTACCAATGCAAGCAACCTGATTCGCTTTGCGGATGGTACAGGTGCTGAAATTCCACGTTGGATTCGCAAGCAATTGGCAACGTATGGTGATGATACGGCTTCGATTAAAGCCTTTGGTCATGAAGTGATTGTGAAACTGTGCGAACGCCTCATTGCTGGTGGTGCACCAAGTTTACACTTCTACACCATGAACACCACTGACCCAACTCGTAAACTTGTAAAAGACCTCGGTCTGGCATAAGTCTCCTGACTTCTTTTATCGACAGCTTAGGTTCAATTTATTTGATGTAAGGACTGAAGATAAAAGAAGTTTTTATTTTACCGATTTTAGAGTAATGCACATGCCTCGTTTTTTTATTGAAGCAGACTTAAATGTAAATACAACAGTTGAGCTGACTGAAACTGTGTTTCATCATTGGGTCAAAGTATTACGTGCGAAAGTCGGTGAAACTGCCACACTGTTTAATGGTCAAGGTGGTGAATATCACGTTGAATTGGTTGAAGTGAATAAAAAAACTGCCGCAGTCCACGTCAATGCATTTAACCCAACCAATCGCACACCAAACTTTAATGCCTTACTTGGTCAAGTAATGAGTAAAGGTGACCGCATGGATTATGCTATTCAAAAAGCGGTTGAGTTAGGCGTATCTGAAATTCAACTTCTCACCTCTGAACGTTGCGAAATGCGTTTAAAGTACGACCGTGATCAGAAAAAACTTGATCATTGGCAAGGTGTAGCAATTGCAGCTTGCGAGCAGTGTGGAATGAATATTGTTCCAAAAATATTAGCTCCACTCCCTTTGGCACAATGGTTAAATAGCACACTCCCTGAAACGAAATTAGTCTTAGCCCCCAATAAAGATGAGGTCGATGTGTTAAATGATGCCTCCTCAAATATAGCGCTACTCATTGGTCCAGAAGGTGGATTAAGTGAAGCTGAAATCCAATCTGCAAATCAGCATGGATTTATCAATTGGTGTATTGGTGAACGTGTTTTACGTACAGAAACTGCACCAGTGGTTGCTTTATCGATCTTAAATTACAAATTTTAATAAATATTTTCTCAAAATTCCGTGATTTAACTCACAATAGAATTGATTTTCATCCAATTAGACAGTACTTTAATGAGAAAAGAGTTGTCGCGCTAAATTTATATTTTTTTAAGTTCGTACTCAAAAATAATACAAATAAAGTAGAAAGAAAATTAAGGTATTGCCAGTTATGAGTGAAGTTCAGGGAGAGCATGTTTCCAACTCTGTACTCGATAGCCAGATCAAAAGTGCGACTTCTAATTTGCATTTTTTTTTAGCGTGGGTGCTCTTTGCCTGTATCTATAATCAACTTATTTACTTCTTTTATTTCAAAAGCTTTTCAATACCTTATACCATTTGGCTCATTATATTCAGCGCCATTCTTTTAATCTGTTTTTGCTTTACCCTCTTTTTTAAAAAATCTAATCAAATTAGTATTTTTAACTTAGACATGTGGGCACAATTGGTTTGCTTAATTACTGGAGCTGGTCTAGCTATTGGTATATATACCGTATTACAGCTTATCCCCGAACATAATCCAGAAGTCAAAGATATACATATGTTGACTTTAGCTGGGTTAATGTTATCTATTGTTTATACTTTTGCTATTGTATTTTTATCACAGCGTTTACGATACTTCCTTTATGTTTTTTTGCCTTCAGCTTCGGCAATAGTCCTTTCCAATTTCCTTTTTTTAGATAATACTCCTGATGTTTTTAGTTTAATCTTTAATATTTGGTTTGGTGTATTACTTATTTGCGCTCTCCTTACCCACAAGATGTACCGCCGTCTTGGAATATTAAATAGTCACAATAAATTCTATTTATCTGAATCTAGAAAACATCTTATGGAGTCATCACTTCTCCAAGAAAAGCTAAAAAATGAGATTGAAAAATCCAAAGAAATTGAAAGCCAATTACAAATGCATAATCAATTACTCGAACAAAAAGTAATTGAACGAACCTACGATATTAATAAGATCAACGATCGACTGCAGCACCATCAAGCTAACCTCGATTTTGCGCATGAAACTGCTGGAATTTCATCTTGGCTATGGAATATTGAGAAAAGAACCATTGAAATTTCAGGCATTAAATATGGTAATCAGGTTTTACACTACCAAAGTGCAACTGATCAAATTAATGATTTTATTCACCCAGAAGATCAAGAAAATTATCGTAAAGAGCTCCGTAGACATTTAAGAGGAAATACTGAACGTTTTGAAGCACATTATAGAACTAAAGTAAAAGATCAGTGGTTCTGGATTAAAGATATTGGTCGAGTTATTACACGTGATCCTAAAAATAATAAACCTCTAAAAATGGTGGGTATTTTCCAAGACATTGAGAGTGAAAAAAAAGCACAAGAAAAATTGAAATTAGCTTCGAATGTATTCAATCAAGTGGCCCAAGGAGTTTTCGTTTTAGACAATAACTTGTGTTTTTTAGAAGTTAATCCTTATTTTAGTGAATTGGTCAACATCCCACCACAAGATATTATCTCAAAACACATCTTTGATATTACCAAATCTTCCACATCCCAACTCAGCCAACATCACGCCGATATAACTCAGACTGTGTTACACACTGGACAATATGATGCTGAGGTCACAGAAGAATTTATTTCAGGAAAAATATTAACCTTGTGGCTGCATATCAATGCAGTTCGTGATGATAAAAATAGAATTTTAAATTATGTAGGCATCATTTCAGATTTGACTGAACGGAAACAAAATCTTGAAAGAATGGCCTACTTAGAGAATTACGATCTACTTACAGATTTACCTAACCGTGTTTATTTTAATTTACAGTTACACCAGTATCTAATTAGTAAATCTAAAATTCTGAGCCATTTTTCTATTATTCGTCTCAACATTGATCGATTTAGACATTTTAATGAGTTTATTAATCATCAAACCGGAGATGAAGTTCTCAAAGAAGTTTCCCGAAGACTGAAATATACCTGTTCTAAAGCTGTTCTGATTTCATATTTAAATAATGATGACTTTGCTATGATTTACAACTTAAATCATAGTCATTACACGATCCAACAAGTCGTCGATCAGATCCTTGAGGCCTTTGAAATACCCTTTATCATCGATGGGCAAGAACACATGATTCATGTCTCACTGGGTATCGCAATTTACCCCAATCATGGTAGACAAATTGGTAGCTTAAATAGTCACGCGGAAAGCGCTTTAACAGAAGCAAAAAAACTAGGGGGCAGCACAGCCTATTATTATGACAATAAGCCTGAATCCATTTTTGGCAGTGACATTGAGCTCGAAAGAGATTTACGACTTGCTATAAAGAATCAGGACTTAGAAATTTACTATCAACCTAAGATAGAAAGTAAAACGATGCAAGTGAGCGGCTTTGAAGCGTTAATCCGCTGGAATCATCCAAAGTACGGCATCATCATGCCAGATCGTTTTATACCCATTGCTGAAATGACTAGTCTGATCTCAGATATCGGAAAATTTGTTATTTTCCAGACATGTAAGCAACTTAAAACATGGCATGAATTAGGATTTGATAAGTTACAAATTTCTATTAATGTCGTGGCACAACAGATCCATCGTGGGGAATTTCTCAATTTTATTGATCAAGCCGTGCTCAAATATTCACTCAAACCCGAGTTTATAGAGTTTGAACTTACCGAGTCATCATTGTTAGATAAATCATCTCATGTTTTTGATTTGCTAGACCAAATTAAGGATAAAAATTTCTCAATCGCCTTAGATGACTTTGGAACAGGCTATTCATCACTTGCATATCTTGCCGACTATCCTATTGATACACTCAAGATTGATCGCGCCTTTATTTCAAAGATTGGCACTCGTAAAAATAATGCTATTGTCGATGCAATTATTTCAATGGGTAAAACGATGGGGATGAAATTAGTTGCTGAAGGTGTTGAGGATATCGAGCAAATTGAATATTTAAAAAAACAAGGTTGTGATTATTTCCAAGGTTATTATTTTTCGAGACCATTAAATAGCGCTGATAGCACTCAATTTCTGCAAAATGAATATCAATTCTCAAAAATCAAATAAAGGCTAGACCAAAGTCCTAAATATGTATGAAATTTCGACTTTTAACTGTGATCAATGTGCAACTAGTGGTATATTCGAACCGATATAACCAAAAAACCAGCAAGGCTGGAACATTGTAATAACTGGGATTCAGATGGACGATCAATCTTTAAAACAGCAAGCACTCTATTACCACGAATTTCCAACGCCAGGAAAAATCAGCGTTACTCCGAGTAAGCAACTCGTCAACCAACATGATCTAGCATTAGCATATTCCCCAGGTGTTGCAGTGCCATGTTTGGAAATTGAAAAAGACCCTTCTAAAGCAGCGCTTTATACTGCACGTGGTAACTTAGTCGCAGTCGTCAGTAATGGTACTGCAGTACTCGGTTTGGGTAATATTGGTCCCCTCGCCTCTAAACCAGTGATGGAAGGTAAAGGCGTCCTGTTTAAAAAGTTTGCAGGGGTTGATGTTTTCGATATCGAAATTGCAGAAAACGATCCAGATAAAATCGTAGATATTGTTGCTGCTCTTGAACCGACTTTCGGCGGTATTAACCTCGAGGACATTAAAGCTCCAGAATGTTTCTATATTGAACAGAAACTTCGCGAGCGTATGAATATCCCAGTTTTTCATGATGATCAGCATGGAACATCAATTATTGTAGGTTCAGCGCTTTTAAATGCTTTGCAATTGAACGGCAAAAAAATTGAAGATATCAAGATCGTCGCTTCTGGAGCAGGTGCTGCTGCACTGTCATGTCTAGATCTTCTTTGTGCGCTTGGTGCTAAAAAAGAAAATATCATTGTTGCTGACTCTCGTGGACTCTTAACAAAAAAACGTGAAGGTTTAGACGAGTCTAAAAAACGCTATGTTCAAGATATCGAAGGTTCTCAGCTTGGCGACGTAATTGCTGGTGCAGATATGTTCCTTGGTCTATCAGCTGCGGGTATTTTGACTAAAGAAATGGTCAAAGTCATGGCGAAGGATCCAATTATCTTCGCGCTTGCTAACCCAGACCCTGAAATTCTGCCTGAACATGCACATGAAGTTCGTGATGATGTCATCATGGCGACGGGTCGTTCAGACTATCCGAACCAAGTCAATAATGCGCTTTGCTTCCCATATATCTTCCGTGGTGCACTTGATGTAGGTGCAACAACCATTAACGAAGAAATGAAGATTGCATGTGTACACGCAATTGCTCGTATGGCACATGTAGAAGCTGATGCTGCATCTTATGGTGAAAAATCTGCATCATTTGGACGTGATTACCTAATTCCACGCCCACTAGATCAACGCTTGATTCTTGAAATTGCGCCTGCTGTTGCAAAAGCTGCGATGGATTCTGGTGTAGCGACTCGTCCAATCCAAGATTTCTCCGTGTATCATCAGCGTCTTTCTGAGTTCGTTTACAACTCAGCATTTATGATGAAACCAATTTTTGCTCAAGCGAAAACTGATCCTAAACGTATTGCTTATGCGGAAGGTGAAGATCTTCGTGTTCTTCGTGCTGTTCAAATTGCAGTAGACGAAGGCTTGGCAAAACCGATCTTGGTGGGTCGTACTGCTGTGATCGAAGCGAATATTAAGAAATTAGGTTTACGTTTAGAAAATGGTGTGAATATCACTATCGTTGATCAAGAAACAAATCCTGATTACGAAAAGTTTGCTGATGATTACTATAATCTGATGATGCGTAAAGGGGTAACACCTGAGTATGCACAACGTGAATCACGTCGTCGTTCGACCCTAATTGCAGCGATGTTAGTACGCCACGGCTTAGCAGATGGTATGCTATGCGGTACGTATTCTAGCTACGATATCCATTTAGATTTCGTGAGCAATGTGATTGGTTTAAAAGAAGGTCATAACACTTTCTTTACCTTAAATGCGTTGATGCTCGAAGATCGCAACTTGTTCATTGCAGATACATACATCAATCGTAACCCTACGGCTGAACAGCTTGCTGAAATGACTATATTAGCAGCAGAAGAAGTCCGTCGTTTCGGTATTACTCCACGTGTAGCATTGTTGTCGCACTCAAGTTTTGGTTCTGACCAGACTGATCCTAGCGCTCAAAAAATGCGTAAAGTGTATGAAATCCTTTCTGAAATTGCACCTGAACTTGAAGTTGAAGGTGAAATGCATGCAGATGCAGCGCTTGATGAAAATATCCGTAGCTTTGCATTCCCGAACTCGCGCTTCAAAGGTTCTGCGAATCTATTGATTATGCCGAATTTAGATGCTGCAAATATTTCATTCAACCTGTTGAAGTCAACTTCAGGAAATAATGTAACAATTGGTCCAATCTTATTAGGTGCGGCTAAGCCAGTTCATATCTTAACACCAACAGCAACTACGCGCCGTGTTGTGAATATGACTGCATTAACTGTTGCAGAAATTCAAGAAGAGGAAAAAAACGCGCTCTAATCCTTTATTTAGGGCACGTTTTGTGACTTGAGAAAACCTCTATTCTGATGCATGATGGTGCTAAGAATAGAGGTTTTTTATGCAAGTTTATTTAGTAGGCGGCGCAGTGCGAGATCAGTTGCTCGGACACCCCTATCACGAAAAAGATTATGTCGTTGTCGGTGCAACACCAGAACAACTTTTAAACCAAGGTTTCCAACCTGTTGGTAAAGATTTTCCTGTATTTCTACATCCCGAAACTAAAGATGAATACGCCCTCGCTCGTACTGAGCGTAAATCTGGGCATGGTTATCATGGCTTTGAATTTTTTACCGATCCCTCGGTAACCCTTGAAGATGATTTAATTCGTCGTGATTTGACAATCAATGCAATGGCCATGAATGAAGATGGTGAGTTGTTCGACCCTTATCATGGTCATCAAGATTTGAATCAACGCATTTTACGTCACGTTTCTGATGCCTTTGCAGAGGATCCACTACGAGTATTGCGTGTTGCCCGTTTTGCAGCTCGCTATCATCAGTATGGTTTTAAAGTAGCTGAAGAAACCATAGCCTTAATGAAAAATTTGGCTGATTCTGGTGAATTGCAAGCACTTACGCCTGAACGTGTTTGGAAAGAAACTTCTCGTGCTTTAATGGAACGTGATGCTGATATTTACTTCGAAGTCCTTCGTCAGTGTGATGCTCTCAAAATCCTCTTTCCAGAAATCGAAGCATTATTTGGTGTACCACAACGTCCTGAATATCATCCTGAAATTGACTGTGGTATTCATACCTTGATGTCATTACAACAAGCTTGTAAAGCAGACTACTCGATGGATGTACGCTTCGCAGTATTAGTGCATGATCTGGGTAAAGCACTCACGCCTAAAGATGAGTTACCTCGCCATATCATGCATGAGGAACGTGGTGTTCAGCCCGTGACTGATTTATGTGAACGTCTTAAAGTTCCGACCCAAACCAAACAATTGGCTATTGCGGTGTGCAAAGAACATCTTAAATGCCATCAGGCGTTTACATTAAAACCAGGAACACTTTGGCGTCTATTACAACGTTTAGATGTATTACGCCGTCCTGAACGTGTTGAGGCTTTTGTACAAGCATGTGAATGTGATGCCAAAGGTCGCTTAGGTCTCGAAGACCGTGAATATCCTCAAGCAAAATATGTATTAGATGCAGTACAGATTGTTCGTTCAATTAAAGCATCTGATTTACCGCCTGAGATCAAAGGCCCTGATATTGGTGAAATGCTGATCCAAAAAAGAATTGAAGCTTTGTCAATGCACCGAGAAAAATATCAATCCATTGTAAATACATAATATTTACCTCCTGAAGCTCAGGAGGTAATCGTATTTTAAAAGAATGATTGTTGAAAATATTTAAAAGAATCAATCATTGGTTTAATGATCGAAGCCACTAATAATAGCGCCATACTGTAATTGAAGATCTTTAGATGCTGTGGCGTACGCACCAAAGTTTGTAATTTTTCTCCGAGTATTCCCCAAGCTCCCGTGCATGGAATACAGACTAACCCAAACACAACACCCAAAATGATATACCAATAAAATTCACTGCCTGCAGCTAAATAAGTCGTCACCGCGCCCATTGCCATAATCCAAGCTTTTGGATTGACCCATTGAAATAATGCAGCTTGCAAAAAAGTAATGGGTTTCGCTTGAGTTTTATCTAATTCAACTGAGCCTGATTGAGCAATCTTAATCGCTAAATAGATTAAATAAGCAATACCGATCAACTTTAGAATTTCGTAAACCAATTGATTTTGACTCAGTAATGTACCAATTCCTAGACCAACCAAAATCACCATGACCCCAAAACCGATTGCTACACCTAAAATGTGTCCATAAGTCGCACGGAGTCCAAAGTTCACTCCTGAAGTTGCGACCATCAAATTGTTAGGTCCAGGTGTTATGGATGTCACAAATGAATATAGAACAAAGGATATAAATATAGAAAAAGACATATAGTCGCCTATGATTATTTTTTTAAATCTTCACGTTGGAAAGATGAATTAAATCCAATATTAAAAGATAAAATATTAAATTTATCTAAACAAAATACATGAAAGATTAAATTATTTAAACATACTTCAATTCATACTTATAAACCATGTTTCAAGAGCCACGACAATGCTGATTAGACCTGTAGATTCAAACCATGATGTTGCAGCGATCGCTGAATTGACTACCCAACTCGGCTATCAAACTCGGACAGAAGTTATGAAAGAACGTTTAATGAGGTTGCAAGCCCAGGAGCGTTATACAACCCTAGTATTTATCGATCATGGACAAGTTATCGCATATATTGGTTTTGTTGAAGAAATATCATGGGAATGTGCTGATCCGTATTTTCGCATTCTAGTACTCATTGTAGATCAGGCGCATCGCGATAAAGGGATTGGTCAAAAACTGTTGGCTCACGTTGAACATATAGCCAGTCAACAAAGTATTCAAAGAATTGTGGTCAGTAGTGGTAATCGTGCTGAACGATTACCTGCACATCAGTTTTATTTAAATCACGGTTTTAAAGCATATAGCACAACATTTGTCAAAATAATAACTCCTCAAGATCGTCCTTTATCCTGAAGAGAAAAATCTTATGAGCGATCAGCAGGAAATGTAATCACTTGCTCTAATTTCATTTTCTCTGTTGCCACCATCAGTAAACGATCGATCCCCAATGCGATACCTGAGCATTCTGGCATTTCAGGCAATGCTGCTAAGAGATTTTCATCTATTGGCATAACATCTAAGCCTAATTTTTCGCGTTCAGCATTATCAGCTTCAAAACGGGAACGCAATACATCTGCATCAATCAACTCATCATAAGCATTTGCTAACTCTAAGCCCTCAATGTATAGCTCAAAACGTGCTGCAACCAATTCCCCATCTTCATCAACTCGAGTTTTTGCAAGAGAAGCAAGTTCTGGTGGAAAATCCGTTAAAAATACAGGCGTATCAAAACCTAAGCTCGGTTCCACCATATGCGAAAATAACAGGTCGATATATCCTAGACGATCATCACCCAGATCTAGATTTAACCCAACACGATTACAACAATCCTTTAATTCCTTTAATGTGGATTTAAGTGGATTGAGATCTAAGCGATCTATAAATGCATGTTTATAACTTAAAATCGTAGGTCGCACTTCGCCAAAACGATGTGCCAAAGTGACATTGAGTAAATCTGTAACTTCAAACATTAAGTCTTTGAGACTTAAATCAGGTCTATACCACTCAAGCATGGTAAATTCACTGTTATGTTTACGGCCATGTTCATCATCACGAAAAACTTTACAGATTTGATAAATTGGCCCTACTCCTGCTGCCAACAGGCGTTTCATGGCAAATTCTGGTGAAGTTTGAAGATAGTGCTTTTTCAAATGACCATGCACATGACGGCTTGCCTCAACTGACGCCAAGTGGACATCGGTTACTCCAGCATGAGATAAAATTGGAGTTTCCACTTCCAAAACATCACGTTCTAAAAAAAATTGGCGAATCTGTTGATACATCTTCGCTCTGGCTTTCATGGCTGTAAGATCGCAAGTTGGTAGATAGCTCAGAGAGTCAGTCACGCTTGCGGCCCTCCATGAGCAGCCCATTCACGGCGTAATGGATAGGTTTTACGTAATTGATCAAATGAGGCTTGATCTACTTTCCCATCTTTGAGGCATGCTCTTAAGTTCTGATCATCTCTAAAGATATCGTAGATATGGTTTAATTGAGTTTTCAGCGTGTGCTTGAGATCACTATTGTTAAAATATTGTTCACATGTAGGCAATTGGGTTTCGAACTGTTTTGAAGGCTGATGGCCGAAATGCTGACAAAAAGCATCATAAATCATCTGGGTACCACGCGCTTTACCCTCAAGACTATAACCCGCAATATGAGGTGTCACCAATTGCACAAGATCCAGTAACTCCTTCGTAATGACTGGTTCATGCTCAAAGACATCTAGTACAACTTTACGACCTGTTGCTCGAATATCTACAATCAAAGCCTGTTCTTCAATGACTGGACCACGGGCAGAATTAATTAAAAATGTAGATGGTTTAAGCTTTTTTAAGGTCTCAGCATTAAACATATGTCGAGTTGCATGCATCCCTGAAGTGGTTAATGGCACATGGATAGAAATTGCATCTGCTTTTGAAAAAACTTCATCTAAAGTGACTTGCTGAATATTTTCTCTTTGTACAAAAGGATCAACCCCGATGACGTTCCATCCCAATAGTTTCGCCATATGTGCGAGTCGAGAACCGACATTACCCAGTCCAATAATGGCTAAAGTGAAATCTTGTTCTGCATCTAGCAAATGAGGATTTAGAGCTAATAACGCCGTAATAACATATTCAGAAACAGCTTGGGCATTACATCCTGCAGCATTTGACCATTGAATATTTTGCTGTTCAATTGCTGGAATGTCCAAGTGATCTGTGCCGATCGTTGCACTACCCACAAAGGTTAATGCAGTATTTTGAATGAGGGCAGAATTCACTTTCGTCACAGAACGTACTAATAAAGCTTCAGCATCGACCACATCTTCATGCTTTAAGGTACGACCAACTTTATTATAAATATCGCCAAATTCTGAAAAGAAATAATCTGTGAATGCGAGATTTTCATCTGCAACGATTTTCATGAGCCTACCCATCAAGATTTTAGCATTATGATAACGCTTCTGTGAGGGTTAGGCTATGTGGCTCGCAGCTTGAGCGACTGACTACCAACCACATAGCACCATTCCTAAAATCAATCTAAATAGAACGTTTTTAAAGGTGGATAACCATTGAATTCGACCGAAGCATAAGAGGTTGTATAAGCTCCAGTACTTAACCAATAGAGTCGATCTCCAATGCTCAAGTTTTTTGGTAACTGATAAGGCACTTTTTCATACATGATATCTGTTGAATCACAGGTCGGTCCTGCAAGCACAACACTTGAATGTTCATGTGCTGAATGCATTTTAGGTGTATATATAGGATATTTGATCATTTCACCTAAAGTTTCAATTAGTCCATTAAAGACGCCCACATCCGTGTACACCCATCGTTTATCATCATGTGCTGATTTATTGGCGATAAGAACAATCTCTGAAACAATCACACCAGCATTACCCACCAGCGATCTGCCTGGCTCCAAAAATAATATCACCTGATCATCAAAGTGTTCATCAAGATAGCGTTGAATCTCGTGCGCATAACTTTGAATACTGTCAACATCAGCTAAGTAATGTGCTGGGAAACCACCACCCAAATTGATTAATTGTAAACTGATACCGTATTGGTCTTTCAGAGTATTAAATATTTGCTTTACTATCCCTAAAGCTGAACGCCATACAGTGACATCACGTTGCTGACTACCAACATGGAATGACACGCCAAAGGGTATTAAACCCAATTGTCTAGCTTTCACCATTAAATCAACCGCCATATCTGGATGGCATCCAAATTTACGTGAAAGTGGCCAATCTGCTGTACCTCCTGACTCTACCATTGCCCTGACAAAGACTTTAGAGTTCGGTGCGAATTCGGCTATTTGGGCGAGATCTGCTTCCGCATCGGTGACAAATAAACGGATTCCTTTTTGGTAAGCATACTCAACGTCTGAAGCTTTTTTAATAGTGTTACCGTATGAAATACGATCTGGATGAATTCCACATTCAAGCGCTTTATCTAGCTCATAAATTGATGCGACATCAAAACATGAGCCAAGTTGATCAAGTTTATAAATAATTTCACGACCTGGATTTGCTTTCACTGCATAATAAATATGGGCTTTTGGAAAGCTATTTTGCAACTCTATAAATTGAGTTTGCACTTGATCTAAATCAACAACTAAAAAAGGGCTTTGCTTTGTTTCGGCAAAATTTTGGATTTTTTTCCATTGTTGATCAGAATAGTATTTTTCTAATTGCATGTAAGATCCACTCACGTTAGCGAATAATTTAACGAAAATGGCCTTTGGCTATAAGTACTTTGGCTAGGGCCGTTACTTGTGCATGTGTTGATTTTCAAGGCAGGCACATTTGTCTTACATTAATCTCTATTTAATTTAAGACGATCACTCCATTCATTCAACGTTGGCTCCTCCACCAGATCTTGAAATTCAATTTGAAAGCCTTTTTCACGTAGCAATCCAACCAGCGTCATAAGACTGACTGAATCAAGTCCTAACATAAATAAATTATCATCCTGCTGAATTTCATCTACAGGTAAATTCAATTGATGAGCGACCATATTTTTTAACTCAAGCATGCTTAATTCATTCATGATCTTTGCCCCTGACCTAAGGCGTTAATCACAGTCTGAGTATCCATGACTTTTGCACAGCGCCCAGTCGCATACTTTAGTGCAAAATCATGTTCTTCTCGGCTAAAATCCGCCAAGGCATCACCCACCATAAATGTTTGAATATCCAGCATAAATGCTTCTGCTGCTGTTAATAAGCAACCAATATGGGCATATACTCCACAAATCACTAATTGATCGCGATTGGCTTGTTTGATTTGCTGCTCAAAATCACTTTTTTTAAATGCGCTATAGCGCCATTTTGTTAGCACAGTGTCTTCATTTTTTGGTTGAAGTGGATCAATAATTTTGGTCAATGCTGGATCAGCTGACAAACCTTTACCCCAAAAATCCGTTAATAGTTGACGATGTTCTGGCGTCTGATCTCCAGGTTGTGCGGTGTAATAAACTGGAATTCCTAGTGCATGTGCCTGATCAATAAGGGCTTTACAATTTCGGATTAATGTGGGAATGGGCGCTTGAGTCTGATCGTAAAAATCTAAAAAATATTGCTGAACATCATGTACCAACAAAACCGACCGTGACGCATCTAAAGTCCAATCAACTTTGTTAACTGGAAAATCTTGAGCAGATGGCATGGGATAACTTGCAATACGTGGGATTGCCATATTTTATTTCCTTCGTTAAATCGTGTCTTCGGTTAGGCGTTTTCTGAGTTGTTTCTTGTCAATTTTGCCCAATGCCGTATAAGGCATTTCTTCAATAAATTCGATGCGATCTGGGATCTTATAGGTCGCCAGACCATAGGCTTGAACGAATTGTCTAATTTGCAGTTTCAGCCTTGTTTCTGATGCATCTTGGTTGTTAGGTCGCCATTGAATAAATGCACAACTTTTTTCTCCTAACATTGGATCTGGTTGTGCAACCAAGGCGGACAAGATGATTTGTTGGTGTTGATTTAAAACCTGTTCGACTTCTTCCGTCGCGATTTTTTCACCGCCACGATTAATTTGTTCCTTACTTCGTCCTTCAACAATAATATTGCCTTCTGGCGTTAATCGCACTAAATCACCAGTGCGATAAAATCCATCTAAGGTAAAAGCACTTCGGTTATGTTCTGAAGCCCGATAATAACCTCTAATGGTATAAGGGCCGCGAGTTAAAAGATGCCCCACCTCACCCAATGGCAGCTCGAGATCCCCCTCATCGACGATTTTAATTTCATCATCTGGACTTATACGAGAACCTTGGGTACCTATAATGACTTCTTTCGGATCATCGTAACGCGTGTAATTCACCAAACCTTCTGCCATACCAAATACTTGTTGTAATCGGCATTGGTATTGATCAATCAACTTTTCAGCTAAAGCATCTGGCAACCTTGCCCCACCGACCTGTAAAGCCGTTAATTTCTTAAAAATATTTGTTGCGCCGTTTTGAACAGCTTCAGCCCATGTTGCTGCTAATGCAGGGACAAGAGCAACATGCGTAATATGGTGCGCTTCAATGAGTGGAAATGCAGTTTGGGGAGAAGGATCTTTCGCTAAAACAAGTGTTCCACCTGCATAAAATAGACCCAATGAACCAGCCGAACTCATACTGAAATTATGTGCTACTGGAAGCACCATAAGCATACGGCTTTCTGTATCAAGTTCACAAATATCTGCACTGGCACGAACACTATACAAATAGTCATCATGTGTTCTTGGTATAAGTTTCGGTGTGCCAGTACTTCCCCCTGAAAGTTGAAAAAAAGCCACATGGCGAGCCGTTATTTTGGGCTTTGAAACCATATGATTTTTAAACGATGCAAGATTCGGCCAAGGATCAAAATCGCCTGCATCACCAACGACAATCACTTGCTGTAAAGTCGGACATCTGCGCTGGCACTCTTGCGCTAAGGATCTGTAATCAAAGCCTAGATGCTTATCTGCACAGATATACAATTTGGCATCTGTTTGCTGAATAAAATGACTTACTTCGGCATGACGGTGTGCTGGTAAACTCATCACTGGTCGCATCCCTATCCGCAAAGCTGCAAAATAAGCAATAAAAAACTCTGCTATATTTGGCATTTGAATCACAACAGCATCTGCCAGCCCATAGCCTTGTTTAGTCAAGAAGACTGCAAATTGTTCAATATTTTGATTCAGCTCTTGATAAGAATACTGGCGATCACCACAAATCAATGCCACCTGATTGGCAAATTTCTGGGCTGATTCTTGAAAAAACTCTGAAATGGTTTGACCTTTCCAATATCCCTTTTGAATGTAACGTTCTACGAATTCTTCTGGGTATGGCACGATGCCATCCCAGAGCAAAGACTCGTCATTTACATTTGCATTCATTTTATTCCCCATGATTTAAGTGCTGAGAATCTAAACCCAATGCATTTAACATCGTTTTAAATTTCACGATGGTTTCTGACAGTTCACTGGTCGGCTGTGAAGCTTCGACAATTCCTGCACCCGCATAAAGACGCGCATAATGGTCAAAGATTCGCCCACAACGTACATTCACTGCCCAAGCACCATTCCCTCTGGCATCACACCACCCCATGGTTCCAGCAAAAAGGTTACGGTTAAATGGCTCAAGTTCCGAAATCAACTGGCGAGCCATAGGTGCTGGTTGTCCACAGACTGCTGGCGTTGGATGTAAAATTGAGACCACATCAAAGATATGTTGCTCTGGATCTTTCAACGTTCCCTGAATTTTGGTCGCCAAGTGCCAAACCGCCTCGGTTTTAATCAATGAAGGTGATTTTGGGATATTGAGCGTTTTGCACAAGGGAGACAGTTGATCTGCAATGGCCTCGATGACCACGGCGTGTTCATGTTGATCTTTTTGTGAAGCAAGCAATTTTTCAGCTTGTTGTTGATCCAGTGCTGGATCTGTATGACGTGCTAATGTTCCTGCAACTGGGTGGCTAAACAAATATTCATTTTGCTTCGCAACGAGAAGCTCTGGACTTGCCCCCATAAACCAACCAGATTGTTTTGGGTTTTGGGCCAACGCAAATGTGTAGCCATCAGGATTAGAGGCCAACAACTGGTAAAATAAATCAATAATATTAATTTTGTGTTGGGTTTTAAGATCAATTGCCCGAGCCAATACTGCTTTTTCTAGCGGTGATGACTTCATCAATTCAACCAATTTAACGACACCAGCAATGTATTCCTCTTGTGCTGGGATGAGAGTCGCTTGTACTTGATCATCAAGAGAAGACTGAGCAGATTGATCAATGCGCTCATTTACAAATGTGTTTTTTGCTTCCGCAATCGAGATTTCTGGTAAATCTCGATGATCAAAAGGCAAGCTCCCGACCAAAATAAGATCTTTATTCGCTGTTAATTCAATTTTTTTTTGTAGTGTAGATTTTGCTTGTTCGAGCCACAGAGCTTGCTGCTGATTAAAATTTAAATGAGAAGCTCGGTCAAATTCGATATGTTCAATTAACTTTTTACTTGAAATGGTCCCCGTTGGCGTTGCGAACACGAAGCCAGGTTGATCTTCCTCAATTAACTCTTCCTTTTTTATGCCTATCATATTTTGAAAAACTGACGGTTCTATTGGCAACATATTTGTTCTCACGATTATCTGTTCGCACTGCGTGCATCAAACTTTCAACATTCACAAAAGGACAACCTCTAGGAGTTGAACGCAACCAATATAATAATTATTATTCCCAATTGAAAATGATTATCGTTTCAATTTGTTAATAAAATTAAAGGATACTTAAATGGGTTTATATATCGTGACGGGTGCAGCCAGAGGAATTGGTGCTGAAATTTGTCGTCAACTATTGCAGAAGGATTATCAAGTCATCGCAATTGATCGGATCGATGACATCAATCAATGGGAACTTTTTAAATTAATTCCTGAAGCATCACTCAACCATCTAGACCACATCAGCTGTGACATTCGTAAGACCAATGAAATTATTCAGCACATTGAAAATTCTATACTTTTTAAAGGCACGATCACGGGGTTAGTGAATGCTGTGGGGGTCTTAGAAATGGGATCTTTATTAAATACATCTGTTGAACAATGGCATGAAAATTTGTCGATAAATTTCATTGGCCCTGCCGAACTTAGTCGTTGGGTCGCTCACCAAATGATTCCGCAAAGAGAAGGTGCGATTGTGAGCATCAGTTCAAATGCAGCCCTCATTCCAAGAATGAATATGGGTCTGTATGCAACGACCAAAGCTACAGTGAGCCACTATTTTAAAAATCTCGCGTTGGAACTCGCGCCTCACAATATTCGCTGTAACTTAGTTTTACCTGGCTCAACCCTTACACAAATGCAAAAACAACTATGGACTGAGGATCGCCCTCCAGCAGGCATTGTCAACGGAAATCTAGAACAATTCCGAAATGGTATTCCATTACAAAAGATTGCTGAGGCTGAAGATATTGCCAATGCCGTGATGTTTTTACTTTCAGATCAAGCACGCCAAATCACAATGCACGAATTGGTGGTTGATGGTGGAGCAACTTTAGGCGTGTAACAGCCCTATTGCCCATTCAAAGGATAAACTGCCAGACTATTCTGGCAGTGGTTTGTGAATTTGAAGTTGTTCAAAAACAAGTTCTGGTTGAGCTAACCAAGTTTTCATCATCTCCATAAAATCATACCAATAAGCTTTAAGACTTGGCACATCATAGAGTTCTTTATGTCCGTCAACAGCGAGATATAATCGTTCGATACCATCAACAAACTTATTGGTAATCGCGGTATCAAAGTCTTCAATTGGGCCAGCGGATATGGTTGTTTTTGTTAACTTACACCCTTCGAAATGTTCAGGTAAAGGATAAGGAATCCAATTCACAATAGGTCCAAATAAGATATTTTCATAGGGATCAAAATCTTCTAATACAAATCGCATTTGCTCAAAATAGCTTTGCTGATGCGGTCGAATTTCGGCAAACCTTTTAGTTAATAATAAAATGATTTCTTTTAAGTTTTCTTGTCCAGTAATGCCCAACCTTAATGGCAGGATATTCATGACTAAGCAAGGAATACGCATAGATGAAGTTCCCAACCGAGACATAAAAGGTACCCCAAAGCATTGTTGAGGATCTTTAGAATGTTTTATTAAATAACTCATCATCACTGCCATGACGATAAGAGCACTGGGCAATTTTAATTCAGTTGCTAATGCATTTAATTGTAGCTGTGTAGACCAATCAATTACCTCTTCATAACGTGGCCCTTGTGAAAATGGTTCTTTTAATTTTCGTTTAAGTCGTTTCTTAGGGGCTTTCTCATACGAAAAATTAGCCTTCCAAAAGTCTAAATCTTTTTTAGCTTTTTCAGAGTGAAGGTAGTGCTGTTCTTCTGCAATAAACTTTTCATAATGATCGAACCCTTTAATTTTTAATTCAGTACCATTTTTGAGAGATTGATAATAATCAATAAATCGGCTAATCATCAGTCCGTAAGCGTAGCCATCTAATGCAACGTGATGCGCTTTAAAAAATAATCCGTACTTTTGCTCACCTAAGTGTGCAAACACATAGTCATATAAATGACCCGATTCTAAATTAAATGCTGGTTCTACTTCTTTCTCAGCCCACGCTAAAATTTCCTCCTCATCAAGCTGAGATAAATCAACGAAGCTAGGTTTCCGTATCGTCACATCATCTACTCGATAGACGTGTTCGCCCTGAACTAAAGCTCGCCAATGAAGCGATTTAGCTTCCTTTAATGTGAGATAAACTGCTTTTTGAAAAAGCTCTCGATCTAATGGTCCCTCAATAACCAACCACTCCGCCGTATGAAAAGGATAACTGCCATGATAATGATGTCCTTTCCACATACTGTGTTGTGCACGAGTTAATAGATCATGGGATTCATTGATTTGCATAAGACAACCGCATATTTAATTTTCATTATAAAATCAAAGCTTTACAAAATATCTTAACCTTCATATTTTGTGATTACACTTTGGCACAAAAAGATTATTAAATATAATGATTATCATTTGCAAATTTAATTTGTTTGATTTAGATTAATAACCATTCAAATCTATCGACTGACGCACGTATTACTGTATCGACGATCTTCACTCCATTGAAAAGTACAGAAGATTAAATAATGACGACACAATCTCCTCCTCTAGCTCGACATATTTCTGTCCATTCAACAGAACAAATTTCCACTCATTTACAGCGTATTAGGTTTAAAAGTGAAGATTTCACAGGTTATGCAAAATGTGATGGTGGTGCACACATCAAATTATTTTTTCCGAACCCAGATCAACAAGCACCTGACCTCCCGTTTCGAAATTCTTTAGGCAAAATTACGTGGCCAAATGGAAAGAAACCAATTACGCGGACATATACTGTTCGAGATTTCGATGAAGAACAGCAACTTTTAGTCATCGATTTTGTAAGACATGAAGATTTTGGTATAGCGGCTGATTGGGCAAAGCATGCGAGTCCAGGTGATCTGTTAGGTCTAGCTGGTCCAGGAGGACCAGCACGTTTTAAAATCGATGCAGAATATTGGATTTTTGTTGGAGATCTTTCAGCAATCCCGATGATCGCTGCCTCTCTTGAACAATTACCAAAAGACGCTCATGGTGAAGTTTGGATCGAGATCGAAGATGATTCAGACCAAATACATCTGAATAAGCCTGAACACATCAAGCTTCATTGGTGCAAAGGCCCTCATGAATTGAATAATAAAATCCGTGATTCTTTGCAAAACTTAGACTGGAAAAATAAAGATATTTCAGTATCACTGGCGGGTGAAAATTCAACGGTGGTTGAACTTCGTAAAATACTGAGACAAAACTTCCAGCTACCCAAGAGCAATTTATATGCTGTGCCTTATTGGAAGCAAGGTCACAACGAAGAGGCTTATCATGAGGAACGCCATCAAGTGATGGATGCCGTTGAATAAGTGAATAGAATTATTTTAATGAAATATGTAGAAAGATATGAAATATAAAATTGCAATTATGTTGAGTGCTATCACTCTCTTCACAGCATGCTCTCAGTCGAATGAACCTTCTTCACGAGACAGTAAAGCGACGGTTGAATCTCAAATAAATACGACACGACAAATTGAAGATGCTTTAGGTCGTCAAGTTACGATTCCTGTTCAGCCACAACGTGTTGTGGTTTTAAGTGAACTTGATTTGGATAGTGCTATTGCGCTTGGAATAAAACCTATAGGCAGTAGTTATGTTCGAGGTCAAAGTAATTTTCCAGATTACCTCAAAAATGAAACACAACAGATCGCCTCCGTCGGTAACTTTGGACAACCGAGCATGGAACAAATTCTAACGTTACAACCTGACTTAATTATTGCTGGAAGCATGATTGATACACAAATGATTAATCAATTGCAGCAAATTGCACCCACTGCAGTCAGTTTTGCACGCGGCGAGGCATGGAAAGACAGTTTCAAAAAGGTAGCTCATTTATTAAATAAAGAACAACAAGCCCAAAAAGCTCTAGAAGCGTACGATCAATATGCGCAAGAAGCTCAACAGAAATTACATGCTCAACAAGGTCAATCAGTCAGTGTCATTCGTTGGACAGCCAATGGACCTGTGTATATGTTAAATGATTCATTTGCGAGCCAAGTTTTAAAAGATATTGGCTTAACACGACCTCAACATCAGCAACAACCAGGTGCAAGCCATACGCCTCCAATCAGTCGTGAACGTTTTGATCAAATTGATGCAGACTGGCTCATCATTGGCAGTCATCTAAATGCGGAAAAGCAACTGGCAGAACTAGAAAAATTACCAGAATTCCAACGTCTTAATGCTGCAAAAAACAAGCATTATTTCGTGGTTGATGCATCTATGTGGACTGGCATAGGTGGACCACATGCTGCTCGACATGCTATTGATGATGTATTGAAGCATCTCCGTAATTAACATGCTGACGAATGCTACAACTGTACTTGACCGATTCCCGCTGATGGGAATCGTGCTTAGCTTAATTATTTTATGTTGCACTGTTTTATCGATCGCGTACGGCGCTGGTCAGCCCTACTTTACAGACAGTTTGCAACTTATTCTTCAGGCACTAAGTCAATGGTCGTTAGAACCAATCACCCCCCTATTGGAAATTAGAATTCCACGTACTATTGCGGCGGTGAGTGTCGGATTAGCTTTAGCGATCTCAGGCGTCATCCTTCAGAACTTGCTTAAAAACCCTTTGGCTGATAGTGGATTAATCGGAATTAATAGTGGTGCATCTCTTGCCATTGTTTTGGCCATTGTTCTTCAAATGGATACCTTCGGACTATTTTTTTGGGCGCTGATTGGAGCTTTAGTGAGTGCCTTGTTGGTCTTTGCCATCACCCCTCGTCAAATGACAGATCAAAGCTCACTTACACGTTTAGTCTTGGCTGGACTGGCGATCACCAGTACATTCCAAGGTTTTATGGCTGCCATTCTTCTGAGTTTCCAAAATGGCTTAGATGACTATCGTTTTTGGGTTTTAGGTTCGCTCAATCGCGTCGATATTCAATATCTCAGTCTTGCACTAATTTTAATGGCGATCGGACTCATCATCGCTATATTGGTAATACGCCCTCTAGGTCTTAGCTTAGTTGGTGATCAACTGGCGAATAGCTTAGGCTTAAATACGAAACTACTTGATGCATTCTGCATTTTAGCTGTGGTTTTATTAACTGGAAGTGCCGTTGCATTAACAGGACCAATTGCCTTTTTAGGCTTGATTGCACCTTACTTTGCACGAGCTATTGGTGCTCAGAGTATTCAGAAACAGCTCATCTATAGCGGACTATTTGGCATGTTGTTGTTGCTGATCGCGGATATCATTGCACGTGCAGTCGTGCAACCTTTCGAAGCCCCTGTCAGTATTCTTTTAGCCTTATTAGGTGCACCTATTTTGATATGGATGGTGCGTCAAAATAACTTACAAAATATCATTCAAGCGGAGAAATAATATGTCTTCTCTGTTGAGTCGTTTAAAACAAAAATCAGTGATAAAGGCTTGGATAATCATTGTGATTCTACTGATATCACTCAGTTTATTTAGCCTGATGTACGGCGAAATCACATTAAATTTGAATACGCTATGGAATGTATTTACAGGCAATGCGTCAGCTCCACATCAACTTCTCGTTGAAAAGATTAGATTACCACGACTTTTGGCAGCCTTATTGATTGGCGCTGCACTCGCCTTATCTGGTCTCATTCTTCAAATTATCACCAAAAATCCTCTTGCGAGCCCAGATGTTTTTGGTATCAGTGACAGTGCAGTGCTTGCTTTGGCATTCACCATTCTCCTCTCAAGTTCTAGTATGTTAGGTCAATGGTGGCAAGCATTAATGGGTGCGATCTTCTGTGTTTTTTTTATTTTAATTGCTTCAGGCGGCGTGGGAACACAGGGGTATCGTATTTTGGTCATCGGGGTCGGAATTGCAACACTCATGAAAGCCAGTTTTGACCTTATCCTTGCGACACTGCCAGTAATGCACACCAGTAATATTTTAATTTTTAGTAGCGGTAGTTTGATTGGTCGAAGCTACAGCATCTTGCTACCAACTTCGATTTTTATCATGCTGCTTATCAGTATTATTGTGCTGTGGCGGCGACTATTTAGTGCAATGGTTCTCCCTGATTCTGTCATTGATAGTCTAGGAGAACCCTTATCTAAAATTAGACTGATGCTCATTATTATTGCTGCGTTTCTCGCTGGGACCGCTGTCAGTATTGCGGGCCCCATTGGATTTGTGGCTATTGCCGCACCAATCATCGCATTTAAATCATTTCCTCATCATTTATTTCCGATTTTCCCAACCATGTGTATTGGTGCATTAATGGTTTTAAGTGCCGATTTACTTGGAAAAAATTTGCTTGCCCCTGTCGAAATTCCCGCAGACATTATTAGTGGCATGGTTGGTGGTCCACTGTTGTTGTGGTTGTTATATCGTCATTCTAGAAGTATGAGTCGTACATGAGTTTAATCATCAATCAATTAAGTGCTGGATATAATCATCATCAAGTTTTGAAGGGTATCAATGCTGAATTTCAGCAGGGTCAAGTCATCGTCCTCATTGGTCCAAATGGCTGTGGAAAATCGACCTTGTTAAAATGTATTGCTCAAATTCATCCATATGATCAAGGCGAAGTCATTTGGGAAAAAAATCAACTGAATATACTCAGTAAAAAGTTGCTCGCTAAACAACTTGCATTACTTCCACAGCATGTAACTGCACCCAACGGCATGACAGTTGAGCAGTTAGTGCGCTTCGGTCGTTTTCCACACCAAGGTTGGTTTAAACGACTCAACATCGAAGACCAAAAAGCGATTGATGATGCCTTGTCTGCGACCCATTTAAGCGAATTAAAAAATCAAAATTTAAGCAATCTATCAGGAGGTCAACGTCAACGTGCATGGATCGCAATGGTACTCGCACAACAGACCCCTTTAATTCTTTTAGATGAACCAATCAGTATGCTCGATATCGGTCATCAAGCCGATATTTTAAATTTAGTCCGCTCTCTAGCCTCACAAGGTAAAACCATAGTGATGGTTCTACATGAGTTAGCCACTGCTGCACGCTGTGCCGATTTTCTAGTTGCGATGAAAGATGGTCAAATCATTGCACAAGGTAAATCAGAAGATGTTTTGACTAAGAAATTAGTTCATCAACTTTATAACCTAGATGCCGAAGTCAGAGTGGTTGAAGATGATCAACACAAGAAAAGGTTACTGGTCATCCCAAATAAGTTTGGTGATTAATCCTCAATACAAACTTAATCCATCTCCATTGATGACAACATAGGTTTCTTATGGAAGAGCATTAATCCATTGCAAGCTTTTGAGTTTAATTAGTGGTAATAAACTGAAATCATTTTCTTATCTTGCCCATTTACATTGCTTACTTGAACCACATAATGATCTAAACTTAAACGTTTCTCTTGAGTCACTTGATGATCTTTTAACTGCTGAGTGAGTTCATGTAATTCAATACAATATTTTTCTAAAGAACTTTCAGAACAGCTATAGTTTTCAATGACTGAACCTTGAAATTCAATATTTTGAGCATGCACGACATGCACCGAAATGACCACATTTAGAATAAGTATAAATAATGATCGCATTGCCTTTCCCCAATAAAGCATACGATCTTTAAATTTACATAAAAATATAGTTAAAACAATATTATAAATTAAATATTTTTCATTAACGTGAACTACATATCACTATTGGTATTGGATTGTGACCGTTGCCTGACCTCTTACACGACCAGGTTCTACTTGGTTTTCAACTTGGATATAGCGTGCTTTCAATGGCAAGTTATATTGAACCGTTTGATTCGAGCTCACGGTGCCAAGTTGTATTTGCTCACCTTGAGTAATGACTTTATTTTGATTTTGATAATTGGAAATTAATTGTGTATTTACACCCTTGGCTCTGACATTTGACGCTGCATCATTTACGATTGAATTATTTCCATTTGAAGTGTAATCAAAACTTAGGCTAATTCTGTTTGTTTCCGTCACACTCGTCGGATTATCTCTACCATTACATAAGATATTCATATCAAATGCCTGCTCACCCGCTGTAGATCCTATACCTTTAAAGTCGGATTTATTCACTGTAGGTAAATTCACCGTTTTATTGATATTTCCTTGGATCTCACACGAACTTGAAGCAATCGTAATCGCATTACCATACACTGTGCTTGTTAAGAAAGGCTGTGAAGTATAACCATCAACATCATAGGAACTATAACGTCCCGGGGCTATTACACCAGAACCCGTATTCGCTGCAGTTTTGATAATTTCAACAACGAAAAAACCATTATCTAAATAGTAATTTCTACTGGCAGATAATCTTCGAGAATATGGATAGTAACCTGAGAAATTTTGATTATTTGCTGCTTCCCGATAAAGCCTAATCCCAATACCTGGAATATTGGTTTCATAGACTGAATCCCCAGCGGGACTCAGCTGACCATTTTGAATCAGTCTTGCATTAATATTTACTGGATTTCGATCGCATGAAATAGTCGAACCATTCGGTGAAATCGGAAACGTTTTTTTGGTTAAAACTCGGCCTACTGGATCAGATGGTCTGACTACGACTCTCCCAACAGCCATACTAATATCAACTGTTCTAAAGTTAGCTTGAGGTGTACAAGCTGCTTGAACAGAAGTTATGGCAAAACCTGAGAGTACAACAGCACCTATTAAAATATTTGTTTTCATTGACATAGAGCCTCTGTCGTAATCATATTTTCAGACTGATGCGCAGTAACATCATATTGGATTTGGCAACGATCATCTGGCTCATCACCCCAAACAATGTTTAAAGTATCTTTGAGTGCTGCGGTTCTGACATAAACCAAACCACCTTGAGCAACTAAACCAATGCTTTCTTGATTAGAATTGAATACTTCTGCTGCAAATGGTAAAGACTGTCCATCTTTTAGCGCACTTTTGATATAAATTGCCTTCCCTGATTTAGTCGCAAAATTCACTTTCGTTATCGCGCCTGAATAAGGTGCAATTCTTTGACTTGTTTCCATTAACTCTACATCTGTCGACATCTCTTCAGGGTTCAAGCTAATGTCATTCAGACGATATGGTGTGACATAAGGAATAATCGCATAACCAGATTTATTAATTTCTAAACCTGTCGAATTATTTACTTTTGCACCTGAGGCTTCAGGGGCATAGACTAAGACCATCGTTTGCCCCTGATCTGGTCCAAAATGTACGCCATCACGGTGTACAACTACATTACCTCGGGCTGTGACTAACATTTGTTGATATTGATCCGCCAAACTATAAGACGCACCAAGAGTTGAATAATTTGTTCGATATTGTACGTTAGTGTTAAAACTTGGATTATTGCCATAATCCGCGGAAGTCGAAAATCCGTAATTGAATTTTTCGCCCACTGTACCACTCGCACCTACATTAATACGATCTTGCGTGGTAATTGAACTTAGATTTAAAGCACTCTTTTTAAATGTGAGCGGCAAAGAAAGCGTCAGCATATACTCCGTATCGCTGCTACGCATATTCGTATTATTATTTTCTAATTCTCTTTTAATGGCAGATAAACCATACGTCAGCAAATTATAAGTATTACTGTAGCCAACTTGATATTGTTTAGACTTTTGGTTGGTGTTCCAATAATCACTCCAAGAACCTGTAGCATAGAAATTGCCTAAATTATTTGGTAATCCTTGGTTTAACGTGATGGTAAACTCACTTCTCTGCTTACCTACATGACCTGAGCTTACCCCCTTTTCATCCAGATCTTGGATTAAAAAGGCATCGCGTAGTTTCAAAAAGTTTTCAGTTGAATAACGATAAGCAGCCAAAGTTAAATTCGTATTCGTCGGGCTAATTAATTTGCTGTAACTCAAACGATAACTTTGTCCAGTTTGATCTTTTCTTCGATCAAACTTAGCATCAGATTGCGTGATATCAATTGCAATCGCACCAATTGGTGTCGCAAAAGCTGTACCGACTAAATATGCCTGATAATTTTCAGAAAATTGTAGCCCTGTATAGGCTGTAATATAGTTATTGATCCCATGTTGATATTTTGCCTGACCAACCCATGGATCTAAATCAATATCCTTATCTCTAAACTCACCTATCGTAAATGAATAACGATTCATACCAGGTCTTAGCATTTGTACAACTGATGCATAAGGTACAGAAAAGCGCTGAATTTGACCGTCAGATTCAATGACTGAAACTTCTAATTCACCACCAAAGCCAGTGGGATAAAGATCATTAATTTCAAAACTACCCGGTGCAACTGTAGTTTGATAAATAATTTGACCTTGTTGTTTAATTTCAATTTTAGCATTCGTACGAGCATTACCACGAATTCGGGGCGCATAACCCGTCATGCTATTGGGTAACATTCGTTCATCACTTGTGAAATCTAGACCGCGATAACCTACAGAATCAAATAATTCACCATTGGTAAAATAATCACCGAGTGTCAACATACCTCGATATTGGGGAAATGCACGTTGTACATAAGTCGTGACTGCATCGTAACTACTTTTATTACGCCCCTGATCTTCGTGATCAGACCATTTCCATTGACCATTATGACGGAGTTGCCACCCACCTAAATTTGCACCAGTTGCCAAAGACATGAAGGCATTGTTAATTTCAGGATTGGTTTCAGAGTTATTTTTTGTTTTATATGCTGAGGCACTGTATGAAATAAATCCAGCATTAATCCCTCGATCCCAAGCACTTGGGTCGATGTAGCCCTGAGCATTTTGTTGCATCGCAATTTGAGGGATCGAAATATCTAGTCTTAAACGAGCAGAATCAAACTCATAAAATGCATTTTCCACCCAATTTTCAATACGCTGACATGATGTCGAAGTAGAATTAGATGGCTCAAAGTTTAAAATCTCTTTTTTGACACCAAACTGCATTAATGTTTTTGCATCAAAACACGTATAAGCATTTGCTGATTTATTATTTAATTCATTCTTGAATACAACTCGATGCTTACGATACCAGTTACCATTTACGTAAACATCAACATTATATTCACCTGGAAAAATAGGATTTCCAAATTTAAACCTATCTGTATTAATTGATTGTGCGTTTTCACCAATCAAAAAAGATGAGTCAAATTCCACACCATCCGCTGATGATTCGTTTGAAATCTCTTCACCATGTGCTGGCGTTAAATAAGTAAATCCGAAGGTTATAGCCCCCAAAATAATCATAATTGTTGGAAGTTTTTTTTCATCATATTGTTTTTGGTTACGGATCAGCATATTTTTGCCTACCTATTAATATTTAATAGGGATATTGATTCATTAATTTATGGATTTAGTTTCAAATCAGTCTGAATGCGCCCACCAAAATCATTAATCGTTGTAAAGCTCAACTTATTATTAGTGATAGCTGACTTTAGATTTACATTTTCACTTGATTTGGGGCTCACCATGAGCCCTTCTTTCATCAAATCCACCAATTTTCCATTAGTTTGTTGGCTTAATATCGATGTGATTGTGACGTGATAAGCCGTTGGATTAATCACTTGGAGTTGATTACCCACTTGCTTCCATTGCAATTTTGCTGGAGCTTCTGCAACCTTATCTTTCAAATTTGAAGGTCGATAAAATAATTTAATTCTTGAGCGTATTGCCAGTTGTAAAAAGTTATCTGGTTCCATGCTTTCAGCATTGGCTTTAGGTTTAGGCGGAATATCTAAAACATTCAACCAAAACACAGTTTCTTGTTCACGACTTAATGATTTTGCATTTGGCAAAGCCGTGATTCGAAGCGATTGACTCTTAGTCGGATCAACACGCGAGATTGGAGGTGTAATAATGAAGGGAGCTTTAGATTGTTCAGGCTTACTCTTTGGATCACCCTCATCAATCCATGCTTGTACCAATGATGGTTTATCACCATTGTTACTGACCTGTAGTGTGATCTCTCTTGCATCTGCTGGGTATATTGCTCTTGTTCCATGAATAATAATTTCAGCATGAGCAAAACTTGTCGAAGCCAATACCCCCAACATCATCGTTTTAATTTTAAATGAACCTAGCATGCAATTGATCTCTACTTAATACATTTGATAAGAGTCAAGTTAATTAATAACTTAACTCTATTTTCAAAAAAAATTATTGATAAATAATCGTGTATTGAACTGAAGTAGTTACAGGACCTGCTGTAGAAGCACCAGTCGCATAGTATTCTGCATAGTAGTCAAGTGCAGCAGTTCCACCATCGACAACATCAACCCACTGAGAGTTAGTTTGCGCACCGTTCGCACCAGCCTGCTGAACTAAAATAGGTTGGTTATTGCTTCCTAACAATTGAACTTGTACGTTTTTAGCACCATTAGCATCTTGGTTATTTAAACGACCAGTATTGAAATCAACCGTTGCACCAGGTTCAAAATAAGTTGCAACTTTACCTTCTGAACAGTCACTTAGATTGATCGTGAACGGTGTACGGCCAGCGACTTCACCAGCTGTAGCAAGCGTTTGTTTTGAAACTGTAGGTAGAGTTACAGTAAAATTTTTTCCCTGTGGCGTTACAATGTCACAAGTCTTATCAGTAACTAAACCGTTGATTGTAATTGTTCCATCAGCTGCATTTGCTTGTGCAATCGTAGCTAATAAAACTGCTGAAAATAATGCGATTTTTTTCATTGGTCTTACTCTAATTTGAGGAATGGTGGGATGTTTCAAAAATGTCGATTAGTATGCAAAAAATTGCAAAAGCATGGTATTACATTACAAAATAAGTGTAAATAAAGTCACATTTTGCCATTTTAATTAAAATCATTTCACATTTGTAAATTTCTCTTTAACTCTTTATTTATTATTAATTAATTATTCATGTATTTTTTTGTAACTATGATTTTAAAATATTTAGTTTAATTACTCTATAAAATTAATAATTTTTAAAATATTTACATATATTAATACGATATCATGAAATTTTTAATTTAGAGAAACTTTGTCAAGATCACATCATAATTCTAAATATGAAGAAATGAAGAAATGAAGAAATGAAGAAATGAAGAAATGAAGAGATATTATTTTCTCTCATAAAAAAGCCCTGACAAATGTCAGAGCTTTTTGAATTTGGCGGAAGCGGTGAGATTCGAACTCACGGAGGACTCACACCCTCGTCGGTTTTCAAGACCGGTGCATTAAACCGCTCTGCCACGCTTCCATGTGCGCCATAATACGAAGCTTTTCATATCATGACAAGTAAAAATTACAATCAAACCATTCAAGTGAATATAGTTTCACCAAATGATTCAAATTTATTAAATTTTGGCTGCGATTTCAGCACCTTCACGAATCGCACGCTTAGCGTCAAGCTCAGCAGCAAGCTTTGCACCACCAATAATATGATATTTCGCTAAAGTTGTTTCAGTCTCTGACGGCATAATCTCTTTAACAGATTCTTGCCCTGCACAAACAACGATAGTATCGACTCGTAATAATTGATCATGTCCACCAACTTCGATCCACAGACCTTCATCACTCACTGATTTATATTGAACGCCACGCAACATTTTCACATGATGTTTTTTTAATTGGGCGCGATGAACCCAACCAGAGGTTTTACCTAATCCTATACCCAAAGGCGTTGTCTTACGTTGCAATAAATATATTTCGCGAACTGGATGATCCACTTCAGCAGGTTGTAAACCACCTTCAGAAACATACTGAACATCAGGATCAACTCCCCACTCACGTTTCCATTCTGCCAAAGGTTGTGGCTGTGGCTGATGTTCAGGTTTTAATAAAAACTCTGACACATCAAATCCGATACCACCAGCACCAATTACTGCTACCTTTTGACCCACAGGCGCACCTCTTAATACTTCTGCATAAGATAAAACTTGTGGTGCATCACTTCCTTCGATCTTCAATGCACGTGGAACAACGCCTGTCGCAACAATTACTTCATCAAAGCCTTCACGCTCAAGCTGTTCACGATTAACTTTAGTATTTAAACGAAGTTCAACCCCAGTACGCTCAATTTGGACTTTAAAATAGCGAATGGTTTCGTGAAACTCTTCTTTCCCAGGAACAACTTTCGCTAAGTTAAATTGTCCCCCTACATCATTAGTGGCTTCAAATAAAGTAACTAGATGACCACGACTGGCAGCAACGGTCGCTGCAGACATTCCAGCTACACCACCACCCACAACGGCTACTTTTTTTGGCTTCTTGGTTTTTAAATAAACCAGTTCAGTTTCATAGGCTGCACGTGGATTCACTAAACATGTGGCACGTTTATTTTTGAAAGTATGATCCAAACAAGCCTGATTACACGCAATACACGTATTAATTTCATCAACACGATTAGTCGCCGTTTTATTCACCCAAAAAGCATCTGCCAATAATGGTCGAGCCATTTGAATCATGTCGGCTTTACCTTCAGCCAAAATAGCTTCGGCAGTTTCAGGCATATTGATTCGGTTGGATGCAATCACAGGCACAGACACATGTTTTTTTACCTCTGCGGTATAATCTACAAATGCCGCACGAGGAACAGAGGTTACAATTGTTGGCACACGAGCTTCATGCCAACCAATACCTGTATTCAATAATGTGATACCCGCTTCTTCTAGCGCTTTGGCAACCGTGATCACTTCACTCATTATATTACCGTCGTGAACTAAATCGAGCATAGATAAACGGAAACAAATGATAAATTTTTCGCCAACTTTCGCGCGAATTGCCTTAACAATTTCAACTGCAAAGCGCATACGGTTTTCTATTTCACCACCCCATTGGTCTGTACGTTGATTGACATGACGACTCATAAATTGGTTCAGCAAATAGCCTTCTGATCCCATGATTTCAACACCATCATAGCCAGCTTTTTTCGCGATACTTGCTGTAGCCGCATAATCTTGAATCGTATCCAAAATTTGTTTTTCTGACATTTGGCGTGGTTTGAATGGTGAAATCGGCGATTTTATTGGGCTTGCAGAAACCACAAAAGGTTGATAACCATAACGCCCTGAATGCAAAATTTGCATTAAAATTTTTGCACCATGTTTATGAACTGCATGTGTCACTAATCGGTGTGGGGCAACATCACCTAAGGTATTCATTGTGCCACCAGCTGGAAGGAGCCAGCCTTGACGATTAGGCGAAATACCACCTGTAATGATGAGACCTACGCCCCCTTTAGCACGTTCACCAAAATATGCTGCTAATTTAGGATAATTATAAAAACGATCTTCTAGACCGGTATGCATCGATCCCATCACGACACGATTTTTGAGGGTAGTGAAACCAAGATCAAGAGGTTTTAATATATTTGCATAGCGAGTTGTCATGGCAATTCCTTATTTTATGGGCTTTGCAACTTGTTGCATAAAACTATACTTCTTTTTTCATAACTGTTTATGGCAGTTTTTTGTCTTTTTCTATAATAAATTACCAACTATTGAATTAGATATTAATATTCAATCACTTACAAAAAATATTTTTCATTAAGTTCGCTTTGAAAAATTGCAATAAAATAAATTGATGCATAAAAATCTTTACAAATGCGCTGTGTTATTTTCAAGAAGAAATCTTGAATTAGATCAAGCCTTGCCTATTACTTTTGAGTTTTGACGAAATATTGCTATTTATTCAAATATTTTTGCACCACGTATCTTTTTTTAAAAAAAATTACCAACGAAAAGTGCTACAATTGAAGAAATATATTTTTCAGGTTACCAATTTTCTAGGTGCCTATATTCTATCGTTAGGATGAACAATGTCTGATAATGCAACTATCTTACAGAATGTACCTGTAGGCAAAAAAGTTGGTATTGCCTTCTCTGGTGGTCTTGATACTTCTGCAGCTTTATTGTGGATGAAACAAAAAGGTGCTGAACCTTATGCGTATACAGCAAACTTAGGTCAGCCAGATGAAGATGATTACGATGCTATTCCAAAGAAAGCTGAAGCTTATGGCGCTGTTAAAGCACGCTTAGTGGATTGCCGTTTACAACTTGCATTAGAAGGTATTGCAGCAATTCAATGTGGTGCATTCCATATTTCTACAGGTGGTGTACCTTACTTCAATACAACGCCACTTGGTCGTGCAGTCACAGGTACAATGCTTGTTACTGCGATGAAAGAAGATGACGTCAACATTTGGGGTGACGGATCTACTTATAAAGGTAACGACATTGAGCGTTTCTACCGTTATGGTCTATTAACGAACCCAGCACTTAAAATTTACAAACCTTGGTTAGACCAAACATTTATCGATGAGCTTGGTGGCCGTGCAGAAATGTCACAGTTCCTCATCGACAACGGTTTTGACTATAAAATGTCAAAAGAAAAAGCATACTCAACAGACTCAAACATGCTTGGCGCAACTCACGAAGCGAAAGATCTTGAGTATCTTGATGCTGGTATCAAAATCGTTGAACCGATTATGGGTGTTGCTTTCTGGAAAGAAGACGTTGAAATCGCACCTGAAGAAGTTTCAATCACATTTGAAGAAGGCTTTCCTGTTGCACTTAACGGTCAACGTATTGAAGATCCAGTTGAGTTAATTCTTGAAGCGAACCGTATCGGTGGTCGTCATGGTCTAGGTATGTCTGACCAAATCGAAAACCGTATCATCGAAGCGAAATCTCGTGGTATTTATGAAGCTCCAGGTATGGCACTTCTACACATTGCTTACGAACGTCTTGTGACTGGTATTCATAACGAAGATACCATTGAACAGTACCGCATCAACGGTTTACGTTTAGGTCGTTTACTTTACCAAGGTCGTTGGTTCGACTCTCAAGCGCTTATGCTTCGTGAAACTGCTCAACGTTGGGTTGCTAAAGCAATCACAGGTACTGTGACTTTAGAACTTCGTCGTGGTAACGATTACACTATTATGAACACTGAATCTGAGAACCTTACATACGAAGCTGAACGCTTAACTATGGAAAAAGGTGATTCTGTATTCACGCCAATGGATCGTATTGGTCAATTAACCATGCGTAACCTAGACATTACAGATACTCGCGCTAAGTTAGGAATCTATACTGGTGCAGGTTTACTTGCTGTCGGTACAGGTTCTGCTGTTCCACAACTTAAAGACAAAAATTAAGATTTAATTTAGTCTCAAAAAACCGCGCTTCGAGCGCGGTTTTTTATTTGGTCGTTAAAATCTATCATTGCTCTCTAGATGAATAGTGACTCATTCATCTAACGTATGCCTCATTTCCATATTAATCAGCACAAATAGATGTAAAACCCCTTTTATCGGCTTTTGTCGTTATCAATTTCAAGCAATATCGATTATCATCTATGTTATTTTTTCAGTAAGACTTGCCTTGAATACGATCACTTTAATCCAGCCAGATGATTGGCACGCTCATTTAAGAGATGGTTTAGCACTTCAACGTACTGTTCCTGATTTGGCGAAGCAATTTCATCGCGCAATCTGTATGCCAAATACAGTTCCACCTGTAAAAACTGTGGAAGAAGCACATGCTTATCGTGAAAGAATCATGGCGCATGTTCCTGAAAATGTAAAATTCGATCCTCGTATGGTGCTTTACTTTACGGATCATACTTCTCCTGAAGAAGTACAAAAAATTAAAAACTCTCCATATGTAAATGCAATTAAGCTTTACCCTGCTGGAGCAACCACAAATTCTGATAATGGCGTTAGTGATATACGTAAAGTGTATAGCGTCATTGAACAACTTGAAGAACATCAGGTTCCTCTCTTACTCCACGGCGAAGTAACACATCATCATGTTGATATATTCGACCGTGAGAAACGTTTCTTAGATGAGGTTTTAGCACCGCTGCTTAAACAATTTCCTAAACTGAAATTAGTTTTAGAACATATCACCACAAGCGAAGCTGCACATTTTGTACTTGAGCAAGATCGCAACGTGGCAGCGACGATTACACCACAACATTTGTTATTCAATCGCAATGACATGTTGGTTGGTGGTGTTAAACCACATTTCTATTGTTTGCCAATTTTAAAGCGCCAGACACATCAGCAAACCTTGTTAGAAGTCGCAACAAGTGGCAACCCTAAATTCTTCTTAGGTACTGACAGCGCTCCTCATTCTAAAAATGCGAAAGAAAATGCCTGTGGATGTGCGGGATGCTATAGCGCTCCAACTGCAATTGAATTGTATGCTCAAGCATTCGATCAGGTCGGTAAAATTGAACGTCTTGAAGGTTTCACTTCATTCTTTGGTGCGGATTTCTATGGTTTAGCTCGCAATACTGAAACCATTACATTGATCAAAGAAGATCAAGTGATTCCTGAAAGCCTTGAATATTTAGATGGCGAACAGATCATTCCTCTTTATGCAGGTAAAACAATTCAATGGAGAAAAGTGTGACCACTGAAACATTACCTGTCATCGGTCAACGCTTCCGCGGGTTCCTACCCGTGGTTGTTGACGTGGAAACAGCTGGTTTTAATGCGGATACCGATGCATTGCTCGAAATAGCATGTATTCCAATCATTTACGACGAATCTGGAAAGTTTGTACCTGGTCAAGCGCATCATGCACACATCAATCCATTTGAAGGTGCAAATTTAGATCGTCGCTCACTCGACTTCATTGGCATTGATCCTTTTAATCCAATGCGTGTAGCGATGGCAGAAGATGAAAAGTCTGCACTTAAACGTATGTTCAAAGCAATTAATGAGGTACGCAAACAACAACAATGCACACATGCTGTGCTAGTTGGACACAATGCTCATTTTGATCTTGGTTTTTTAAAAGCGGCAATTGCACGTACTGGAACTAAGAATCAAAATCCATTTCATAGTTTCTCGGTTTTTGATACGGTGACTTTGAGTGCTGTGATGTTCGGACAAACTGTTTTGGCTAAATCATGTATCCAAGCAGGCATCGAGTTTGATGGTAAAGAAGCCCACTCTGCTTTGTATGACACACAGAAAACAGCTGAATTATTCTGCTATATTTTAAATAAATTAGCGCCCCATTTACTTGAAACACTCGTTTCAGAGTAAAAATCTTTAAATACCCCAATATTTTAGATATCTTGATCATCCTGTGGATTGATCTTCATTAATATGTATTGGGGTTTCTTTTTTCCAATTTTTACTATCGCTTTTTTATATTATGTTGATCGGAATATAGTATTGATAATTATTCTCATTAATATTGTGAAATAAGTATTACTAAATGATAATCGCTATCGTTTTTATTCTCTCAATGTTAAATCATGTCATTTGTACGCTCAAAATTAAATTTAGCCATTCTTACGATTCTCTCAACCACAGTTTGTGCAAATGAAACAGAAATAAATTCATTAGTTAATGATGATTCAATCAAACTCAATACAATCGTAACGAATGCAACTGAGCAACAAGAAGTTGGTAAAACCGTTTATACGAAGGACGATTTAGACAAGACACCCAATAGTTCTAAGAACATTACTGATTATTTAAAAGTAAATCCTAACGTGCAATTTGGTAATAATTTTAGAAGTGGCTTACAACAAGGTGAACTTAGCCCAGCCGAAATTAGCATCAATGGCGGTTTACCCTATGAAAATAAATTTCTAATCAATGGGATGAGCATCAACAATAATATTAACCCTGTGGGTGCAACAATATCGAACTCAAATAATGAACTACTCGGCTCTAGTCAAACTGTTGCAGTCAATGCAGATCTGATTTGTAATATTAAACTGCTCGATAGCAATGTGAGCGCTGAATATGGTGAATTTACTGGCGGTGTAGTGAGTGCAGAAACCTGCGCACCAAAAACTGAGGTAGGCAAAATTCACGGTAATATTACTTATGACTATACAACTGATTCTTGGTCTAAAATCAACTTTCCGAATCCAGAAAGTCAACAGGAATTTGAAACCTCCAACAGTGAAAAAAATCAACCTTTCTTTACTAAACAAGGAGTCAGTGCAACACTGTATGGTAATCTCACAAACCAATTAGGCTTCAATGCTTTTGGCTCTTTTCGACATTCCTTAATTCCATTAAAAACGAATTTTATTGAGCCAGCAGAATTAGACCAAACACGTGCTGCGAGCAATTATGGTGTAGAACTCTTCTATACACCTTCAGATAAAACCTCATTAAAAATAGGAACTCAGCTATTTGAAAATAAAGGTGAATACTTCAATGCTACATTTTCAAACTCAGAAAACACGCAAATATCTGATAGCCAAAGTATTTATATCAATTTAAAAAATAAATTAAATGCTGTTCGGTTAGAACAACAACTTAATTATCAAACACAAAACAGCTCGCGAGAGGCAGAACAGGATGCGTATGTGTGGGCTCGATCTTCAACAAAAAATTGGAATCCGAATTTAAGTACGCAATCCTATGGAAACTATGGTGCATTATCACAAGAAGAACAAAAACTGGAATACTCAATCAAAGCCTTATTTGAACCAATAAAGTTTGCGAACTCATCACACCAATTCAAAGTGGGTGCAGGTTATGGTCATTATGAAGCGTATTGGGAAAGACCTGAAGTTTCTAATAACTATTACACAACTACTATCGCTTCAAAAAATATTGAAAACTTAAACTGTTACGCTTCTGATGGTCGTCGTTATGATGCTTGTGATGAAGGCAATTCAATTGACGGGCAATATTTAACGCAACGATTTAAATATGATGCAGGACAAATCAATGTACGCCAAGATCGTTGGCATGCATATCTCGAAGATTCAATTTATGTTAATCCATTTATTCAGTCTAGTTTAGGCTTACGAGCTGATTATGATTCACTGACTCAAAATACCAATATTGCACCTCGTAGTTCATTTGTGTTGAAGCCATTTGGCAATGATCAATTATTTATTACGGCTGGTTGGAATCGCTATTATGGTTTAAACGCATTCGCCAACGAATTACAAGATCAACGAGGTCGATTACAGACAAAATTTAAGAGAAATAGTCTTTCTGAAGGTTGGGAACTCGACCCGACGTATATGCCATCCTTCAAATCAAGGTCAGAGCTGGATACGCCATTTTCAGATGAATCTGTATTTGCTTTTAACACTAATATTTGGAACATCAATACTGGTTTAAAATATGTTAAGCGAGAAAACAAAGACCAATTACGCCAGCAGCAAGGTAATAAGTCTTATAACAACTCAGGAAAATCTGAAGCTGATATCTTAACTTTTTCTTTAAAAAATATTAAACCGCTAGTATTTAAAAAATCTGCGCATCATTTAAGCCTAAATGCCGATATGACAGATACAAATCGTAATTTTGATAGCTATGAAAGCAACTACTACACAGGCACATCACAAATTTATTATGATGGCAAACTGATTAATGCTGAAGATAAACCCACTGATAATTTCAATACACCATGGACAGTTAGACTGGATTGGAATATTGGTTTTAATAATATTCCTTTAAATATTAATCATTATCTTAGCTATCGTGCAGGGACACCAGGTATGAAAAAAACCCTGAGTACCAGTAAAACTGAATTTGTCTATGAACTCGATGGTATGAAATATGACACTTACACTGCATATAAAACGAAAAATGCTTTGAATTGGGATATGCGTACTACCTACACAATACCGAGTTCAAAGAATACGCAAACTATTTTTGGTTTAACCATTAATAATGTACTTAACCGTAAAAATGAGTATTTTTCTTCCAATACATCCTCAGTGACACCAACACCAAGTCCTGAAATCGGTCGTCAATTCATTGCAGATGTTACATTTAAGTTCTAACTCATGATTCCCATAGAGCACTTAGGTGCTCTTTTTCATTTATGCCGCTTTAAACTTTTGGATTACATAAAGAAAAAACAATTCAAGACTTGAAAAATATCAATTATCCTCGATATTACATAGAGTAATTCACTCAATCTTAGAATGAGCATATGAACAATCAAAACAAACCTGAAATTATTACGATAGAAGATCAAAGCTTTGGTAGCCATGTAGAACATTGGGCGCTGTTAACTGATGATCCGACTGTTCAGGTTCCAAAATGGTTGAGTGAAGCACTAAATGCACCTGTCATGCCGATGGGGATTTGTGCTGAAGAACAAGATATGGATCCGAATGTTTGGCTAATTCAAGGACCTAAACAACAACCTATCCAATTGGTTCAAGTCATTGCTGTAGAAGACAATAAACCTAAAGTAGTCAAAACAGCCTTCCCTACTTTTGATAGTCCTTATACGTTGAACGCGACGATTGAACGCATCATTACATGTAAGTCCAACACGCAAGCAGTGTTACAATTAAAAGTTAGTGATAATAGTGTGGTTTATGCTTTTGATAGCTTATACAGCGTGAATCAAATTCAATACCAAAAAAATCAATCTTATAAAGTCCAATTAAATGCTTGGGCTTATGAGCTAGAAAAAGTTGCTGATCAAGAACAAATTGTTGTGGATGATCCAGCTTCAATTAAACACCATCGTGCTTTAAATGAAATTTTGAGTGAACACAATGGTGTAGCGCCAGATAATTTACAGCAGCTGATCGATGCTTGGGAACCTAAATCAGATGCCGATAAAGAACCTGTAACGGTCGATTTTTCGAAAATGGTGGCTTACTTGTACGGTGAAACCATGGGTCAGGAAGATGAGGCCTGGTTCCAAGGAAAAGTGGTTGGCAAGACCCAAATGCAGTTCAACGATCAATTTTATCAACTTTATGATGTAACACTTATTTTGGAAGATAACCAACCTGCTACACTTATTCGTATCGCGACTAAGGATGAGAATTATAAAAATTTCGAAATTGGTCAATATATTCGTGGAAATATATGGATTCAGGCGAATATTTATGCTAAAAATACATCAAATAAATAGGATTTAACTATAAAGTAATATTTAGGCTCCTAGATGAAAATTATACCGGAACAATCAACAGGCTTAATGGAACAAGCACGCCCTCGTATTCGAGTAGACAAGGGTGCTTACTGTTTCTTTTTCTTAGGTGTTTTCCTCGCTGCTTTTATTTTCCACTTTACCAATCTTATTCCAGCATTTTAAGAAAATTAGCGTTGATCACTTTCATCTACGTTTTAGATACATAAAAAAACCTGTCATATGACATAATGCCAGTCAGTTAAGCAAATATTAGAAAAATGTAGTAAAAATGAGTGTATGTAAATACGCTCATTTTTTTATGTCTTTATCTGAACATTTAGAATCCACTCTTGAACATGCTCTCCCATCACTT